>NZ_JBIWCL010000002.1:0-627432 GCF_044761485.1 Streptomyces sp. NPDC097617
CGGTGCGGTGAGAGCCGCACGCCGGGTTCGGAGGGCGGGGCGGGGAAACCCACCGGGAGTAATCCCGGCAGGGCGCCCCGGCCCGACCCATCAACAATCCATGCGACACGGTCCTGGTCGAAGTGCGGGCCCACGCCCCCTGCTGGGCCACCGTCAACCCGCCCCGTCCCGGCGGGGTCCACGAGCAGACCACCCGCGACCGACGGCGCAAGGTCCACGACCTTCTCGGTCAGGGTGTCGGACTGCTGGAATGCTCCCGCCGTACGTCGAGGATGATCGAGGCACAGTAAGCGGAGAGCCGACAGAGGAGTACGGATGCAACTGCGCGATGTCCAACTCGGCGATGTCGATGCGTACGTACGCATGCGGTGCGACCCGGCCATGATGAGCGATCTCGGTGGGCCACTTCCCCGTAAAGGCATGGAGGAGAAGGTTCGTCGCGATGTTCGAAGTGCGGAGTCGGGCACTCAGTGGATCAAGATGATCGTTCTCGATGAGGATCCCACTGCGGTGGCGGGAACCGTGACTCTTTGGTCTCACGCGGAAGACGGCGAGGAGATGACCGAGATCGGCTGGATGATACTGCCGGAGTTCCAGGGACATGGGGTGGGCAAGCGGGCGGTGCAGGCACTGCTGGAGCTTGCCCGGGACGACGGCCGGTGGGGGCTCGTGCACGCGTTCCCCGCGACAGCGAATGCTCCTTCGAACGGCATCTGTCGTTCCCTGGGATTCCGATTTCTTGAAGAGCGGGACGTGAACTTCGCAGACCGAGTCCTGAAGACCAAGCATTGGTGCATCGATCCTCGTTCAGCGTTGAAGTAGGAATCGCGTATACCCCCTGCGGCCTGGCCCCCATCCGAGACCGCGTCGGGCGAATCCCCCACCTCCCAAGCACCGGCGGGATGGACGGTGGCATCCCGAGGTACGTGGTCTCGACTCCGGATCGCCCCGCCATACCTGGAACCCAACAGGGCGGATGTTGTGCTGCGATGCCGTTACCGGTCCTGGGCGGTCAGGAGTACGACCAGGGCCTTGGAGCGGATGGTGCCCAGCGCGGTGGCCACCGTCGCGGCGGACACATCGGGGTCCAGCATCCCGGCTGCTGCCCGGCCGACCCGGGCCGTGATCCGCTCCAGCACGCCGGCGGCGCGCAGCGCGGCCAACGGTGTGTCCGCGGCCGTGGTGTTCAGGTGCGCGGCGATCTCGACCAGGAGCGCGGCCAAGGGCTCGGGGAGGGGCACGGCCTTGTCGCGGACGACGGACAGGTGTGCGGTCCAGTCCGCGAGCGGGCCGGCGAGGTCGACGTCCGTCTCGTACAGCGGCTGGTCGCCGATCGCCGCCCAGTCCAGCGGGTACTCCGCGGCGCCTCGCCAGCCGCACGCGCACACCGCCCTGAGCGCCTCGGCGCGGGGGCGGCGCGAGCGGCCGTCGTAGGCCGTCCAGTGCGTCGTCGAGGGCACGTTCGGGCCGCTCCCGACGTCGAAGTACACCGGACCCGGCTCGATGCCGCCGATCAGGACGCCTGCCGCGCCCGCGTGCACGTCCCCGAACTCCACCGTCCACCAGTCCCGTTCCACGAGCCCACCACCCTCTCGACGCATTCCTGCCGACGGACGGCCGGATCCCCACCTGCCACTGTGCCCGGCCCGCGCACGCCTCACATCGGCGCGGTCGCAACAACAACTGCGGTTGGCCCGCCCGGCATCAGCGGGGAGGTGCCTCCGGCCTGAGGCCCGTGCTGCAGAGATGTCGTGGGGCCCACTTTGTGCGCCCAGGCGGAGCGGCGGAGGACCACGTGCCGGCCCTCGAACGCAGCGGGGTCGGACGCAGCCGGTCAGACGCACGCCGCCAGCATCCGGGCAGGGGACGAGACCGACCATCGAGGCCGGTCGCCATCGGCGATGTCGTCGCGGTGCCCGAGGCGCTCGGCGCCTGGACCGCCTCGCAGGTCACCGGCAGCGGTTCTGGGACAGCGGCGCCCGCGAGGACCGGACCGCCCCGTGCGCGCTGACGTGCACAGCCGAGGGTCGGCCGAACCTTAACGACCCGCGGCGCCCTGCGGGCGGGCGTCGAACACCTCACCGTCCACGGGATCACCGAGCTCGACTGCGCCCACCTCGTCGCCACCTTCCCGGACCTGACCCGCCCGTCGCTGTCGGGGAGCCTGGGCACACTCACGTCGGCGGCAGCCCTCCGCGGGCACATTCCGCGAGCCGGATACCGTGGGGCCGTTGCCCAGTACGGGGCAACCCGGGAGGCCTTCCTCGTCGAGGTCACCGGCGGCGAGGAGACCAGCCGCGGCTGGTGACCACGCCCGTACGCAGGGGCCCTGGTATCGCCTCAGCCCATGCCGCAGCCTTGTGTTGTTGCATCCGGTTCTCGGGAGGTCTGGACATGGTCGAGCCGTACCCGCCGATCGAGCCGTACGAGAAGGGGATGCTCGATGTCGGCGACGGCAACCTCGTGTACTGGGAGGCCTGCGGCAACCCGGACGGCAAGCCGGCGCTCGTCGTTCACGGCGGTCCGGGATCGGGCTGCGGGGCCGAGGCGCGCCAGTACTTCGACCCGGACCGGTACCGGGTGGTCCTGTTCGACCAGCGCGGCTGCGGCCGCAGCACACCGCACGCGAGCGATCCCACGACCGATTTGCGGCACAACACCACCCACCACCTGATCGCCGATATGGAGCGGCTGCGGGAGCACCTGGGCATCGACCGCTGGCTCCTGTACGGCGGCTCATGGGGCTCCACGTTGATCTTGGCCTACGCCGATACGCACCCGGAACGTGTGTCGGAGATCGTCATCGCCGCCGTCACCACCACCCGGCGCTCCGAGATCGACTGGCTCTACCGGGGGGGGTCGGCCGGTACTTCCCCGAGGAGTGGGAACGCTTCCTCGCCGGAGCCCCGGGCACACCGCGAGAGGGCGACATCGTCGCGGCGTACGCGCGCCTCGCGGACCATCCGGACGCCACGGTACGGGAGAAGGCCACCGCCGACTGGTGCCGGTGGGAGGACGCGGTGCTGTCCGGGGAGACGAACGGCGCCTCCGATCCGTACGGCGACCGCCCTGCGGCCGCGCAGCTGGCCCTGGTGCGGATCTGCTCGCACTACTTCTCTCATGGCGCGTGGCTGGAGGAAGGCGCGCTGCTGCGCGATGCGCATCGCCTGGCCGGTGTCCCGGGGGTGCTGATCCACGGCAGGCTGGACATGGGCGGACCGCTCGACACCGCGTGGGAACTCGCCCGCGCATGGCCCGATGCGGAGCTGACCGTTGTCTCTGATGCCGGTCACCTGGGTGGCGATACGACACGGGCCCGGGTGCTCGAGGCCCTCGAGGCGATTCGCCGACCGGAGGTGAGGGCGGGCGGGCGGCACGCCAATGCGGCTGGTCACCGGCCTGAGGGACCGAGCTGGCGCCGGCCTGCCGCCTCACGCGAGCCCGCTCTGCGATGCGTCGCCCGGCCGGCGGGCGGAGAGCCCTCCGTTCGCCGTGCGCTGGCGCTGCGGGACAGGGTGAAGCGGCGGCCCCAGGCCTGGCCGTATCGCCGTGCCCCTTTTCCGGAGCGCCGTGGCTCCGCCACGGCGCCGCGTCGGCCCCGCGGCCCCCCGTCGGACGCTCCCCCGCGGGCCGGATGGCACGCCCCACGCCGACGTGGGCCGTTTGGATCCGCGATTCGTGATCAGACGAGAGTGCGTACGGGGTCCACCCGGCGAATGAGTGAGGGAGGGGTCCTGGATGGCGATATCAGGAGGCCGTCGGGACGGCGCAGGCGAGGGTGCCGGGTCCGTGGGGCGGGACGTCATGCTGGCGGTCGGGCTCGTGGGCATCTGCCTGGGCGGACTGGCCGTGTTCGTGCGGACGACGGCGCAGGCGGGGGTGGGCGGCGGCATACCAGTGATGCCGATCCTCACAGTGATCGTCCTGGCGACCGGGGTGGCGTTGGCCCGGTGGAGCATGGCACCCGTCCGGCGCCGCGTACCCGCGTACCCGGGGACCGCTTACGTAGCGACCGCGTACCCGCCGACCGCAGATCCGCTCGCTGCGACGGCCCTCCTCGTGCCGTCTGCCGCTGCCCAGCCCGTGGCCGATCCGACCGACGTGCCCGAGGTGGGGCCCGACGCCCTGGACCACGCGGCGGTGGACGCCGACGGCTTCGAGCACGCGATCGCAGCGTTGTGCGCCCGGGACGGCTGCCTCCAGGTGGAAGTCGTGGGCGGGGCAGGGGACTTGGGTGCCGATGTGATCGCCATGACAGCTGACGGCCTGCGCGTCGTCGTCCAGTGCAAGCACTACGGCGAAGCCCACCGGGTCGGCTCGCAGGACCTGCAACGCTTCGGCGGCACCTGTTTCGCCGTCCACGAGGCCGATGTGGCGGTGGTGGTGACCACCAGCTCCTTCACGGCTCCGGCCCAGGAGTACGCCGCTGCCTGCGGCATCGTCTGCGTCGACGGCGACGACCTGGCCGCATGGACGGAGTCGCGGACGCCCCCTCCCTGGGAAACCGCCGCGGAAGCGGCGCAACCGCAAGCCCCGACGGACGCAGAAGTGCAAGCCTGAAAGGGCCTTGCTCCCGAGGAGCACCACCAGGCTGAGGCCGCAGAGCGTCAAGCGCCCAAATCCGGACGTGGACCAGTGCTGGGACGGCTGGTCGTAGTTCCCGACCTTCGCCATCGCGTGCTCGTGTCGGCCGGCACCATGACCCTCCGCACCGACTGGATCCGCCCCTTCATGCCGGGTTCGATGGAGGTCGAGTCAGGGCCCTGGCAGGGCAAGGAACTCGCCGGCCTGTACCGAAGTACCGCACTCCTGAACCGAGTCGGCGTCGCGGACACAGCAACCGGCCCCCTCACCGAGCTCCAGGTCCTCGGCGCCCACGGCATCGACGTCCACCTGTACCTCGGAACACCTGAAGCCACCGCAGGCCAGGTACTGGCTGCCGCCGTAGCCACACTCCGCGACCGCCGGGCGATGGTCCGCGGGGATCACCTCCCCTACGGCGTCCCCGGACCCGGGCTGTCCGTCACCCGCGTCCCCAGCCTCGACGGCGAGCCCACGCTCCACGTGTCGACGGTGCCGTTCACCGTCAACGCCGCCCACGACCTCCTCGACCGTCCCGACCTCTGTCTGATCCGGGCCGCGGGCCGGTTCACCCTGATGGTGGACCGCCTGGACCCGACGATCCGGTACGTGTCGGTCGAGGGACCGGTCATCTCGACCGTTGCGGCCAAGCGCGAGCAGCTGGTGGAGCTCTCGACCCGGTACCTGCCGACGGACAAGGTCGAGGGCTACGTCGACTTCGCCTGGAAGGAACACGGGGAGCAGATCGTCATCCGCATGCGGCCGCAACGGTGGGTCAGTTCGGACCTCGGCAACCTCTGAGCGCCGCTCGCGACCTCCACCGGCCGGAAGAGCGATTCCCCCGATGTCCCGGCCCGGGCCTCGGCGGCCGGGCTGGCGTGCGTGCGGTCCACGCTGGCCAGGCTGTTGGGGCGTCCGGTTCCACTGGACTGGAGCGACGAGCACTGCGCGCGGGCCGGTACGGCCGGCTTGCTCGTCGCGGGCCTCCACGGCGGCCCCGGCGGCGAGCGCCGCGCCCACGGCCGCCGTGTCGCCGCGGCGGGCCGCGTCGAGGAGGAGTCGGTCGTGCGCGTTCATGGTGTCGGCGTCCCTCTCGGCTCCGGGCGGGGCGGGCCCGGTACGCCCTCCCGCTCCCCCGTCCATGCTCGCCTCGCGGCGGCCCCCGGCGCGTCCGACCGGTGGGCGGAGCGCGCGGGCGGTCCGGTGGACCCCGCAGTCGACCGATCGGTTGATGCGGCCGCGCGGATCAGGCCTCGTACTCCGTGAGGTCGATGCCGTGGATCTGCAGGAGGTGCCCGTGGCGCGGGTCCGTGGTGTCGCGCTCCAGCACCATGCCGAGCTTGCGGATCACGTTCTCGGAGTCCTCGTTGCCCGCCCGGTTGATGGCGACGACCCGGTCCAGGCCCCGGTCCTGGAGCGCGAACTCCAAGGTGGCCTGGGCTGCCTCGGAGGCGTAGCCCTGGCCCCAGTACTGGCGGCCGAGGCGCCATGTGATCTCGGCGGCCGGCAGGGCCTCGGGCAGGTGCTCGGGAATCGAGAGGCCGACGGCGCCGATGAGCTCGCCGGAGCCCAGGAGCTCGACGGCGAAGATGCCGAAGCCCTCCTCGTCCCACTCCTCCTCCCAGCGCTCGATGACCTCGGCGGTCCGGTCCAGGTCGAGGGTGTCGCCCTCGCCGATCCAGCGCATCACCTCCGGGTCGGCGTTGATCTCCGACAGGGGGACGAGGTCGTCGTCGGTCCAGCGGCGGAGGAGGAGTCGGGGGGTACGGATCTCGGTCATGCCCTCATCCTGCCGAAAATCCGCCGACCAGCGGTAATCGGCCGTTGCGGTGATGCTGCGGGTTCATGGCAGGCACGGCGGGAAGGTTCCCGCGGCTCGCCGCGGACCTCTACGGTCCGTGGGAACCGCGACCAAGGAGTGCTCCTGCCATGCCCTTCGATCTGTCGGACGAGAGCCGGTACGACCGCACGCGCCTGCGGCAGTGGGCGCGGGGCCGCGCCCGCTCCGCCGGGGTGGACCGCCGTGATCTGCTGAGGCTGTTCGCGGTGGGGGCCGCCGCCGGATCGTTGGGCGTGACCGCGGACGCCCGCACGGCCGCGGCGGCGCCGGGAGCGCCGGTCGTGCCCCTCGCCGATCCGGTGCCGGTGCCCCGCACCGTCAAGGCGCTGCCGCCCGAGCTGTTCACTCTCCGCGGTACGAACGCGGAGACGAACTTCGCCGCCCTGCGCGGCACGGGCCCGCTCACCCCGATCGACCGGTTCTTCGTGCGCAACCACACTTCCACCCCGCGGATCGACGCCCGCACATGGCGGCTGAAGGTGTGGGGCGACGGGCTCGCGGGCGGCCCACTGGAGCTGTCGTACGAGCGGCTGCGCGCTCTGCGCCCGGTGGAGCGGACGCTGTTCATCGAGTGCGCGGGTAACGGCCGGAGCTTCTACACCACCCAGCAGGGCCAGCCGGTCGCCGGCACCGCCTGGACCCTGGGCGCGATCGGCGTCGCGCGCTGGCGCGGTGCGCGGCTGTCGGACGTACTGCGCCTGGCGGGCGTGGCCCGCGGGGCCGTGGACGTACTGCCGAGCGGCCTGGACGACGAGGTGGTCGCGAACGGGGTGAACCTGGGCCGGGTGCGGCGCCCGCTGCCGGTCTCGAAGGCGCTGGACGACGTACTGCTGGCCTACGAGATGAACGGGCAGCCGCTGCCTGCGGACCACGGCGGGCCGGTGCGCCTCGTCGTACCGGACTGGGTCGGCATCTCCTCGATCAAGTGGGTCGGGGACATCGAGGTGAGCGACGAGCCGCTGTACTCGCCGTGGAACACCGACATGTACCGGCTGTTCGGGCCCGAGCACCCGGCGCAGGGCAGTGAACCGCTGACCCGGCAGACCCTCAAGAGCGCCTTCGAGCTGGAGCTGGGGGCCACCCTTCCCGTGCACCGGACCCGGCTGCTGACCGGCCGTTCCTGGTCGGCGGCGGCGCCGGTCACCCGGATCGACGTCAGCACGGACGGCGGCGGGCACTGGCGGCGGGCCGTCCTGCACGACACCCCGCGCCGGGGCGGCTGGGTGCGCTGGTCGGTGCCGTGGACACCGCGGGCCACGGGTACGACCTCGCTGTTGGCGCGGGCGACCGACGCGACCGGGCGGACGCAGCCCGATCGGTCGGTCCACAACACGCAGGGCTACCTCTTCGACGCGGTGGTCCGCCACCCGGTGACCGTGGTCTGACCGGGGCCGTTGCCGGGCCCGGGCTGAGGCCCGGGCCGGGCCTCGGTGTTCGCTCACGGGGTGTGGAAGGCGACCTCCGGCGCGTCCGGGGACGGGCCGTCGAGCACGGGCTGCGGGCGGCCTCCCAGGTGCTGGTCGAAGAAGGCGGCGACGTAGCGGCGGGTCAGTTCGACGGAGCGGCCGCCGGGCAGCGGGGCCTCGGCGTCGGGCAGGCCGAGCTGCTCGCCGATCGCCGGGAAGTCGGTGAAGGTGAAGTGGCCGGAGTCGGCGAAGGTGATCCAGCGCTTCCAGCCGTCGAGCAGCGGCCAGTCGCGGTCCCAGCTCGCGTTGCCGCCGGGGCCGCGCTGCTGCGCGCCGAGCAGCATGAAGGGGCGCCCGCCGAGTCCGGCCGCGGGGACCGGCGTGGAGAATCCGCCGTCCATGTTGATCCCGGCCCGGATTCTGCGGTCGGCCGCCATCGCGGCCGCGGTCGAGGCGCCGCCGATGGAGTGCCCGGCCATCGCGATGCGGCCCTTGTCGATGAGTCCGGCGTGGCGCCATACGGGATCGCGTCCGGTGAGGCGGTCCAGGAGGAAGGACACGTCACGGGCGCGGGTGTCACTGAGGGTCCGGTAACCCGCCTCGTCCCGGACCTTCTCGCAGGCCAGGCAGGTGAGCACGCGCCCGCCTTGGAAGGCGGTCCCCACGCTCTCGTACGCGTGGTCCACCGAGGCGACGACGTAGCCGCGGGAGGCCAGGTCCTCGGCGAGGGAGGTGAGACTGGCCCGGTGGGCGGTGAAGCCCGGGGAGAGGACGATCAGGGGGTGGCGGCCTGCGACCGGCGGGACGTCCGTCCGGCCGTGGGTGCGGGTGCCGGTCAGGGTCTCGACCGGGATCACCTGCTCCAGTCCGCGGTCGACCAGCAGCAGCCGGGCCTCCTCGGGGGTGAGGTAGCGGGCGGTGCGGCCGCCATCGTGGCGCGCCGGGTAGCGCATGGTGACCATCAGCTCGCGCGGCCCGGATCCGGCCCAGGGGTCGGTGCGGCTGCGGTCCACCATGTGCAGGTCCTCCCGGCCGACGGCGAACCGGCCGGTGGGGTACGGGAGTTCCACCCTTGTACGGCGGCTCTCGGCCCCGGCCGCCGCGGGCGCATAGGTCACGGAAGTGGCGGACGTGTCCGCGGCGACCGAGGTGCCGGCGGCGGCGGGCGGAAGCGGCAGGAGGAACGCGGTCAGGGTCAGAGCGGCGGCGGTTCTGCGGCACGTGATGAACGTGATGAAGGTCATGAACATCACGTTATGCGTGTGGTTCTGGCGGAGCGTCAGCTCAGCGGGGGATCCCGGCCATCAGCCCCTGGACGCAGGCGAGGGCGCCAGGTCACGCCTGAGGCGTAGCCACACTGATCGCGTCGAGTTGGCCCCGCAGGTAGGTGTGCGAGTCGACGGGGTCGTGCACCACCCGGCCGACCGGGGCGGGCAGTGACTCCACCCGGGTGTGCGGGTCGCATTCGTAGAAGTAGACGAGGGAGATCAGTTCCTCGGCAGGGGTGTCGGCGGGCGGGGGCAGTACGCGGTGGCGCCCCGCGCGCCAGCGGTCGCCGGTCCAGAGGGCCATCAGGTCGCCGATGTTGACGGTGAGCGCCGCGGGGTCGTAGGGCGCGTCCTGCCAGCCGTCGGCGTCGGTGTGGATCTGGAGCCCGCCCGCCCCCAGCTGCCGGTCTAGGACCGTGACGGTGCCGAAGTCCGTATGGGCCCCGATGCGGAACTGGCCGGGCAGGGGCGGGCCGACGACCTCGGTGCCCGGGTACCAGTTGAGGTTGAACCCCCAGGTGGGGTGCGAGGTGTGGCGGGTGAAGTGGTCCTCGGCGAGGCCCAGGGCGCAGGCCAGGAGCTCCAGCAGCTCGTCGGAGAGGCACCGCATCAGGCCCAGGTACTCCGTCACCAGCGGCCGGAGCCCCGGCACTTCGGCGGGCCACACGTTGGGCACGAACCATTCGGCGTCCACGGAGGGGATCCCCGTGGGGTCCTCGGCCGCGAAGGACCAGGATTCCTTGAGGTCGGGCGGGGAGGCCGCCCCCTCCGCGTAGCTGTTGGCCTCCGCCCCGGGCCCGAGCCAGCCGCGGCCGCCGACCGGGACGGCGTACGGAGCCTTCGCGCTCGCGGGCAGCCGGAAGAACCGGCCCGCCGCCTCCCTGATCCGCGCGGGCAGCGCGGGGTCGACACCGTGCCCGGTCACCAGCAGGAAACCGGCCGCGCTCAGGGCCTCGTCGACACGGGCGGCCGTACGGGTGCGGGCTTCGGGTCCGCCGGAGCGCCACGGCCCGAGGTCGATCACGGGAATCTGGGATCCGGCCATGGGAGACCTGCCTTCCGGGGCTGCGGGCGCGTCCGGGACCGAGGCTATCGCCGCGCACCACCTGGAGGGGATCACCACGGAGCGTGATTCTCGGACACTTTCTGTGCGCATTCGCCGCCGTGGGTCGCGAGGATCGTCCCGAGAAGCACCAGAATGAGAGGGGCAGCGAGGGGTCACCAGAGACGGAGCGAACGGTGGAGATTTCGACGAGGGACGTCTTCGGGGCCCCGTGCTGGGTGAGCCTGATGACGCGCGACCTCGGCACCGCCCAGCATTTCTACGGTGCGGTCGTGGGCTGGAGATTCCGCCCGACGCGCCTGGGCGAGGCGTTCTCGGCGGCGTTCCAGGGCCGGGTGCCGGTCGCCGGCATCGGGGCGCTGGCAGCGGACCTGGGGGTCGCCGCGGCGTGGACCCCATACTTCGCCGTCGACGACGCCGATGTGGCGGTGGACCGGATCCGGGAGCGGACCGGCACGATCGCGGTCGGACCGGTCTCCTTCGAGTCCGGCGGCCGCGCCGCGCTCGTCGCCGATCCGGACGGCGCCGTCTTCGGGATCTGGGAGGGCAATGTGGAGGCGGGCTGGCGGGTGGGCAGGGGCCCCTCGCCCGCTTGGCTGGAACTGCGCACCAGGAACGCCTTCGACGCAGCGATCTTCTACGGCGCGGTGCTGGAGTGGGCCACCGGCCGCGCCGGATGCTGCGAGGTCTCGTACGAGGAGGACCAGGTCGTGCTGCGGCAGGACGGCGAGCCCGTCGCCCGCCTGAACAGCGGGCCTGTGGAGATGGCCGCGTACTCCCCGCACACCAGGCCCCGCTGGCACGTCCACTTCCGCGTGCCGAAGCTCCAGCCGGCGGTGGAGGCCGCCGTCTCGCTGGGCGGGCGGCCCGTCTCGGACGTCACCTCGAACGCGACGGAGCGGTGGGTGACGCTCCGCGACCCGGACGGGGCCCTGTTCACCCTGACCACGTCCCTCGGGACGGACCCCGACTGACCGGACCCGGCCCAGGCCCAGGCGGCGTCCGCGTCGGCGCGGTTCACACTCGGTGACGCTTCGAGATGCGGGCGCACGGCAGTCCTGGTTCGCTGAATCCGCCCGCTCTCCCACAGATCCAAGGAGCGAACATGAGCGTTTCAGGCGAGTCCCGCGGCCGGTCCCAGCAGATGCGCGCCAAGGCCCAGGAACTCAACGCCGCGGCCGAGCGTTCGACCGACCCGGAGGAGCGCCGTCGGCTGAAGGAGAAGGCCCGCCGCCTCCAGGAGCAGAGCGAGCAGGAGGGCCGTATGGACGACCGGGGCATGGACCCCATGTAGCCCGTACGCCTCTTCTCCCCCACCCCACCCGCACCGGCCGGTGGCCGCAGCGATCCCCCTCGCCCCGGCCACCGGCCGGTGTGCGATGCCCGGCGTGCGGCGTGCGGTTACCGGCGGCCGGTCCACCACAGCCGCCCCCGATCGGGACGTGACCCCCGGGCCGGAGACGGTCTAGAGCCGGACGTTCCAGTCGACCGTGGAGCGCAGGGTGCGGATGACCTTGGGGTCGCGCACCGACGGGGTGCGGTCCTCGGCCGTGACCGACAGGCGGTGCGTGCGGAGGTCGAAGAGCCACAGCTCCGCCACCGAGACCTCGGTGCGGCCCTGGAAGCGCTTCAGCTCCCGGCCGTCCAGGTACCAGCGGACCGCGAGTTGGCGGCCGTCCGCGCCGGCCAGTCTCGGTACGGACACCTTCGCCGTGTGACGCAGCCGCAGGGTGCGCTCGGTCGGGGTGAGCGGGGTGGCGATCCGAGCGTGCTGGTAGAAGCCGGCGATCATCGACTCGACGCCGGGCAGGTTGAAGGGCTTGCCGAGAACCCGCATGAGCGAGTTGTCGGTGGGCCGGTACAGCCCCGTCACGAAGTAGTTGCCGCCCTCGTACGCGCCGACCGTGCCGCCGTCGGGGGATTCCTCGCCGAGCCAGCGGTACCACTTGGCCCGCCGGGCGGCCATGCGTTCGGCGGGCAGGGCCGAGCTGTTGGATTCCGCGGGCTCGGGTCCGGCGTACTTCTCGTATTCCGGAACGCCGGGGTAGAAGTATTCGTCGGCGAGCTTGCCGAGGGAGTGGCCGGTCTCGTGGATGGCGACCTGGCCGGACTTCGGGTGGCCCGCGGAGGCCGTCGATATGCCCTCGTACCCGAGGGTGGCACTGGGCTCGTTGTAGCCGGCGCCGCCGTACTTGGCGCTGTTGGACAGGACGATGACGAGGTCCGCGGCGGGCGCCTTCGCCACGTAGGCGTCGACCTTGGGCTGGTCGACGCAGAGCAGCCGCTCGATGTTCTCACACCAGAAGTACGAGCCGAGCGCGGTGTCGCGCACGGTGGCCGGGTCGGGGTCGCCGGAGACTCCGGAGTCGTGCGAGACCGCGTCGACCGTCCAGACGTTGAAGAGGTTCCGGTACGTGGTGTAGGGCTCGACGGCGCTCACCTCGGCCCACTTCTGCTCGGCGTCGGTGTGGAAGCGGCCCAGCTCGGCGGCGGTGTACCCGTCCCCGATGACCACGACGTCGAGGCGGTCGGCGGTGGAGCCGTTGTCGATCATCTTGGTGACCTCGCCGTCGGCCGCCCGCTCGGCCGGTGAGAGCCGGCCTGCGGACTTCGCGGGGCTGCCCGCGGCCGGTACGCGGGCGTGGCCCGATCCGGCGTCACCGCCGTGTTCCGGCCCCGGTATCTCCACCTCCACCCGGGACCCGGTCGCGGCGCCGGCGGCGTCGGCCGCGCCCACGGGACCGGCGGCCACCAGCGCGGCGGTGGCGCAGATCGCCGCGACGGCTCCGCGCAGCGCCGCTCGTCTCGCGGAACGTCTGACTGGATCCATGAAGTCCTCCCCGGGGAACGGAAGTTAAGCAGGTTGTTAAGTCCAGTGAATCGGCTGCTTAAACTAGGTGGCGCACGGGAGGTGCGCAATGCCTGCTCCCCCTGAATACTGGGGAGTTCGAGCAACAAGGGGGATTTCATGGACGAACCGGCCCGCATCGGTCGCAGGGTTCAGCGCATGCGCGGTGAACTCGGTTTGACCCAGCGACAGTTGGCCGAGCCCTCCTACACCTCGGCCTATATTTCCACGCTGGAGTCGGGCAAGGTCCGGCCCTCCGAGACCGCCCTGCGCTTCCTCGCCGCACGCCTGGGCACCTCGTACGAGGAACTGACCACCGGCCGCCCCGCCCATCTGGCGACCGAGCTGCGCCTCGCCCTCACCGACGCCCAGCAGACGCTCGCCACGGGCGCCGCCGACGAGGCCGCGGTGCGCTACCGGCGGCTGCTCACCGAGGCCGAGCAGCTCGGGCTGGTCCGGGAGCAAGCGGAGGCGCGGCTCGGACTCGGCGAGTGCGCGCTGGAGTCCGGGGAACTGCCGGACGCGATCGCCCACTTCGAGGCGGCCGAGCGCCTCCTGGCCGACGAGCCGCTCCCCCGCCGGGCCCGGCCGATCCGCGGCCGCGCGGTGGCGCACCTGCTCGCGGGAGAGCTGCGCTACGCCTGCTACCTGCTCGAGGCCACCATCGACGAGCTGGGCGCGAGCGGGCTGGCCGATCCCGAGGCGCTGGTGCTGCTCAACGCCGCGATCATCGGGCCGTACCTCGACATGGGCGCCCACGCCCGGGCCGCCCGCGCCGCCGAGCTCGCGCTCGCGCTGGCTCCGCAGGTCAGCGACCCGGCGCTGGTGGCCGGCATGCACCGGCAGGTGGCTCGAACCTTCCTCGCCGGGGGGCGCGTGGCCGAGGCCGACGCCTCACTGGCCAAGGCGCAGGAGATATACGGGCAGTTGCGGCTTCGGACCGACCTCGCGCACTGCCACTGGATGCGCGGCTACGTACAGGCGCAGAACGGCGAACTCGCTGCGGCGGAGCGGGAGCTGCGGATCGCCCGGGACATGCTGTCGGCCCGCCGTGCCGGGCTCTACACGGCGCAGGTGGAGGTCGAGCTGGCCGACGTACTGCGCCAGCTCGGGCGGTACGAGGAGGCCGCCGGGCTGCTGTCGGCGCTGCTGGAGCTGGGTGACAGTCACGGCGCCGTGCACGCGGGCGGAGCGCACCGGCTCCTCGGCCTGATGGCCGAGGAGCGCGGCGAGTCGGAGTCCGCCGAGGAGCACTACGTACAGGCGCTGGCACTGCTGGAGCGCAGTGGGGCGACGGGTGATCTCGCGGACCTGTGCCGGCTGCTGGGCGATCTGCTGCGGCGTACGGGCCGGGTCGAGGCGGCCATGGACGCGTACCGCACGGGCCTCGGCCACCGGGCGGCGCCCGGCACCACCACCCTGGGGCCGGCCCCGGCCGCGCCCGCGCCGCGGCCCGCCCGGGTCAGTGGTTCTCGGTCGGCCGCAGGTCCCGCGGAATGAGCGTCCAGGTCGTGGCCGCCGCAGCGACCGCGAGTACGGCGGCCAGCAGGAACGCCGGAGTGATCGCCAGGGTGTAGGCGTGCGAGGCCGTGTCGAGCAGGGCCTGACCGACGGCGCCGCCGAGGCGTTCGGCGGTGTGCGCGGCCTCGCCGACGGAGTCCCGGACGGCTGCGGAGCTCGGGCCGTCCAGGTCCAGGGCGGGCAGGTTGCCCCGGTAGAGGACGGCGGCGGTGGAGCCGAGGACGGCGACGCCCATGGCCGAGCCGAGTTCGTAGCAGGTTTCCTCGATGGCGGCGGCGCTGGAGACCTCGGCCACGGGCGCGGCGGAGACCAGCGTCACCGAGGCCACGGTGGTGGCGAGGCCGGCGCCCAGACCCATCACGGTGAGGGCGGCCGCGAAGGCCGGGTAGCCGAGGTCGGTGAACTGCTGGAAGGTCCAGGGCAGGGCCATGCCGACGGCCAGGACGACCAGCCCGGCGCCGAGCACGTGGCGGATCGCGAAGCGCTGCATCAGCGAGGGGGCCACCATCGAGGCGGCGATCAGCGCGAGCGGGGCCGGCAGCAGGCGCACCCCGGCCTCCAGCGGGGTGTAGCCCTCGCCGTACTGGAACCACTGGGTGACCAGGAACAGGATCGCGCCCATCCCCACCATGGGCAGGAAGATCGCGGTGGCCGCGACGCTGAAGGCGGGCTTGGTGAACAGCCGCACCTGGAGCAGCGGGTTGTCCAGGCGCAGCTGCCTGCGTACGAAGACGGTCAGCAGGGCGGCGGCGAGCAGGAGCAGGGCCCAGGGCATCGGGTCGGCGATGCCGCTCTTGCCGAGCTGCTTGATACCGCCGGCGAGGGCGAGCATGCCGACGACGGACTGGCCGACGCCCCACCAGTCCCAGCGGCCGGTGCCGCGCGGGGAACGCGATTCGGGCAGGTAGCGCAGACCGGCCGCGACGAGGACGGCGGCGACGGGCAGGTTGAGGAGGAAGGCGGAGTGCCAGCCGTAGTCCTGGACCAGGAGCCCGCCGACGACGGGTCCGAAGGCCATGCCGCCGCCGAAGACGGCCGCCCAGACGGCGAGTGCGAAGGCCCGCTCCTTGGCGTCGGTGAAGACGGTCCGCAGGATCGACACGGTGGAGGGCATGATGGCCGCGCCGCCGATGCCGAGCAGGGCGCGGGCCGCGATCACGTGCCAGGCCTCGGTGGAGAACACGGCTATGAGCGAGGCCAGGGAGAAGATGCCGAAGCCCGCCATGAGGAGCCGCTTGCGCCCCCAGCGGTCACCGAGCGCACCCGCGGTGACCAGCAGTCCGGACAGGGCGAGCGCGTAGACGTCGATGATCCACAGCTGCTGCACGGCGCCGGGCCGCAGGTCGCCGACGAGCGAGGGGAAGGCCACGTTGAGGATCGTGGTGTCCATGGAGATGAGCAGGAGGCTGCCGGAGAGGATCGCCAGGACGATCCACCTACGGGGGTCCAGCGCGGGGGTGTGCATGGGGTTCCGTTCAGAGGTGCGCACGGCGCGCACGGCGGTGAGGAGTTTCAGGGCGCGGGAGCGCCGGCGGGGGGCCGCGGGAGCGGCCGCGCCCCGCTGAGGAAGGAGGTCAGGACCAGGTGGCCGATCTGGCGCGGGGCGAGATGCCCGTCGCGCACGCCCTCGGCGGCCGCGTCGAGCAGGCCCCAGAGCGAGTACCAGATCCAGTAGGGCGGCAGGTCGGCGCGGAGCCGGCCCAGCCGCTGGCCGAGGGCGAGGAAGGCCAGGGCCCGCCGGTCCTGCCGGTCGACACCGGCCCGGAACTCCGGGTCCGCGAGGACGGTGGCGTCCCGCGAGGTGAAGCCGTAGAGGTGGGCGGCGGGCATCAGGGCGATGACCAGTTCCTCGAGGGCGGTGTCGAAGGCGGCCGCGTCGGCGCTCTCCGCGAGGTCCAGCGGGGCCAGGCAGCCATCGACCACCTCGATCGCCCGGACGGCGACGGCCTTGAGCAGGGCCTCACGGGTCGCGTAGCGGCGGCTCAGCGTGGCGCGGCTGGTACCGATGCCGGCGGCGATCTGCACCATCGAGGCGCTGTGATCGCCGGCGAGGACGCGGGCGGCGCCGTCCAGCAGTTCTTCTTCGTTCACCATGAATGAGCCTCCTTCACGTCGAACGATACAAAATTGTCTCACTCGAAGCAAAGTCGACTCAGGATCGAAGTCTCTATTGAAACTGGCAATCATTTTCGTATACTGCCTGCATGGCACGCGACGAAGTACGCCCGATCGTCAAGCTCCGCTCCACCGCGGGGACCGGCCACACCTACGTCACCCGTAAGAACCGGCGCAACGACCCCGACCGCATGGTGCTGCGCAAGTTCGACCCGGTCGTCCGCCGGCACGTCGACTTCCGCGAAGAGCGCTGACCCGCGCGCCACCACGTTCCGCACCGCCACCACATTCCGAAGGAGCGCACCGTGAAGCCTGCGATCCACCCCGCCTACGGCCCCGTCGTCTTCCGCGACAAGGCCGCCGACTTCGCCTTCCTCACCCGGTCGACCGCCACCGGCGACAGGACAGTCGAATGGGAGGACGGCCGCACCTACCCCGTCATCGACGTCGAGATCTCCTCGCAGAGCCACCCCTTCTACACCGGCACCGCCCGCGTCCTGGACGCCGCCGGGCGCGTCGAGCGCTTCCAGCGCCGCTACGGGAGCAAGCCGTGAGCCTGCCCGTCGCCATCGTCGGCGGGCTCCACCGGGATGCCCGCCGACGCGCGGTACGGGCACTGCCGGCCACCGTGCCCGGCAGCGTCGCCCTGCGCCACGACCTGGCCGCGGCGGCCGTCGAACCGCGCGCCATGGCCGAGGTCGTGGCCGCGCACGGCTGCGCCGCCCTGGAACTCACCCATGCGAGGAGGCGGACGGGGCCGGCGTCGCCACGCCGGTCTGGCACCCCGAGCACGGCGACCGCTGCCAGCACCTGGTCTTCACCTCACCGGCCCTGGACCGCGAGGGCCTGACCGGGCTCCTCGGCTCCTGCCTGCTGACCGACGCCGAGTTCACGGCCGGCCGCAAGGCTTGGCAGCACCTGCCGACCGCCCTCGGCCCCCTCCTCGACCCCGCCTCCTGACCACACGCGCCGCATCCTGGCCCACGCGGCGCAACCGCGCGTCAGAACGGCCTAGTCTCCGTCGGTGCGGGCGCGGGCGCCCGAGCGGGTGCGGCCGGGGGTCTGGGCGCGTTGGGGGTGGCGGCGGACGTACTCGTGCTCCAGCTCGTTCATCCGCTTCGTGTGGGTGACCAGGGCGTCGTCCGACCCGTGCAGCAGGGTCTCGTGGCGCGTGCGGTGAATGGCCTCCAGCTCCTTGAGCAGCCGGCCCTCCTCCAGTTTCCGCGCCGCCGGACCGCCGTCGTGCTCCGTCATGGCACGTACACCTCCTCCACCGGCCGTGGGGTCGCCTCCCCATCATCCCCCGCACCGCGGGACCGGGCCTCCGGTGGAGTAGACACTGTCTACTCACGTGCGGTAGACAGGGGCCATGGACCAGGAGAGACCGCTCCGGGAGCGGCTGATCGATGTGGGTGTGGAGCTCGTCCTGAGCGAGGGTGCCGGGGCTCTGGGCCTGCGGGAGATCGCCCGGCGCGCGGGCGTCTCGCACGGGGCGCCGCGCCGGTACTTCCCCACCCACCAGTCGCTGCTGTCGGCGATCGCCCGGCGGGGGTTCGAGGAACTCGGCGTGCGTTTCACGACCGGTGCGACCGGTGCGCGGGAGTCGTCCCCGCGGGAACGGGTGCGGGCGATCGGGTGCGCGTACGTCGGTTACGCGCTGGAGCACCCGGGGATGTTCGAGCTGATGTTCCGGCACGATCTGCTGGACAGTACGGGCCGGGCACCCTCCGATCAGCCGCGGCTGCGCGAGACGACGATCCCGATGTTCGATCTCCTCGTCACGCTCGTCCGCCACTGCGGGGCCGCCGATCCCTCCGTCACCGCCGCCGCCTTGTGGGCCAACCTGCACGGCGTGGCGCAGTTGTGGCGCTGGGGCAGCCTGCCGCTGATGCTCGGCAGCGGTGTCGACGGTGTCGGCCGGCTCGTCGACGCCGCCGTCAACGCGCACCTCGGTCCGGAGCCCGTATGAGGCAGCGGATCTCACTGCTCGTCAGCGTGGCGGGAGCCATGCTCGTCGCCCTCGACGGCACCGTACTGACCGTGGCTCAGCCGAGCCTGCGGCGCGACCTGGGGGCGGGTGTGGCGCAGGTCCAGTGGACCAGCACCGCCTACTTGCTCGCGGTGGCCGCGTTCCTGGTCGTGGCCGGGCGCCTCGGCGACCGGTACGGGCACCCGCGACTGCTGCTCATCGGTGTGCTCGGCTTCGCCGCCGCCTCGGCCGGCACGGAGCGCGGGCCGCTGGAGGTGACCGGTGCGGCCCTGCTGGCGACGGCCCTCGCGGTGTTCGTGCACGCGCTGGTCGGCGTACCCGTGTACGGGTGGACCGCCGCGCCCACCGTCATCGGGTTCGGGGGCGCCGCCGGGCTCGCGGCCCTGTTCGTACGCCGTGAGCGGCGGGCAGCGCGGCCGTTCGTACCGCATGCCGTGGCCCGGTCCATGGCGGTGACGGCCTCGATGGGGCTGCTGCTCGTGGTCTCCGCGGGCATGTTCGGGGCGCTGTTCACGGCCACGTTCCAGCTCCAGGACGTCGAGGGACTGGACCCGCTCGCCACGGGGGTGCGGGTGCTGCCGCTGACCGCGCTGATGGTCGTGGGGGCGCCGGTGGCGGGCCTGGCGCTGCGCCGGTTCGGGGCGCGCCCGACCGCACTGGCCGGTACGGGGCTGGTCGTCGCCGGGATCGCGGGGCTGGGCTCCGCTTCCCCGGTGGCCTTCGGGGTGCTCGGCGCGGGCTTCACCACCGTGATGGTCACCGCCACCGGGGCCGTGGTCGGCGAGGCCCCCGCCGGATACGCCGGGGTCGTCGGGGGGCTCAAGCAGACGGCCATGAACGTCGGTCCGGCCCTCGGGATCGCGGTCGCCGCGGGCTCCGGGCTGCACGGTTCCTCGCTGGTGGCCCTGGCCGCGCCGGCCGCGGCGGGCCTGGTGGCGGCGTCACTGCTGCCCGGCGGCGCGCGCCCGGCAGCTGCGGGCGACCTCGTCGGCGAAGGCGAGGGCGGGCGCGGCCAGGGCGGACCGGCGGCGGACGGCCCAGCCCACCGCGAGGGGCGGCAGCGCGGGGATCGGCACGAGGCGCAGCGGGCCGTCCGAGCCGGGGACCTGCCAGCCGGGCAGCGCGGGCACGACGGCGTGTCCGAGGCCTAGTTCGGCGAGCAGCAGGGCGGTGTCCCAGTCGGCGACGCTCGTGTCGGAGCTCACCCGGATACCGGCTTCGGCGAGGGCGGCGTCCAGGTGGGCGCGCGAGGCGGAGTTCTCGGGCAGCCGGATGTGGCGGATGCCGGCGAGGTCGGCGGGGTCGACGCGGGCGCGGGCGGCCAGGGGGTCGTCGGCGCCGACGGCGAGTACCCAGGGCAGTCGCAGGACGGGGCGCTGCTCGATGCCGCGGACCGGGCCGCCGATGGTGATCCAGGCGAGGTCGAGGTCGTCGGCGGCGAGGGCGTCGAAGCAGCTGCGGCTGGAGTTCTCGGTCTGGAACTCCAGGCTCACCGAGGGGTGTCGGCGTCGGAAGGTGACGACGGCCTCGGACATGAAGTGCCGCACCGTCGTCGCTCCGGTGGTGACGCGGACGGTGCCGCCGCCGCCCCGGACGAGGTCCTCCACGCGGCGCAGGGCGCCGTCGAGTCCCGCGATGCCGTCGGCGGCGGCCGCCTGGAGGATGCGGCCGGCCTCGGTGGGTACGACGCCACGTGCGTGGCGCTCCAGGAGGCCGGTGCCGGTCTCCTTCTCCAGGCGGCGGACGTGCTGGCTGACGGCCGACTGGGTGCGGCCGAGGTCGCGGGCCACGGCGCTGAGGCTGCCGGCGCGGCAGACGGCCACGAACACGCGAAGATCATCGAGAGTCACAACACCCAAGGTATCGCTTGGATATGGGGAGTAAATCGGAGGATTGACTTGGGTTCTGGATGGGATCAGGATCGGTGCAGGGCCCGGGCGGCAACCCGTCCCCCGCCCGCGCCACGGGGTCCGGACCCCAGGCACGGGCGGGGCCGGGTGTCGACCCACCACCCGGCCCACTGGACCCACCCGGACGGTCCCGAACCGACCGGAGCGACAGGGGGAGATATCGGTGTCGGATCACGCCGTCGCATGGTTGCGCGCGCTCGGTGCGCGGGACATCGCCCACCCGGGCGGCACGCTCCTCGCCCACCTGGAGCGCGTACGGGAGCTCCTCGCGTCCTGGGGTGCGCGGCCCGCGCTCCAACGGGCCGGTCTGTGCCACGCGTTCTACGGTACGGACGGGTTCCCCACCGCCCTGCTGCCGCTCGCCCGGCGGACCGAGCTGGCCGCGGCGATCGGGCAGGAGGCCGAGGGGATCGTGTACCTGTACGCCGCCTGCGACCGGGCGGCCTCCTACCCGACGCTCGACCGCGAGGAACCGGCCTTCCGGGACCGGTTCACCGGCCGCCTCCACTCCCCCGCCCCGGAGCTGCGGCGGGACCTCGCCGAGCTGTCGGCGGCCAACGAACTCGACCTCGCGCGGATCGAACCGGCGTTCCGTGAGGCGTACGGAACCGCACTCCTCGCCCTCTTCACGAGGTGGCGCGGGCTGTTGAGCGAGCCGGCCCGGCGGGAGTGCCGGGCCGTACTCGGCGGCTGATGCGGCGGGTTGTCGGCCGGTCAGGAGGCCGGGCGGACGGTCACGGGGCGGGGCGGCCGGTCAGGGTGATCTCGGCGGCGCTGGTCCACGGGCCCCGCCCGCCCGCCTCGGTCAGCGCTCTCAGACGGAGGTAGCGGCCGGTCCTCGGGGGCAGGGCGACATGCTTCGCGGCCTCGGTGTCGGCGAAGGTGCCGGTCGCCACGGGCGCTCCCCAGTCGGCGGTGCTGTCGGAGACGTACACCTCGTAGCCGCCGATCCGGCCGTTGACCCCGCCGTCCTGGCGGGGAAGGCAGCCGAGGCCGTCCACCGCGTAGCGGGCGCCGAGGTCGATCTGGATCTCGTGCGGCAGCGCGGCGGGCGTGCCGGAGGACCAGGCGGTGTGCCAGATCGTGGCCGGGTTCCCGTCGAAGGCACGCACGGCGGCGCCGTTCTCGGCGGCGGTCTCCTGGCTGTCGGCGTGGACCAGGGACCAGGCCGAGCGGTCGATCGGGGTGGTGGCGGGCAGGGGTTCGGCCGCGGGGAGACTCGTGCCGGTGGCCGAGACGGTGAAGGCGCCCGCCTTCGTTCCGGTCTTGATCCAGAGCACTCCTGAGCGGTCCGCCGGGTCGAAGAACCAGCCGGACGCGGCGGAGTCGTAGGCGGCCTTGGAGGCCAGGCCCGTCGCGGGGGCGCCGTCGACCGTGACGGTGGCGGGCGCGGTGGCCACGTGCAGGGTGAACTCGTAGCCGCGGGATGCCGGTTTGCCGGTGTAGCTGCCGGTGGGGGCGCCCACGGAGACGGTGACCGCGCCGGAGCCGGCCTTCGGGGCGCTGACGTCGACCCGCTGGCGGGCGTAGGCACCGGACTGGTACGCGCGGGTGCGGCCGTCGTCCTCGTAGAGGCTGAAGGAGGAGGCGCCGCGCGGGTGGATGTCGTAGGTGAGGGTGGAGACGGGCTTCTCGCCGGTGTGGTTCATCTGCGGCCACATCGGCACGACGGCGCCGCCCTTGACGAAGAGCGGCAGGGTGTCGAGGGGCGCCTGGTACCCGCTCAGCCACCCCGGGCCCGCGTACGTCCGGCCCGTCCAGTAGTCGGTCCAGGTCCCGGCGGGGAGGTAGATGCCGTCGCGGACCGAGGTGTCGGAGACGACGGGCGCGACGAGGAAGGAGTCGCCGGCCATGAACTGGCCGCTGGTGAGGTTGCCGCGGGCCACCGGGTCGTCGGGGTACTCCAGGACCATGGCGCGGGTGCTGGGTACGCCGCTCTCGTGGGCGACGTGGCTCATCGTGTACAGGTAGGGCATCAACCGCATTTTGAGCTGGAGGTACTTGCGGTTGACGGAGAGGTAGGGCTCGGCGAAGCGCCAGGGCTGCTTGTCGTGGTAGCCGGCCGACGGGTTGGCCGCGCCCCAGCCGGACATGGTCATGAAGGCCGGGGTGAAGGCCTTCCACTGGAGGTCCCGGGTGTACGTCTTCGGGCTGCCGCCGAAGATGCCGTCGATGTCGCCGGCCGCGTAGTTGAGGCCGGACAGGCCCGCTCCGGTGATGGCGGGGACGTGCCAGCGCATGTCGTCCCAGGTGCCGTGGGTGTCGCCGGTCCAGACGACGGCGTTGCGCTGGGTGCCCGCCCAGCCGTCGACGGTCCAGACGTAGCGGCGGGCGTCGGAGTTCTTCTCGATCCCGTCCACGGCCTGCTGCACGCCGTTGAAGGCGTACTTGTAGCCGCTGCCGATCCACGCCACGTCGGTCTTCACGCCCCGGCTGCCGGCCGTGCCCACCTCGTCGGCGATGGAGCCGAGGCCGGTGGAGGTCCACAGGCCGGTCTGGAATCCCTTGGCCTTCAGGGCGTCCACCGTCGACTTGAGGGGCGCGGTGTAGCCGCAGCCGTAGCCGTCGTTGGGAAGGAACCAGCCCGAGGGCATGTCGGCCGACCGGGCGTCGGACGCGTAGCCGACGACGTCGGGCGTGGTCTGGTGGCGCGGCCTGTTGTGATCGCCCTGGTAGTCGGGATTGGAGGCGTTGAAGCAGTCCGCGTTGCCCAGCTCGAAGCCCCACAAGGGAGCCATGAAGGGCTTTCCGCTGACGTCGGTGTACGCGTCGAGCACGGACTTGAGGGAATCGCCCGTGAAGTACCAGGCGTCGAAGCGCTTCTCGTCGTGGGCGAGGGTGGTGGGCGCGTTGAAGCCGTAGGAGCCGGGGGCCCAGGTGTTGCGCATGACGCCGTAGCCGTTGGTGGACATGTAGAAGGGGGCCGGGCTGGCGTTGTCGTTCTCGCGCCACTTGTTGTCGACGGCGATCGGCACGGTCTTGCCGCGCAGCGCCCACTCGCCCAGGCGCAGGCCGGTGCCGTAGAACTGCTCGTCCGCGCCGCGGG
The DNA here is from genome assembly GCF_044761485.1 of Streptomyces sp. NPDC097617. Classification (NCBI taxonomy): domain Bacteria; kingdom Bacillati; phylum Actinomycetota; class Actinomycetes; order Kitasatosporales; family Streptomycetaceae; genus Streptomyces; species Streptomyces sp. NPDC097617. The sequence goes on from NZ_JBIWCL010000002.1 coordinate 23,589, forward strand.
CCAGGTACTGCGTGGTCCGGCCGCCGGTCCAGCTGGTGGGCTGCGTCTCCTGCCAGACGGGGGTGGTGTTGTCGGCGCGGTACACGGAGAACCGGAGGGGCTTCTTATTGACCCGGATGGAGAGGGATCCGGTGGTGATCCGGTAGTACGCGCCCGCGTCGGAGTAGCTCGCGGCCACGGAACCGAAGTCGGTGGTGGGGGCGAGGTCGGAGCCGGCCGGATCGTCGGTGAAAAACCCGTCGGGCGAGAGCCAGAGCCGGAAGATGTCGGCGCGGGCGACGACCACGCGCGCCTTGGCTCCTGTGGAGCCCGTGATGGTGAAGGTGTTCCCGGACCGGGTGAATCCGGTGACGTTGCCGGCGGTGGCGGTGGCTCCGGCGGCCTCCGCCGGGGCGGCGGATGCGGGGACGGCGAGGGGGCCGGCGGCGGCCAGGCCGGTGACGGCGAGGGCGGCGGCGAGCAGGGCGACGGCCGGGTTGCGCCACCTGCGCCGCCGTGCCGGGTGCACCCGGCTGCCTAACGGGCCTTGCCGGCCCCGGCCCCGACTCCGACCCCGACCCCGACCCCGACCCCGACCCCGACCCCGACCCTGGCTCTGGCTCTGGCTCTGGCTCTGGCTCTGGCTCTGGCTCTGGCTCTGGCTCCTGCGGATGCTTGGCAGTCTCATGGGCAGCTCCTCGTGCGGTTCCGAACCCGGACACAGCTCTTGGCATGCTCCCGGCAAGATAGCGCTCCGGCGACCCTGAATGAAAGATGATGCTCGAAATCGACTTCCACCACGCAGATTTGAGCATCCGACAGGTGTAGGTAACCCTGCGGACAGGGTGCGCGGCATGGGGATCGACGTCGATGTGGCCGTGGTGGGGGCCGGACCGGCCGGACCGGGCGGACCGGGCGCTGCGCTGCTGCTCGCCCGGGCCGGGCTCGGCGTGGTGGCGCCGGAACGTACGAGCGCCGTCTGAGGTGAGCATGCCGGACGCCCGGCGGGGGCGTCACCCCTCGCCGGGCGCCGGTGGCGGCCGGGCCCGGTCAGATCCCGGGCAGCGGCAGGCTGGGCTCGTGCGGTCGTACCGGCTCACGTCGCTGCTGTGAGCCCGATCCGTCGTAACTCACGTAGTAGACGGAGGTGTACGCCTGGAACGTGAGAGGACCCGTGACGCTGGCGGAACTGCCGTCCTGCCGGTGAACGTCGATCGTATGGGTCTCGTTGTACATGGCCCCGGCAGTCATCGGTTCTATGACGAGGTTCTGTGTGATCGTTTCCGACTCCATGTCCGTGACCGATGTGGAGGACGCGTAGCCGAGATTGACCGACAGCGATGTGGAGACCTTGGCCTCTGCGAAGAAGATGTCCACGCCGCCTTCGAAGCCGACGGTGACCCCGACGGAGGTACTGAACGTCTGGGACTCGGAGCTGCTGACGCCGTACGTGTACGCATGGGACTGGGTTTGTGTGCTGTCCCCTTGATTGTTTCCGTACAAGCCCAGGGTGTAACTGCGTTTGCGGATGACCGTGTAGTAGGGCGAGTTGGCCAGCTGCCACTCGATGCCCGTCCCGTCCTGAATGGCGATGAACGGGACGAGGACCGTCCGGTCGATTGACGGAACGGTCTGCCCGACCGGCTCGTCGTAGCTGTCCATGGTCGGCGGAGCCGGGGGAGACCCGCTCACGAGGACCGGCGGCAGGTTCAGGAGGTTTTGAACGGGGGTGTCCACAGGCGCCGCATCGGGCGAGTAGACGAAGGCACCGTCGGTCGTCAGCAGGATGCCGTCCGGATCACCCGTGTACTGGGGGACCGCAATTCGCCAGCCTCCGTAGGGGCCGCATTCGCCCTCCACAGGCGCGTTGGTGCTGACATAGGTGTGGCCGTCGCTCCACGGCCCTTCCTTCACACACATGCACCAGCGTGCGTCACCGCAGCTGTTGGGGTCACCCCCCTCGGGTTCGAACACATCAGAGAGGGCCAGGTATCCGTCCGGTGCCACCGGCCGCCAGGCCATGTCACCGAGCTGGTCGAAGCGAACGGGAGCACACAGCAGGGGGTTGTCCGGGGCCGGGTCGGTCTCCTTCACCAAGATGACGATCCCGGCCATCTGGGTGCCCTCGAACCCCACAAGGACGAGGCTGTACCAGGAGTCATCCGGCAGGGAGCCATCGGATGGGTCCCAGAAGCACACCGTGAGTTGCCCGAAGGCCTGGGGTGTCGACAGCATGGCGTTTCCCTTCCTCAATGGACGTGCGACTGCGACTGTGACGAGTGATCGGCCGGCCTCATGCGGACCGCGTGCCTGGTGAGAAGTCGGCCTCTCGTGGGCCGGGGCAAAAGCAGTCCGATGCGGGTGGGGTCGCCCGGGGTCGTACGGGGCGGGGCCCACGGCACCGTCACAGCCGGACATGCCTGCCTCCATGGAAGGCACAGGACCCGAACACCCGCCACCGCTACGAACCCCCGTGACAGGGATGCCACGACGTGCTCCGACCCCCGGCACCGGCAGGACCCTTGGGGAGCACATCGACCGCAGTTACGCCGAATGGGTGAGGCCGCGCTCCTGCCGCAGGTCAGGCCGCCGCCGGCCGCCGGAAAAGCGCTTCGCCGTCCGCGGATCGCGGGCGGCGAGGGGAACGACGGGCCTGCTGCGCGGACCGGCTAGGCGGGGCGCGGTGGGGTGACCGCGAGGAACGGTGGGGCCGGGGAGGACCAGCGATGGCCGCAGGGGTCGAAGACCAGGACCACCGGCCGGCCCGGACGCTGACGCCACGAGATGAGTTCCGGCGCGTCCGCGCACACGGGGCAGCAGGGCAGCGGGCGGGGCTCCGGCAGGCACTCGGGGGCGGCCGTGAGCGGCGTGGCGTGCTGATCGCGCATGGAGGCTCCCTCGTCGTGCGGTTGGACTGATCGCACTGTGCCATGGACGGGCCGCTGTGCGCACGGGCGAATCGTCCAGTGTTTTGGCTGGTCAGAGGTGCGGACAGCAGGAGGAATCCGGTGCTCTTACGGGCACTTGGTGATCAACCGCTCGCACCGCCGGCCGCCACCAGGCCCGATTCGTACGCCGCGATCACCGCTTGCGCGCGGTCGCGGACGCCCAGCTTGCCGAAGATGCCGGTGATGTGGTTCTTGACCGTGGAGACGCTGATGTCCAGTTCCGCGGCGATCTCCGCGTTGCCCCGGCCGGTGGCCATGAGCCGCCAGATCTCCAGCTCGCGCGGGGTGAGTTCGACGGGGGTCCCGGCCGCCCACGACCGCGGCCGCTCGGGGGTCCGTACGTAGGCGGAGAGCAGCCGGCTGAGCAGCCGCGGCGCCACGGCGGCCTCGCCGGCGTGGACGATGCGGACCGCGGCGATCAGCTCCTCCGGGGATATGTCCTTGGGCAGGAAGCCGTACGCGCCGGCGCGCAGGGCGGCGACCACGTACTCGTCCATGTCGAAGGTGCTGAGGGCCAGGACGCGGGTCCCGGGGAGCGTGCACGCGAGTTCCTCGGTGGCCTTGACCCCGTCGAGGACCGGCATGCGGATGTCCATCACGACCACGTCCGGCCGCAGCTCCCGGGCGAGGGCCACCGCCCGGGCCCCGTCCTCGGCCTCGCCGACGACCTCGAACTCCGGGTCGGGGCCCAGGATCAGGGCCAGGCCTCGCCGTACCAGCGGCTGGTCGTCGGCGATGAGCACACGGATCATCCGTGCCGTTCCTCTCTCTCGCCCGCTCCCGCGCCCGGGAGGGGTGCCGGGACCGGGGCCGGGATACGGGCCGCCACCCGGAATCCACCGCCGGTCAGGGCGGCGGCCTCCAGGGTTCCGCCCTGCAGGGCGACCCGCTCGTGCATACCGATCAGACCGTACCCGGAGGCCGCGGCGGGGCGTGCGGGTGGTACCTGCGCCCCCGCTCCGTCGTCGCGCACCTCCACGCCCACCTCGTCGCGGTCGTACGTGAGCCGTACGTGGGCCCGCGCCCGGCCGGCGTGCTTGCGGGTGTTGGTCAGCGCCTCCTGGACGATGCGGAAGACGGTGAGGCCCACGCTCGGCGGCAGCGGGCGGACCGGGCCGTCCACGGTGAACTCGGTCTCCGTCCCGGCCAGCCGGGACTCGGTGATGATCCGGGCGAGGTCGTCGGCCCCGGGCTGCGGCGCCGGCGGAGTGTGTTCCGGCTCCTCCCCCGCCCGCAGCACGTCGAGGAGTTGGCGCATCTCGCGCAGCGCCATCCGCCCGGAGTCCTCCAGGGTGACGAGGGCCTTCCGGGCCGCCTCCGGGTCGTACGCCAGATTGGCGCGGGCCCCGCCGGCCATCAGCTGCATGGTGGTGATGTGGTGGGCGACGATGTCGTGCAGTTCGCGCGCGATCCGGCGGCGTTCCTCGGCCACCGCCCGGTCGGCGAGCCGTGTCCGCTGGGTCACCGCTTCCCGCTGCCGGTGGCCGACCACCCAGGCCGCGGTGAGGGTGATGAGCGCGGCGGCCGCGTTCCCGGCCAGCCCCCACCAGCCGAAGGGAAGGGGCCAGCCGCTGTGGCCCGCGGAAGCCAGCGGTACCGCCGCGGCCGCCGCGACCGCGACCACGGCGGGGCGGCTGATCCGGGCCACCGAGTAGAGGGCGGTCGTCAGGCTGAGCGTGAAGTGCGGCGCCAGCGGAACGGCCGTGTTCACCAGGGCGCAGAGGGCCAGGACCGCGGCGAGCACGGGCACCGGGCTGACGCGCCGGGCCAGCAGGCACATCGCCGAGACCACCAGCAGGGCGGCCGCGGTGACGCTGAGGGTCCCGTTCTGCGTGAGGGTCGTCACGGAGAAGCCGACGAGGTCGGCGGCCGCGGCCGCCACCGCGACGAGCGCGTCGTTGCGGGTCCACGGCCCGCGGTCCGCCTCGGCGTCCGCCCCCGCCCCTGTGCCCGGGCCCGCGATCGCGGTCGCGCCCGCCACCGTATCCGTACTCATGCCCAGCCCACGCCCGCCCCTGTGCCGCCGGTCCTGCTCCCCGGTGGTCGAGACCCATTCTGGCACCGGGGGTCACCCGTGCCGCCCACCCGTGGTCGGGGTCCGGACCAGGACCGCAGTCCTGGTCGGCGGCGGCGACCGGACCCTGGTCCCGGACCGGGGATCCTCCTGCGACCTGACGTTTCGTCCACTCCCCCCTGATGGTCTTGAGTCAGGCCGGAAACCCCCGGCCGGCACCGCACAGACCGGAGGAAACCAGTGATCCGCGCCCTGACCGGATTCTCGACGCGAAGTCCGTGGAAGGTGATCGCCCTGTGGGCGGTCCTGGGATTGGCGGCGACCGTCCTGGGCCAGGCGTTCGTCTTCCGCGCCATTCAGACCGGCAGCGGCGGCTTCCTGCCCGCGCACTACGACTCGGCGGCCGCCCTGCAGATCGCCGAGGACCGGTTCGGGGCCGACCCGGACGCCAATCTCCTGACCGTCCTGGTGGCCCGGTCGGACGACGCGCCACTGAGCGCCGCCGACGAGCGGCGCATCGACGCGCAGGCCGCGCAGTTGTCGCGACAGCGGGTCGTCATGCCCCGGACCAAGGACACCATGCCCCTCGCGCAGGACCACTCACAGGTCCCCCGGGTGAGTCCGGCCATGACGGCGCCCGACCGCCCCTTCCGGCTGCTGTCCGTCGAACTGACCGGGAACCCCGCCGATCCCGGGGTGCAGGAGACCTACCGGGCCTTGCGGGACTCCGTCCGGGAGGGGCTCGCGAAGGAGGGCCTGCGCACCGGTTTCACCGGCGGGATCGCCGACCGCGTGGACACGACGGACGCCGAGAAGACCCGGTCGACGGCCGTCGGCATCGCCATGCTCCTGGTGATCGTCCTGCTGCACGTCTTCGTCTTCCGCAGCGCCCTGGCGGCCCTGCTGCCGCTGCTCGCCGTCAGCATCATCGGTGGCGCCGCGGCGGGCGTGGTGGTCGGCGCCGCGCTGTTGACCGGGACCGGACTGGCCGAGTCCACACCGAGTCTGATCAGCGTGGTGCTGATGGGCATCGGCATCGACTACTTCCTGTTCCTCCTCTTCCGTTTCAGGGAGCAGCTGCGCGAACACCCCGGGCAGTCCGGGCATGAGGCGGCCGCCCAGGTCGCCGGGCGGGTGGGTACGGCCATCACCTCGGCGGCCCTGACCATCGTCGCGGCGTTCGCCACGCTCGGGGTGGCCTCCTTCGGCCAGTTCCGGGTCCTCGGGCCGGCCATCGCGCTGTCCGTACTGGTGATGCTGCTGGGCAGCCTGACGCTGATGCCGGCCCTGCTGGCGGTCACCGGCCGCAAGATGTTCTGGCCCTCCCGGGCCCTGAAGCGGGCGCCCCGCGCGGGCTCCGCCGCGCGGATGGGCGAGCGGGTGGCCCGTCGTCCCTTCACTTTGGTCCTGGCCTCGGTGGCGCTGCTCGGCACGCTGGCCGCCGGGGTCATGGGGATCCGCATGGACTACGGCCAGGGCGGCGGGGGCGGGGAGCGAACCGCCGCCGTGGCCACCGCGGCCGAGATCTCCCACGCCCTGCCGGCCGGAGTGTCGGACCCGACGACTGTGTTCGTCACCTCCTCGGACGGCGCCGCCCTGAGTTCCGAGCGCCTCGGCGGACTGTCCCAGGCGCTCGCCGGGGTCGCCGGCGTGGGCCAGGTCGCGGACACCGTGCTGACCGAGGACCGGCGGGCCGCGCGGATCGACCTGTTCCTGACCGCCGACCCGCAGCGACAGGAAGCGCGCGACCTGGTGACGGGGCCGGTCCGGTCCGCGGTCGCGGCGCACACCCCCGCCGGTACGGAGGCGCACGTGGGCGGCACAGCGGCGATCTTCGCCGATATCGCGACCGCGGTGGACAAGGACCTGCGGGTGGTCTTCCCGGTGGCGGCCGCGCTCATCGCACTCATCCTGCTCGCCCTGCTGCGCAGTCTGCTGGCGCCGGTGATCCTGCTGGCCGCGGTCGGGCTCGGCTTCGCCGCCACCCTCGGCGCCTCGACCCTGGTGTTCCAGCACGCCCTGGACCGGCCCGGGGTGGACTTCACCCTGCCGCTCGTGCTGTTCCTGTTCGTGGTCGCGCTGGGCACCGACTACAACATCCTGATGAGCGACCGGATCAGGGAGGAGATGGCCCGGCCGGGTCCGGCCCGCGCCGCGGTCGGCCGCGCCGTCCGGCACACGGCGCCCGCCATCGCCACGGCGGGCCTGGTGCTGGCCGCCTCCTTCGGCGGCCTGGCCGTGACCCCCGCCCCCTCCACCCAGCAGATCGGCTTCGCCACGGCCCTCGGGATCATGCTCTCCGCCTTCGTCCTGTCGATCGTGCTGGTGCCCGCGCTGGCCACCCTCCTGGGCCGGTCCCTGTGGTGGCCGGTGCGCCCGCGCCGCTCCGGCGCGGACACCGGCGACACCGACCCGCAGCGGACCCCGGACCGGGTACTGGTGGGCTGAGCCGCCCCGGGCATGACGAAGGCGCCGCCGCGCGCGGGACCGTACGACGTACGGGTCCTGCGTGCGGCGGCGCCTTCGCCGTCCGGCCGCCTCGGGCGTCAGGCGAGCCGGTCGACCTCGGGGTTGTCCTGGAGCCAGGCGCGGACCGCCTGCTGCTCCTTGCCCTTGCCGGTCTCCTGGATCTTCGCCTCCAGGCCGGTCAGCTGCTCCTCGGTGAGCTTGAAGGACTTCAGCCATTCGGCGACCTTCGGCTCGTCCTCCCCGAAGCCCTTGCGGGCCAGGGTGTGGATGCCGTCGCCCTTGCCCCAGGCGCCCCGGGGGTCCTCGAGCTTGGTCAGCTCGTAGGAGGAGTACGCCCAGTGCGGGGACCACAGCACGACCGCGACGGGCTCCTTCTTCTCGTAGGCCCGCTTCAGTTCGGCGAGCATGCCGGGAGTGGAGCCGTCGACGACCTTGTACTCGCCGTCGAGGCCGTAGTCCTTCAGGACCTTGTCCTTGAGGATCGACATCGCGCCGGCGCTCGGCTCGATGCCGATGATGCGGCCCTTGAACCGGTCCGCCTTGCCCTTGAGGTCGGCGAGCGAGTGCACGTCCTTCATGTAGGAGGGCACGGACAGCTCCAGCGAGGTGGGGCCGTACCAGGATCCGAGGTCCTCCAGCTTGTTCCCGTACTTCTCCCAGTACTGGGCGTGGGTGACGGGCAGCCAGGAGTCGGTCTGGAAGTCGAGCTGGCCGCCGGCCAGGCCGGTGTACAGGGCCCCGGCCTCCAGCTGGCGGGCGTCGACCTTGTAGCCGCGCCGCTCCAGGAGTTCCTTCCACAGGAAGGTGGAGGCGATGCCCTCGTCCCACGGGATGTAGCCGACGGACAGGGTGCGGCCCTTGCCGGTGTTCGCGGCGCCGGCCGGGCCCTCCTCGGCGGTGGAGCCGCCGAAGGTGTTCAGGCCGCCCGCGACGAGCGCCAGGACCACGGCGCCGCTGATCGCGTACGCGGGCTGGGGGCGGTGGTTCCACAGCTTGGCGGCGCCGGTCGCGGCGGCCCGCGCCTTGGCGAGCGTACGGCGGCCGATCGGGGAGACGTGGCGGCCGAGCGCCCCGGTCATCCGGTCCAGGTACATGGCGAGGATGACGATGGAGACGCCCGCCTCGAAACCGAGGCCGATGTCGACATTGCCGATGGCCTTGTAGACGGCGCCGCCGAGTCCGCCGCCGCCGACCATGCCGGCGATGACGACCATGGACAGGCCCAGCATGATGACCTGGTTGACGCCCGCCATGACGGTGGGCAGGGCCAGCGGGAGCTGGACGCGTACGAGGGTGTCGCGCGGGCTGGTGCCGAAGGCCTCGGCGGCCTCGACCAGTTCCGGATCGACCTGGCGGATGCCGAGCTCGGTCATCCGGACGCCCGGCGGCAGCGAGAAGATGATGGTGGCGATGATGCCGGGCACCACGCCCACCCCGAAGAAGATGATGCCGGGGATCAGGTAGACCATGGCGGGCATGGTCTGCATGAAGTCCAGGACCGGCCGCAGGAGGGCGCTGACCCGGTCGGACCTGGACGAGAGGATGCCGAGCGGGATCGCGAAGGCCAGGGTGACGAGCGTGGCGACCAGCACCAGGGACAGGGTGGACATGGCGTCCTCCCACAGGCCGAGGGAGTCGACCAGCGCGAAGCCCGCGAAGGCGAGCCCACCGGCCAGCAGGCCGCGCAGCCACCAGGCGGCGACCGCGAGGATTCCCGCGAAGAGCAGCGGGGCGGGGGCCGAGAGCACGGCGTCGATGCCGTCGTAGAGGCCGGTGACCAGCGAACTGATGGCCTCGAACAGCCAGGAGAGGTGGCTCTGGAGGAAGTCGACTCCACTGTCGACCCAGGCGCCGAGATGAAGGCGGGGCATCACGCGGCCACCTCCGCGCAGTACATCGGGGGCCGTTGTTCGTCACCGATGAAGGCGATGAGGCGGTCCTGGGGTACGGAGCCGATGACGGAGCCCTCCGCGTCGGTGACGGCGACGGCGTGCGGGACCCGGGCGCTGACGGCGCACAGGTCGGCGAGCGGGGTCCCGGCGGTGACGGTGGGACAGTCACAGGCGTCGGCGGTGGGCTCCGGATCGTCCATGACGGCGTCGGCCGTCAGCACGCGGGACCGGTCCACGTCCTGGATGAAGGAGGCGACGTAGTCGTCGGCGGGTCGGGTGAGGATGTCCTCGGCGGTGCCCTGCTGGACGATGCGGCCGTCGCGCATGACGGCGATGCCGTCGCCGAGGCGCATGGCCTCGTTGAGGTCGTGGGTGATGAAGACGATGGTCTTCTTCAGCCGCTTCTGGAGCTCCAGCAGCTGGTCCTGCATATCGCGGCGGATCAGCGGGTCCAGCGCACTGAAGGATTCGTCCATCAGCAGGAGGTCGGCGTCGGTGGCCAGCGCCCGGGCCAGGCCGACGCGCTGCTGCATACCGCCGGAGAGCTCGTCGGGCCAGGACTTCTCCCAGCCTTCGAGCCCGCACAGGGCGAGGGCCTCGGTGGCGCGCCGCTCGCGCTCGGGGCGGGGCACGCCCTGCACCTCGAGGCCGTAGCCGGCGTTCTCCAGCACGTTGCGGTGCGGGAACAGGGCGAAGTGCTGGAAGACCATGGAGATCTTGGTGGACCGGACGTGGCGCAGCTCGCTCGCGTTCAGCCCGGTGAGGTCCTGGCCGCCGAAGAGGATGCGTCCCGAGGTGGGCTCGAGCAGGCCGTTCAGCATGCGCAGCAGAGTGGACTTGCCGGATCCCGAGAGGCCCATGACCACGAAGATCTGGCCGGGCTGCACGTCGAAGGAGGCGTCGATCACGGCAGCCGTGGTCCCGTCGGCGCGCAACTCGTCGCGGTCGGCGCCGTTCTGGAGCGCGCGGACGGCAGCTGCGCTGTCGGCGGGGCGCCTCCCGAACACCTTGTAGACGTGCTCGGCCTGGAGCGTGGACACATACACCTCACGGGTCGTACCAAGTACGGCGCGCGCCGGCGGACCGGCGGGCCGTGGAGCGGGACGGGATCTGCCCGTGTGCGCCGCGCCTGCGGCACGAATGGCCGGAGGACGTGGTTCCGCTCCAGCAGCGCCGATTCCCGGCATTCACCCCAGCAAACGCAAGGGTGATCCTCCTCACGCACCCGGCACGGGCTCCGCGCCCGCGGATTGACACCCCCGGCCGGACCGCGGCCGGCGACCCAGGACCGGTACACCGCCCCCTCGGGGGCGAGTTGGGGCCGCGGCCCGGCGGCCGGACCGGCCGCCGGGCCCGAAAACCCGCCTCCCGGGGTGTGGCCGAGGCCACAGCGCGCCGTGGGCGACCTATGTGATGCGGAAACCGGTGGTCGCGTGGTCGCGGCGGTCCCGGTGGAAGGTGAGGCGGTCCCAGGTGGGGAAGGCGAGGTCGGTGACGGCCAGCAGGTGGCCGGAGCTGTCGTGCAGGGTGCGGCGCACGGTCAGGCCGCAGGTCCGGGCGGAGGCCTGCGGGTGGGTGACGCGGGTCATGGTGAGGGTCTCGGCGACCCTGCCGCCCGCGGCGGCCCGGTCGAGCCAGCGGCGCAGGGGGATGAGGTCCTGTTCGCCGGTGCCCGCCGTCCGGTTCCGCAGGACCGCCAGTTCGGGGCTCCGGGCGACGACCCCGGGATCGAAGTAGGTGACGGCGTCCCGGAGGGTCTCTCCGGCCGGCCCGCGTTCGCGGTGGTGATGGACCAGGGTGCGGTCTCCGCCGGCCATGCCGAGGAGGGTCGCGAGCGAGGGCGGGACGGTGACGAAGGCGATCCGGCTCCGGGTCGGCGCGGGCGCGGCGGAGGGCGCCGGGGCCGGGAGCGCGGAGACGCCCGAGGCGGCGGGGATGGTGGGGACGGCCGGGACGGTGGGGATGGTGGGGACGGCCGGGACGGTGGGGACAACGGTGGCGGCGGGGCGGGTGCCGCGTCGGCCGGTGACGACGAGGCCGTCCTCGCGCAGGTGCTGGAGGGCCGCCCTGATGGTCTGTCGGTTGACCTGGTAACGGGCGGCGAGGGTGCGCTCGGAGGGCAGTCTGCCGCCGGGGGCGTGTGCGGCACGGTCGAGATCGCCGCGCAGCGCTGCGGCGATCCGCTGGTACTTGGGCATGGCGGCCTGGCCGCCGCCCCGCGAAGGGGAGGGCATGGCTTCTCCTCTGACGGGTGGTCAAGGACTGCGCGGTCTGCCTCCTCAACGTAGCATTGGTCTATACCTATCAGTGAGTACGGATCGGACTCGAGGGACACCTTGGCCGATTCCGCACCCGCGCCCGGGCGCTCCCCACGAGGGCGACCCCAGTCGCTCGCAGAAGCCCGCCGAGCCCAGGGATGCGGACCGGAGCGCCTTGACACGAGAAGTGATTAGCCGCCATATTAATTCCATGACGAGGGACGGCATCGACGGCGAGGCACCCACCCTGGACCAGGCCAGGCGGCAGGTCGAGCACTACGGCCTGGAAGTCGACCCGCAGGCGGTACTGGTCGCGGTGCGACTGATCTCGGCGGGCGCGCGGGTCGGCCGGGCGGCCGAGGCGCACTTCGCCAGGTTCGGCCTGTCGACGGGGCGCTACCGCCTGCTCGCCGATCTCGAGGACCACGGCGGGGAGAAGTCCCCCTCGCGCCTCGCAGAAGACCTCGGCGTCTCCAGGGCCACGGTCACCGGCCTGCTGGACGGCCTCGAGCGCGAGAGCCTGATCGCCCGCCGACCGTCCACGGAGGACGGCCGGGGCACGGTCGCCGTCCTGACCGCGCGCGGAGCGCAGCGTCTGCGCGACATGGCATCCGACCACTTCGGGCGGCTCGAGGCGATGGTGGGCGGGCTCTCCGTCGAGGAGCGCGCGGTGTTCCTGGATCTGCTCGCCCGTGTCGTACGCGGCAGTGCGGCCCTGGCCGCCGACTGAGCCGCCCCCGCCGCATCGTGGCCCCGCTCTCCGGGTGGGGCCCTTTTTTGCGAGGCAATAGTTAGCTGCCTAATTACCTTACTCCCCTCTCACACCCGAGAAAGAGGCCAGCATGCCCCCGACGAAGGACAGAACCGGCCGAGACCGAGCACCCTCCCGGCCCTCCCGGCCCTCCCGGCCCTCCCGGCCGTCCCGGCCGTCCCGGCCGTTCACCCTGTGGCGTGAGGTGCTGACCGCCTACACCGCCCCGGCACTGACGGCCGGTACGGCCGGGGTCCTCACCGGGCAGCCGGACCTGGCCGTCGCCGCCTGCACCTCCATCGCCGGCACCTCCGCCGCGGTGGCGTTCCTGGTCGGCACCTGGCTGAGGAACGGCGGACGGCCCCGGCGGTGGACCGTCACCGCGCCGCGCGGCGTGCTGACCGCGGCACTCGTCCTCACCGCCGTCGCCGCGGCGGCCCTGCTGGGATGGTCCAGCGCCCAGTGGCTGCCCGCCCACACCCAGGTCCCCGCCACCCCGTGGCTGGAGCGCCTGCGCGTGGACCTGCCCGTCTCCGCGGCGCTCGCCACCACCATCGTCACCCTGCGCTGGCGCAGCGCCACCACTGCGTCCGCCGCATAGCCCGCCCGGCGGCGTCCGCCGCCGGGAAGTCACCAGGAAATGAGCACACGATGATCGTTGTCATGGGAGCGACCGGAGCGACCGGGAACGCCCTCCTGCGCAGCCTCCTCACGTCCGACACGCCCGGCACCCCCTCCACACCCGTCCGCGCACTGACCCGTACCCCGCACACGCCGATCCCCGGGACGACCGGCGCACACCGAGTGCCCGTCGAGGTGCAGTACGCCGACGCCACCGACCCCCACTCGCTGCACACCGCCTTCCAGGGCGCCGACCAGCTCTTCCTCGCCATGGCCAACAGCCCCGCACAGGTGGAACTCGAAACCCGCGTCATCGACATCGCCGCCCGCGCCGGCATCGGACACATCGTCAAGATCTCCGCACCGGCCGCCGAACCCGACTCCCCGGTCGCCGTCTCCCGCGGACACCACGCCATCGAGGAACACCTGCGCGCCAGCGGCCTCGCCCACACCGTCCTGCGCCCCTACGCGTTCACACAGAACCTCCTGCGCCTGGCTCCCACCGTCGCCCAGGGCATCATCCTCGGCACGACGGGCGAGGCGCCCTGTACCTACATCGACTGCCGCGACATCGCAGACGTCGCGGCCGCCGCCCTCACCCGGACCGACATCGCCGGCGGCACCTACACCCTGACCGGACCCGAAGCCGTCTCCCACCCCGAACTCGCCTCGCGACTGACCGCCCTGACCGGTCGTCGGATCCGCTACGTCCACCTCGGCCCCGACGAGCTGCGCGACCACCTCATCCGCCACGCCCGCATGCCCCGCTGGCTCGCCGACCACGTGACCGAGATACAGCAACTCGCCATCGCCCGGCCCGAGGCCCCGACCACCACCGTCACCGACATCCTCGGCCGCCCGCCCCGCACCCTCGACGCCTTCCTCCACGAGCACCGCGCGCACTTCCGCCCGTAGGGCACCGGGCGCGGCGGAAGGCAGCGGGATCCCGTGAGGGCGCCCGTGGAACGCGCCCCTCGACTGGCCCGCGCCGCGCGAAAGGCGTTCCATCGAAGGGTGAGCGCTCTGCGTATCGACGTGCACGCGCACTTGTGGACCGTGGACTACCTCGACCGCCTCGAACGACTGGGGAAGACCGACACGGGCACCCAGCGCGGGATCGGCGCCGCCGCGACCGAGGCCGACCTGGAGCACCGGTTCGCGTTGATGGACCGGGCCGGCATCGACCTCCAGGTGCTCTCCGTCGCACCGCAGTCCCCGCATCTGCCGGGCGAGCCGGAAGCCGCGGCGCTGGCCCGTGCGGCGAACGAGTCGTACGCCGAGCTGGTGGCCCGTTTTCCGGGACGCTTCCGCGCCTTCGCCGCACTGCCCCTTCCCCACGTCGACGCCGCGCTGCGCGAGGTCACCCGTGCCTTCGACGACCTCGGCGCGGTCGGCGTGGGCGTGACCACGACCGTTCTCGGCCGCACCCTGGCCGATCCGGTGTTCCACCCCCTCTACGAGGAGCTCGACCGGCGCGGCGCCGTCCTGTGCATCCATCCGGCCGGTGAGGGCGCCGCCAGCCCGCTGATCACGGAGCACGGCATGACGTGGATGGTCGGAGCGCCGGTCGAGGACACCGTGGCGATCATGCACCTGATCCTGGCGGGCATTCCCGCGCGCTATCCGCGGATGCGCATTCTCGCCTCGCACCTGGGCGGCGCCCTCCCGCTGCTGCCCCGCAGGCTCGACGACCATCTGGCCTTCGAGTCCCCGCAGACCCCCGAACTCCCCTCGGTGGCCGTCGGCCGCCTCTGGTACGACACGGTCAGCCATGTGCACGGACCGGCGCTGGCCGCCGCGGCCGCGTCCTTCGGGGCCGGTCGTCTCGTGCTCGGCACGGATTTCCCGTACGAGGACGGGGAAGTCTTCGTACGCGCCGTGGACTACGTCCGCGAGTCGGGCCTCAGCCCGCAGGAGGCCACGGCGATCCTCGACACGAACGCGGCGGACCTGCTGGGCCTCTCCGGGCCCTGACCCTTCGGGCGGGCGCAGGAGCGGCCTACTCGCGCAGCGGGTTCGCCAGCGGCAGGTAGCGGGCGTCCGCGCCGTCCGCCCGTGTCCAGCGCAGCAGCAGGTTGGTCTTGCCGGGCACGGTCGCGGCGGTGAGCAGTTCGGCGATCTCGGGGAGGCCCCGGGCGCTGTCGTAGCGCAGGAACTCCTCCCGTGCGGCCGGCCACAGGTGCGGCGCGGTGTCCGGGTGGCGTCCGGCCAGCGCGCCCGCGATCTCCATCAGATTGTTGACGACCAGGCAGTAGACCAGGCGCTGCCAGCCGTCGGCCCGCGGCAGGTCCGGCAGCGTCTTGACCCCTTCCGCGTCCCGGAAGAGAGCCTGCACCGGCAGGCCGGCGGCGTCGACGGCGACCACGGTGTTCTGGAGGTGGGCCTCGAGCACGATGCCGTGCCGGGCGAACAGTTCCAGCACCGGCGGCACCACCTGGCGCAGGTACGCCCGCCACCACCGGACCGGGTCGATGGTCCCGGTCGGCGGGCTGCCCGGATACCCCTCGGCGAGCGCGGCGGCCAGCAGCGGTGTGGCGTCGGGCACGGTGTGGGCGTGCAGGCCGTCGCGGACCAGGACGGCGAGCTCCTCGAAGGCGAAGGCGGCGGTGCGGTAGCCCCGGTCGGCCAGCCAGGCCGCCGGCGAGCCGGTCCGGCGCAGCGCGGCGAAAGCGGACTCGACGGCCGCGTCGGTGCGGCGCAGTTTCAGCAGGTCGTGGCGCCACAGCCGGCGGACGTCGTTGGTGATCCGGACGTCGAGGCTGAACTTCACGAAGAGGTCGGCCGCCGGTTCCGGTACGTACAGGGTCCGGATCGAGGCGGTCGGCCAGGCCGGCCGCCGGCTCTCGCCCAGGCGCAGCAGCCGCCCGTCGGCGAAGGCCTCGCGCACCGCGGGCCGCTCGGCGACCAGGTCGAGCTGCCAGGGGTGGGCGGGCAGCAGCCGGTATCCGGCTGGGGCGCTCGGCCCGTCGAGGGCGTCGGCGAGGGAGTCGATCGCGGTGGAGGAGGCCGGGCCGCCCTCCTCGACGGCCTGGTCCTCGCGCAGCCCGAGGAGCACCAGCGGGAAGCGGGCGTAGGCCTCGGGCGCGTACGGCAACCAGTTTCCGGCCGGGGCCCCGCCCCTGGCCTTGGGGGCGGGGTGGTGCGGGTGGCCCATCACGAGGGACTGTTCCGAGAGGAGGTACGGGTCCGCCGGGGGCTGCGCGGCGGACCGGGCGGCCAGCAGCGCGGCGATCGCGTCCCGGCTGTCGGTGATCTCGACGGGGAGTTCGTCGTTGGGGAGGCCGGTGAAACGGGTCAGTTCGTCGGAGACGACTTTGACCAGTTCGGTGTGGTCGAGCGGGTGCCAGCTGTCCGCCGCGCGCAGTTCGGGGCGCAGGTCCCGGCGTCCGCCGCCCACCCGCAGCAGCCG
Organism: Streptomyces sp. NPDC097617; assembly: GCF_044761485.1. NCBI lineage: Bacteria > Bacillati > Actinomycetota > Actinomycetes > Kitasatosporales > Streptomycetaceae > Streptomyces > Streptomyces sp. NPDC097617. The sequence continues at coordinate 39,930 of NZ_JBIWCL010000002.1, forward strand.
TCCACTGCCGCGCAGCCGGTGGACGCGCGCATCTGTGGCCGCGCCCGCCCCGTACCCCTCGGCGGGGTCGGCCGCCTCCCTGAGCAGGCAGTTCAGGAGCGGGGTGGCGGCATACGCGTCGGCGGCGGTGTTGAGGTCCACTGATTCCATTCGGTCCATCCGGTGCGCCGGGGGTTCGCAGGGCGCAACCACCAGCCGTGATCTTGGGTATCCGCAATCATTACTTGATCATCCCGTAAAGCGATATTCCGATGCCGGAGCCTCAGCATGCATCTTTCCCCCTCCCCGGCCGAAGAGGCCTTCGCCGCCGAACTGGCCGATGTCCGACCGTCGCTCGGGCCGTCGTACGCGGCCGCGCTCGAGGGCGCGCGGGCGGCCGTGCTGACCCGGCTCTGGCGGGCCCTGGCCTTCGAACCGCTGCCCTGGGTCGTGGGCCGGGAGCGGGCGCCGGACGGCCTGACCGTCCTGGTGGCCGGGGGCGCCAGGCTGGAGGGCCCGCTGCCGGATCCGTACGCGACCGCGCCGTACGTGAGCGAGCTGCTGCTCGACGGCAGGCCGCACCGGCAGGCGGCGCGGCTGGTGACGGCCCTCGGGGTGCCGCACGGGGAGCCGTTCGCCGCCGAGCTGGACGCCTGTACGGCCTCGCTCGCGCTCTCCCGCGCCGGGCAGCCGTCCGCCACCGACGATCCTGCCCCGCGGGACACCTGGCAGTGGGAGCAGCGGGTGGTCGACGGGCATCCGTACCACCCGAACTGCCGTTCCCGGCCGGGCTTCTCGGTGGCCGAGCAGCTGGCGTACGCGCCCGAGCACCGGACGGTGGTGGAGCTCGGGCTGGTCGCCGTACGGGCCGAGGAGTGCCTGGTCACCGGTGACTGGCCGGCGGGGCTGCGGGACGGGACCCGGATTCTGGTCCCCGTACATCCCTGGCAGGCGGCGCACGTCCTGAAGCACGAGCGGGTGCGCGGCGGATTCGCGGCGCACCCGCTGATGGCCCTGCGCACGCTGGCCCCCGCCGACGGCGGGGCGCATGTGAAGACAGCGCTGAGCGCGCGGCTGACCTCGTCCGTGCGGGACATCTCCCTCTACTCCATCGAGACCGCGGCGGCGGTCTCCGCCTTCGCCCAGGGCCTGACCGAGCGGCTCGACGGCCGGCTGCACATCACGCGCACCCTGGGCGCCACGACCGCGCACAGCCCGGACCTGGCGGCCGTGCTGCGCGAACCGCCGGAGGTGTACGCGCACGCGGCGGCCGGTGAGCGGGTGCTCCCGGTGGCGTCCCTGGCCTCCTACGAGCCGGCGCGGTCGGCGGCCTGGCGGGCCGAGTTCGCCCGGCTCGCGCTCTCCGTGTGCCTGCGGGTGCTGGATCTGGGGGTGGCTCTGGAGGCCCACGGTCAGAACCTGCTCGTCGTCCTCTCCCCCACCGGCGCCCCGGTGCGGCTGGTCTACCGCGATCTCGCCGACATCCGGATCAGCCCCGCCCGGCTGGCCCGGCACGGCCTGCCGGTGCCGCCCCTGTCCGGCAGGCTGGTCACCGACGAGGTGCCGGTCCTGCGGCGCAAGCTGTTCGGGTCCCTGCTGACGGGGGCGATCGGCGCCACGGCGGGGTCGGCCAGGGCCTTCGCCGAGGCCCTCGCCGAGGCGGCCGCCCTGCCGGCCGGCCCGGACACCGAGGCACTGCTGACCGGGCCGCTGCCGACCAAGGCGCTCACGCTGATGCGGCTGAGCCCCGGGGTCCCCGGCGACCAGTGGGCGGAACTGCCCAATCCGCTGGCCGGTGGGTGACTGGGAGCACTTGCTCGGTTTCCCCTCGGAGGGACTCCGGAGGCTACTGTTCAGGGGCATGACAGAGACCTCGTACCTCAGCTCCGTACGGGCGTCCTACGACGCCGTCGCCGTCGACTACGCGCGGCTGGTCAGCGCCGAACTGGCCGAAAAGCCGCTGGACCGGGCCATGCTGGCCGCCTTCGCCGATTACGTGCGCGACGACGCCGGCGGCGGGGGCCGGGCGGTGGCCGACCTGGGCTGCGGTCCGGGCCGGGTGACGGCTCATCTGGACAGGCTCGGCGTACGGGCCTTCGGCGTCGACCTGTCCCCGGCGATGGTGGCGGTGGCCCGGCGGACGTATCCGGGGCTGCGGTTCGAGGTGGGCTCCATGGCGGCCCTGGACGTGGCCGACGGGGTCCTCGGCGGGGTGCTGGCCTGGTACTCCACCGTGCACACCCCGCCCTCGGGGCTGCCGTCGCTGTTCACGGAGTTCGCCCGCGTCCTGGCGCCGGGCGGCCACCTCCTGATCGCCTTCACGGCGGGCGACGAGAGGATCCGGCTGGACCACGCGTACGGGCATCCGGTCGACCTCGACGTGTACTGGAACCCGCCCGGGCTGATCGGCGAGCTGCTGGTCGGCGCCGGACTGACCGAGGTGGCCCGCCTGGTCCGCGAGCCGGCCCCCGACGAGAAGTCGCCCCAGGGCTTCCTGCTGGCCCGCAAGGGTCAGGGCTGAACGAGGGCGCTCACCAGTACAGGGGCAGCCGGGTCACGCCCCGCATCAGGCCGCCCGGGAGCCAGTCCGGCGGGCCCGACGCCGGGTCCTCGGCAAGGTCCGGGAAACGCTCCAGCAGCGACCGGATCGCGATACGGCCCTCCATGCGGGCGAGCGGGGCGCCGAGGCAGAAGTGGATGCCGTGGCCGAAGGCCAGGTGGCCCGGCCCGGAGCGGCGGATGTCGAAGACGTCCGCCGCCGGCTGCGCGAACCGCGCCGGATCGCGGTCCGCCCCGGCGAGGGCGACCAGGACGGAGGAGCCGGCCGCGATGGGGACGCCGCCCAGTTCCAGGTCCGCGGCGGCGAAGCGGTACGTGGCGTGCTGTACGGGGCCGTCGTAGCGGAGCATCTCCTCCACCGCCCCGTCGATCAGCCCGTCCGGGTCGGCGCGCAGCGCGGCCAGCTGCCCGGGGTGCGCGAGCAGGGCCCGTACGCCGTTGCCGATCAGGTTGACGGTGGTCTCGTGACCGGCGACGAGCAGCAGGAAGGCCATCCCGATCAGCTCGTCCGGGGAGAGCCGGCCGCCGTCCTCGTCACGGGTCCGGATCAGGGCGCTGAGCAGGTCCTCGCCCGGGTCCTCGGCCTTGGCCGCGACGAGTTCGAAGAGGTAGGCGGTCATCTCCTCCAGGACGCGGGGGTCCGCGCCCACCCCGTCCAGCGGGGCGACGATCTCGCCCGACCAGGAGCGGAACCGCGCCCGGTCCAGGCCCGGGACGCCCAGGAGTTCGCAGATGACGGTCATCGGCAACGGTACCGCGAAGGACGCGATCAGGTCGGCCCGGCGGTCGGGCCGGGCCGCCATCGCGTCGAGCAGCTCATCGGTGATCCGCTGGACACGGGGCCGCAGGGACTCCACGCGGCGGGAGGTGAACTCGCGGGCCACCAGGCGGCGCAGCCGGGTGTGGTGGGGCGGATCCGCGTCCAGCATGTTGGTCGCGACGGCATGGACGGGGGTGTTCGCGAACAGGTCGGATCCGAGCCAGTTCTTCGACAGTGCCGGGTGGGTCAGGGCCTGCCGGGCCTCCTCGTGACCGACCACCAGCCAGGTGCGGTCGCTTCCCAGGACCAGTCGGTGGACGGGGCCGGCGGTGCGCAGTGCCTCGTAGAAGGGGTACGGGTCCGCGTTGAAGTCGTCGGCGGGCGTACTGAGATCCACGAGAGGCATGGGGGCAGCGTACGGCGGCCGTTCCCCGGTCGCGGAACGGTTTTCCGGTATGTCGATCGGACAAGCCGAACCGTTTCGGCTGTGCGCCGTTCAGGGGGCACCCCGGTACGTGTGGGACCCGCCTGCGCGGCTATCGCCCCGGGCGGTGGCAGGAAGGAGGTATGAGCCTCAATCGCCGCCAGGTCCTGGGCAGCGCGGCCGCGGCCGTGCTCGCCACCGTCGGTGCGGCGGCCCGGACCCCGGACTACGGCGCACTGGCGCGCGGGCTCGACGGGCGCGTGGTGCTCCCCGGGGACCGCGACTACGCCGAGGCCCGACGGCTGTTCCAGCCCCGCTACGACGCCGTCGCCCCGGCCGCGGTGGCCTATCCCGCGCACGCCGGGGACGTGGCCGTCTGCCTGGACTTCGCGCGGCGCTCGGCGGCGCCCCTGGTCCCGCGCGGTGGCGGGCACAGCTACGCCGGCTGGTCCACGCGCGGCGCCGGGCTGGTCGTCGACACCTCGACCATGGCGGCGGTCTCCGTCGACGGGGACGGCGTCCGGATCGGCGCGGGGGCCCGGCTCGGGGACGTGCACACGGCTCTCGCCGGGCGCGGCCGGTCGGTTCCGACCGGGCTGTGCCCGTCCGTCGGCATCGCCGGCCTCACGCTCGGCGGCGGTCTGGGCCTGGCCTCGCGCGCCTACGGCACCACCGCCGACCGGCTCACCGGGGCCCGCGTGGTCACCCCCGACGGGACCGTGCGCGAGGTTTCCGCCGATCGCGATCCGGACCTCTTCTGGGCCCTGCGCGGCGGTGGCGGCGGCAACTTCGGCGTCGTCACCGAGTTCCGCTTCCGGACGCACCCGGTCGGCGCGTGCGCCTTCGCGGAACTCCACTGGCCCGCCGGTGACTCCGCGGCCGTGCTGCGCGGCTGGCAGCGCTGGCTGACCGCGCTGCCGGACCCGTTCTGGAGCCAGGTGGAATTCACCCTCGAGGGCGGGCCCGAGGCTGCGGGGCCGCCGGCGGTGCGGGTGGTGTGCCTCGACGGGAGGCAGGAGCTGGAGCGGCAGCTGACGCGGCTGTCGGACCTGGTCGGCGGGGCGCCGCGGGACAACTGGGTCGTCGTAAGCGGCCACGAGGACACGGCCTTGGCCATGTCGGGCTGCCTGGAGCTGAGCCCCTCCCAGTGCCGGCTTCCGGGCAGCCTGCCCGGGCGGGACCCGCAGGGTCGGCTCGGCCGAGATTCGTACGCCGCCCGGTCCGATTTCTGGGCGGGCGGCGGACTGCCGGACGCGGCGATCGGCGCGGTCCTGGACGCGGTCCGGCGGTACGGGACGGACGTTCCCCCGGGCGGAGGGGCAGTGGTGCAGTTCGACGGGGTCTGCGGCGGCGCGATGAACCGGGTCCCGGCCGGCGCCACCGCCTTCGTGCACCGCGACAGCGCCTTCCTCGCCCAGTACCTCGTCCGCTGGCCCGAGTCGGCGCCGGCCGCCGAGGTGGACCGGCACCAGGACTGGCTGGACGGGCTCTGGCAGGCCCTGCGCCCCTGGGCGAGCGGGCGCGCCTACCAGAACTACACCGACCCGAAGCTCACCGACTGGCGCGAGGCCTACTACGGCGCGAACCTCGCCCGCCTGCAGGAGGTCCGGCGTGCCTACGACCCGGACCGGCTCTTCCAATTTCCCCAGGCCGTTTAGGGAGTGTCCGGTATGCGAAGTACGTTGATCATGGCCGCGGTGGCGGCCGCCCTGCTGGTGCCCGGCGGGCCGCTGCCGGTGGCCGAGGCAGGGAGCGCCGCCGCCCCGGTGGCCGCCGGCCGCTGGTCGGCGCTCGAGGCCCGGTCCTTCTGGACCGCCGAACGGATGGCCTCCGCCCTTCCGTTGCCGCCCGCGCCGCCCGAACTGCCGGGGCCGGTGGACCCTGCGCCACCGGAACTGCCCGAGACGCCCGCGCCGATCGCGGCCGACACACCGACACCGACACCGACACCGGCACCTGCTTCGCCCTCGCCGCCCTCGCCCTCGCCCTCGCCCTCGACGGAGCTGCCGGCCGAGCTGCCGACACCGGCCGAGACACCCACACCCACACCCACACCGACGCCCACGCCATCGGCTCCCGCTCCGCTGCCGGCGCCGGCCCCGGCCCCGGTGGTTCCGCGGCTGCCGGCCCTCACCCCCGGCGTCGGGCAGAACTTCGACGGCGTTCCGGTCGCCGGCCGGATGTTCCTCGTCAAGGGCGGTGGGGCCTACTTCTGCACCGCGAGCGTGGTCTCCTCCCCCGGCCGCAACCTGGTGCTCAGCGCGGCGCACTGCCTGCTCGGCTCCGACACCCAGCAGGTGGCCTTCGTACCGAGGTACACCAAGGCGAAGCCGCAGCCGTACGGGATGTTCCCGGTCGTGCGGGACGCGGCCGGACGCTCCAGGATCTGGATCGACCCGCGCTACCGGTCCCAGGGCGTCGACCGCGCCGCCGCCCTGGACGTGGCCTTCGCCCAGGTCGGCCCGGACGCCCGCGGCCGGCCGGTGGAGACCGTGGTCGGCGGGAACCGGCTGGTGACCGGGGCCGGTTACGCGCACGCACAGGTCACTTTGATCGGCTACCCGTCCTCCGCCGCCCGGCCGCGCCTGTGCGCGAACCGGACCACGAAGTTCACCAGCACCGACAAGGCGATCCCGGGTTCGTTCCTGCGGATCAACTGCACCGGGTACCCGGGCGGAACCAGCGGCGGCCCGTTCCTGAACCGCTACGACGCGCGCACCGGGACCGGTGACGTGGTGGGGGTGATCGGCGGCTGGAAGACCGGCGGCGACACGCCCGACACCTCCTACAGCTCCTACTTCGGCGCGGACATCAGGAAGTTGTACGAGAAGGCGGTTGCCGGGGCGAAGGCGTCGCGGTGAGCACCCGTACCCAGCGGGTCCGGCGCGGGTTGCCGACCGTACGCGGGGTCGCCGCGAGCCCGTCGCCGGTCAGCGCGTCGGCGGGCGCCAGGCCGAGACGGCGGCGCAGGTCGGCGAGGGCCGCGTGGACGGGCGCGAGGACGACCTCGGCGCCCGGGTCGATGGACGCGAGGGCGTGCGCGGTGGTCTCGATCGCCTCGGCGGCGTCCTCCGCGGCGCTCCGGCTCCACCCGCCCGGCCCGCCGGTGCCCCGGGGGGCGATGGTGTCGTAGAGGTGGCAGGCGGCATCGGCCACGGCGTCGGCCCGTTCCCCGACACCCGGCGCCGCGATGGTCGGCAGTTCCATGCCGGGTCAACGAGCCGATGCCGCCCGGGGTACGAGCGGATGCCCCGCCCCCGGTGCTACCGCCCGGACGCGGCCCGGTGGATCCGGCGGGCGACGGCGTGCGACGGCGTGCGGGGCCGCGGGGGCCGCGCCCGCGAGCGCCAGGCCCGTGACGCGACGTGGACGAGCCCGTGCAGGCCGAAGCCGTTCAGGGATCTTCGAGGTCGTGCACGGTCCAGGCGGCGAGCAGTCCTAAGGTGACGGCGCCGCCCGCTATCGCGAGGCCGTGGGCGCAACCAGAGGCAGGGTCAACGGTGTTCATAGTGCGGCAGTCTGCAACCACAGGGGCAGCAGCAGGAGCGACACGATCGAGGTCTTGATCACGATCGAGGCGGAGAGGTCCACACCGACGTCGTAGCGCTGGGCGAAGATGAACAGGTTCTGCGGGGTGGGCATCGCCGCGATCAGGACGAGGTACGCCAGCCACTCGCCGCGCACGCCGAACAGCCATCCGCACACCGCCCAGGTCAGCAGCGGGAACGCCAGGCACTTGAAGCCTATGAGGGCGAGTTCCTCGCGCGTGGTGCCCCGGAGGTCGAGGCCGAGGCCGCCCAGGTGGAGGCCGAGGGCGAACAGGGCCACCGGTGAGGCGCTGTCCCCGACGAAGGCGGCGCCGTCCAGGACGACGGCCGGGATCCGTACCGACAGCAGGTTGAGCAGGATCCCCGCGTTGCAGGCGACGACCAGCGGGGTGGCGAGCGAGGCTCCGACGGCCCGGGTGAGGCGGCGGCCCGGGCCGCCGGCCTCGGGTCCGGCGCGGCCCAGTTCCATGAGGGCGATGACGACCAGGGACAGGACACAGACCTGGAACAGCAGGATCGGGAAGATCGGCGCCGCCGTCCCGAACACGGTGATGAAGACGGGGACGGCGAAATAGGCGGTGTTCACCTGGACACCCGCCATCACGCGCAGGGCCACGTCCCGGGGTTCGCGCAGACCGCGGGCGACCGCCGTCACGGCCACCGCCAGTACGGCGAGGGCCGCGGCGCCGGCGTAACCACCGATCGCCCGCCAGTTGAACAGGGCCCCGAGGTCGCTCGCGTAGATGTTGCCGAACAGGTAGCAGGGGACGGCGAAGAGGAAGGCGTAGTCGGAGAAGACCTTCGAGGCCTCGGCCGGAACGACCTTCCTGCGGGCGAGCAGCACTCCGCCGCCGAAGGCCAGCAGTACCGGCAGCAGTTTCTCCAACGCGGCGGCGCCACCCATGCCCGTATCCCCCATGATCGACAGGCGAGCAGCCTAGCTCTCCCGCTTTCGGGCCCGTCGGCGCATAGGCTGGTGCGATCATGAGCGACAGAGCCCGCACCCGGACGAGCGGCCGGACCCGCGAACGCATCCGCACCTCGTCGGCGGCCGGGGGCCGCGTGCCCGGTGCGCTGGCGCGACTCGCCGTGGTGCTGCGCACGCCCGCCGGTGCGGCGCAGCCCCTGTTCGCGCAGTCGCCCAAACGCTGGCAGCGCGCCATGCCCTTCGTCGTCGTCGGCATCTTCGTGGTCACCCTGCTGCCGGTGACCATTGCCGTGCTGGCCAACGGCTATGGGGTGGGCGGCGGCTGGGCGGGCGCACTGGGAGTGGCGCAGACCGTGCCGCTGCTCCTCGCCGTGACCCGGCCCGTGCACGCCTGGGTCGTCGTCCTGACCGCCGACACCGTCGCCGCGGTGCTGCTGATCGGCGCCGACAAGGTGGCCGGGCACTCCTGGCCGTGGCCGCCGATGACCATCGTCGGCTACCTGGTCCTCATGGCCGCTCTGGGACTGCGCGAGTCCGTCCGGACCCTGGTCGGCGTATGGCTGGTGACCGGCGCCATCGGCACCGTGCTGGGCTTCTCCCAGCCCGCGGGCGTCATGAACACCACCGCCCTGCTCTTCGTGCTCGGCGGGGTCGTGCTGGCGCTGACGGGCGCCCTGCGGGGGCTCGGCGACGCTCAGCAGCGGGTCGCCGAGCAGGAGAGCATCAGCGAGGCGGAACGGGCCCGGCGCACGCTGCTGGAGGAGCGGGCCCGGATCGCGCGCGAGTTGCACGATGTGGTGGCCCACCACATGTCGGTGATCACGGTGCAGGCCGACTCGGCCCCGTACCGGGTGCCGGGCATGTCGGAGCCGGTGCGGGAGGAGTTCGCGGCCATCGCGGCGAGCGCGCGGGAGTCGCTGGGCGAGATGCGGCGGCTGCTGACCGTGCTGCGCGGCGACGGGGCGAACGGGGCCGACGGCGAGCGGGCCCCGCAGCCGGGCATCGACCGGCTCCAGCAGTTGGTGGAGGCGACCGTACGGGCCGGGCAGCCGGTGGAGTTGTCGCTGGCGGCCGGCGCGGCCGGGGCGGCGCCCCCGGCGGTCGATCTGTCGGCGTACCGGATCGTGCAGGAGGCCTTGGCCAATGTGGTGCGGCACGCGCCGGGTGCGCCCACCCGGGTCTCGGTGACGGTGGACGAGGGCGAGGTCCTCGTGCTCGTGGTCAACGGCCCGGCCCGGGACGCCGTGGTGGAGGTGGAGACTTCCGGCACGGGGCACGGCCTGGTAGGCATGCGGGAGCGCGTACGGTTGACCGGCGGGACGCTCGACACCGGTCCGCTGCCCGACGGCGGCTTCCGGGTCGCCGCCCGGCTCCCGTTGAACGACCCGACCGAGCCCACCCCTATGAACGAGGACGGCAGTTGACCATCCGCGTGATCATCGTCGACGACCAGGCCATGGTGCGGGCCGGGTTCGCCGCGCTGCTGTCGGCGCAGGCCGACATCGATGTGGTGGGCGAAGCCCCCGACGGGCGGCAGGGGGTGCAGGTCTCCCGCTCCACCCACCCCGATGTGGTCCTGATGGATGTGCGGATGCCGGAGATGGACGGGCTCACCGCCGCCCGCGAGATCCTCGACCCTCCGCCCGGGGTGGTGCACCGGCCGAAAGTGCTGATGCTGACCACCTTCGACATCGACGACTACGTGTACGAGGCGCTGCGCGCGGGGGCCTCCGGCTTCCTGCTCAAGGACGCCCCGCCGGCCGATCTGATCGCGGCGGTCCGGGTCGTCGCCTCGGGCGAGGCGCTGCTGGCGCCCTCGGTGACGCGGCGGCTGATCGCGGACTTCGTCCAGCAGCGCCCGGCGCCGCGCAAGGATCCCGCACTGCGGCTGAAGGGGCTCACGCCGCGCGAGACCGAGGTGCTGGAGCTCATCGCGCGCGGGCTGTCGAACCAGGAGATCGCGGGGCACCTGGTGCTGGCGGAGCAGACGGTGAAGACGCACATCGGTCGGGTGCTGGCCAAGCTCGATCTGCGGGACCGGGCCCAGGCCGTGATCTTCGCGTACGAGGCGGGGCTGGTGCGGCCGGGCGACTCCGCCTGACCCGGCTGCCCGCCTTCCGGCGTAATAGCGCACCCTCCCCCATTTCCTTGCCGGGAAAAGACCGGACCACCGCCTATTTTGTGAGCGGATCAGCGAGGGCTCGATCCGCCGGATGCGTCGCCCCTCGCTCGGCTCAGCACAGCGAAGCAGCGGTCGTCGACCATCGGAGCTCACGGATGAATGCCATCGACAGGACCAACGACATGCCCCGGCGTCAGTTCGTGGCGCTCTCGGGCGCCCTGGGCGCGGGAGCACTGCTGACCGGGACGGGCGGCAGCGCGTCCGCGGCGACCGGTCCGGACCCCGTCCCCGGAAAGCCGTCGTGCTGCCCCTGTCCCACGGATCCGAATCCGCCCGGCGGCGGACAGAACCCGTGCCCTCCCACCCAGATGCAGTCCCTGTGCGGCCTGCCCTCGGACACCGACCCGCTGTGGCAGGACGTGCAGTACTGCACCCGGGGAATCGTCCCGCCGAGCGGGCAGCGGCCGGACTGCCTCAAGACGACCCCCAACTACGTGGTGCTGAACGGCAGGCCGCCGTCCCCGCACAACTACCTGCTCCTTCCGAGTTGTCGGATCACGGGCATCGAGTGCCCTTTCCTCGTGTCGCCCAATGTCGCGAACTACTGGCACGAGGCGTGGGAGACCGGCCGGAGCGGAGGTGACGTCCCCGTGGTGTTCCCCAACATCGGTCTGGGCATCAACTCGCAGAGCGCCCGGTACTTCCACCAGCTGCACATCCACATGGCAGGGGTCCGGGCGAGCACGCAGCGGCGGCTGCAAGCCCTGGAGGCAGCGGGACGTGTCGCTCCTGCGCCGTCGCAATGGAGGGACACGCAGTACCAGGCGGCCCTCACCGGAGCGGACGGAACGGGCGACCGCACGTACCGGATCCTCAGACTGGACGCGCTCACGCAGAACCTCTTCGTCCTGCTGAACCAGAACGTGGTGAGACCGCTGGGGCTCGACATGGCGGGCCAGACCCTGATCGTCGTCCCGAAGATGACGGCGATGGGATTCGACCGGTCCTTCTACGTCCTCAACAGCGACAGCTCGCTCCCCAGCGGGACGAACACCTGCGACCATCTGCTCGTCTACTGACGGTCTCTCCTCCACCCCCTACCGGGGTATGACATCCGACTTGGCTCCCCGGTCCGACGTCCCGGCCGATACCCCCTACTTACCTTCCTCCTCGTCACGAGGAGAGGAGAAGGGGCATGCGCCGCTTCGGAAGGACCCTGGTCACCGCCGCGCTCGCGGTGACCGTCGTCGGGGGGAGTGCCGGTTGGGCTTCCGGCGACGGTCAGACGGCGGTCACCGGGCCGCCGCCGGGCACCGTCGCCTGGCGGGCCGACACGGTGGCCGGGCGGTCGCTTCCCGATCCCGCGACCGCCACGCCGCGCGAGGTGGCGGCGTTCTTCGCCGGGCTGGACGACGCCGCGCGCCGGGAGCTGCTGCGGTCCCACCCGCTGGTGGTGGGCAACCTGGACGGGGCTCCGCTCCCCCTGCGGTACGAGGCCAACCGGATCGCCGCGGCCGCCACGGGTGAGGCGCGGTACGCGTCCCTCGCCGCGCCGGACCGCCGGATCCTGGCCTTCGACCCGCGCGGTCGGGGCCAGGTGGCCGAGGTGTTCGGGGACCTGGAGCACGCGGAGCACGTATCGGTGATCGTGCCGGGGTCCGACAACGACGCCGCCGGCTACGACGCCCGGCGCACGCCCCACACCGGCCCGGCCGCAATGGCCCGTGCGCTGCGCGGCGCGACCGACGGGTCCACCGCCGTCGTCGCCTGGATCGGCTACACCACCCCGGTCGGCGTCGGCCTGGACGCCGCCGACGGCCGCCTCGCCCGGGCCGGAGCGGCCCGCCTGGCCCGATTCACCGAGGGACTCGACGCGGTCGGCGCGCCCGACCCGGTGCTGTTCTGCCACAGCTACGGCTCGGTGGTGTGCGGGATCGCGGCCCGGCACACCGACGCCACCGACATCGTGGCCTTCGGCTCCCCCGGGATGCGCGCCGACACCGCGGCCGCCCTGCGCACCGGCGCACGCGTCTGGGCGGCCCGGGGCCCCTCCGACTGGATAGCCGACGTCCCGAACGTCGAGTTCGCCGGCATCGGCCACGGCGCCGACCCGACCTCCGCCGCTTTCGGTGCCCGCCGGGTGCCCGCCGCCGACGTACAGGGCCACACCGGCTACTTCACGCCCGGCACCCAGTCCTTGGCGGCCTTCGCCACGATCGCGAAGGGAGAGGCCAGATGAGCGCCTCCGCCTCGGCCCTGGCCCCGCTGCGCAGGGCCGCCGCCCGCATCGACCGGCAGACCCCCGCCCACCGCGACCGGGCGATCGACGGTCTGCGCGCCCTGGCGCTGCTGGCCGTACCCACCGGCCACTGGCTGCTCGGCGGCTTCACGCTCGACGCCGACGGCGCACTGCACAACGCCAGTCCGCTGTCGGCCCTCGGCGGACTGGCACCGGCCGGCTGGGTGCTCCAGATGCTCGGCATCTTCTTCCTCGTCGGCGGGTACGCCTCGGCGCTCTCGTTCGCGCGCCGCACCGGGTCGACGCGCGCATGGCTGAAGGGCCGCGTCGTGCGGCTGGGGCGGCCGGTGCTGGGGGTGACCGTGGTGTGGGCGCTGGCCGCGCCCCTGCTGTACGCGGCCGGGGTGCCGGAGGCATCGCTGCGGACCGGGGCCACGCTGGTGATCCAGCCGTTGTGGTTCGTCGGCGTGTACGTGGTGGTCACCGCGCTGACCCCGTACTGCGTGCGGGCGGCCCGGCGCCTGGGCGGCTGGGCCGCGGCCCCGCTGCTGGTATCGGTCACGGTGGTGGATTTCCTGCGCTACGGGCCGCTCGCCGACTCCGTACCCTCCTGGCTCTCCGTGGTGAACATCCTGCCGGGCTGGCTGTTCGCGTACCAGCTCGGCGTCTCGTGGGGCGAGCGGCGCCTCGGGCGGCGCGGGGCCTGGCTCCTGCTGGTGGGCGGGACGCTGCTGTTCGCGGCGCTGCTGGCGGTCTTCCACTATCCGGCGTCGATGGTGGGCGTACCGGGTGCGGCCCGGACCAACTCGCACCCGCCGTCGCTCCTCGTACTGGCCCTGGCCTCGGCCCAGTCGGGTGCCGCGATCCTGCTGCGCGACCGGCTGGCGAAGGTGCTGGCGCGGCCGGCCCTGTGGGCTCCCGTGGTCGTGATCAACCTGTCCGCCATGACGATCCTGTGCTGGCACCAGACGGCCATGCTGGCCGCGGCCGTGCCCGGCTCGTTCGTGGGCGAACTGGCCGGGCTCACGACGGCGCCCGACAGCGCGGCCTGGATCGCGGCGCGGCTGGCGTGGATGCCGGTGTTCGCGGCGCTGTTCGTGGGGATCGCCCGGTACGCCCGCAGGTTCGAGGTACCGCCGCGGGAGGGACGCGGGGCGAGCACGCTGCGCCGGACCGTGGCCGGGCTGCTGGCGGCGGGGTTCGCGGTGTTCGCGCTGGGCCTCGCCTGAGGGCCCCGGCCCCGGCCACCGGGTCCCGAGTACGGCGAGAGCGCCGCTCCCTCGGAGGAGCGGCGCTCTCGTCGCCTGCGGGCGCTGCGCGTCAGGCGATCGAGGCGGCGACGATCGCGGCCACGGCGAGGTTGCAGGCGGCCGAGACCCAGACCGCCGGGTGGGGCTGCGGGTCCACGACGATGGCGCCGAGCTTGCCCGGGGTCACCAGGTCGAGCACGAGGAAGGCCACCGCCATGAGGACCAGTCCGAGCAGGCCGAACGCCGCGGTGGACAGCAGGCCCTTGCCGAAGTCCGCGTATGTCGTCCAGATCGAGGTGAAGACGATGCCGCCGATGCCGAGGAGCGCGGAGCTGAGGAAGAGGGCCGCGTTGCGGTTGCGCTCCTCCCAGATCTGCTTGGGGAGCTTCCCGGGCGTCAGCACGTCCACGAGGACGATGCCGAGGATCAGCAGGACCAGGCCGAGGGCGCCGTAGGCGCTGGTGCGGCCAAGTCCATTGATGATGTCGCTCATTGAGAAGCCTGTCTCCGCGTGGGTGGGAAAGTATGTGCCGTGGAGAGGCCGAATCTATCGCACGGCCTTGACGCGGACCATGGGGAGGTCAGCAGATGGTAAAGGTCAGGGCCGCGCGGCCGGCCGAGGCACAGGACCTGACCGGGCTGGTGATGCGGTCCAAGGCGTACTGGGGGTACGACGCCGACTTCCTGGCCGCGTGCGCGGAGGAGCTGCGGATCCGGGCCGACGACGTGACGTCCCGCCGCATCGTCGTGGCCGAAAGCGAGCGGGGCGAGGTGCTCGGGGTCGCGTCCCTGGAGGGGGCTGCGCCGCTCGCGGTCCTCGGTCTGCTCTTCGTGGAGCCGTCGGCCGTCGGGCAGGGGGTGGGCCGGCTCCTCTACCGGGACGTGCTCCGGCGGGCCGCGGAACTCGGGGTGCGCCGGCTGGTGATCGACTCCGATCCGCACGCGAGCGGGTTCTACCGGGCGATGGGGGCGGTGGCGCCCGACCCGGTCGGGAGCCCGGCCGACGGCGCCCGCGGCGGCTCGGCCCTGGTCCGCTTCGAGGTGACGCCCGCCCCGCTGGCCGACTGGGCGCGCGCCTGGACCGGCGGCGGGCGGGCCGTGCACCTGGGCAACGTCGGTGAGTTCAACGCGCAGTTCGCCGATGCCACCCTGGACCGGGAGCAGCGGCCGGCGCACCATTACGCCTGCCTGGCCGCCTTCTACAGCCCGTATCCGGCCGCGCTGGTGCTGCCGCGGGCAGTGCCGCGCGGCTGGACGGAACTGGTCTGCCGCCAGCTGGGCTGGACCGGGCTCGAGGTGTACGACGGCCTGGTGGACGGGGGGCCTGGCCTCGCCGACGCCGTACGGGCCCGGCCGGCGCTGGCCGCGCTGCTGACGGGGGCCGGACTGCCCCTCGTACCATGGGGGCGCACCCGGCCGTTCGGGCGGCTGGCGGGCCGGCCGTGGCGGGCCGGGGAGTTGCGCTACGAGTCGAAGTCCGCGGCGCACGGGCTCTTCGGGCGGATCCTGGCGGACGGCGGGCATCCGGGGATCGTGCTCCCCCGGCAGTGGCGGGCCGACGGGCGGTGGGCGGCGGCGCGGATGCTGGCGGCCCGGACCCGGGCGGGCGAGAGCACCGTGGTGAAAACGGAGCACGGTGTCGGGGGTTCGGGCACCACGGTGGTCACCCCGGCGCAGGTCCGCGCGGCGGGCGGGGCGCGGGCGGTGCTACGGCGGCTGCCGCGCGGTCCGCTGCTGCTGGAGGAGTACGTCGGCCGTCCGGCGGACGGCGGAGCGGACCCGGCCGGGACCGGGGGGCCGCGGGACCTGACGTACGACGGCTTCGTCGACGACGCGGGCCATGTGCACGAGGTGGGCGGGGCGGTGATGGACGTGGCGGACGGCTGCTACCGGGGCGCCACGGTGGGGCCCGGGGTGGTGCCCGAAGGGGCCGTGAAGCCCCTCATCGCCTTCGGGGCGGCGGTGGGCCGGGGGCTGGCGGACTCCGGCTACCGGGGCTGGTTCGATGTGGACTTCGTCGCCGACGGGCAGGGGCGGCTGGCGCCGACCGAGACGAACCTGCGGCTGACAGGTCCGTCGATCGCCTTCATGGTGGCGGCCCGGCTCGACGTGCTGCGGGGCGCGGGGCACCTCGTACGGATCGCCGACCGGGTGGAGCTGGGCGCGCGGCTGCCCGAGGCCCAGCTGGACGAGCTGTGCGCGGCCCTGGTGCGGGGCTGCGCGGAACTCGGGGCGGTGTTCGTGCCCGCGATCCCGACCGGGGCCTTCGAACCGGCGCCCTGGATGGGTGTGCTGGTGGCCGCGCGCAGCAAGAAGGTGCTGGACGCGGCCGAGGAGCTGGTGCGGGCCGAGGCCCTGGCGGTCGGGGCGATGTTCGGCCCGCCGTAGCCGGCCTGCGCGGCCGGCCCGGCGGCGGTGCGGGTCGGAGGTCCGATCCGCCTGTCAGTCGTCGACGGGGTCGTGGAAGTCGAAGGGGTCCGCCGGCCTGGCGACGACGTAGGCCGCGACGACGGCGCCCGCGATCATCAGCGGGACGTTGAAGGTGTAGACGAGCGCGGCCTGCTGCGGCCAGTCGTGCTTGGCCGCGAGCCGGTAGAGGTTGTCCTGCGGCCACCAGGCCAACAGGAGGTAGGAAACTGCCAGATGGGCGGCCACGGTGAGGGAGGGGCTGCGGCGCTGGCGGCGCATCCGGGCGCGACCGCCGAACAGGAAGACCACGCCGACGCCGAAGGCGAGGCACTCGAAGAGGTAGAGGACGGAGAACAGGAACGCCCAGGGCTGCGGCACTCCCGTGAGGTCGGTCGATCCGGGCCACAGGAGATTGGTGATGATCAGGGCGACGAGGCCCAGGACGACTCCCCCGCAGCCGGCCGCGCAGGACGCCGGCACCTCGCCCTGGCTCGGGGCGGCCCCGTACTTCCCGGACTTGCTGCCGGCGCCCCGCGCCGCCGCGGGCAGGATGGGCAGGGGCAGGGCGTCCCGGTCCTCCCGGCCCGCCGCGCTACGGGGCAGGGCGCGCAGGCGGATCACGTTCCGCGGGCACTCCTCCCTGGGCACCTTGCCCGCCAGGTGGTCGCGCAGCTCCTCGACGTCCGGCAGCAGGACCCCGGCGGGCCACGCCGGCCCGCCCGGCGGCGGGGCCACGTACGCGACGAGCCGCCGCGGGCCGCGGGGGCCGTCGACCCCCTTGACGATGGCGGCTCCGATGCCCGCGTGGCCGCGGATGGCGCACTCGATCGGGTAAGGGTCGACCCAGCGGCCGTCGGGCAGTGCGATGCGGTCCCGGATCCGGCCGCCGAACTCCAGCAGCCCGTCCTCGCGCAGCAGGCCGAGGTCTCCGGTGGGTACGGCGTCGCCGCCGTCCGGCGGCGTGAGGCGGATCTCGCCGCCGTGCACCTCGACGCGGCAGCCGGGGAACGGGGTGCCGAGCAGGGAGATCGCTTCCGGGTCGTCCAACGGGTGGGGCAGTTGCGGCAGTTCGAACCAGGTGCCGACGCCGGCGCACTCGGCGGGGCCGTAGACGTTGAGCACGCGCGCGCCGGGACGCAGCCTGACCTGCAGGGTCGCCTGCTCGTCGAGGTAGAGCCGGTCGCCCGAGACGGCGAGCAGCCGCAGCGAACGGCAGGCGGGGTCCGAACCGCGGTGGCCGGGCGGGCCGGTGGCGGCGGCCGGTTGCGCGTCCTCGATCAGCAGCCGGGCGGCGCCGGCCGGGTCGGTGTGCAGGACGGTGACGCGGTCGGTCTCGACCGCCGCCCGGATGTTCTCGGGCTTCCAGGGGGAGCGCGGGGTCAGTACGAGGGCGCCGCCCGAGCACAGGGCGCGGGTCCAGCCCGCGGCGAAGGCGGTCACGTCCGGCCCGGCGGTGATCAGGTGCCGGTCCTGCGGGGTCGGCCGGGCGACCTCGGCCCAGCTCTCGTGGGCGGCGAGGAGCAGCCCGTGGCCGACGGGAACCGCGCGCGGCTCGGCCGCCCCGCTGAAGAGCAGGGCCGCGGTCCGGCGGGGCGGCAGGGCGCAATGGCCGGAAGGCCGGTCGGTGAGCCGGTCGGTGACCCGGTCAGAAGGCCGGTCGGGGGAAGGGGCCGGCGGCTGTTCGGCGCGCGGCCCGGCGATCGTGGCCTCCTCGTCGAGCCGGATCACCCGCAGGCCGGTGCCGTTGTCGAGAGCGGCCCGGTGGGCGGTATCGGTGAGCAGGACCACCGGTTCGGCGGCGGTGAGCTGCAGCCGCCCGGCGTGGGGGGTCGCGACGTCGATGACGGTGTAGGCGCCGCCGGCCTTGAGGACGGCGAGGAGGGCGACGACCAGTTCACTCTGCCGGTCGGTGCCGACGGCGACGAGCCTGCCGGGCGGCAGGCCGGAGTCGAGCAGGCGGTGCGCCAGCCGGTCGGCGCGCGCGTCCAGCTCCCCGTAGGTCAGGCTGTCCGGGCCGGCGATGAGCGCCCGGGCCCCGGGGGTGTCCCGGGCCCACTGCTCGAAGCGGTGCAGGACGGTGTCGGTGGTTCGCTTGTTGAAGCGTACGGACTCGGATCCCTGCGTCATGAACCGATGATGCCACCGGGCACCGACAAGGGGTGAGGGTCGCGAATATCCCTCCTCCGGACGGCAGTTGGACACACGTACGGGCGGTCTCGAACAAATACCTTGACCTCGACTTTGGTTGAGGTCCTAGCGTCTCGGCCATGGACATGGAAGTCACCGCCTGGATGTCGCTCCACAGCGCGATCAACGCCGAGCAGGACCGCCGCCCGTTCTCCCGGGCCGGCCTGCGCCGCGTCGCCGCGTTCGCCCGCCCGCACCGTCGCGGGCTGACCCTCTTCCTTCTGCTGAGCGTGATAACGGCGCTGCTCGCGGTGGCCACACCGGTGCTCGCCAGCCGGGTCGTCACCGCCATCGTGGACGGCCGCGACAGTGCCGCCATCACCCGGCTGGCGCTGCTCATCGCACTGATCGCGGTCGCGGAGGCCGGGCTCGGACTGCTGACCCGCAAGCTCTCCGCCACCCTCGGCGAGGGGCTGATCCTGGATCTGCGGACGGCGGTCTTCGACCACGTGCAGCGGATGCCGGTCGCCTTCTTCACCCGGACCCGGACGGGGGCCCTGGTCAGCCGGCTCAACAATGATGTGATCGGCGCCCAGCGGGCCTTCAGCAACACCCTGTCGGGCGTGGTCGCCAACACCGTCACCCTGGTGCTGACCCTCGTCGTGATGCTGAGCATCTCCTGGCAGATCACCCTGCTGGCGCTGGTACTGCTGCCGGTGTTCGTGCTGCCGGCCCGCCGGATGGGGACGCGGATGGCGGCGATGCAGCGGGAGGCCGCCGCGCTGGACTCCGCGATGAGCACCCAGATGACCGAGCGGTTCTCCGCTCCCGGCGCGACGCTGGTCAAGCTCTTCGGGCGGCCCGCCGACGAGTCCGCGGAGTTCGCCGCCCGGGCGGCGCGGGTGCGGGACATCGGGATCCGTACGGCGATGGCCCAGTCGGCCTTCATCACGGCCCTCACCCTGGTCTCGGCGCTGGCCCTCGCCCTCGTCTACGGGCTCGGCGGCTTCTACGCCCTGCGCGGGTCCCTGGAAGCCGGTTCCGTCGTCGCCCTCGCCCTCCTCCTGACCCGGCTGTACGCCCCGCTGACCGCGCTCGCCGGCGCCCGCGTCGAGGTGATGAGCGCGCTGGTGAGTTTCGAGCGGGTCTTCGAGATCCTCGACCTGAAGCCGCTCATCGCGCAGAAGCCGGACGCCCGCCGGGTCCCAGAGGGGCCGGTGGCCGTGGAGTTCGACCGCGTGTCCTTCGGCTACCCGGCCGCCGACAAGGTCTCGCTCGCCTCCCTGGAGGAGGTCGCCGCCCTCGATGCCCGGGGCGGCACCCAGGTGCTCCACGAGGTGTCCTTCCGGGCCGAGCCGGGCCAGATGATCGCCCTGGTCGGCTCGTCCGGCGCGGGGAAGTCGACCATCGCGCAACTGCTGCCGCGGCTGTACGACGCCGACGCGGGCGCGGTCCGCCTCGGCGGGATCGACGTACGCGACCTCACGGCCGACTCGATCCGCGAAACGCTCGGCATGGTCACCCAGGACGGGCACCTCTTCCACGAGTCGGTACGGGCCAATCTGCTGCTGGCCCGCCCGGAGGCCTCCGAGGAGGAGATCTGGGAGGCCCTGCGGCGCTCGCGGCTGGACGGGCTCGTCGCCTCCCTGCCGGACGGACTGGACACGGTGGTCGGGGAACGCGGCTACCGGCTGTCGGGCGGGGAGCGGCAGCGGCTGACGATCGCTCGGCTGCTGCTGGCCCGGCAGCGGGTGGTGATCCTCGACGAGGCCACCGCGCACCTGGACTCGACCTCGGAGGCCGCGGTGCAGGAAGCCCTGGGCGAGGCCCTGGCCGGCCGGACCGCGGTGGTGATCGCGCACCGGCTGTCGACCGTGCAGGCGGCGGACCTGATCCTGGTGGTCGAGGACGGCCGGATCGTGGAACGGGGCACGCACACCGCGCTGCTGGCGGCGGGCGGGCGCTACGAGGAGCTGTACCGCACGCAGTTCGCGGTGTCGGACGGCGAGGCACCGGTGTCGGGAGCATGATGCTGTCATGGACATCAAACTGGAACTCGTCGCCGTCCCCGTGACCGACATCGACCGGGCCAAGGCCTTCTACGAGAAGCTCGGCTTCAACGCCGACCACGACGTCACCGTCAGTGAGGACATCCGCTTCGTCCAGCTGACCCCGCCGGGCTCTGCCTGTTCGATCGCCATCGGCAAGGGGCTGACCCGGATGACCCCGGGGTCGCTGGACAACATGCAGGTCGTCGTCACCGACATCGAGGAGGCGTACGAGGACCTGCGCGGCCGCGGGGTCGAGGTGACGGAGATCCAGGACCTGCCGTGGGGTTCCTTCGTCTACTTCTCCGACCCCGACGGCAACGGCTGGGCGGTCCAGCAGACCACCCCGCGCAAGACGGCGGACACCGCCTGAGCCCCGACCGTCCCTGACGGCCCGACGGCCCGACCCCCGGGTCGCCGGGTCACACGACCGCCGCAGCCCGTGCCGCGTCTTCGGGCGCGGCGCGGGCTGCGGCCCTCCCTCCCGGCCTGTCATTGGACTTTCGACCGAGGGCGCGGCGCGTCCTTGGTCGGGAACGCGCATTGCGTCGCGGCGTGTTGAGAGCTTGGCTTGCCGAGGTCAACACGGCGAGGTCGGTCCCGAGGAAGCGAATGACATCCATGCTCGACGGCTGCACTCCCTGGCCCGAGGCGTTCGTCGACCGCTACTGGGCGGCCGGCCACTGGCGCGGCAACACGCTGGACAACCTGCTCCGCGGCTGGGCCCGGCACAACGGGCCGCGGACCGCGCTCGTGCACGGCTGCACCCGCATCACGTACGGGCAGCTGAACCGGCGGGTGGACCGGATGGCCGCGGGGTTCCGGCTGCGCGGCCTGCGTCCCGGTCAGCGGGTCGTCGTCCAGCTGCCGAACGTCCCCGAGTTCGTCATCACCGTGTTCGCGCTGATGCGCATGGGTGCGGTCCCCGTGCTCTGCCCGGTGACGCACCGGGCGGCCGAGGTGTCCCGCCTCGTACGGGTCAGCCAGGCCGTCGGCCACGTAGGCCCCCCGACCCACCAGGGCTTCGACCTCACGGCGATGGCGGCGGAGATCGCGGCCCAAGGGCCCTTCCTGCGACGCGTGTTCACCCTGGAGGCCCCGGGCGAGGCGTCCCCGTACGGCGGCTTCACCATCGACGCGGCGGGCTGCCACTACTACCCCCTGGCCTCCATCGACTCCCCACCGGAGCGGCCGCTCCCGCAGAGCGCCGATCAGGTCGCGTTCCTCCTGCTCTCCGGTGGTACGGACGCGGAGCCCGTGCTCGTACCGCGCACCCACAACGACTACGCCTACCAGGTGCGGGCCGCAGCCGATCTGGTGTCGCTCACCGAGAAAGACGTGTACCTCGCCGCGCTTCCCGCCGAGTCCAACTTCGCGCTCGGCTGCCCCGGCATCGTCGGCACCCTGTCGGTCGGTGGCGTCGTCGTCCTCGCCGAGGACACGGACCCGGCCGCGTGCCTCCCGGTCGTCGCACGGGAGCGGGTCACCGTCACCTCGCTGCTGCCCGCCGCCGCGGGCCTCTGGCTCGACGCCGCTGCCGATGCCGCTGCCGCGGACCGGGTCGACGTGAGCAGCCTGCGCCTCGTGCAGATCGGCGGTGAGCATCTGGCGCGGACGACCGCCGAACGCGTCGGCCCCGAACTGGGCCGCTTGCAGCGGGTGTCGGGCAGGGCCGAGGGGCTCTTCACCGTCACCCGGCCCGCGGACCCGGACGAGACCGTACTCACGACACGGGGGCGCCCGCTCTCGCCCGAAGACGAGATCCGCGTGGTCGGCGTCGACGGCGGGGACGTGCCCGACGGGGAGTCCGGCGAACTCCTCGCCCGCGGTCCCGGCACCCCGCGCGGCTACTACCGGGCGCCCGACCGCACCGCGCGCGCCTTCACCACCGACGGCTTCTTCCGTACCGGCGACCTCGCACGCCGCACCCCCGACGGCAACCTGGTGGTGACGGGGCGCCTGCGGGATGTGGCGTCCGGCCGCTGAGGGGCGGGGCCGGTGAGAGGATGCGCCGGTGCCGACACCGATGCCGATGGACCGTGAACCGATGGACCTCGAGGCGTACGTCGAACGGACGCGCGGCGGGCCGTGCTTCGTCTGCGCCTTTCTTGCCGGACACCCCGACTTCGCGCACGAGAGCGTCTTCGAGGACGAGCACCATGTGGCCTTCCTCGACCGCTGGCCCACGCTCCCCGGAAAGGTGCTGGTGGCCCCCAGGGCGCACATCGAGCATGCCGTCCGCGATCTGGACGCGTCGGCCTACACCCGGCTGATGCTCGTCGTACGGGAGGTCGCGCTCGCGGTGGAGGACGTCCTCGACTGCGAGCGGACCTACCTGTACTCGCTCGGGAGCCGGCTGGGCAACGCCCACCTGCACTGGCACGTCGCGGCGCTGCCGCCCGGTGTTCCGTACGAGCGGCAGCAGTTCCACGCCCTGATGACCGAGAACGGCGTGCTGTCGCCGTCGCCCGAGGAGCGGGCCGCCACGGCAGCGCTCCTGCGCGCGGCCGTGGCCGCGCGCGGAGCACTCGTACCGCCTCGGTGAGATCAGGCCTGCGCGGGCGCGGGGGTGTGGTGGTGGTCGAGCTCCCACGCGTGGTGCTTGAACTCGTGGCGGAAGTCCGCGTGGTCCTCCCACTGGCGGGCGATCCCGCGCAGCACGTCCCAGTTGTGCTCCACCGATTGGTCGATGACGCGGCGCATGGCGGGCTCGGCGGATTCCCGCTTCTCGATGAGGCCCTTGATGGCGGAGGCCTCCAGGACGGAGTTGCGCAGCGCGCGCAGGGCGCGGGAGGTGTCGTCCATGGCGAAACCGTGTTCGCTGCCCGTCGCCTCGTCGAACAGCGGGGTGAGCCGCGCCTCGATGAATGCGGTGATCCGCTCGAAGTGCTGCACGTCCATCGGGGGCTCCCTCTTCTGCCGGGCCACCCTGTGCACCCGGCGTCTCCACTCGCTTCTGTTGTTCGGGAGCCATTATCCAGCAGCCGCCATGATCTGTTTTGATCATCCGGTGTGCGCAATCGATGTGGGGGACCCGTGGACGGGAACGCGTGGCTGACGGAGCGTTTCGAAGAGCACCGCTCTCACCTGAGAGCGGTGTCCTACCGCATGCTCGGTTCCCTCGCCGAGGCCGATGACGCCGTCCAGGAGGCCTGGCTGCGGCTGAGCCGGTCCGACGTCAGCGAGGTGGAGAACCTCGGAGGCTGGCTGACGACCGTCGTTTCGCGCGTGTGCCTCAACATGCTGCGCTCGCGCGAATCCCGGCGCGAGGACTCCGTGGACGCGTACCCCACCGACCCCGTCGCCGACCGCGAGGCCGCGGTCGACCCCGAGGAGGAGGCCGTGCTGGCCGACTCGGTCGGGCTGGCGCTGCTCGTCGTGCTCGACCGGCTGGCGCCCGCCGAGCGGCTCGCGTTCGTCCTGCACGACCTGTTCGCCGTGCCCTTCGACGAGATCGCCCCGATGATCGAGAAGACCCCGGCGGCGACCCGTCAGCTCGCGAGCCGCGCCCGCCGCCGGGTCAAGGGGGCCCCGCCGGCACCCGAGGCCGATCCGACGCGCCGACGCCACGTCGTGGAGGCCTTCCTCGCCGCCACCCGCGGCGGGAACTTCGACGCGCTCGTCGCCCTGCTCCACCCCGACGTGGTGCTCCGTGCCGACACGGCCGTCGTGCCCAGCGCCGCCCCGATCCTCCTGCGCGGCGCCGGCACCGTCGCCACGAGTGCGATGGCCGCCATGCGGCGGGCGGGGGCGACGGCGCCCGCCCTGATCGACGGAGCGGTCGGCCTGGCGATGGCCCCGCTGGGCCGGCTGTTCCTGGTCCTCGGGTTCACGATCGAGGACGGCCTGATCACCGAAATCGACATCGTGGCGGAACCGGAGCGTCTGGGCGCGCTGGAGATCGCCGCGCTCGACGTCTGACCGTTGACCATTCGACCCCTGACCGCAGGACCGCAGGACCGCAGGAGATCCGACGGCCGGAAGCGGCCGTAGCGATTCCGTGCCGCGGCCGCAGGAGCGCGGGCGCGAACGGGCGCGGGAACGGAAGGAGTCGCGCGGCTCCGACTCCTCCACCGGCGGTGGCTGCGGAGGGGGATGCGGCGGAGGGTGCGGCGGCTGCGGCTGACCCGCCGGCCCCGGGCCGGACGCTCAGGGCGCCAGTACGTCCAGTTCCTCCAGCGCGCCCACCGCGATCCGGCGGGTCAGCGCCTCGGCGCGCGCCGCGTCGCCCTCGCGCACCGCTTCGGCCACCTGCACGTGCAGGGTGACGGCGGCGGGGTCGGGATCGTGGAACATCACCGCGTGCTCGGTGCGGCCGGTGAGGACTTCGGCGACGACGTCCCCGAGGCGGGCGAACATCTCGTTGCCGGATGCGTTCAGCACGACGCGGTGGAAGGCGATGTCGTGCCGCAGATAGCCCTCGAGCTGGTGGCCGCGCGAGGTGCGGACCATACCGAGGGCCGCCTCGGTGAGTTCGGCGCACTGCTGCGGCGTGGCCAGTGTCGCGGCGAGTCCGGCCGCGACCGGTTCGATCGCGGAGCGCAGCACGGTGAGGGAACGCAGCTGCCGGGGCCGGTCGGTGCCGGCCAGCCGCCAGCGGATCACGCGCGGGTCGTAGACGTTCCACTCGTCGGTGGGGCGCACCGTGACGCCGACCCTGCGGC
The DNA here is from genome assembly GCF_044761485.1 of Streptomyces sp. NPDC097617. Lineage (NCBI taxonomy): Bacteria > Bacillati > Actinomycetota > Actinomycetes > Kitasatosporales > Streptomycetaceae > Streptomyces > Streptomyces sp. NPDC097617. The sequence goes on from NZ_JBIWCL010000002.1 coordinate 64,987, forward strand.
GGGACTCGACCAGGTGCATCGACTCCAGGACGCGGACGACCTCCCGGACCACGGTGCGGGAGGCGTCGAAGCGCTCGGCGATCTCGTCGGTGCGCAGGACGCTGCCGGGCGGGTACTCCCCCGCCGTGATCGCGAGCCCGAGGGTGTCCAGCACGTGGGTGTGGAGCCCCTGCCCAGGTCCAGGACTGCCTTCGGTGGTCATGGCGTAAGCGTACGGTGACGTCCTCGGCAACGAAAGATATGATGTTTCCGACCGGAGGCTTGAATACGTAGTACTTAATGCGCTTCAGTGGGGCCACACGAACCGATGTCGACGAGGACAGCGAGGTAGGCGTGAGCACTCAGCGCGTCATTGTGGTGATGGGCGTGGCCGGCACGGGCAAGACGACCGTGGGCCGACTGCTCGCCGAGGCACTCGGCATTCCGTACGCGGAGGGCGATGCCTTCCACCCGGCGGCCAACGTCGCCAAGATGTCGGCCGGCATCCCGCTGGACGACGCGGACCGCGGGCCGTGGCTGGACGCCATCGGCGAGTGGATCCGCAACAGCGGCGACCTGCACGGCGGGGTCATCGCCGCCTCGTCGCTCAAGCGCGCCTACCGCGACCGGCTGCGCGCCGCGGCGCCCGGGGCCGTTTTCGTCCACCTCACCGGCGACCGCCCGCTGATCGAGAGGCGCATGGCGGACCGCAAGGGCCATTTCATGCCCACCACCCTGCTGGACTCTCAGTTCGCCGCGCTGGAGCCGCTCCAGGAGGACGAACCCGGCGTCGTCGTCGAGGTGTCCGGATCCCCGCAGGACATCACCGAGCGGGCGCTGGCCGCGCTGCGCCGCCTGCCCACCCGTCAGAACTGAGGAAACGTCACCGTGACCACCGCTCTCATCGTCGAGACTTTGGCAGCGGCCGCCACCGGACCGATCACCTCGGCCGGGAACACCCAGCTGGGGATCGCCGTCCTCGCGGGCATAGCCGTCATCGTCCTGCTCATCACCCGCCTCAAGATGCATGCCTTCCTGGCCCTGACGGTCGGTTCGCTGACCCTCGGGGTCTTCGCGGGCGCGCCGTTGGCCAAGACGATCGCCAGCTTCACCGCCGGACTCGGCGCCACCGTCGCGGGCGTCGGCGTACTGATCGCGCTCGGTGCGATCCTCGGCAAACTGCTGGCCGACTCGGGCGGCGCGGACGAGATCGTGGGCACGATCCTCGCCCGGGCCAAGGGCCGGGCCATGCCGTGGGCGATGGTGCTGATCGCCTCGGTGATCGGGCTGCCGCTCTTCTTCGAGGTCGGCATCGTGCTGCTGATCCCGGTGGTGCTGCTGGTGGCCAAGCGGGGCAACTACTCCCTGATGCGGATCGGCATCCCGGCGCTGGCCGGGCTGTCGGTGATGCACGGGCTGGTCCCGCCGCATCCCGGACCCCTCGTCGCGATCGACGCCCTCGACGCCAATCTGGGGGTCACCCTCGCGCTCGGTGTGGTCGTGGCCGTTCCGACCGTGATCATCGCCGGGCCGCTGTTCTCCCGGTACGCGGCGCGCTGGGTGGACATCGCGCCGCCCGAGAACATGATCGCGCCGCGCCCCGCGGCGGACCCGGAGCACCGCCCCCGGTTCGGCGCCACGGTGTTCACCGTGCTGCTGCCGGTGGCCCTGATGCTCGTCAAGGCCCTGGTCGACATCGTGGTCGACGACCCCGCGAGCCCGGTGCAGCGCGTGACCGATGTCGCGGGCTCGCCGATGATCGCCCTGCTCGCGGCGGTCCTGGTGGGCATGTTCACCCTCGGCCGGGCGGCCGGCTTCACCCGGGCCCGAATATCGACCACGGTGGAGAAGTCCCTGGCCCCGATCGCCGGCATCCTGCTGATCGTGGGTGCGGGCGGCGGCTTCAAGCAGACGCTGATCGACGTGGGCGTGGGTCAGATGATCCTGGACGTGTCGAAGGACTGGGCCGTTCCGACCCTGTTGCTGGCCTGGCTGATCGCCGTGGCCATCCGCCTGGCCACCGGCTCGGCGGCCGGGCTCGTGGCCCCGCTCGCCGCCGACATGTCCACCACCGGGACCGCCCTGCTGGTCCTGGCCATCGGCTCCGGCTCGCTGTTCTTCAGCCACGTCAACGACGCCGGCTTCTGGCTGGTCAAGGAGTACTTCGGGATGACCGTCGGGCAGACGCTGAAGACCTGGTCGGTGATGGAGACCATCATCTCGGTGGTCGGCCTGGTTCTCGTCCTGCTGCTGTCACTGGTCCTTTAGCGGTTCCCTCAGCGGTTCCTTCAGCTGGGCCGCGGCCAGGGCGAGGCCGCCCGCGGCCCTCGCGCAGCGGGCCGCGAGCCTGGCGACCTCGGCGCGCAGCGCCTCGGCCTCCGGGCCGTACCACTCCGGCGCCCCGGCCACCGCGTGCAGCCGGAACGCGTGCGTGCGCAGCGCCGCCGCGTGTCCGCTCAGGCCGCCGCCGTCCGGCGGTCGGGGCGCCGGCCGCGACGGCGCCTGCGTGATACGTCGGCGGGCCGGGCGGCCGCCGGGCGCGGGCCCCGTCGGGGGCCGTTCGGGCAGACCCGGGCCGCGGTCGCAGAAGGCCCAGAAGGCGGCGCCGAGTCCGAGAACGGGTTCGGCGGTCTCGGCCCGGCCGGTGGCGACCTGCCAGCCCGCGTGGTCGTTGAAGGGGTTGGCGTCGGTCAGGGCGTTCCAGGCGAGGATGTCCGCGAAGGACGGGGCCAGCAGCGAGAACGCGTGCTCGGCGCCCTGCTCGCGCATGATGGCGCGGAACAACCGGACGGCCTCGCCCTGGCGTCCCGCTCCGACCGCGCCGAGGACGGCGGCCGCCCCGGGATCGTCGAGCAGTTCGGGTCGGCCCGCGCTCGCGGCGCGGATCCGGGCCTTCAGTCCGCAGACCGCGATGCTGATTGCGAGGCTCTCCCGGCCCGCCAGGATTCCGGCGAGCCGGCCGGCCCGGGCCACTCCGCGGCCGCGCGGTGCCCAGCCGAGACCCGACGGGTCGGTGAGCGTACGCAGCAGAGTGCGCCAGCCGAGCCTGGTCCGGCCGCCCCGGGCGAGGGCGGCTGCGGGCAACCGCGCGCCGAGGGCCAGGCCGGAGGCGTGGCGGGCGGCCTCGCCGACCGCGTCGGCGGCCTCGGCGAGTGCGCGGCACGGGGCGTCGAGCAGGTCGATGTCCGGGGCGGTGAACGCGGAGGTCGCGGCGTCGGGCATGTCATCCTCGGGGGGCTCGGCAGGGGGTTCGGGGGTGGGCGGGTCGGGCGGGTCGGGCGGGTCCGGCAGGTCGAACGGGGTCCGGCGGTTCAGTCGGACGGGTTTGGCGGTTCGGTCGGGGTCCGGCGGTTCGGCGGTTCGGTCGGACGGGTCCGGGGCGCCGTCAGCGGCGGGTGAGCGTGAGCCTGATCCGGTGCGGGTCGAGGGTGGCGGGCAGCGGTCCCACCGGGTCCAGGACCGGGCGGGTGCCCGCGATGCGGTGGCTCCGCAGTACCTCGGCGCAGAGCGCGGCCGTCATCATCAGACCGAGCTGGTCGCCCGGACAGCGGCCGCCGCCGTGGCTGAAGGGCGCCATCCGCAGGTCCTGGTCCGCGCCCGGGTTCTTCCACCGGCCGGGCACGAACACGTGCGCGGCCGGAACCCGTTCGGGGTCCCGCTGGTGGAACGCGGCGGGCAGCAGCACCGAGGTGCCGGCCGGGTAGCGCACGCCCCGCCATTCGGTCTCGGCGCGGGTGACGCGGATCAGGTCGGGCACCACCGGGTACAGCCGCAGGGACTCCCGTACGCAGGCCCGCAGCCGGGGCAGCTCGCCCCGGTCCCCGCCGGCGGCGACCTCCGCGGCCGCCTCGGCCGCGGCCAGGTCCTGCTCCGCGGGGTGTGCCCCGAGCAGGAGCAGGGTGCGCAGCAGCGTCTCCGGGACGGCGTCCATGGCCAGCAGCCAGTGCTCGGCCTGCGCCACGGGGTCCAGGGTCCCGGTGGGGTCGGCGTGGCGGGCGGCCCGGCCGGCCAGGGTGTCCGCGTCGGCGCGGGCTGCGTACTCCTGGATGCGTAGGCGGGCCTTGTCGTGCACGGAACGGGCGGCGCGCACCCGTCCGCCACGCTGACTGCCGCCCTGGGCGCTCAGCTGGGTGAGCCATCCGGTGAGCTCCTCGTCCGCGGCGGCCGCGTCGCCGAGCACCATCCGCCGGGCGGCCCGGCGCACGGCGTTCCGGGCCCGGGCGAGGTCGAGGGTGGCGGAGCCCGAGCCCGAGCCGGAACCCGAGCGGGTACCCGAGCCTGCGGTCAGGTGCCGGGCCTCCTCGGCGAGGGCTGCCAGGAAGGGCCGGCAGGAGGGGTGCACGGGCAGGCCCGCGGCCAGCACCTCGGCGCCGGCCTGCCGCCGCTCCGCGCCGGGTTCGCCGCGGGAGCAGCCCGAGTCGGCGGGCTCCTCGGGGACCGGGCCCCGGCACTTGCCCGGCGGGGCCGGGGCGAGGAGGCTGACGGGTTCGGCGTAGAACCGGTGCAGGTCCCGCGGGTCGAGGAGGACGAGGACGGTGCGCCCGGAGCGGGTGCGTACGAGGACGGGCGCCTCCCCGTGGCGGGCCCGCAGGGCGCGCAGCGCGGCGGCGGAGGCGCGCACCTCGTCGGGACGGGGCCGGGCGAGGCCGCGCAGCAGGTCGCCGAGTCCGTCGAGGGTGGCGCGGCGGGCGGTGCCGGAGACGAGGGCGGCGTACCGCGGCGACTCCTTGACGAAGGTCCGCCGGCCGGCGCCTCCCGCGCCCATCCCCGGCACGGCCGGCCCTCGGTCCGCGAGCGGTGCCTCGCCGCGGGGGGAACGACCGACTCGCTCGGGCCGCCGCCGGGCGGCGAGGGCCCGCACCCGGGCTCGGAGCCCGTCGAGGGCGGTCCCTTGGACCGTACGCATCCGTGTACCTCCGCGGCGGGAGCGACAACGCTCGGCGACAACGGCATCACCGTACGTCCCACCTGCGCACCCCGCGCCCCGAGGACCACGTCAGGGGTCCAGGCCGACCAGCAGGGCGGCGATGTCGAGTCCCGCGGTGAAGTAGGCGGCGAAGGCCTCGTTGTGCAGGGCCCACGGGGAGCGCCCGCCGCGTACGCGGGCGATGGCCGCGGCGGGGGTCAGGCCCCGGTCGACGAGGCACTGGGCGACGACGAGGCCGGACCTGTTGTAGCCCGAGTGGCAGCGCACGAGCGTGGTGAGGCCCGCATCGAGGGCGAGCCCGGCGACGCCGGCGAGCCGCTGGACCGTGCGGAGCGGGTCGGCGGTGAGCTCCGCGTCCGGAATCTCCTCCACGAGGTGCTCGGCGCGGGGTCCGACCTCCTGGCGGGCGGCTCCCAGCATCGCACGGCCCGCATCCAACAAGCGGTCATTCAAAGGCGGTTGAGGCGAAGGCCGCCTCTCGGAAGGCGGTGCGCAACGCGCCCTGCCCGGCCGTCGGGAGGAGGATCGCCCAGCGGTGGTGACGGGGGGAGATCCACAGGGCCGGGCCGCCGTCGTGCGGGGCGTGGTGGGTCCAGACCCCGTGCGGGGCGGGGTGCCAGAGCAGGCCGCGGGCGGGGGTGAGTTCGCCGGTGCGGATGCGGAGCGACTCGGCCGTCCAGGCGCGGCTGATGCCCGCCGGGGCCGGAGCCGACGCCGGTGCGAGGAGGTGGCACAGGAAGCGGGCCAGGTCGGTGAGGGGCGCGCTCAGGGTGCCGTCGGCGAACCGGGTGTCGGTCATCCCCAGGGGGCGCCAGACGCGGGTGGCCGCGAGGTCGGCGAGCGGGCTGCCGGAGAGGTGCTCGGAAAGCCGGGTGAGGGCGGCCGTCCCGCCCGGATGCGTGAGGAGGTGGTGGGCGGTGGTCCCGGCGGGGGTGTCCGCGGCGGCCGCGCCCCCGTAGGCGGTGAGCGGCGTGTGCAGCCGCAGCGCGCCCTCCTCGACGAGGCTGCCGACGACCGGCCAGAGCGCGAGGACGTCGGTCAGGCCGCCGACGTCGAGGGCGGCGCCCGCCGGGTGTCCGTCCTCCGAACCCGCCCGGGGGCCTTCGGGACCGCCGATGGCCCACACCGCCCCGGGGTCGGCGGACTCCACGAGGGCCCGGACGGCGGTGGCCTGGTCGCACAGGGGGGTCATGGTCGCCCACGTTAACGAGCCGGACGGCGGGCTCCCGGCAGGTGGCGGCAGAGTCCGCGCTCCCCCACCCGAATGCCGTGGCCCGCTCTCCTGCGGCGGGAAGCAGGAAGGAGCGGGGCGCCCGCCGGCGCCCCGCCCCCGCCTGCCTTCGGACTAGCTCTTGTCCGGGCGGTCCGTCACCCGCAGGGTGTTCAGCAGGGGCTTGCCGAACTTGCTGTGCGTGACGAAGCGGACGTTGAGCACTCCGTCCGTGACCGTGACCGTGTACGTACGGGTCAGGGCCGTGTACGTGCCCGCCTCCAGGGAGATGTCCAGGGAGGGCAGGACCTGCGTGCCCTCGGCCAGGACGTCGAAGACGCGCTTGTTCGGCTTGGTGGAGGAGAGCTCCGCGAAGCCCAGCTCCACCGTGTAGATACCGTTCGGCACGTTGTCGAAGCGGTACTCGTACATGCCCTCACGGGCGTTGCGGAACATCCGCTGGTCGTCCGTGCCGGCGATGGTGCGGCCGGTGGACTGGACGGAGCCGTCGCCCTGGTAGCCGTAGGAGCCCTTCGTGTACTTGCGGTCCGGGGACCAGGTGTCACCCAGGCTGTCCGTGGTGGCGTAGCCGGATCCGGCGTCCACGCCGACCTGGTAGCGCGGAACGACGACCTTGACCGGGACGGAGAGGACCGGCGCCCGGCCGCTCGCCGAGGTGATCTTCAGGTCGGCGGTGAGGACCGCCCCCGGGGTCAGCCCGGTGGTGTCCACCGAAAGGGTGACCGGGACCTTCGCGCCGGTCGCGAGGCTGCCGGTCGCCGGGGTGGCGGTCAGCCAGGTGGCATCCTCGGACACGGTGAACTCCGTGCCGAGGCCCGGGTTGGTCAGGTCCAGGGTCCGCGTCCGCTGCTGGTTCGCCGGGAGGACGACCTCGACGGACGGCTTGGAGGCCGTCACCCTTCCGGTGCGCAGGGACTGAGTCACGGCCGTGACGTCGGCGGCCTTCACGTTCACCGTCGTCGTGGCGGACTCGTACTGCGGCGCCGCCAGCGAGACGGAGAGCGAGCCGGACGGGCTCTGGACGACGTATCCGCCGTCCGCCGCCGTGGTGGCGGAGACCGCCGAGTCGCCCGTGCCGACGGTCACCGTCGCGCCCGCGACACCGTTGCCGTCGTTGGCGTCGAGCACCCGGCCGGCCACCACACCGCTCTTGGTGGTGCGGAAGGCGATGGACAGGCCGTCCGTGACGACCGCCGTGTTGAAGGAGTACTTGAAGGCGTCGGTGCCGGCCGCGTTCTCCACGCCGACCGTGGCCGAGGAGCCGCCCTTGATCCCGGTTCCGCCGGTCCCCTTGTAGGAGTAGGAGACGGTGCCGTCCTCGCCGATGGTGGCCGAGAAGGAGAACTTGTCGGTCTGCGCCGACCAGTGGGCCACCTGGCGCCACTCGATCACGTAGCTGCGGTGCGGAGCGGTGCCGGTGACGGCGGTGAAGACGCCGGAGCCGCTGCCCGCGGCGCCGACCACGAGGTCGTCCCAGAACGGGTACAGGGCCGCGTTGGGCGTGGCCGTGCTCGGGAGGTCCCCGTTGATGTCGCTGGTGTTGTTGCCGCCGAAGCTGACGGTGCCGTTGGTGCCGATCCAGGCCTGGCCGTACGTCTTGCCGTACAGGGGCAGCGGGAAGGGCAGGTCGACGCGCTCGGTGGTGTTGTCACCGGTGAGCGCGAGCTGGCGGGTGCCCTCGACGTACGGGCGGTCGCCCGCGGCGGCGCAGGCGTAGCCGTAGCCGTCGGTGCGTTCGGGCAGGTTCACCGCGACGGTGGCATCGCCGGCGACGGTGACCTTTGCCGTGCCGCCGGTGACGCAGCGGGAGGCGTGGGTGGCGTTCACGTCGTACGTGCCGTGCGGCAGGGTGACTTCGAAGCGGCCCTGAGCGTCGGCGGTCGCGGTCACCGGGGTGTCCGCGATGGTGACGGAGGCGCCTGCGGCGGGGCCGGCGGCCGAGGAAACGGTGCCGGTGAGCTTGCCGGAGGCGGCCTGGGTGAGGGTGAAGTCGCCGGTGGCGGTGCCGTTCTCGGTCACCGTGGCCGTCGCGGTCTGCTGTCCGTAGCCGAACTTGGCGGCGGTCAGGGTGTAGTCGCCGACCGAGAGGGAGGCGAAGCGGTAGCTGCCGTCGGCCGCGGTGGTGGTCGTACGGTCGATCGGGCCGTCGGCGGTGATCTTCACGCCCGCGACGGGCTGGTCGCCGGCGCGTACGGTGCCGCCGAGCGAGCCGATGGCGCCGCGCGGGGCGGCGTTCACGGCGGCCAGGATGTCGAGGCGGCCCTCACCGAAGACGTTGTTGTCGGCAGCGTTGCCGCCGCACTGGCTGCTGTCGGTATCCAGGGCGGTGCCGTCCAGGAGCGACTCGGTCTGGGCGACGTCGCCTTCCAGGGCGGGCGCGGCGGACCAGAGCAGGGCGACCGCGGCCGCGGTGTGCGGCGAGGCCATCGAGGTGCCGGAGAAGGCCTCGTACCCGCCGCCGGGGACGGAGGAGCGCACGTTCACGCCCGGGGCGGCGATGTTCGGCTTGACGATGCCGCCGGGGCCGGCGCCGCGCGAGGAGAACGACGCGATGGCGTTGTTGATGTCGAAGGCGCCGGAGCTGTAGGAGCTGGCGTAGTCGCCGGGTGAGCCGGCGGTGTTGCAGCTCGGGCCGGAGTTCCCGTTGGAGAAGGCCGGGAAGATGCCGGCCGCCCGCCAGGTGTCGACGACCTGCTGATACCAGGTGTCGCCGCCGCCACCGCCCCAGGAGTTGTTGACGATGTGCGGGGCGAGGTCGGGGCGCGGGTTCTGACCGCTCGGGTCGGTCGGGGCGACGATCCACTGGCCCGAGGCGAGGAGGGAGGCCTCGGAGCAGGAGTTCGACTCGCAGCCCTTGGCCGCGATCCACTTGGCGCCGGGAGCCACGCCGATCTTGTTGGCGCCGCCGTCGTCTCCGACCATCGTGCCCATGGTGTGGGTGCCGTGGTCGTTGTTGTCGCAGGGCGCCGCGGTGGTGCACACGCCCGCCGGGTCGAACCAGTTGTAGGCGTGGTCGTACGTGCCGTCCGCCTTCTTGCCGCGGTACTGGTTGTTCACGGCCGGGTGCGTGTAGTCCACGCCGCTGTCGATGTTGGCGACGACGATGCCCTCGCCGCGCACACCCACCTGGTCCCAGACCTGCGGGGCCTTGATCCGGTCGATGTTCCACTCGATGGCGTCGGCGACGGCCTTCTCGCGCTTGCCCTCGGTGGGCTTGGGGAGGTCGACCTTGTCGTCGGCGTCGATCCGGGCGACCTCGGGGCGCTGGGCGAGGCTCCCGGCGAGCTTCTGGCTGCCGACGACGCGCACGGCGTTCACGATCCAGTACGAGGTGTACTCGGCTCCTGCGCCCTGCAGGGTCTTGACGACCTCCGCCTGGCTGCGCGCGGCGTGGTCCTTCTTGATCCGCAGAACCGTTTCGGCCTTGGCGGCGCGGGTCTGCTGCTTCCCCGCGGCGGTGAGGTCGGCGGCGCTGTCGAGGTAGACCCAGAAGGCGGCCTTGGCGGAGTCGTCGAGCTGGGCGCGGAGCTTGGGTTCGATCTTGAGCTCGGCCGCGCTCGGGCCGGGGACCGGATCCGGCGCGGCCGCGGCGACGCCCGCGCCGATCGGCAGGAGCAGGACCGAGGTGAGGGCGGCGAGCGCCGTGCGTAAGGACCGGGAGGGCCGTAACGATCCTGCTGATCCTGAGCACCGTGAGGACCGGTTGTTGCGTTGGGCCACGTGTTGTCTCCTCGTACGCCGTGTGCGGGTTGTGCGGGAAGGGTGCGCGTGACGTGCGCGGGTCATGGTGAATGAGGCGTCATGCTCATTACAAGGGGGGCTTTTCGGCCGTCCTGCGGCGCGCCCCGGTGGCCCGTACCGGCCGCACGGGCCAGCCTGAAGTCATGACCGCCGCCGCCGAGCCGGATGTCCCTTCCGTCGTGCTCGCGTCCGCACGCGGCCGGTGGATCCTGCTGACCACCGTGCTCGGGTCGACCATGGCCATGCTCGACTCGACCGTGGTGAACGTGGCCCTGCCCCGCATCGGGGAGGACCTCGACGCCGACCTGGCCGTGCTCCAGTGGACGGTGAACGCCTATCTGCTGACCCTGGCCGGACTGATCCTGGTCGGCGGGGCCCTCGGCGACCGCTTCGGGCGGCGCCGGATCTTCGTAGTGGGTGTCGTGTGGTTCGCGGTGGGCTCGCTGCTCTGCGGCATCGCACCGAACGCCGGAGTACTGGTCGCCGCCCGGGCCCTGCAGGGCGTCGGCGGGGCGCTGCTGACACCCGGCTCCCTCGCGCTGATCCAGGGGTCGATCCGCGCCGATGACCGGGGCCGCGCGGTGGGCCTGTGGTCGGGGCTGGGCGGGGTGGGCGCGGCGGTGGGCCCCTTCCTCGGCGGCTGGCTGGTGGACGGGCCGGGCTGGCGGTGGGTGTTCCTGCTGAACGTGCCCGTGGCCGCGCTGTGCGTGCCGGTCGCACTGCGGCACGTACCGGAATCCCGGGACCCGCAGGCGCACGGGCGCTTCGACGTGGCCGGGGCGGCCCTCGGCGCGGGCTCCCTCGCCCTGATCACCTATGCGCTGATCGAGGCTCCCACCGGGTCGCCGTCGGTGATCGTCGCGGCCGTGGGCGGCGTCCTGCTGGGGATCGCCTTCGTCCTCGTGGAACGCCGGCGGGCCGATCCGATGGTGCCGCCCGAGATCTTCCGCTCCCGGCAGTTCACGGCCGTCAACCTGGTGACGCTGTGCGTGTACGCGGCCTTCGGCGGGTTCTTCTTCCTCATCCTGCTCCAGCTCCAGGTGGTGGCCGGATACTCGGCCCTGGCCGCCGGGGCGGCGCTGCTGCCGACGACCGTGCTGATGCTCCTGCTGTCGGCCCGCTCGGGCGAGCTCGGGGAGCGGATCGGGCCGCGGATCCCGCTCACACTGGGGCCGCTGCTGTGCGCGGCCGGAATGCTGCTGATGCTGAGGGTGGGGCCGCAGGCCTCGTACATCACCGACGTGCTGCCCGCGATGCTGGTGATGGGCATGGGCATGGTGACCCTGGTGGCCCCGCTGACGGCGACCGTGCTCTCCTCGGTGGACCCGGGCCGGGCGGGCCTGGCCAGCGGCATCAACAACGCCGCGGCGCGCGCCGCCGGACTGCTCGCGGTGGCGGCGCTGCCACTGCTGGCCGGGATGGGCCCGGAGTCGTACCGCTCGGCGAGCCAGTTCGACGCCGCGTTCGGCCGGGCCATGCCCTGGTGCGCGGGGGCGCTGCTGGTCGGCGCGGTCGTGGCCTGGACGACTGTACGCTCCCCCGCGCCCGGGGCGGTGTGCCACCCGCAGTGCCAGACGCACTGCGCACTGGTCTCGCCGCCGCTCGAGCCTCCCGAGCGGCGCGGCTGATCCCGTGTGCTGGGGCGCGACGGCGGACCTGGTGGCGGGCACGGCGATCTCCGCAGCCGGGATCGTGTGCGTGGCGCGGGTGCGGCGGGCCCGCGACCTGCCGGTCGCCGCGCTGCCGCTGCTGCTGGGCCTCCACCAGGTGGTGGAGGCGGCCGTCTGGCGTACGGGCGGCGGCTGCTCCCCGGCCGCCACCGCCTGGGCCGTGATCGCCCTGCCGCTGCTGGCGCTCTGGGTGCCGGCCGGGGTCCTGCTGGCGGCCGCGCCGGGGCCCGGCGCCGCCTGTGGGGGCCGCTGGCCACCGGTCTGGCCACCGCCGCGGTGCTCGCGTACTGCCTCGCGACCCGGCCGGTGACCGCCGAGATCCGGGGCCACACCATCGGCTACGGCGTGAATGTTCCGTGGATGCCGCTGGTGCTGGCCGGCTACCTGTTCTCCACTCTGGGCTCCCTGCTGCTCGGCGGTGACCGGCGGTTGCGGACCCTCGGCCTGGCGCTGGCGGCGGGGGCGCTGGCCTGCTCAGCGCCGTGGCGGCTGGAATTCGCCTCCACCTGGTGCACCTTCGCTGCGGTCGCGTCGCTGCTGGTCCTGGGCTGGGTCCGGCGCCCTCCGGCCGCTTCCCCTGTCACGTGATCGACCGAAAGTTACCTAGACGTATGTAGTGACTTCACGCGCGGTCAGCAGTAGAACTCGTTCCCATTCCACCACGAGTGAGGAACGTCACATGAGCGAAAGATCCCTGCCCAAAAACGGCTCCAACGGGCTTTCCCGTCGCGGTTTCCTCGGTAGAACAGGTTCTATTATCGGGGCGGTGACCCTGGCCGCTCACATCACCCCGGCGCACGCGGCCTCGGCCGAGGCCGCCCCACCCGGCCCGATCGCCGACGGGGCCCGCGTACCGGCTCTGGTGATCGGCACCGGCTACGGAGGATCCGTCGCGGCCCTGCGGCTGGCGCAGGCGGGCGTGGACGTCCAGATGATCGAGATGGGCATGTCCTGGGACACCCCGGGCTCGGACGGCAAGATCTTCCCGAAGGTGACCACCCCGGACTACCGCTCGTTCTGGCTGCGCACCCGGACCAAGGCCCCGCTCAGCAACTTCCTCGGCTTCCCGATCGACAAGGACGTCCCGAAGTACACCGGGATCCTGGACGCCGAGGACTTCGCCGGCATCACGGTCTACCAGGGCCGCGGGGTCGGCGGCGGTTCGCTGGTCAACGGCGGTATGGCGGTCACGCCCAAGCGCGCGAACTTCGCCGCCGTCCTCCCCTCGGTGGACGCCGACGAGATGTACAACACCTACTACCCCAGGGCCAACGCCGGTCTCGGGGTCGGCATGATCGACCCGGCCTGGTTCGACACCGCCGACTGCTACCAGTTCTCCCGCGTCGGCCGCAAGCACGCCCAGCGTTCCGGATTCGCCTGGACCTTCGTGCCCGACGTGTACGACTGGGACTACATGAAGCGGGAGGCCGCCGGTACCGCGACCAAGTCGGCCCTGGCCGGAGAGATCCTCTACGGCAACAACCACGGCAAGAAGTCGCTGGTGCAGACCTACCTCGCCCAGGCGAAGGCCACCGGCCGGGTCGCCATCTCGGCGCTGCACAAGGTCACTTCGGTCTCCCCCGCCGCCGGGGGCGGCTACACGGTGACCATCGAACAGATCAACACCACCGGCGACACCGTCGCCACCAAGACCGTGACCTCGGACCGGGTCTTCTTCGCCGCCGGCAGCGTCGGCACCAGCAAGCTCCTGGTCAAGCTGAAGGCCACCGGAGCACTGCCGAACCTCAACGGCGAGGTGGGCAAGGGCTGGGGGGAGAACGGCAACGTCATGTGCGGCCGCGCCAACCACCTGTGGGACCCGACCGGCAAGCTCCAGTCGACCATCCCCTGCTCGGGCATCGACAACTGGGACGCGGGCGGCGCGTTCGCCGAGGTCGCGCCCCTCCCCACCGGGATCGAGACGTACGCCTCGTTCTACCTGTCGATCACCAAGAACCCGAACCGCGCCGAATTCACCTGGAACGCGGCGACGGGCAAGGCCGACCTGAGCTGGCAGACCGCCTGGAAGCAGCCGTCCATCTCCATGGCCAAGACGATCTTCGACAAGATCAACTCGAAGGAGGGCACGATCTACCGGACCGACCTGTTCGGTCTCAACAAGATCTGGAACGACACCCTCACCTACCACCCGCTCGGCGGCGCGGTCCTGAACAGGGCGACCGACAACTACGGGCGCCTGCACGGCTACACCGGCCTGTACGTGATCGACGGCGCGCTCATCCCCGGGAACGCGAGCGTGAATCCCTTCGTCACCATCACGGCACTCGCCGAACGCAACATAGAGAAGATCATCGCCACCGACCTCCCGTAGGGCCGCGTCCTCCCCCCAGCGGCCGGGGCCGTTCGGATCAACCGAACGGCCCCCTTTTTCTTGCCCTCATCGCCGCGCCCGTGGCCGAGCCCGTCGCCGCGCTCGCGCCGCGACGCGCCGCTCCCGGGACCGCTCTCGGGACCGCGATCCGCCGCTCAGTGCCCGGGCAGTACGCAGACGCTGTCCAGACCCAGCACGTGGTTGAGCCGGCCGAAGGCCAGCCAGGACCCGATGCTCATCGTCAGCTCCACGATCTCGAGCTGGCTGTACTGGGCGGTCATCCGCTCCCAGAACTCCTCGTCGAGCCCGTGGTGGTCGAGCGTGTACCGCTCGGCGTACTCCGCCGCCAGCCGGGTGCGCTCGTCGAACGCGTCGGTCGTACGCCACTCGGTGACCGCCTCGGAGAACTTCTCCTCGACCTTCTCCCCCTCCCGCTCAGTGCGCCAGTCGAGGCAGAAGACGCACCCGTTGATCTGCGCGACGCGCAGCCGGGCCGCCTCGAACTCGCGCAGTCCCAGGGTGGTGTGGGCGTACACCGAAAGGGAGAAGTTGGCGGCGGCCATGCCGATGCCGGGGACCATGTCACCCCACACGTACTCGATCGGGTGCCGGCCTTCAGGGATGTCGATCCTCATGACTGTTTCCTTCCGAGTCTGCCGATGGCGGGGCGCAGCGGGATGTCGAGGGCGTCGTAGAGGCCGGGTTCCGCCTCGACGAGCCAGTCGATGGCGCCGACGAGGCGGCCGACGGCGGTGGCGTTGCCGCCCGCCGAGCGGTTCTCGCCCTCGTCGGTGGCCTCGATGGTGACCTCGATGCGCGGGCGGCCCTCGATGACCACCCGGTGGGCGCCGTCGCCGCCGCCCGGCGGTGCGGGCCAGTCCGGTGCGCACGAGGCGTGGATACGGGTGACGTGCTCGATGACGATGCGCGGCTCGCCCTCGACGATGCCCTGCACCTCGAAGCGGATCGCACCCTGGGTGCCCGCCTCGAACTCGCCCATGGTCCGGGTGGTCACCGTGGTATCGAGGGCCCGGCGGTCCGAGGTCTCGCGGATCTCGTCGAGTTCGACCCCGAGAGCCCGGGCCATCATGCGTATCTGCCCACCCCACACCATGGTGGGGATCGAGGGCATGAGCATCATCGGCTCGTGGTCCATGGGCCGGCCCATGCCGACGAGGTGGCGGACGGAGTCCGGCTGGTCGTAGGTGGAGTAGTCGAAGATCTCCTGGCAGCGGATGACGTCGATGCTGCTGCCGAGTCCGCTGAGCAGGAGCGGGAGCACGTCGTTGCCCCACCCGGGGTCGACACCGGAGGCGAAGAGCGAGCCGCCGCCCTCCGCGACGGCGGCGAGCACCGGGTCGCGGAACTCGGGCGGGGCGTTGCGGTGGTCGTAGAGCGGGTACAGGGCGGGGCTGACGACGACCGCCCCGGACCGGACGGCCCGGGTGATGTCGGCGAGGGCCTCGTCAGGCCGGACATCCCCGGACGCGGCGTACACCACCGCCTGGGGGCGGGCGGCCAGTACGGCTTCGATGTCGTCGGTGGCCTCGACCCCCAACAGGCGGTCGAGTTGCCCGAGTTCACCCGCGTCGCGGCCGACCTTGGCTGGATTGTGGACGATGACTGCGCAGAGTTGGAGCGCGGGATGGGCCTCGACGGCACGGATCGCCAGACGGCCCACGTTGCCGGTACCCCAGACAACCGTGGAAATCATGCGCGGAGGGTAGCCACAGGGCCCTTACGTTGCCAGAGTCGCGCGGCCTGAACTCGACTTCCCGGGCGGGTTACTGGTTCTGGCCGCCCAGGACGAAGAGGAGGTAGACGAAGAAGGCGAAGAGGTGGCCGACGAACAGGTAGGCGACCAGCCGGATGATCAGGCCGCGCGGAAACTTGGACTCGAAGCGGGCCCGTATGGTCGCGGGCGCGGTGACGGCCGCGTCCGTGGTCGTCGTCGCGTCCGTGGTCGTGTTCGTGTTCGTGTTCGCGGTCACGGTCGTGTTCGCGGTCACGGTCGCGGGCTTCTCGGCCTGGGACATGGGTACGGCTCCTCCGCTATCGGTGGTGCGTGGTCATGGGCGCCGGCCCGGTGGGCGCGGGCGCGGTCGTGGTGGCGCCGCCGAGGCACAGCCCGGCGAGGCTGCTCTGCAGCAGGGTGTGGACGAAGAGCAGGTCGGCGCCGCCCGAGGAGGCCGCACCGATCCGGTGCGGTGTGAGCGAGTCGAAGTGCGCGCTGTCCCCCGGCTCCAGCAGGTGCTCGGCCTCGCCCAGGTGCAGCCGCAGCCGCCCCTCCAGGACGTACAGCCACTCCTCGCCGGGGTGTACGCGGACCAGCTCGCCCTGGCTGCGGCCGTGGGGCACGTGTACGCGCAGCGCCTGCATCCCCCGGCCGGAGCCGCCCGCCTGCCAGTAGGTCCAGCCGTCGGCCTCGCGGGCGCCCGGACCGCCGGACCGTACGATGGGATCCGCGACGGCGGGAGTCTCGCCGAGCAGCTCGGAGACGGTCGTGCCGTAAGTGCGGGCCAGTCCGAGCAGGAGCGGCAGCGAGGGCTGGCGCCGGCCGGTCTCGAGCCGGGACAGGTGGGCGGGCGAGAGCCGGGCCCGCGCGGCGGCGGCCTCCAGGGTCAGGCCCGCGCGGCGGCGCAGTTCGCGCAGCTGCGGGGCCACGGCGGGAAGCTCGTCCGCCGGCTCGTCGGTACCGGCCGCGCCTTCGGGGCCGGTGTCGGATCCGGGTGTCATACCCCGATTGAGCCAGACTCTTGCCTCCCTGGCAAACCGCCTTGCCTCTGAGGCAAACCAGGCCGTCGGGCGACCCGGCCCTCACCTGTTCGTGGGTCCCTCGCCGGGCGAATGCGCCACCGCGGTTGCGCGGCTTCCCGCTCCGTACAGGCTGGGAGGCAGCGCACCGGATGACCTACGGCGAGGGACGATGATCGTATCGATGATGTCCATGCCGGAGGGCACCCTGACGCGCGGCCATGTGTCGGAGGCACGCGAGCGCCTCGCCTCGTCCCGCTTCCTGTTCGTGGACGTGGAACTGCCCGAGGAGGCCGCGCCCGGCGAGCAGCCGCTCGCCCATCTGCTCGGCCTGGAGGCCGAGGACGTGGCGTGGCTCGGGCGCGAGGGGGAGTCCGCGCGGGCGGAGCTCTTCGGTGAGAGCGCCGCGTTCGTCGTACCCGCCGTCGACACCGACCGGGTCATAGATGTCCACGCCCTGGTGACCGAGCGGTACCTCGTCACGGTGCACCGGGGGCCGGCCCCCCTGATCGGGAACGTCACCGCCCGGTTCCCGTTCGAGAACCCGCCGGACTCCGTGGCCATGCTGTTCCTGCTGCTGGACGAGGCCATGGAAACCTACCGCCGGGCCGCCGTCCAGGCCCTGCTTGAGGTGGAGGACCTGGAGGACGCCATGTTCCGGCGCCGCGAGCCCGAGCAGCTCTACCGCCTGGCACGGCTGCGGCGCACGGCGGCCCTCCTGCACCACACCCTCCTGCCCTACCACCGGGTGGCGGAGGAGAGCGTCACGCGCCGGGTGATGAACGGGGGCTTCCACAAGGAGCGCCAGCAGCTCGTCCGCGAATACCGGCGCACCGCGAGTCTGGTGCTCACGGACATCGAATCCCTCCAGGAGACCGCCCGACGGGCCTTCGGCAGCTACTCCTCCCTGGTGTCGGGCGATCAGAACGGCGTGATCAACCGCCTGGCGGTGGTTTCCACGATCTTCCTGCCGCTGACCTTCCTGACGGGGTTCTTCGGCATGAACTTCGCCTACCTGACGGACGAGCTGGAGAGCGGAGCCGTCTTCTGGCTGCTCGCCGTGGGCCTGCAGGTGGTCTTCCTCCTCGCGGCCCTCTACGCGCTCCACCGCACCCGGCTGTGGCGCAGGCTGCGCGAGGACGACAGCGGCCTCGACGACGAGTAGGTCGTCTCCTCGCCCCGGGCGGTCGCCCGCGCCCCAGGAGGTTGTCCTCGACCCAGGCGGTTGCCCGCTCTAGCTGGCATGTGCCGCCCGGACCGTGTCCACCGTGTCCGCCTCGGCCGCCGTCTTGTCCGGGCGGTGGCGCAGGACGCGGGCGAAGCGCAGGGCCACTCCGGCCGGGTAGCGGGAGGAGCGCTGGAGGCCGTCGTAGGCGATCTCGACGACCAGCTCCGGTCGGACCCGGACGGTGAAGCCGTCATCCTCGATAGCCAGCTCGCGCAGCCGTTCCGTCTGCCAGCGCAGCATCTCGTCGGTGAGCCCCTTGAAGGTCTTGCCGAGCATGGCGTACGTACCGTCGCCGCCGCGCGCCCCCAGGTGCAGGTTCGACAGCAGGCCGGTGCGCCGCCCGTGGCCCCATTCGGCGGCGAGGACCACCAGGTCCAGGGTGCGCACCGGTTTCACCTTGAGCCAGTGCTTGCCGCGCCGGCCGGCCGCGTAGGAGGAGTCCAGCGCCTTGACGACGACGCCCTCGTGGCCGCGGCGCAAGGTCTCGGCCCAGAACTCCTCGGCGGCCGCCACCTGCTCCCCCGGGTCCTCGACGGCGAGCCGGCGGACCCGCGCGCCTTCGGATACGAGCGCGGCGAGGGCCGTGTACCGCTCGCGCACCGGCAGGTCGAGGAGGACCTCCTCGCCCACGGCCAGCACGTCGAAGAAGTACGGGACGACCGGAAGCGTCCGCCGGGCCGCCTCGACGTCGACCCGGGAGCCGACGCGGCTCGCGATCTCCTGGAAGGGGACCGGGCGGCCGTCCGCGGCCTGTCCGATGACCTCCCCGTCGAGGATGAACCGCTCCTGCGGCAGCCCCCGGGCCAGCTCCGCCACCTCCGGCAGCCGCCCGGTGATCTCGTCCAGGGAGCGCGTGTAGATCCGTACGTCGTCGCCCTCGCGGTGGACCTGGACCCGGATCCCGTCCAGTTTCTCCTCCACCGCGCACGGCCCGAGGACGTCGAGGGCCTCCGCGACCGATTTCGCCGTACCCGCCAGCATCGGCTGTACGGGCTGTCCCACGCGCAGTGTGACCGCGCGCAGGGCCTGCTCGCCCTCGGCCAGTACGGCCGCCGCCACCCGGGGCAGCGAGCCGTCCAGCATCACCGCCCGGCGCAGTGCCGCGGCGGGCACCGCGGCGGCCGCGGCCACGCCGTCCAGGGCCACCGCGTCGAGCGCGCCCTGGCGCACCTCGCCGGACAGCAGGCTGCGCAGGAACGCCTGCTCGGCCTCGGTGGCCCGGCCCAGGAGGTCGGCGAGGATCCTGCCGCGCCGCTCCACGGACCCGGTGCCAACCACCGCGGCCAGTTCGCTCACCGCCGTGTCGACGTCCCGGACGCTCAGGCCGGACTGGGCGGCCGGCTCGATCTCCTGGCCGAGCGTGCGCCATCCGATGCCCGGGCGGCCCTGCGGGAGGCGCCCCGAGAGGTAGGAGATGACCAGGCCGGCCTCGTCGGGCGGCGCCGCGGCGAAGAGCTCGGCGAGCAGGGCGGTCTTGCGGGACCGGGCGGAGGTATCGGCGACCTCCCGGGACACGCGAGCGACGTCGGCCAGCAGCATGCGGCCCATCCTCCCGCCCGCCGAGGTACCGCGCAGGTCGGGGGCGTGTACCGCGGGTGCGGTACGCCCGGGGTCCGGACTAGTCCTTGAGAAGGTCTGGGGTTCCGCCTGTGGGTGCTCGGAGCCCGGGTAGCGGGCCTTTAGGGTGCTCGTATGAAGCTCCGACTGCCCCGGCGCCGCCGAGACCGCCTGCTCGCGGGCGCCGCCGCGCTCGCCGTCGTGGCGGGCGCCGGTACGTGGACGGCCGCGTCCGCATCCGGCGACGCGCCCGCCGTGCACCGCCAGGACCAGGTGCTGGCCATGCCCGGCGCCGGTATCGACACCTCCTATTTCACCGCGGACGACGGGAAGGGGGACGGCGACGGTAGGGAAAAGCGTCCCGCCGTCCTGCTCGGGCACGGTTTCGGCGGCAGCAAGGACGATGTCCGCGAGCAGGCCGAGCGCCTCGCCCGGGACGGGTACGCCGTCCTGACCTGGTCGGCGCGCGGCTTCGGCCGCTCCGAGGGCCGGATCGGCCTGAACGACCCCGAGTACGAGGTCAAGGACGTCTCCCGGCTCATCGACTGGCTCGCGGCCAGGCCGGAGGTGAAGCTCGACGCGGCCGGTGATCCGCGCGTCGGCGTCTCCGGAGCCTCGTACGGCGGCGCGATCTCGCTGCTCGCGGCCGGTCACGACCGCCGGGTGGACGCGATCGCCCCGGAGATCACCTACTGGAACCTCGCGGACGCCCTCTTCCCGAACGGCGTCTTCAAGAAGCTGTGGTCCGGCATCTTCTTCACCAGCGGCTCGACCGACGGGATGCAGCAGGCCGGCCCGGGCGGGCCGGCCGGCCCGGCGGCCGCGCCCGGCTGCGGGCGCTTCCAGGCCGAGCTCTGCGCGATGTACGAACGCGTCGCGGTGGCGGGCAAGCCGGATCCCGAGGCGCGCGCCCTGCTGGAGCAGCGCAGCCCCTCGGCCGTCGGTGACCGGATCAAGGTGGCGACCCTGATCGTGCAGGGCCAGGACGACTCCCTCTTCCCGCTGGACCAGGCCGATGCCATGGCCAAGGCCATCGCGGCGAACGGCGCGCCCGTCTCCGTGGACTGGGCGGCCGGTGGTCACGACGGCGGTATGCGCGAGGCCGACCGGGTCGAGGCCCGGGTGGCCTCCTGGTTCGACCGCCACCTCAAGGAGGACGAGGGCGCCGACACCGGCCCGGCGTTCCGGGTCACCCGCTCCGGTGGCATCGACTCCACAGACGGCGAGGTGACGCTGCGCGGTGCGAGCGGCGATCGCTACCCCGGGCTGATGTCGGGTCCGCAGGAGTTCGCCCTGACCGGGCGGGAGCAGACCTTCGCCAATCCGGCGGGCGGCGCGCCGCCCGCCCTGTCCGCGCTGCCCGGGATCGGCGGGCAGCTCGCTGCCTTCGGGGCCGGCTTCTCGCTGGACTTCCCCGGACAGAACGCCCGGTTCGAGACGGCGCCGCTCACCGAGGACCTGCGCATCACCGGCACCCCGACCCTCACCCTGAAGGTGAGGTCGACAGCTGCGGACGGTTCGGCCGTCCTGTTCGGCAAGGTGTACGACGTGGGGCCCGACGGCCGGCAGCAGGTGCTGCCCAGCCAGCTGGTCGCCCCCGTACGGGTGGAGAACGCCCAGCAGGGCACGACCGTGCGGCTGACGCTGCCCGCGATCGACCACTCCGCATCGGCCGGCCACCGACTGCGGCTGGTGGTGGCCGCGACCGACCTCGGCTACGCGACCCCGGCGGCGCCGGCCGCCTACACCGTCGCGGTGGAGAGCCCGCTGGCCGTTCCCGTGGCCGCGCAGGTGCGGACCGCGCCGGCCGTGCTGCCCGCCTGGCTCTGGTGGCTGCCGCTCGGCGCGGTGGCACTGGCCGCGGCACTGCTGGGGATCCGGCGCACCGGCCGGGGGTCGACGGGGCCCCGGTCCGGTGCGGCGCACCCGGAGGCCGCGCTGGCCGACGTACCGCTGGAGATCACCGGACTGACCAAGCGGTACGCGAAGTCGCAGGACCGGTACGCGGTGCGGGACCTGTCCTTCCGCGTCGAGAAGGGGCAGGTCCTGGGGCTGCTCGGGCCCAACGGCGCCGGGAAGACGACCACGCTGCGGATGCTGATGGGGCTGATCTCGCCGGACGCCGGGGAGATCCGGGTGTTCGGGCACGCGGTACGGGCGGGCGCGCCGGTGCTCTCGCGGGTCGGGGCCTTCGTGGAGGGCGCCGGATTCCTGCCGCACCTGACGGGGCGCGCCAATCTGGAGCTGTACTGGCAGGCCACCGGCCGGCCGGCCGAGGACTCCCACATGGCCGAGGCCCTGGAGATCGCCGGGCTCGGCGACGCGCTGGAGCGCGCGGTACGCACGTACTCGCAGGGCATGCGCCAGCGGCTGGCGATCGCACAGGCCATGCTCGGAATGCCGGACCTGCTGATCCTCGACGAGCCGACGAACGGTCTGGACCCGCCGCAGATCCGGGAGATGCGGGACGTGATGATCCGCTACGCCGCGGGCGGGCGGACGGTCATCGTCTCCAGCCACCTGCTGTCGGAGGTGGAGCAGTCCTGCACGCACCTGGTGGTCATGGACCGCGGGCAGCGGGTCGCGGCGGGCGAGGTCGCCGAGATCACCGGTGGCGGGGACATGCTGCTCGTGACGCTGGCGGAGCCGGCGGACGAGGTGAGCGTCGAGAAGATCGCGGCGCTGGAGGGAGTGGGTTCCGTGGTGGTCGCCGATGACGGGCTGCTCGTGCGGCTCGAAGGCGCGACGGCCGTGGGGCTGATCGCGGAACTGGTGCGGCTGGAGGTGCCGGTGACCGGAGTGGGACCGCACCGGCGACTGGAGGACGCGTTTCTCACCCTGATCGGAGGTGCGGCATGAGCACGGTGACGACGGTGCAGGAGGTGGCCCCGGGCTACCGGGCGAGCCGCACCCTGCCGCTGCGCGTGGAGGCGCTGCGGCAGTGGCGCCGGCGGCGGACGCTGGTGATGGCCGGGGTACTGGCCGCACTGCCCTTCATCATGATCATCGCGTTCGCGGTGGGCGGCGGGCCGGACGGCGGGCGCGGCGGGCGCGGCGGGCGCGGCGGGAACAACCGGATCACGCTGATCGACACGGCGACGGCTTCGGGCGCGAACTTCGCCGCGACCTGCCTGTTCGTTTCCGCCGGCTTCCTGCTGGTGGTGCCGGTGGCGCTGTTCTGCGGGGACACCGTGGCCTCCGAGGCGAGCTGGTCCTCGCTGCGTTATCTGCTGGCCTCGCCGGTGCCACGGGCGCGGCTGCTGTGGAGCAAGCTGGTCGTCGCCCTGGGCTTCAGCCTGGCAGCGATGGTGCTGCTGCCGGTGGTGGCGCTGGCGGCGGGTACGGCCGCGTACGGCTGGGGGCCGTTGAAACTCCCGACGGGCGGGGCCCTGGCGGCCGGGGACGCGGTGCCGCGGCTCGCGCTGGCCGTGGCGTTCATCTTCGTGTCGCAGCTGGTGACGGCGGGTCTGGCCTTCTGGCTGTCGACGCGGACGGACGCGCCGCTGGGCGCGGTGGGCGGGGCGGTCGGGCTGACGATCGTCGGCAACGTCCTGGACGCGGTGACAGCGCTCGGCTCGTGGCGGGAGTTCTTGCCGGCGCACTGGCAGTTCGCCTGGGCGGACGCCCTGCAGCCGCAGCTGGAGTGGGGCGGGATGGTCAAGGGGACGGTGGTGTCGGTGTCGTACGCGCTGGTGCTGTTCGCCCTGGCCTTCCGCGGCTTCTCCCGCAAGGACATCGTGTCCTGACCGGCCCCACGGCGCACGGTCCACGACCTGCGGCCCACGACCCCCGGCGCACCGGGGGTCGTGGGCCGTTCCCGTGGGCCGCGCGGGGGCCGACCGTGGGCCGTTCCCGTGGGGCCGTCCGTGGCAATGCGGCCGCGTCCGTGTGTGGCACCGGTCGGAACACCCTCGGCACGCTGAACAATCGCGGTCATCACGACCGAGGGGTACGGCCCATGGACACAGCAGGACTTCCGGCTCGCAGGACCGTGCTGGCCGGTGGCCTCGCGGCCGCCGCCGTCGCACTCTCCGGATGCTCCTCGGCGAGCACCCCGAGGGCCACGGCCGCCGCCCCTCGGCCGGGGCCGGACACTCCCGAGGCCGCGTACGCCCGCCTGATGGCGGGCAACGCGCGCTGGGTGAGCGGGAACCTGGAGCACCCCGACCGGGATCCCGAGCGGCGCGAGCTCGTCGCCGAGGCGCAGAACCCGTTCGGGGTGGTCCTCACCTGTATCGACTCCCGGGTGGCGCCCGAGCTCGTCTTCGACACCGGGCTGGGCGATCTGTACGTCCTGCGCACGGGCGGGCAGGCGATCGGCCCGGTGGTCACAGGTTCCGTCGAGTACGGGCCCATGACGGGCGGCACTCCGCTGATCGTCGTGCTCGGGCACCAGCGCTGCGGCGCCATCGAAGCGGCGTACAAGTCGCTGAAGGACGACGCGCCCCTGCCCGGGAACCTCCAGGCCATCGTGAAGGCGGTGGAACCTGCCTACCGGCTGACGGCCCGGAACCCGGGCGCCGACCCCGTCGACACCATGATCCACCAGCAGATCCGGATCACCGCCGACGAACTGCGCGCCAACGCCGACCTGGCGCCCCTCGTGAAGAAGGGCGACCTGGCCGTCGTCGGCGCCTACTACTCGCTGGACAGCGGCAAGGTGGACGTCCTGACGGGCGCGCCCGCCTAGAACCGTCTCTTTCGGATCGTGCCGGCCCCCGGCGTCACTCGGGCTTGCGCGCCCCCGGGATCGCGTCGATCGCGGCCAGCAGCTCCGCGTCCAGCGGGCGGTTGGCGACGGCCGCGTTGGCCCGCACCTGCTCGGGGGAGGTCGCGCCCGCGATGACCGAGGCGCAGCCGGGCTGGGCGGAGAGCCAGCCGATGGCGAGTTCCAGGACCGTCCGGTCGTGCTTCTCGCCGAGCGCGGCGAGCGCTTCGACGACGTCGAGGCGCTCCTCGGTGACGTACGAGTCGCGTCCCTCGAGGCGGGAGCCGGCCGGTACGGGCGCACCCCGGCGGATCTTGCCGGTCAGCAGGCCGTTGGCGAGCGGGAAGTACGGGAGCACGCCGACGCCGTAGTGGCGGGCCGCCGGGACCAGTTCGCGCTCGACCGACCGCTCCAGCAGCGACCACTCGTTCTGCGCCGACACGAAGGGGACCGAGCCGGTCTCGCGGGCGACGTGGGCCGCTTCGGCGAGCTGCCAGCCGGAGAGGTTGGAGTGGCCGATGTAACGGACCTTGCCCTCGGCGACGAGCTCGGTGAGCGCGGCCAGGGTCTCGGCGATCGGGGTGGCCGGGTCGGGGCTGTGCAGCTGGAAGAGGTCGATGTGGTCGGTGTCGAGGCGGCGCAGGGACTCCTCGACGGCCCGCCGGATGTACGCACGGCCGCCGAGGGATCCGGCCGCGGGCCCGTACTTCATGTCCACGCCGTCGTAGCCGAACTTGGTGGCGAGGACGACCTGGTCGCGACGGCCCTTGAGGGCCTGCCCGAGGTGCACCTCGGAGCCCCCGGCGCCGCCGTAGATGTCGGCGGTGTCCAGGAGGGTGATGCCCGCGTCCAGGGCGGCGTCGACGACAGCGCGGGTGGCCTGGGCGTCCAGTCGGCCACCGAAGTTGTTGCAGCCGAGGCCGACGGCGGAGACCTGCAGTCCTGAACTGCCCAGGGGGAGATAGCGCATGCGTTTCGTTCCTCCGACTCGACGGGTACATGATCAACTGAGCAGTCAGTCTAGGCGTCCCGCCAGGGCCCGGGACGGAAATCCGGGCAGCCGGCTGTGAACTCCGCGTGACACGCGCGGACTCCGTCCCCACTCGCCGCCCGGCCCGCCCTCGGTCACCGCAGGGCGAAGAGCAGGTTGACCGAGTTGTAGTAGTTGGGCAGGTGCACCATCGCCGATCCCGGACGCGGCGGGTCGGCCTTCGGCCAGTTCCGCGGGCCCAGCAGATGGTCGCAGTAATCGCTGTTCGGGACCTTCGGCACGAACCAGACGCGGTAGGCGCCGGCTCGCGCGTCCGGCTCGAACCGCCAGAGTTGCGTCGCCCGGTCCGCGCCGGTCCGGCAGGGGCGGAGGGTGACCGCGGCAAGATTCCCGCCGCCGGTGGTTCCGTCGAGGCAGGTGCCGGTGTCCGCGTTGCGGAGCTGGTACGTGTTCCGCTGAGCGGGCAGCCGCTGCCACGCCTGATCGGCCTTACCGGTGCACTTCTCGAGCTGCAACGGGCCGCCGGAACCGGCGCCGCCCATGCCGACGCACAGCCCCGAGCCCACGTTGACCAGAGCTGCCCCGGTGCGATCCGGCGAGGGCGACGCCGAAGTCGGCGAGGCGGACGGGGAGGCGGAAGGGAGGCCTGTGGCGGGAGCCGTGGCGAAGGCCGCCGGGCCGATGGCCACGATCGGTGCTGCCTCCGGGAGCGGGCCGCGCTGGGCCGCGGGAGTTCTGGCGGGGGCTGCGGCCTCGCCGGATCTGCCGCTCCCGGAGTCGGCCGGCAGCAGGGCGACCACCATGGCCGCGGTTCCCACCACCGCTGCCGCAGCCGCAGCCACCCATTTCACGGCACCGGCCTTGGATCCGGCCAGTTGCGTCCCGCTCAGTGTGGCTGCGACGACCTGGGTGCCGTTCCCACCCAGGGCCGACAGGAAGGAAGCGGGGTTCCACAGCAGGATTCCACCCAGCAGCAGCACGCCCAGACGGCCGTTGACGTCACGCAGGTCGCGCTCGGCCCGCACACACTCGTCGCACCCCTGGAGGTGGCGGCCGAGGTCCCGGGTGAGGCGCTTGCCCGGTCGGCGCAGCCTGGCGGCGATCTGCCCTCCGTAGTGCCGGCACTCGTCGCTGGTGGTCTGGTCCAGGTGAGCACGCAGGTACGCCTCCTTCAGGCCTTCCCGCGCACGCGCGACCAGTGAGCCGACACCTCCCGCCGATATCCCCAGGCGTACCGCGGTATCAGCCGCCGGCTCGTCCTCGACAACGGAATGCCACAGCACGGCCTGCCAGCGCTCGGGCAGTGACCGGTAGGCACGCAGGACCAGTGATCCCTCCTCCGCCGTGAAGACGGCGTCCTCTGTGTCCTGGCCGTCCGAGAGGCGGGCGGCCCATTCCTCGAAGTCGTCGGACAGCCGGGTACGGGCGGCCTGCCGCGCCCAGGTGGCCGC
The DNA here is from genome assembly GCF_044761485.1 of Streptomyces sp. NPDC097617. Classification (NCBI taxonomy): domain Bacteria; kingdom Bacillati; phylum Actinomycetota; class Actinomycetes; order Kitasatosporales; family Streptomycetaceae; genus Streptomyces; species Streptomyces sp. NPDC097617. The sequence continues at coordinate 91,556 of NZ_JBIWCL010000002.1, forward strand.
CAGACGGCGAACGCAGGTCAGCAGGTAAGGCCGCCAGGCGTACTCGGGTCCGGCACCCCAGGCAATGGCTCGGTACGTACGGGCGAAGGCCTCGGCAGCGAGGTCCTGGGCAGTGGACAGCTCCCGGCAGCACGTACGGGCGTAGGCGAGCACCGAGGGATGGTGACGGGCGAACACCTCATCCATCACGTCGCTGACCGCCGCGTCGGTCTCCGAAGTGTGCCCACGCAACAGGGCGCAGAGTTCGCCGTCGCTGAGGCTTCGGAGATGCTGCTGGCGGACGGTACTCGGCGTACTCAACACGTGCTCCCGTGTAGCTTTTTGACGACCCGGGCGTCGCTCCCGGGTACATCCGTCATGAGGGTGCGACGCTGCGCCCGAACCGGAATTCGCGCAAGTGTGCACCCTTGCCGGGCCGCAAGCAACCGACCTGTCGTGGGCGCGCGACTCGGACAGTAGCGGTATCCGCGGGCCGACCGACGGGACCAGCCGGGTGGACGCACCCGGTCCGCGATGCCATGAGATGCGCCCAGGTGCCCAACAAGCGGGCCCGGTAAGTGTGTTGAGGCTGTCACCAGGATTCTGCGCAGGGGATGCGATCGCTCCCGATCGCCGCGGCCACCGCCCTCGGGCACAGCGGCGTCGTTCTCCGGAGCGGGAACGCGTTTCGTGGATTCCTCTTCTCCAGCCTCCGCGCGGGTGAGGAGAATGACACGAACCGGAGTGTCGGGCCTGCCCCGAGGACGCGTCCTCGGCGATCCGCTCCGGCACCCCCGCCACGTGCAGGGCGGCCGACCGCGTCCCCCATGACCCGCGCGTCGGCCTAGACGACGCGGGTGGCGCCCGGGGACGGGGCTGCCGGCGTGATGCGGGGTGGGGCGAAGTCCGCGCGGCGGAAGGCCTCCGTCACCGCGCGCGTCACCGTCTGCTCGGCCTCCGCGTCGATCAGGGCCAGCGCCGAGCCCCCGAAGCCGCCGCCCGTCATCCGGGACCCGTACGCACCCGCCGCGTCGGCGGTGGCCGCCGCGAGGTCGAGCTCCGGGCAGGACACCTCGTAGTCGTCGCGCAGCGAGACGTGTCCTTCGGTGAGCAGTGGACCCGCTTCGCGCAGTCGGCCGGCGCGCAGCAACTCCTCGATGCGCAGGACCCGTTCGTTCTCGGTCACGATGTGCCGGACCCGTTTGCGCCGCACCGGGTCCCCGAGGCGGGCCAGCGCCCGCTCCAGACCCTCGTACGCAATGTCGCGCAGGGCGGGCAGGCCCAGGTCCTCGGCCGCCCGGTGGCAGGAGGCCCGGCGCTCGGCGTAGGCCCCGTCGGCCAGTGCGTGCTTGACCCGGGTGTCGATGACGAGGAGGCGCAGACCGGCCGCCGCGCAGTCGAAGGGGATGCCGCGCAGCTCGAGGCTGCGGGTGTCCAGGTGGAGGGCGTGTCCCTCGGTGGCGCACGCCGAGGCCATCTGGTCCATGATCCCGCAGGGGACCCCGACGTACGCGTTCTCGGCGCGGCGGGCGAGCACGGCCAGTTCGGGGCGGGTGAGCGGGATCCCGTACAGGTCGGTGAGGGCCAGTGCGGTGGCCACCTCCAGGGCGGCCGAGGAGGACAGGCCGGCGCCCGTCGGTACGTCGGACCGTACGTGCAGGTCGGCGCCGCCGACCGGAAGTCCGGCGTCCAGCAGGGCCCACACGACCCCGGCGGGGTACGCGGCCCAGCTCGCGGCGGCCCGCGGAGGGCTCGCCGGATCGAGACCGGCGAGGTCGAGGACGACCGCGCCGCCGGGGGCGTCGGCCGAGTGGACCCGCAGGATCGCGTCGGTGCGCCGGGCGGCGGCCACCTCGGTGCGCTGCGGGAGGGCGAAGGGCAGGGCGAAGCCGTCGTTGTAGTCGGTGTGTTCGCCGATCAGGTTGACCCGGCCCGGTGCCGCCCAGACTCCCTCGGGCGCATACCCGTACAGCTGCCGGAAGCCGTCCTGCGCGGTGCTGCTCACGCGCTCGCCACCTCTCGCAGCCGCGCGGCCGCGTCCTCGGGCCGCACGTCGTTCATGTAGGCCTCCATGCCGGATTCGGTCCCGGCCAGGTACTTCAGCTTGTCCGCGGTCCGGCGGATCGTGAACAGCTCCAGGTGGAGGGCGAAGTCCTCGCGGCCCTCGCCGGTCGGGGCCTGGTGCCAGGCGGAGATGTACGGGGTCGGCTCGGGCCGGTCGAAGAGCCGGTCGAAGCGACGCAGCAGCTCCAGGTAGACCCGCGGGAACTCGGCGCGGGCGGCGTCGCCGAGGGCGGGCAGGTCGGGGACCCGGTGGCGTGGGTAGAGGTGGACCTCGTACGGCCAGCGCGCCGCGTAGGGGACGAAGGCGGTCCACTGCTCCGTTTCGAGGACGACCCGGGTGCCTTCGGCGCGTTCGGCGGCCAGCACCTTATCGAAGAGGTTGCCCCCGGTGCGTGCGCGGTGGGCGGCGACGGTGGCGAGCATGCGGGCGGTGCGCGGGGTGACGAAGGAGAAGGCGTAGATCTGGCCGTGCGGATGGGCGAGAGTGACGCCGATCTCGGCGCCGCGGTTCTCGAAGCAGTAGACCTGCCGGATCCCCTCGCGGGCGGAGAGTTCGGCGGTGCGGTCGCTCCAGGCGGCGAGTACGAGAGCGACGCGCTCCTCGTCGAGCTCGGCGAAGGAGGTCAGGTGGTCGGGGGTGAAGCAGATGACCTCGCAGCGGCCGGTGTCCGCGGCGAGCGAAGGGAAGCGGTTCTCGAAGACGGCCACCTCGTAGTGGGGGGCCGGGATCTCGCTCACGTGTCCCTCGGTGGAGGGACACAGCGGGCAGGCGTCGGCGGGCGGGTGGTAGGTGCGGTCCTGCCGGTGGGAGGCGATGACGACGCGGTCGCCGAGGAGTGGATCGCGCCGTACCTCGGAGCTGGTCGCGGACGCCGACGTGCCGAGCGGGCGGGTGTCGGGGAAGGCGCGCGCGGCGCCGTCGCCGGTGTCGTAATAGAGGATCTCGCGGCCGTCGGCCAGGCGGGTGCTCGTGCGCTTCACATGGGGAATTCTCTCATTCGAGGGTGACGACCGTGGTGCGGCCCAGGTCGGGCCGGTGGCGCAGGTGCGGTTCGGTGCCGGGGCGCTCCAGTTCGAGCACGATGATCTCGTCGGCGTCCGCCGCGGTCCGCCAGAGGGGTGCCGGGGCGTAGAGCGGGCGCTGCGGCCCGCGCGGGGTGTCGTGGTGGCCGAGGAGGAAGCCGTTCAGCCGGACCGGGCCGGTCTCCCGGCCGGACAGGTCGACGTAGGCGTCGGCCGGAACTGCCGGGCGAACAGCTGCCGGGTCGGTGGCGCGCACCCTGCCCCGGATGCCCTTGCGGTCGGAGGCCGCGATGCCGGGGTGCAGGGGTTCCCCGGGGTGGCGCGCAGTTCGAGGCCGTGGAAGCCGTGGGTCGCCGCCAGGGCGGCGCGCCGCTCGAGCGGGGAGGGGAGGGGGGAGGGGAGGGGGGAGGGGAGGGGAGGGGCGCGCTCGCCGAACAGGGCGCGCAGGGAGCGCTCGGCGGAGACGGTCCGGCCGAGAGCAGCCGGGCGGGCGGGGCGGCGTGTTGGGCGAAGTACGTCGGCCACCGGTCCTCGGTGGCTAGCCGGGCGCGCCGGCCTCCTCGTAGGTCTCCGGGTCGAAGTGGACGTCGGCGTGGACCGGTTCGAGCAGCTGCCACAACTGCTGTACCGCGCACCGTCCGTGTGCGCCGCGGTATGTCACCACGCGCTACCCGAAGTCTGCTGGTCCTGGTCCGACGGGGGCCGCCCCAGGCCGACTTCGCCTCGTCCGGGCACGGCACTTCGGCGCGCGGAAGTCCCGTGGGGGCCTGACCCGGCTACTCCCACGCGAACAGCTCGAACGCGGCTCGCTTCGCGAAGGTCTCGTCGACGGGCACACCGCGCCGGTGGGCGGCTTCCATGAGCGCCTGCTCGAACTCCCCGGCCGGGCGGCCCCAGTAGGCGGTGCAGACGTCCTCGTACGCCATCCGGAACCTCATCGCCAGCACCACCGCGTTCAGCACGTCCGCTTGGCCCTCGGGTGAACCGTCCACAGTCGCTCCTCCGTAGTCCGAGCCCGTCACCGGACTCCCGGGGCACGCTGCCCCGTCGCCGGTCGGCTGCACGCCAACGTACGGCCCTGACCACCGGAAGGTCGAGTCTCACGCCGACCGACTGCCGGGGCCGGCGGCTCGTGACGGTTGATCGGTCCGGTCGCCCCGACCGCCGCTCGCCCGGTTGTCCGTCGGCCGGACACCTCACCGGTCGCGGATGCGGTCGGCGAGCCAGGGCGTGAGCGCGGGGCCCTCGATGCGCGAAGGCCAGTCGGCTGTAGACGGATGTCAGGGACGGCGGGACGGCGGGACGGCGACCCGGGGCACGTCGAGGAACTCCACTCCGTCCACGATCCGTCCGGGTCGAGGACGGAGAACAGGGGCGCGGAAGTCCTGCGCGAGATCCGGTCGGCGCCGATGTCGTCGGTGACGGCCATGGGCAGCCCGTACTCGGCCGCGATGGCCCGGATCGCGGCGACGGCGGACTCGGTGGTCGGCAGAGGCGGGCGCGTCACGATCCGGATCATGCCCCACCCGGAGACCGGCCGGAGCGAGCAGGCCGGTGGAAACGTGGGCCCAAGCGTCACATAACGTGCCCTCCATGGATCGGAAGTACACGGCCGGGCTCACCGCGGACAGCGCAGGCGAAGGCGCAGGCGAAGGCGCAGGCAGGCGGCGGTTCCTCGCCATCGCGACGGGGGCGGCCACGGCCGCGGGGCTCGGATCCGTCGGCGGTTGCGCGAGCGGCGACGGCGAATCCGGGGCGGCTGCAGGAGCCGAGCCGGAGTCCGCCGCGCCGGGTGGGAAGCCGTCGGCGGCGGGGTCGCACGGCTTCGACGTCAAGGCCGAGAATGCCCGCCCGGGCCACGCCGACTGGCCGGTGACCAAGGCCGGCCCGACGCGGGCGATCGAGGGGTTCGCGGACCGGGTCAGCGTCCTGTCCGGCGAGTCCTTCGGGCTGCACGTGTCGACGACCGCACCCCGCTTCACCGTCTCCGCCTACCGGATGGGCTGGTACGGCGGCGCCCGCGCGCGGCTGGTGTGGCGCTCCGAGGCCCTGCCCGGGGCCCGGCAGCCGGAGCACACCGTGGACGCCGGGACCAGGATGGTCCGCACGCGGTGGACCCGTTCCGCAACCGTCGAGACGAAGGGCTGGCCGGAGGGCTGCTACCTCCTGCGGCTGGACGCGCAGGGCGGCGAGGGCCAGCGCTTCGTCCCGCTCACCGTCCGCTCGGCGACGACGGACGGACGTACGGTCGTGGTCAACGCCGTGGCCACCTGGCAGGCCTACAACCGCTGGGGCGGCTACGGCAGCTACGACGGCCCCAGCGGCGGGTTCGCCTCCCGCTCCCTCGCCGTGAGCTTCGACCGGCCGTACGAGTACGACGACGGCGCGGGCCTGTTCCTGGTGTACGAGGCTCCGCTCGTGGCTCTGGCCGAGCGGCTCGGCATACCCCTCGCGTACACGACCACCACCGACGTGGCACGGGAGAAGCGGCTCCTGGAGGGAGCGGCCGCGGTGCTCTCCCTCGGGCACGACGAGTACTGGTCTCCGGAGCAGCGGGAGCGTTTCACGGCCGCGCGCGACGCCGGCACCAACATCGCGATCCTGGGCGCGAACTGCTGCTTCCGCCGGATCCGACTGGAGGCCTCCGACCTGGGGCCGGACCGTACGCTCGTCTGCTACAAGTCCTCCTACGAGCAGGATCCGGGGTTCAAGCGGGGCCATCCGGCGACGGTGGACTTCCGCTCGGCGCCCGGCGCGGATCCGGAGAGCTCACTGCTCGGCGTGATCTACGACGGCTATCCGGTGGACGCCCCGTACGTGGTGACCAACCCGGGGCACTGGCTCTTCGAGGGCGCCGGCGCACAGGCGGGCGACCGCTTCGAGCACCTGGTCGGCGTCGAGTACGACAAGGTCAACACCGGCTTCCCGACGCCCCGGCCGATCGAGATCCTGGCCCACTCCCCCGTGGTGTGCGAGGGCCGGCCCAGCCACCAGGACACGGCCTACTACACGGTGCCGAGCGGGGCGGGGGTGTTCGCCACCGGGACGATGCGGTGGGTGGAGGCGCTGGACGCGACCGGCGACGGGCGCAGCGGGCGCAACCACGGTCTGGACGCGCGCTCGGGGGCGCTGACCACGCGGGTGACCGAGAACCTCCTGCGGGTGTTCGCGGCGGGCCCGGCCGGCCGGACGCACCCGGCGCAGGACAACGTCAAGGCGGTGTACGGGAGTTCGTGAGGCGCGGCACGCGGACAGGGACGGGGCGCGGGGGTGGAAAGGGTGGACTTCGCCCGAACCGGGTGTCTAGGATCGTGATCACGGCATCGCGTGTCGGTCACCGACCGGGTGAGGCATGGAGGCGCCGTGACGTGCCTTTCGGAGGCATTCACTCATGTCCGTTCAGCTGAACCACACGATCATCCACTCCCGTGACAACCGGGAGTCGGCCACCTTCCTGGCACACATCCTCGACCTCGAAGTCGGCGCCGAGTGGGGCCCCTTCATTCCCGTCGAGACCGCGAACGGTGTCACCCTGGACTTCGCGACCATCCCGGTCGCGTCCATCACCGTGCAGCACTACGCGTTCCTCCTCTCCGAGGAGGAGTTCGACGCGGCGTTCGAGAAGATCCGGTCGGCGCGGGTCCCGTACTTCGCCGACCCGCACGGCAAGCACCCCGGCGAGATCAACCACAACGACGGGGGTCGCGGGGTCTACTTCACGGACCCGAGCGGACACGGGATGGAGATCATCACCCGCCCGTACGGCTACCAGGAACCCGGCGCCGCGTAGGACCGGCCGGCTTCCACCGAGTGCGCGGCGCGAGCCAGGACCGGGACCGGACCGGAGCTCGGTCCGGCCCGGTCCCTCCGCCACGACGACTGTCAGCTGTCACCTTTCAACTGTCAGCCACGACTCCGACCACCGGCGTCGCCGTCACAGGTCGTCCTTCGTGCCCGTGCACCGGCTGAGGTGGAGGATGCCGTGGCTGACCCCGGGGAGGAGCACCCGGAGCCGCTGCTGCTCGTACGCGGCTCGCACCATGGCGGAGTCGATCACGTCCGTCCCGAACCCCAGGAACTCCTGCCACCGTTCCGCGACGATCCCTGCGACCTTCCGACAGCTCTCACTGTCCGTCAGGTTGGCGGTGATGTAGAGGCCCGAGAAGACGAGGGCGGGCAGCACCACCCATGGGGCGGCCGAGGCGCGGAGATTGGCCCAGGTGATCATTCCGCGGCCTCCAGCACGGAGGCGTACGCGCTCTCCAGTCGGCGGCCGGGGCGCAGTCGGGTGCGGCGTAGCTGTCGAAGAGCGCTACAGGTCCCTGGAACCTCGCCCTGCCCGACTCGAAGACCACCACCTCGTCGAATGCCCCGTCGAGGTCACCGATGTCGTGGGTCGAGACGATGACATGCACGGTGCCGCGCAGCGATACCAGCAGGTCGAGGAAGCGGCGGCGCTGGTGCGGGTCGAGCCCCACGGTCGGCTCGTCCAGGAGCAGCACCTCCGCCTGGTGGACGAGCGCCCCGGCGATGGCCACGCGCTGCTGCTGGCCACCGGAAAGGGTCTTGATGTGGTCGTTCAGCCTCTCAGCCAGGCCGACTCGTTCGATCGCTGCGGGGGCGGCTGCCCAGGCCTCACGTTCTTGCATACCCTTGAGCCAGCCTATGTAGGCCACGTGCTCACGTCAGGTCAACCCAGGCAGGAAGCCCGGGCGTTGCGGCAGCCAGGAGACCTTGCGGCGGTAGGTCCGGGCGTCGCGAGAGCCGCCGGCGGACAACGGCCCGAGACCCACCCGCCCGGAACCGGGCTCGAGCGCGCCCGCACCGAGCGCGAGCAAGGTGCTCTTTCCCGCCCCGTTCGGACCGAGCAGAACGGTGTGGCCCGGAGTGAGGACCAGGTCCAGTCCGTTCAGGACGGGACGTGTGCGGCGACCGTAGCGAAACGTACGGTCCTGATTATTCATTCCTCCGTGCGCCGCAAGGCCCGGAGATACCTGTCGAAGCACCTCCGGAACCCGAGATGCTTCGCCGGTCACGCAGTCGTTTGGCGGAAAAGAGCCGGACGTTTTCCGGACCCGCCGCTTGAAACAAGCCAGCGCGGCTTACGCATCGGACGCGGCGGATCCGGCCCCGGGACCGGCCCCGGCTTCGCCACCCGGTGTCATCCGGTCTTCGTGCGCCTGTCGCCTGTCGCCGTTCACGGGCAGGTAGACGATGTTCGGCGCGCCCGTGTCCGGGTGGACCTCGACGCGGGTCCGTACCCCGTACACCTCGGCCAGCAGTTCCTCGGTGAGCACCTCGTGCGGCGGGCCCGAGGCGGCGACCCGGCCGCCGGACAGGACGTACAGGCGGTCGCAGTAGGCGGCGGCGAGGTTGAGGTCGTGCAGGACGAGCAGGCCGGTGGCCGGCAGGGCGCGGACCAGGGCCAGGATCTCCAGCTGGTAGCGGATGTCGAGGTGGTTGGTCGGCTCGTCCAGGGCGAGCAGGCCGGTGTCCTGGACCAGGGCGCGGGCCACCAGGGCGCGTTGGCGTTCGCCGCCGGACAGCTCGTCGAAGCGGCGGGCGGCGAAGGGGCCCGCGCCGACGCTCTCCAGGGCCTCGGCCACCCGCCGGGCGTCGCCCGGTCCGTCCTGTTCCCAGAACCGTTTGTGCGGGCTGCGGCCCATGGCGACGACCTCGCGGACGGTCAGCCCGAGGGTGCCGCTCGCGTCCTGCGGTACGACCGCCACGCGCCGGGCCCGGTCCTTGACGCTGAGCGCGGCGGCGTCCGCGCGGTCCAGCAGCACCCGGCCCGCGGTGGGGCGCAGGGCGCCGTAGACGCAGCGCAGCAGGGTGGTCTTGCCGCTGCCGTTGGGGCCGACCACACCCACCGTCTCACCGGGGCGGGCGGCGAGGTCGATCCCGTGCAGCAGCGTGTGCCCGTCGATCTCATAACGCACGCCCTCGACGCCGAGTTCCACCGGCGGGGCCGCATCCCTCTTCCCGGTCATCCGGTGACCCCTTCGGTACGGGTGGAGCGGCGCAGCATCCACAGGAAGAACGGCCCGCCGACGAGCGCGGTGACCACGCCGACGGGTATCTCCGCGGGCGCGGCGGCGGTACGGGCGACCAGGTCGGCCAGGGTCAGGAACACCGCCCCGCCCAGCGCGGCCACCGGCAGCAGCGCCCGGTGCCCGGCGCCGACGACCATCCGGGCGGCGTGCGGCACCATCAGTCCGACGAAGCCGATGGCTCCGCTGTAGGCGACGAGCACGCCGATGACGAGCGAGGTGAGCACGAAGGCGGCGGCGCGGAAGCGCGCGGTGTCGAGGCCCAGGGTGCGCGCGCCCTCCTCCCCCGCCAGCAGCAGGTCGAGCGGCCGGGCAAGGGCGATGAGCAGGCTTGTGCCGAGGAGCAGCGCGAGGGCGGGCAGGGCCAGTTCGTCCCAGCGGGCCCCGCCGAGGCCGCCGAGCGTCCAGAAGAGGGCGGAGCGGATCTGGTCGGGGTGCGCGGAGAGCACGAGGACGAGGCTGGTGAGCGCGGACAGGACGTACTGGACGGCGACGCCGGCGAGGGTGAGCCGTCCGGTGGTCATGGTTCCGCCGCGCCGGGCCATCGCGTAGACGGCGACGAGCGCGGCCATGGAGCCGGCGAAGGCGGCGAGCGGCAGGCCCATGCCGAACGCGAAGGCCCCCGTACCGAAGACGATCACGAGGACGGCTCCGGCGGAGGCTCCGGACGAGGCGCCGAGCAGGAAGGGGTCGGCGAGCTCATTGCGTACGAGGGCTTGCAGCACGGTGCCCGCGACCGCCAGCCCGGCGCCGACGACGGCCCCGAGGAGGACGCGCGGCAGCCGCACGTCCCAGACGATGGCGGCGAACGCACCGGTGCGCCGCTCACCCGACAGGCCGCCGAGGATGATGTCGAAGACCCGGTCGGGGGCGATCCGTACCGCCCCCAGCACCAGGCCCGCCACCGCCGAGGCGATGAGCGCGACGACCAGGACGAGGAGGACGGCGGCGGTGCGCAGCCTCACGGGGCGGCGGGGTGGAGCTGGCTGCCCAGCGACTCGACGGCGTCGGCGACGCGCACGCCGAGGACGGCCGAGGACAGCGGCAGCACGACGAACCGCTTGTTCTTGACGGCGGGAACCTCGGCGAGCGCGGGGTCGTTCAACAGGCGCTGCTTCTTGGCCTCGACCGTGGTGCCGCCGTAGTCGTAGATGAGGACGACCGCGGGCCGGCGCTCGATGACCTGCTCCCACGAGACGTCGCCGAAGGTGTCCTTGAGGTCGGCGAAGACGTTCGTGCCGCCGGAGAGCGAGACGATCTCGTTGCCGATGCCGTTGCCGCCGGAGGTCGCGGCGGAGGCTTCCCCGGAGTCGTAGACGAAGACGGACGGCCGGGCCCGGTCCTTGACCCGGGTGGTCACGGCGTCGATGCGGCGCTGCTCGTCCTCGACGAGCTTCGCGCCACGCTCGGGCACGCCGAAGGTCCGCGCGACTTCGGTGATCTCGGTCTTCAGCTGGTCGAGGCCGACCTTGCCCTCGGTGCAGTACTCCACGTTGAGACGGGAGTTGATACCGGTCTTGGCGAGTCCCTCGCGGTCGCGGCCCTGCCCCTTGTCGAAGGCGCTGGCGTAGCCGCCGTAGACGAAGTCGGGGTCGGCGCCGAGCAGGACCTCCTTGGAGGGGTACTCCTTGGCCAGCACCTTGATCTTGTCGTAGGCGGGCCGGTACACGGGAAGCACGGCGTCGTCGAGGTAGGCGGACCCGGCGATCCGGTCCTCCAGCCCGAGGGCGAGCAGCAGCTCGGTGGCGTGCTGGTTCATGGCGACCGCGCGCTGCGGCGGGGCCTGGTAGGTGCTGCTCACACCGCAGTTGGTGAGGGTGTACGGAAAGCCGGGCGCGGCGGCGGGGTCCCCGGCGGCCTTGTCCTTCGACGCCTCGGGGGAACCGGCGCACGCGGCCAGGGGTATCAGGAGTGCGACGGGTATGAGCGCGCGCAGGGCGGCGCGGGAACGCGACAGCATGACGGGGCCTCTCCGGGGGATCCGCGTCCCCTGGTCGACGTGAAAGAGCGAGCAGAGGCGGTGCGTCAGTGTCTGACTCCCGGCCCCCCACGGGGGAACGACCGGTCACAGTGGCGGGACCGCACCGGAATCACACCGGTTTCCTGTCCTGCACCGCCTGGGTAACGCGCCCAGTCTGCCAGAAGGCGGCCAGGCCACCGGCCCCCAAGGCCCGGCCCCCCCGGCCTGCCCCACATCCGCCGGGCCCCGCCGTTGGAGGCCGCGTCGGTGAGTTGCCGCCTGCAGCGATCTGAGGTCCGAGAATTCCTCCCGCACCACTCGGCGCCTGACGCGTAGGTACCGTCGAACGTTCGCTCCCCGCAGCGGAACGCAGCCACAGGCGATCCACTGCGGAGGTGTGGCGACGCCTTACGAGACGTCAGCTCGAACTGCGTCCCCGATGAGTCCGTCGGTGTAGGTCACGGTCTTCGCTGTGAAGCTGCCCTTGCCCGTAATGCTGCCCGTGACGTTCTCCCCGGGGGCGAGGTCGACGGTTGCGATCTGGTTCTCGTCAGCGGCCAGTTCGATGGTGTGCTTGGTACCCGCGGTGTCGGTGATCGTGAAATAGAGCGGGTTGACGCTGATCTCCTTGCTGCTGTTGTTGGTGACGGTGACGGACACGCTGGTGTAGCCATCGCCCTTCGCCAGAATCGACGCCTTGAACGCCGCCTTCTTCGCCACCACGGCGACCGCCGACTTCTTCTCGGGCGCGGCCGATGTCTTCGTGTCGGCCGACTTCGCGGGCACCGACGGCGCTGCGGCCTGCGACGTGTCAGGATCCTTCGTTGCCGTTGCCTTGTCGTCCCCGTCGCCGCCGCCGAGTAGCGCGCCGATGATGCCGAGGAGGACTAACAGGCCCACGATGCCGAGGCACGAGAACCCAACGATCTTTCCGGCGCTGGCCTTCTTGGGCTGCGGTGGGGGTGGGTATCCGAATCCGCCCTGCTGGCCGGTCGGTGGAAACTGCTGCGACATGAGAACCCCCAGGGGACTGGTGCGAATGCGGTCACCGTATGGGCGGACGGGTGACAAGGGGCGGCAGTGTCCGAACCGTGACAATCAAAAGTTCAACCACTGGGTCGGATCCATCCTCGAACGTTCCCACGGGGGTTGCTCCGCACTCGCCCCGGGAGCGGGTGAACGGATCCACCAAACGGGGAATGGGCGCTTTCGTGCGTCCGGGGTCAGGCGTGGCCGAGCGCCTCGATGGCGCTGACGACCAGCGCGCGGGCGGCGGCGCCGTATACGGCCATGCCGCGCAGCTGCTCGAACGCCTTCAAGTAAAGCGCGATCTCCGTGGGCTGCATGATGTTGACCTCCGCCGAGAGAAGCTCCACGGAGACGAACGTGTCGTCGTAGACGTGGAAGGTCTCCAGCGGCCGGACCGTGCGCTGCTCCACCGCACGCGGGATCACTCCCAGGGACACCGATGGCAGGGCGCCCGCGGTCAGGAGGTAGCCGAGCTGGGCCGCCATCGCGTCGGGGGTGCCCATCCGGTAGTACAGCGCGGCCTCCTCGACGAGGAAGACGGCGCGGCGCCCCTGGTCGTGGATGACCCGGGAGCGGTCGACGCGGGCGTGCGCCGCCTCTGCCCCCTCCTCCGGGTAGCTGCGGAACCGTGCGATCGTCCCGAGCAGGCCGCCCGCGTACCCCTCGGTCTGCAGCAGGCCGGGCACGAGGGTGGACGAGTAGATTCGGAACAGCCGCGTCTCCTGGAAGACCCGGGGCCAGGAGTTCTGGAGCTTCTTCAGTCCCTGTACCTGGTGGCGCCACTCGCTGTACATCGACTCGGCGTTCACGGAGCGGACGACGAGGTCCGGCGCCTCATCCGGGCAGCCGCAGGCGCGACACCAGTGGTGGATGTCCCGGGCCGAAGGGGCGGTCCGCGCGTTCTCGATGCGGGACGTCTTGGAGTGGTGCCAGCCGCAGAGCCCGGCTAGCTCGGCGACGGTCAGCCCCGCGCCCTTGCGGAGGTCACGCAGCCGTGCTGCCACGGCTGCGCGGGCGGCCTGCGCGGAGGACGACGGGGAGGCGGGCATCGAGCGTCGGACCGTCCTGTCAGATCTTGTACTCGGCGTGCGCCGTGGCCCTCGCCCAGACCGCGCCGAAGGCCTCAACGCACAGCTTCGCGGACACCGGGTCGCTGGTGATCTCCTCGCCGAGGGACGACCCGTCGCCGGCGAAGTGGTTCCAGTGGACCCACTCGTCGTCGAACAGCCAGAAGTCGTTGCCCGGCAGGGCGATGTCCGAGGCTCGGCGGCGGGGTAGCCAGCGCACCTCCTCTCCGGCGGCGACGTTGGTGAACGTCGCCGCCGGAGAGGAAGCGGGTGTACTCGCTGACGGGTTCGGAGACGATCCGGGCCCGGTGGATCGTGACGCCGCGGCCTGTCGCCTCCGCCACGAGGTCAAGCCACGGCCGCCACCAGGCTGCCCGGTTGGCCGGATCGTGCCGGTACCCCGCACGCCAGTCCGCGAACGGGCCGGTCTCGTAGTCCACGGCGTAGCTGTCGCGCATCTCCAGGTGGACGGCCGTGGTGCAGCTGGCCATCAGCTCATCGAACGTGGGCGTCGAGCGCATCGCACGTCTCCCTGATCATGTGCAGCATGCGGGCGGGGATGCGGATGACCGCTTCTCCTTCGGGGATTCCGATCGCGTGCCCCGGTACTTCGGTGGCTGCGCACTCGGCCTCCAGTTCCGGGCTGGGCTTCCATCCTTGGAGCACGAGTTCGCCGTGTTCTACGTCGGCCCACCCGTGGGGCTTTGCTTGTCTCCGGTGCTGGGGTCGATCCCTACGAACAGTAGCGGCATGCCTGCCTCCTGCTATCGGCCTGTGCACTTCTGTGCATCAGCGTTGTGGGCGGCGGGTGCCCGGTCAAGGTCCCGATGTGGCCAAGTTCCCTGGCGGGTTGACTTGATGCACAGATCTGCACATCCCTGGCGGCAGCGATCCCGGCCTCGTCACGCTCTGATGCACCACCCGCTGACGACGGTAGGGAGCACCGGCATGGCCACCCCGCACGATGCGAACACCGAGGTCCCTCACCCGCTGCTCCGGCGCCCGGTGCGGGATATCGCGTCCGGCACGCAGGGCACGCTCATGGCCGTGGTCGTCGAGAACACCGCCGCCGCCCCGAGCTACGAGGACCGGTGGGCGGAGTCGCCTACATCCGCCCGCACGGCGGCGGCCGCGAGCTGACCACAGCCGTCGCGAACATTGAGGCAATCGCGTGAGCGCCCGCACGTACCCGCCGCAGGGCAAGACCGAGCCGCGCCTCTGCCCGGAGTGCAAGGCCACGTCCCTGCCGCTCGGTGGCCCCGAGGGCGGCGTCCTGGTCCACGCGCTGGGCTGCCGTCTGGGTGGCCGATACGGGATCGCCTGATCCCGGCCTTTCAACTCCCGCCCCGCGCGTCCGGCAAACCCCCCGTCGGGCGCCCGGGGCGGGCCTGCACCACCACACACCGAACACACATCCCCGGAGGAGACGCCCATGGCCAGTCCACCCCCGCCCCCGTGCAGCGCCGGAAAGGGCGAGCGCCCGCCGCCGCCCTCGTACGGCTCCGCCATGACGATCGACATCCACGACGCCCGCTCACTGCTGTCCGGGGACGACTTCACGATCGTCACCGCCACCCTCGCTACAACCCACCCCGAGCTGGGCTGGGTCGCCGCAGAGCAGCGGGTACTCGAAGCTCTGAAGTTCGTGGCCGCGATGGCCTGCTACCCGGACGTGGGCCTCGCCCCGTCCGGCCCCGTCGACGCCGGCTGGCACGCCCTCATCGACAACACCGCCATCTCCGCCCGACTCTGCGTACGGCTCGGCGTGTTCGTCCACCACTACCCGGCCGTCACCGGCACAGAGTCCCCGGCCCCCGGCTGGCAGGACCGCAGCATGACCGCTGTCAAGGCCGCCGGGTTCGACGCCTCTCCGGACCTGTGGTGATCACCACCGAGTACGTGGCCTCCCCGACGGACGTCACGACCTGCGAAGCCTGCTGGCGGGCGCAGGTAGAAACGGCGCGCCCCCGCCCACACAGCCACGGCGGCGACCTGCTGTGCATCCCCTGCGCGCAGGGCGGCTATCCGGCCCGCGTGGACCTGTTCCCCCCCCGCTCGGTATCTACGGGCTCAACGGAAGGAAGTTGAAGATGGGCAAGCACGGCACCGGGAGCCCGAAGATGCCGCCGAACCCGGGCCCGGCGCTGCCGTCGCCGCCGCCCGCGCCGACCCCCGGCCGCCCGCCGGTGTAGGTCGACGGGCCCCACAGGTGTCAGGCTCGACGGCTGAGATCAGCAGCCGCTCGGGCCAGCAGGGGGCCAGCCGTCGATCGTGAACAGAGCGAAGCCCCGCCGATGTCTCGGCGGGGCTTCGGTGTTTTCGCAGGGCAGGCCCCAAGTGGGGCACTCACCGCATTGCAGGGGCGGCAGGACTCGAACCTGCGGCCTTCGGTTTTGGAGACCGGCGCTCTGGCCAGCTGAGCTACACCCCTTCGGTGAAACCAACCTTGGCACAGCCGGATCCGGAGATCCACTGAATAGCCCGCTCAGCGTGTCGGGGAAGCAGCGGGCACTCCGACCCTGGCCGTCGGAGCCCCGTACCCGCCGTGGGCTCGGCGGAAGAGGGCCGATCGGCACGAGGGAGACCTTGTGCGCCGGCTTCGGGCCGGCAGCGTGACCGCCGCGGCTGGACGCCGCCACACTCTTCTCACGTCCGCCGGCGAGGCGTGCGGCGGTACCGCCGGGTACGGGAGGCTCGGCCGAGCGAGGTCGTGACGCGGCCGGGCTCCGGGGGCTACGGGCAGTGAACGGTGGCGCGGCTCGGGGGCGCGGAGGATGGTGGGCGGGGGGACCTGTGCAGCGGGAGGTTCCGTCATGCTCCGATGTCGACGACCCCTCGTCGCTCTCGCGCTCCTCACCACCGCTCTGCTGGGCGCCGCCCCCGGTGGCTCGGGCGAGACGATCTCCCTCGCCGGGACCCTGCCCGGCCAGCGGCTCGACGTCACGTTGACGCAGGTGGTGGACCCCGCGACCGCCACCGGGCCCGACCGGCCCACCGCCACCGACCGGCTCGTCGCCACGCGCTTCCGCCTGGAGAACACCGGGACCGCCGTCTACCAGGACTCCCCCGCGCCCGCCGCGCATCTACTGGACACCGCCGGGCAGCGGTCCACCGGGCTCGGCCTCCCCACCACGGCCGGGCCGGCCTTCCCCGGCACCGTCACGCTCGACCCCGGCGCCACGGCGGAGGGCTTCATCACCTTCCGGCTCCCCGCCGACGCCGAACCGGCCGCGGTCCAGTTCGCCCTCAACGGCGGTCTGGCCGACGACGTCGGCCAGTGGAGCCTGCCGATCCCGTAGTGGACGAGTTTCGGCCGCGCCCTTGACCCATCTGGTCCAGACCAATAGTTTCCGGCATGCACAGCGCACGCGCACACGCCCCGCTCCCCGCATCCGCAAAGGAAGCCCATGCGCCGCAGCATGCTCGGCAGGCTGGCCGTCGCCGCCTGCTCCCTCTCCCTGCTGACCGCCTTCGCGCCCGCCGCTGTCGCGCAGGCCGACGGCGGCGGCCACGACCGCTCGTACAAGAAGGTCGGCTACTTCACCCAATGGGGCGTCTACGGACGGGACTTCCAGGTCCAGGACCTGGAGGCGAACGGCTCCGCCGGAAAGCTCACCCACATCAACTACGCCTTCGGCAACGTCAGCCCGCAGGGCAAGTGCTTCACCGGGAACGTGCCCGGCGAGGCCGACGCCTGGGCCGACTACGTACGTCCGCTCGACGCGGCGAACTCCGTCGACGGGGTGGCCGACACCGGCGAGCAGCCGCTCGCCGGCAACTTCAACCAGTTGCGCGAGCTCAAGGCCAAGCACCCCGGCCTCAAGGTGCTGATCTCGCTCGGCGGCTGGAGCTGGTCCACGCACTTCTCGGACGCCGCGCTCACCCCTGCCTCCCGCAAGGCCTTCGTCGAGTCCTGCATCGACCTCTACATCAAGGGCAACCTTCCCCAGGACGGCGCCCGCGGCGGTGCGGGAGCGGCCGCCGGCGTCTTCGACGGGATCGACCTCGACTGGGAGTGGCCCGGTTCCGCGGGTGACACCGACACGAAGTACCGGCCGGAGGACAAGCAGAACTTCACCGCGCTGGTCAAGGAGTTCCGCACACAGCTCGACGCGTACGCGCGGAGCCAGAAGAAGAAGACCACGTACGAGCTGAGCGCCTTCGTCCCGACCGCCCCCGCCAAGATCGACGCGGGCTTCGACGTCCGCCGGATCATGCGCGACCTCGACTTCGTGACCCTCCAGGGCTACGACTTCCACGTCTCCGGCGAACCGACGACCGCCCAGCAGTCCGCGCTCCGCGCCCGCGGCGACTTCAGTGTCGACGGCACGGTGGACGCCTGGCTGCGACGCGGCGCCCCCGCGAGCAAGCTGGTGATGGGCATGCCGTTCTACGGCCAGGGCTGGACCGGCGTCAGCGGTGGCGGGGACGGCATGGGGCAACCGGCCACGGGCCCGGCACCGGCCACCTGGGCCGCCGGGTACGAGGACTACAAGGCGCTGAAGAAGCTGGCCGACTCCGGCACCTACACGATCCACCGGGACCGGCGCGGCGGCCACGCCTGGCTCTTCGACGGCACCACCCTGTGGACGTACGACGACCCGCAGGTGCTGCGCGCCAAGACCGGGTACATCCGCGAACACGGCCTCGGCGGTGCGATGTTCTGGTCGCTCGACGCGGACACCTCCGACGGCGAGCTGATGACGGCCGTCGACCGGGGCCTGCGCGGCCGCTGACCGCCGCCGACCCGGACCGACCCCCGGGCTCGTCCCCCGGGCCCCTGACCGGCGCCGCCGGGCCGCGGAGACCATCCGGCCCGGCGGCGTCCCTCCACCCACGCTCCGCCGCGAGAACCACGAGAACCACGAGACGGTACGGGCGGTCAACCGCCTCACGACACCGGGCCTCGCGGCTGGTTCTCGCCGCGGGCCGGGTCACCGATCCGCAGACCCCGGTCGAGGCGGGCGGGTACGTCGGTGCGAGGCGGCCAGCGCGGCCGTCTCGGTGAAGGCGGGGACGCGCCCGGTGCCGCCGCGGCCGGAGACCGACAGGGCGGCGGCGGCCATGCCGTAGGCCACGGCGTCCGCGAGGGTGTCGCCGAGGGCGAGCCGGGCGGTGACGGTTCCGGTGAAGCAGTCGCCCGCGCCGGTCGCGTCCACCGGCTCGGGATTGACGGGCACGGGGTGGAACACGGCCCGCGTGCCGTCGTCCAGCAGGAGGCGGTCGGCGCCCGCGGTGACCGCGACCGTACGGGCGCCCAGCGCGCGGCAGCGGGCGGCGGCGGCGCGCGGGTCTGCCGTGTCGACGAGGGCCCGCGCGTCGGCCGGGCAGGAGGTCTTGAGCAGCCCGGTCAGCGGTGCGATCCGGGCCAGCAGTTCCCGGGCCTCGGCCGGACCGGTGAGCCGGGCGCGGAAGTTGGGGTCGTACGTCACGTGCCCGCCCGCCCCGTGCACGAGGCGGGTTGCGGCCAGTACGGCGTCGCGGCTGCTCGGGGACAGGGCGCCGGTGATACCGCTGGTGATGAGGGCACCGCAGCCGGTCAGCAGCTCGCGCCAGGACGCGATGTGACCGGGTCCCAGGGTCGATCCGGCGCTGTGCGTGCGCCAGTAGACGAACTCCCGGTCGCCGTCGGTGTCGGCGGAGAGCAGGTAGGCGCCGTTGGGGTGCGGGGCGCGGCGGACATGGGTGACGTCCACACCGAGCCCGGCGGCCCGGCGCAGCAGCGGAACGCTGAGCTCGTCGTCGCCGACCACCGCGAGCAGGGCGGTCCGGGCGCCGGCGGCGGCCGCGGCGGCCGCCGCGTTGAGCGCGTCCCCGGAGTACGAGATACGGGCCGGGGTGCCGTCGGCGGCCTCGCGCAGGGCGGTGCCCGCGTGGATCTCGACCAGGACCTCTCCGAGTACGAGGACGTCGTAGCGCTCGGCGGACCCTCCGGGCACGGGTCAGCGCTCCGCGGCGGCGTCGTGGGGCCCGCCGGACGCGTCGGCCACCGGGGCGAAGACGTCGGCCAGTTCGGCGGGGTCGGTCGGCAGGCCGCCGCCGATGCCGACGGCCGTCGCACCCGCGGCGAGCCACTCGGGCACCTCGGCGGGCCGGATGCCACCGGTCGGGATGATCACCGCCGCGGGCAGGACGGCCCGCAGGGAGCGGAGGAACCCCGGGCCGACCGCATGGGCCGGGAAGACCTTGGCGGCTCCGGCGGCCCGGACGGCGGCGGCGATCTCGCCGGGGGTGAACCCGCCCTCGATGAACAGGGCTTCGCGGCGTACGGCGACGGCGCGGACCTCGGGGGCCGGGTACGGGGAGATCAGGAAGGCGGCGCCCGCGTCCAGGGCGGTATCGGCCTGCGCGGTGGTGGTGACCGTGCCGACGCCGATCAGGGCGGGGCGGCCGTGGACGTCGCGGAGCGCGGCGGTGCGGGTGACGGCGGCGGCCCAGCCTGGGGTGGAGGTGGTGAGTTCGACGGCGCGGCAGCCGGCGGCGAGGAGGGCGGTGGTGTCGCGAACGGCCTCGTCGGCGTCGGTGTTGCGCAGCACGGGCAGTACGCGCTGGGCGGCCAGCACCGCGTACAGGTGACCGGACGCAGGAACCGGCGCAGGAACCGGCGCAGGAACGGACGCAGGAACGGATGCGTGACCGGACGGGCCGGCTGACCCGTGAGCGGACGGGTGAGCGGGCAACGGACCCTCCCCTTCGTTCCACGTAGTGGAACAGCGTACTGTGTAACGGAACCACATGGTCTAGACCCTACCCACGCCAGGAGTACCTGTGTCAATGGATGAAGCGGCAGCGGGCGGCCATGCGGGGCGGACCGTGCAGCCCGGGCGGACCGGGCGGACCGGGCGGACCTCCGCGGCCGGTTCCGCCCTGGAGAAGTCCCTGCGCGTCCTGGAGGCGGTGGCCGCACCCGGCGGACCGCACCGGCTCGCCGATCTGACGGCGGCGGCCGCGGTGCCCAAGTCGAGCACGTTCCGCATCCTGGCCTCGCTGATCGACCAGGGCTTCGTGCGCCAGGAGGCGGACAGCCGGTACGGCGTCGGACCGCGACTGCGCGGGCTGTCCGCCCTCGTCGGCGCCGGGGAACCGGCCAGCATCGGTCGCATCCTCGGCGAACTGCGGCGGTCCACCGGGCAGACGGTCCATCTCGCCCTGCACAGCGGAGAGGCCATCACCTACATCCGCAAACTGGAGGGCGGTGACGACCAGCCCTTCCGGACGGCGTCCCGCGTCGGCATGCGCATGCCGCTGCACACGACCGCAATCGGCAAGAGCATTCTGGCCCACCTCCCCGCCGACGAGGCCAAGGAGCTGATCGGGGCCACCGGGCTGCCGCGGCGGACCCCGCGCACGCTCACCACCGCGAAGGCCCTGTACGCCCAACTGGCGGACATCCGCACCCGGGGCTTCGCCCTGGACGACGAGGAGAACGAGCCCGGCATCCGCTGTGTCGGCGCCGCGGTCCTCGGTCCGACGGGGCGGCCGGTCGGTGGGGTCAGCGTCACCACCGTCGCCTTCCTGGTCTCCCGCGAGGAGATCGAGGCGTACGCGCCGGCCCTGCACGCAACCGCGGAGGCTCTGACTCCGCTGCTGTGACCCCCGGTGGGAGGCCCGCGAAACATCTTCGGGAAGATTCTTTCGGAAAACTGTTATCGACGCCCCGGTCGCAGGTCTCCCAGGTATCGGGCATCATCGACCGCCGGTACGGACAGGGAACATCACATGACTACTCAGCACACCGCGGCACTCGTGGCAGCGGCCCGCGCGGGTGACCCCCGCGCGCAGGACGAGCTCGTCAGCGCCCATCTCCCGCTCGTCTACAACATCGTCGGGCGGGCCCTGAACGGGTCCTGCGACGTGGACGACGTGGTGCAGGACACCATGCTGCGGACGCTCGACGGGCTGGGCGGCCTGCGGGTGGACGAGAGCTTCCGGTCCTGGCTGGTGGCCATCGCGATGAACCGGGTGCGGGCGCACTGGCAGGCCCGGCAGAGCGGCTTCGGCCAGAGCACGCTGGAGGCGGCGAGCGATATCGCCGACCCGGGTGCCGACTTCGTCGACCTGACCGTCGCCCGCCTCAACCTCGCCGGCCAGCGGCGCGAGACGGCGCGGGCCACCCGCTGGCTGGAGCCCGAGGACCGGGCGCTGCTGTCCCTGTGGTGGCTGGAGTGCGCCGGGGAGCTGACCCGGGCGGAGGTGGCCGGCGCCCTGGAGCTGTCCCCGCAGCACACGGCGGTGCGGGTGCAGCGGATGAAGGCCCAGCTGGAATCCGCGCGCGTGGTGGAGCGGGCGCTGGACACGCACCCGGCGTGCCAGGAGCTGCAGACCGTCATGGCGGGCTGGGACGGGCAGCCCTCGGCTCTGTGGCGCAAGCGAATAGCCCGGCACGCCCGTGAATGCGCACGTTGCTCCGGTCTGTGGAGCGGACTGGTTCCGGCGGAGGGACTGCTGGCCGGTCTGGCCCTGGTGCCGGTCTCGGCGGCCCTGCTGGCCGGGGTCAAGACGGCCGGGGCGGCCGGCTTCGCTCCCGAGAGCGTCGCCTTCGCCGACGGCTTCGACGCGAACTTCGCGGACGCGGCGACCCAGCTCACCCCCGTGGCCAACACGGGCGCCGGTGGCCGCGGCGTACTGCGCAAGCGCCGCCAGAGCCGCCGCCGGGTGGTCGGCGGTGCGGTGCTCGCGGCCTGTGTCGCGGGCGGCGGGCTCGTCTACCTCGGGGGGCTGCCCGGTTCCGGTGGCACGAAGGAGGGCGCCGCCGCGCCCGCCACCCCGCTGGCCGCGCTCTCGGCGACCGAATCCGCGGCCCTGCCCTCGGAGTCGGCCTCGCCCTCCCCCTCGCCCTCCCCGTCGGCCTCCGCCTCGGCGAGCCCGTCGGCGAGCCCGAGCCCGACGCAGTCCAAGAGCAAGTCCCCGAGCCCGCGCGCCTCGGCGCCCAAGCCGGCGCCCGCCCCGCCCTCGGGGGTGGCCGGCCAGGTCGTGGCGCTGGTCAACAGCGAGCGGGCGACGGCCGGCTGCGGGCCGCTGAAGGAGGACTCCCAGCTGCGCGCGGCCGCACAGGGGCACTCCGACGACATGGCGGCCCGGGACTTCTTCGCGCACACCAGCCCCGACGGCAAGGACCCGGGCGACCGGACGACCGCCGCCGGGTACCGCTGGTCGACGTACGGGGAGAACATCGCGCGGGGGCAGCAGACGGCCCAGTCGGTCATGGACTCCTGGATGAAGAGCCCGGGCCACCGCGCGAACATCCTCAACTGCTCCTTCAAGGACATCGGCGTGGGCATCCACCAGGGCTCGGGGGGGCCCTGGTGGACGCAGAACTTCGGCGCGCGGTAGCAAAGACGGTCGCGTGGCCCGGCGCCCGGTATCGGTCGGCCCGTACGTCGGCCCCGGCTCCGCCGCCGGGGCCGATCACGGTGCGGCCGGCGCGGGTCGGCGGCCGGCGCGGGTCGGCGGCCGGCGCGGGTCGGCGGCCGGCGCGGGTCAGTGGTGGAAGCCGGACCGGGGCTCGGCGGCCGGGACCGGCGGGGGCGCGGCCTTCAGGTGCTCCACGGCCGCGCGCAGGTCGGTGACGAGCAGGGCCATCTGGTCGCGGGTCACGCCGTGCCGGACGAGGACGCGTTGGATGACCGTGTCGTCGCGGTTGGCGGGCAGCGGGTACGAGGGCACCTGCCAGCCGCGCATGCGCAGCCGGTCGGAGAGGTCGTACAGGCTGAAACCCGCGGTGGCCGCGTCGGTGAGCTTGTACGAGACGGCCGGCAGGGCGCCCTGGCCGTCGTAGAGGAGGGTGAAGGGGCCCATGTCGGCGATCTGCCGGGCGAGGTACTGGGCGGTGTCGGCGCAGGCCTCCTGGACGCGCCGGTAGCCGCCCCGGCCCAGGCGCAGGAAGAGGTAGTACTGCGCGATGATCTCGCCGCCGGGGCGGGAGAAGTTGAGCGCGAAGGTCGGCATGTCGCCGCCCAGGTAGTCCACGTTGAAGACGAGGTCGGCCGGGAGGAGGTCGGCGGTGCGCCAGACGATCCAGCCGACTCCGAGCGGGGCGAGCCCGTACTTGTGGCCGGAGGTGTTGACGGAGGCGACGCGCGGGAGCCGGAAGTCCCACACCACGTCGGGGTGGAGGAAGGGTGCGACGAACCCGCCGCTCGCGCCGTCCACGTGGATGGGGATGTCCCAGCCGTGCTCGGCCTGGATCCGGTCGAGCTCGGCGGCGATCTCGGCGACGGGCTCGTAGTCGCAGGTGTAGGTGACGCCGAGGATGGCGACGACGCCGATGGTGTTCTCGTCGACGTACTCGGCGAGCTGATGGGCCTGCAGGCCGGTGGCGCCGGCCTCGATCGGTACCTGGCGCAGCTCGACGTCGAAGTAGCGGGCGAACTTCTCCCAGCAGATCTGGACCGGGCCGCACACGAGGTTGGGGCGGTCGGTGGGCAGGCCCGCGGCGCGGCGGCGCTCGCGCCACCGCCATTTGAGCGCGAGACCGCCGAGCATGGCGGCCTCGCTGGAGCCGGTCGTGGAGCAGCCGGCCGCGGTGGTGCCGGCGGGGGCGTTCCACAGGTCGGCCAGGATGTTGACGCAGCGGGACTCGATCTCGGCGGTCTGCGGGTACTCGTCCTTGTCGATCATGTTCTTGTCGAGGCAGATGTTCATCAGGCGGTGCACGCCTTCGTCCGACCAGGTGGTGCAGAAGGTGGCCAGGTTCTGGGCCGCGTTGCCGTCGAGGAGCAGCTCGTTGCGGAGCAGCTCGTAGACCACCTCGGTCGGTGAGTGGTCCTCAGGCATCTTGTACTTGGGGAGGATCTGGCCGCTCAGCGTGGACGTGAACACGTCCGTGTCGGCGTCCTGGGCACGTACGTCCTTCGTCTCATGAAGAGCCATATCGGGACTATAAGTGACAAATCTCCCCGATCAGGGATGGGATCGAAAGCCACGCGCTACGCTGCCGCGCCCTCGACCCGGGAGGGCCTGTAACAGACCGCAAAGGATCGTTGACGCTCTGCTTCCAGCCGACTCTGGAATGTGACCCTGCCCATAAGACCCCCGGACGTCCGCAGAAATTACTGTCCAGTAGACTCGGCACCGCAGATCTTCCCGTTCGGACCCCCGGAGCCGCTCCGGACGGGAAGATCATCCAACTTGTTCTACCAGCAACTTATCCGACCATGTCCGGATACAGGCCAAGCCTCTCCCCAACCCTGATACCTCTTCGACCCATGAAGAAGATCACTCGCCGTCAAGCCTTGGGGACAACTGCCGGTGCCCTCACCGTCCTTGGCCTGACCGCCGCTGCCGCGGGCGCCACGAACGCCGCCGCGACCCCCACCGAGCCCACCACCCCGGGCACGGTCGACGAGGTCTACAAGGGCCGTCGTATCCAGATCACCGCGGGCGGGGGTGGCCACCACGGCGGCCACCACTCCCCCGGCCAGCCCACCGTCCGAATAGACGGCAGAGAACTGCACATCATGCGCAACGCCGATGGCACCTGGATCAGCGTCATCAACCACTACGAGACCTTCGCCGACCCGAAGCTGCTCGCCCGCGCCGCGGTGCGCGATCTCCAGGGCGCCGCCCTCGTCCCCTTCGGAGGTGCGGCATGACCGTACGCAAGAACCAGGCCACGCTGACCCCCGAGGAGAAGCGCGCCTTCGTCTCGGCCCTGCAGGAGCTCAAGCGCAACGGCAGCTACGACCGCTTCGTCACCACCCACAACGGCTTCATCATGAGCGACACCGATTCGGGCGACCGCGTCGGCCACCGCTCGCCCTCCTTCCTGCCGTGGCACCGGCGCTTCCTCCTGGAGTTCGAGGCGGCACTGCAGAAAGTGGATGCGAACGTCGCCCTGCCCTACTGGGACTGGACCGCGGACCGCACCTCCCGCTCCTCCCTCTGGGCTCCCGACTTCCTCGGCGGCACCGGGCGGGCGCGTGACGGCCAGGTGATGGACGGCCCGTTCGCATTCGCGACGGGCAAGTGGAACATCAACGTACGGGTGGACGGGCGCGCCTACCTGCGCCGGGATCTCGGCACGTCCGTCGCCCAGCTGCCGACCAGGGCCGAGGTGGACTCCGTACTCGCCATGCAGGTCTACGACATGGCGCCCTGGAACAGCTCCTCCAACGGCTTCCGCAATCACCTGGAGGGCTGGCGCGGCGCCAACCTGCACAACCGGGTGCACGTGTGGGTCGGCGGGCAGATGTCGACCGGGGTCTCCCCCAACGACCCGGTGTTCTGGATGCACCACGCCTTCATCGACAAGCTGTGGGCCGAGTGGCAGGCCAAGCACCCCCAGGCCACATACCTGCCGGGTGCGGGCACGCAGAACGTCGTCGACCTGAACGACACCATGCGGCCCTGGAACAACGTGACCCCGGCGGACATGCTGGATCACCGCAAGTTCTACACCTTCGACACCGAACCGGTCGCCGCCGCCAGCCAGCGGTAGTGCAGTTCGGGGCGGCCGACCTGGCCGTAGCGGGGGGTACGGTCCGCGCGGCCGGTGTCCACCAGGTGCTCCAGGTAGCGGCGCGCGGTGATCCGGGAGATCCCCGCCGCCTCGGCCGCCCCCGCCGACGTCAGCCCCTCGGGCGCCGCCCGCAGCAAGGCGGCGACCCGGTCCAGGGTCGGCGCGCTCAGCCCCTTGGGGAGCTCGGCCGGGCGCGGTGCGCGCAGGGCGGCCATCGCCCGGTCCACGTCGTCCTGGCCGACCGCCTCGCCCGCCGCCTGGCGGAACTCGGCGTAGCGCAGGAGCCGTTCGCGCAGGGTGGGGAAGGCGAACGGCTTCAGCACGTACTGGACCACGCCGAGCGAGACGCTCTCGCGGACCACCGCCAGGTCCCGCGCGGAGGTCACCACGATCACGTCGACGGGGTGACCGGCAGCGCGCAGCCCGCGCGCGAAGCGCAGGCCGTGCCCGTCGGGCAGGCCGAGGTCGAGCAGGAGCAGGTCGACGCGGGTCCGCTCCAGGAACCGGGTGGCTTCGGCGAGCGAATGGACCGCGCCGACGGCGGTGAAGCCGGGCACCCGGCCGACGTAGAGCACGTGCGCGTCGGCCGCCACCGGGTCGTCCTCGACGACCAGCACGCGTACCTCGCTCCCGCTCATCGCGAGCCCGCCGGATCGGCGGCACCGGCCGGACGCACGGCGTCCACCGGGGCGACCGGGGCGACCGGGGCGACCGGGTCAGTCGGGTCAGTCGGGTCCACGGGGGCGACCGGGTCAGACGGTGCGACCGCGTCCCGCGCGTCCGCACCGGGGGCGGCCGCGAGCGGCAGGCGGACCGTGAACTCCGCGCCACCGCCCGGGCCCTGCGCCGCGACCACCGCGCCGCCGTAGCGCTCCGCCACCTGCCGGACCAGCGCGAGTCCGAGGCCCCGGCCCTCCCCCTTGCCGGACCAGCCCCGGCGAAAGACGTCCACGCCCTCGGGCAGTCCGGGTCCGTTGTCCGCAACCCGCAGCAGCAGCTCGTCGGGCTCCGGCCGCAGCGTCACCGCGATCCGGGCCCCCGGTACGGCGGTGAGCGCGTCGACGGCGTTGTCGATGAGATTGCCCAGCACGGTGACCAGGTCCCGGGCCGGCGGCAGCCCGCCCTCCTCGGCGAGGCTGCGGCTGTCGGCCGTCACCACCAGCTCGACGCCCCGCTCGTGCGCCTGGGCCGCCTTGCCCAGCAGCAGCGCCACCAGTACCGGCTCGCCCACCGCCGTGACCACCTCGTCGGTGAGGGCCTGGGCGAGTTCCAGTTCGGCGGTGGCGAAGTCGACCGCCTCGTCCGCACGGCCCAGCTCGATGAGTGAGACCACGGTGTGCAGGCGGTTGGCGGCCTCGTGGGCCTGGGAACGCAGCGCCTGGGTGAAGCCCCGCTCGTGGTCCAGCTCCCCGGTCAGCGCCTGCAGTTCGGTGTGGTCGCGCAAGGTGACGACGGTGCCCCGGCGGCCGCCGCCCGCGACCGGCGAGCTGTTGACCACCAGTACCCGGTCCGCCGTCAGGTGCACCTCGTCCACCCGGGGCCGGTCGGCGAGCAGCGCCCCGGTGAGCGGGGCCGGCAGACCGAGGTCGGCGACCCCGGTGCCGGTGACATCGACCGGCAGGGCCAGCAGTTCGCGTCCGGCGTCGTTGATCAGGGTGATCCGGCGCTGCCCGTCGAGCATGAGCAGCCCCTCGCGGACCCCGTGCAGGGCCGCCTGATGGTAGTCGTACATGCGGCTGAGCTCGTCCGCGTTCATGCCGTGCGTGTGACGGCGCAGCCGTGCGTTGACGACGTACGTTCCCACCCCGCCCAGCGCGAGCGCGCCGCCCGCGACCCAGGCGAGGGCGGAGAGCTGGGTGGCGAGCCGGTCGCTGATGGTGCGGACGGTGATCCCCGCGCTGACCAGGCCGACGATGCGGCCGTCGTCCCGGAGCGGGGTGACCACGCGGATGGAGGGACCGAGGGTGCCGGTGTACGTCTCGCTGAAGGTCTCGCCGCGCAGCGCCCGCGCGGTGTTGCCCATGAAGGGCTCGCCGATCCGGCGCGGGTCCGGGTGGGTCCAGCGCCGCCCCTCGGGGGACATGATCGTCACGAAGGCCACCCCGGAGTCCTCGCGGACCCGCTCCGCGTAGGGCTGGAGCTCGACGGACGGGTCGGTGCCGCGCGCCCCCGCGCGTACGGCCTCGCGTACGGACGGGGAGTCGGCGACCGCGAGGGCCACCGCCCCGGCCTGGCGGCGGGCGGCCTCCTCGGCCTGGCCCCGGGCGGTCGCGTACGCGAAGACGGCGCAGCCCGCGACGACCACGGCGACCAGCAGCACCTGCATGGCGAAGAGCTGGCCGGCGAGGCTGCGCGGGGGGCGAGGGAAGCGGAACATGGCGCTCAGTGTGCACCGGGTCGTGAACTCAATGAACGCAAGGGTGACCGGGGTCACAGCCCTGGGCGATGGTCTCCCCGAACGCAATCACCACCAGGAGGCATCGTGGCCGCCAGACGCGACAGAACGCATTATCTCTACATCGCGGTGATCGGCGCGGTGCTGCTCGGCATCGCCGTCGGTTTCGCCGCCCCCGGCGTGGCCGTGGAGCTCAAACCGCTGGGCACCGGCTTCGTCAGCCTCATCAAGATGATGATCTCGCCCGTGATCTTCTGCACGATCGTGCTGGGCATCGGATCGGTGCGCAAGGCCGCCAAGGTGGGCGCCGTGGGCGGGCTGGCCCTCGGCTACTTCATGGTCATGTCCACGGTGGCCCTGGCCATCGGCCTGCTCGTCGGCAACCTGCTCGAGCCGGGCAGCGGGCTGCACCTGACCGAGGCGGTCCGCAGTGCGGGCGAGGCGCAGGCCAAGGCGGGCGGGGCGGAGAGCACGCCGGAGTTCCTGCTCGGGATCATCCCGACCACGCTGGTGTCCGCCTTCACCGGGGGCGAGGTGCTCCAGACGCTGCTGGTGGCCCTGCTCTGCGGGTTCGCGCTGCAGGCCATGGGCACGGCGGGCGAGCCCGTCCTGCGGGGCATCGGGCACCTCCAGAAGCTGGTGTTCCGGGTGCTCGCGATGATCATGTGGGCGGCGCCCGTGGGCGCCTTCGGGGCGATCGCGGCGGTGGTCGGGGCCACCGGCATCGACGCGCTGAAGTCCCTCGCCGTCATCATGATCGGCTTCTATACGACCTGTCTGCTGTTCGTGTTCGTGGTCCTCGGCACGCTCCTTCGCGTGTGCACCGGGGTCAGCGTCTTCGCCCTGCTGCGCTATCTCGGCCGGGAGTTCCTGCTGATCCTCTCGACCTCCTCCTCGGAGTCCGCGCTGCCGCGGCTGATCGCGAAGATGGAACACCTCGGGGTCTCGCGGCCGGTCACCGGCATCACGGTGCCGACCGGGTACTCCTTCAACCTGGACGGGACCGCGATCTACCTGACGATGTCCTCGCTGTTCATCGCCGAGGCCATGGGCAAGCCGCTCGCCCTGGGCGAGCAGATCTCGCTCCTGCTGTTCATGATCATCGCCTCGAAGGGCGCGGCCGGGGTGACCGGCGCGGGCCTGGCCACCCTCGCCGGCGGACTGCAGTCGCACCGACCGGAACTGGTGGACGGGGTCGGCCTGATCGTGGGCATCGACCGGTTCATGAGTGAGGCGCGGGCCCTGACGAACTTCGCGGGCAACGCGGTCGCCACGGTGCTGATCGGAACCTGGACGAAGGAGTTCGACCACGCACGGGCCGCCGAAGTCCTCGCGGGACGCCTGCCGTTCGACGAGAGCACGCTGGTCGACGACGCCCACGAAGCGCAGCGGCCGGGCGAACCCGTGCAGTCCGCGGGGTCCGGCGGAGCCGCCGGGGCCGCCGGAGCCGCACAGCCCGCCGGATCCGGCGAGTCCGACGGAAGCCCGAACTCCGTGCCGCTTCCCTCGGGCAGCCCCAAGGACGGGGTACCGGTCTAACCGGTACGCACCCACGGCCCGACCGGGCCGGGCTCGCCCCCACGGTGCCCAGCCCGGTCGGCCGACGCATTCTCCCTACTTGCACCCATAGTCGGTATTCGGCCACCGATAAACGAACCCCCAGGCTGTAAAAGGTACTTCCGTAACAGGCTGTGTGCATGACATCTTGCGTCCACCACTTGTTTCGTTCGACCCGGCCTGACCACCGGGTCTTCGGAGGACGCATTGATACCCCACATATCCAGCCGACCTCGACGTACGCTCGTGCTGGCCGCCACGCTCGGCGCGGCACTTGCTCTCGGGGCTCCCGCCGCACTCGCCGGCACCGCTCCCGTTTCTCCGTCCGGCTCCTCGGCCCCCGCCCCCGCGGCGGCCCCCAAGGCTGCGGCCCCGACTTCCCAGAGTGCGACCTGGGCTGCCGGTACCCGTGCCTACCTCGTGATCACCGCTCCCGGTGACACCACGGCGGTGCGCAACGCCGTCACCGCCAACAGCGGCACGGTGTTCAACAACTACGACGCGATCGGCGTGATCATCGCCCACTCCGCGTCCGGCACCTTCGCCACCACCATGCGCGGTGTGAGCGGGGTCCAGCAGGTCGGCGCCACCCGCACCTCGGACGTGCCGGCGGAGGCCTACAACCCGGCGCTGCCCGCCAACCCGGCGCAGTCCACGACGCCTTCGGGCGAGCCGGTCCGTGCGGACATGACCCAGATCAAGGCAGACCAGGCCTGGGCCGTGACCACCGGATCCGCTTCCGTCAAGGTCGGCATCCTGGACACCGGTGTGGACGACCAGCACCAGGACCTGGCTCCGAACTTCAACGCGGCGGACTCGGCGTCCTGCGCCTACGGCAAGCCGGACACCCGTACGGGCGCCTGGCGCGACGTCGGCACCCACGGCACGCACGTGGCCGGTACGGTCGCCGCCGCCAAGAACGGCAAGGGCGTCATCGGCGTCGCCCCGGGCGTGAAGATCTCCTCGGTGCGCATCGCCGAGCCGACCTCCTCGCTCTTCTTCGCCGAGAACACCGTCTGCGGCTTCATGTGGGCCGGTGACCACGGCTTCAAGGTCACCAACAACAGCTACTACACGGACCCGTGGCAGTTCAACTGCCCGGACAACGCCGACCAGGCCGCGATCATCGAGGGCGTCAAGCGCGCCCAGGAGTACGCGGAGGGCAAGGGCTCGCTGCAGGTCGCGGCAGCCGGCAACTCCAACATCGACCTGGCCAACAAGACGACCGACACCGAGAGCCCGAACGACTCGACGCCGGTCACCCGCACCATCACCAACGCCTGCCTGGACATCCCGACCGAGCTCCCGGGCGTGGTCACGGTCTCGGCGATGGGCACGACCGCGAAGGCCTCGTACTCCAACTACGGCCTGAACGTCGTCGACGTGACCGCCCCCGGCGGTGACACCACCGGCATCTACAGCACCCTGCCGGGCGGCAAGTACGGCTCCATGAGCGGTACGTCGATGGCGTCCCCGCACGTCACCGGTGTGGCGGCCCTGCTGGCCAGCACCAACCCGGGCATCACCCCGGCGCAGCTGCGCGACAAGCTGGCCACCCAGGCCAACGACGTCGCCTGCCCGTCGGACAGCCGCTGCAAGGGCACCACGGCGAAGAACGGCTTCTTCGGCGAGGGCCAGGTCGACGCGCTGAAGGCCGTCGGCAGCACGCCGCCGCCCGGCAAGTACTTCGAGAACCTCGGTGACTTCGCCATCGGCGACAACAGCACCGTGGAGAGCCCGATCACCGTCACCGGTGTGACCGGCAACGCTCCGGCCACCCTGAAGGTGGGCGTGAACATCGTGCACACCTACATCGGTGACCTCAAGGTCGACCTGATCGCGCCCGACGGCACCGTCTACACGGTGCACAACCGTTCCGGCGGCAGCACCGACAACATCAACCAGGTCTACACCGTGAACGCCTCCTCCGAGGTGGCGGGCGGCACCTGGAAGCTGCGGGTCAACGACAACGCCGGCGGCGACACCGGCAAGGTCGACTCCTGGAACCTGACCTTCTAGAGGTCCCTCCGGAAGTCCTCCTAGCGCTGGAGCACGTCGGCGAGCCAGTCGAAGACGACGTCGCAGTGCTGTTGCGGGGCCATCGGGGAGCAGTGCAACTGCGCCCCGGTGGCCTCCGTCATTTTCACGTACTCGCGGCGGGTGCGCAGCAGGTCGTACATCTGCCGCGGCTGGCCCGGGTAGAACAGCTCGAAGTCGTAGTCCAGGACGAGCGTCGGGGCCTTGATCTTCCCGACCACCCCGGTGATGTCGAGGCCCATGGCCACCTGCGCCGGGGTCCAGACGTCCGTGAGCACGACGCCCTCGCGGGCCTGGCGCAGTGCCTGCCTGTCGAAGATCTCGAAGCGCTTCTTGACCGTGAAGGCGAGCTGCGGGGTCAGTTCCGGGACGACCTCCTCGTTCCAGACCCGGTTGGTCTCCTCCTTGTCGGGGGTGATGACGGCGCGCAGCTCCGCGTCGAATCCCAGCCAGGGGCTGACACAGCCCGGCTGGCAGGCCACGGCCGCGAGCCGGTGCTCGAATGCGGCGGCGCGGGCGACGAGGTTGCCGCCCATGCTGAGGCCGGTGATCGCGATCCGGCCGCTGTCGACGTCCTCGCGGTCGTCCAGCCAGTCGATGATCGGGGCGACCACCTTCTCCCAGCGGGTGGTGAAGGGGATCTCCTCCACGAAGAGCAACTGCCCCTGGCCCGGGCCGTCGTAGACGAGGGCGTTCCAGCCCCGGTCGAGGGCGGCGGCCACGCCGTAGGTCCACATGTCCAGGTTCTGGCCGTCGCTGCCGTTGGTGAGGATCACCGTGGGGCGCGGCTGGGCGGGACCGTCCGGGCGGAAGAACCAGACCGGCAGGTGCGTCCTGCCGTACGGGACCTTCGCGCGGACGGCGGCCGGTGAGCACAGCTGGGTGAAGGTGTCCCAGGCCTTGCGCCCGGCCAGGTAGACCGCCTCCTCGTCACCCGGGTGGTCGGTGCCGAGCACGTAGAACAGCGCCTGCGCGTAGTACTGGGAGGCCCGCAGGGAGCGGAAGCGACGGGTCTGCGAGGGGGTCCCGCGGCCGTGACGGCCGGCGGCCGGGGGCGCGGAGAGCCTGTCCCCCCAGGCGCGGAAGGTGTCGCTGAACGTCTGCTCGGACAGACCGGCCGCGTTGATGGCGTTGACCGCGGTCAGTACCTCGCCCACCTCGGAGGCGCGCATCCCGGCCGCGCCGAGTGCGAGCAGGCCCGCGAAGTTGAAGCCGGGATCGTCGAAGAGCTCCATGGCTCCGGGCGTGGGATCGACGGCCTTCGCGGAGGGCTCGGGCGCGGCGGCCGCGGTGCGGGCCGTGCCGCCGACGGCGAGCGCCCCGGCGCCCGCGGCGAGCCCGGTCAGGGCCGCGCGGCGGGTGAGTGCGGACGGCCGGCGAGGTGTACGAGCGCTCATGCAGCGGACCGTACGCCGGGCTCGTGGCGGGTCCCCGTGCGGCACGCCCTCCCTTGCCCCGAACGGACGCGTGCGGCGGCGGCCCGTGCCGTCAGGCCCGCCGCCCGGCCCGCAGCACGCAGTCCCCGCAGAGGCCGCCGCCGGGCACCTGGTAGTAGAGGCAGCAGCTGCGCCGTACGAAGGCCACCCCGAGCCCCTCCTCGTGGATGAAGGTGCCGGTGCCCGCCAGCGCTCCGCCGTCGGCCAGCAGGGCGCCCGCCAGCTGCACGGCAGCGCCGCCCGGCACCCGGTCGATCAGCACCCGCAGCGCCCCGACGAGCCCGGACGCCGCGTTGCCGCGCAGGACCTTCGCGGAGACCCCGAAGCGCTCGCGCAGGGCCGCGTCGAGCACGGCCAGGTTCGCCAGGACGCTCTCCCCGAGCGCCTCCGCGGGCAGGCCGGGTCCGGGCTCGGGCAGCCACAGCTGGAGGGACCCGGCCTCGGGCAGCCGCCACCACACCCGGTCGGCGGCCAGGTCCGGTACCCGGCCCGCCAGCGCCGCGGAGCCGAGCCCGAGCGACCAGAGCCGGGAGACGATCCCGAACTGCGCGGTCGAGGCGGCGACCCGGCCGGGCCCGGTGCCGATCCGCCGGCCCACCTCGGCCACGTGCGGCCCGAGCTGCTCCCCGTACAGCGCGGTGAGCGGCCGGAAGCCGGGGCCGGGCGGCTCCGTCCCGTACGAAACGGTGAAGAAGGGTCCTACGGCGGCCAGTCTCCGCAGTACGTCGTCCATGCCCGCAATGATCTCAGCGGCGCGGAACGCGGGTCGGTCCGGGTCGGGGTCGCCGCCTGCCGAACGGGCCGGGGGCCGGCCGGTGCGCCCCTCAGAGGCCGGCGAGGAAGTCCAGCAGTGCCTTGTTGGAGGCCTCCGGCTGCTCCATCCCCGGCAGGTGTCCGGCCCCCTCGATGACGGTGAGCACCGCATGGGGCAACAGCGCGTGCAGGGCCTCGGCCTGCGCGACCGGGGTGTAGACGTCGTCGGCGCCCACCAGCACCAGGCAGGGCTCGGCGCTCTCGCCGAGCACGGGCCGGTAGTCCGGGCGCTCGGCCCGGCCGCGCAGCGCCGCGGCGGCGCCCTCGGGGTCGGTCGCGCACATCATGGCGCCGACCCGTGCGGCGGTCTCGGGCATGGCGCTCACGTTGTAGGCCGCCAGCATCTTGTCGATGACCTCTTCGGCGTAGGGCCGCATGCCCTCGGCGATCAGCCGTTCGGCGGTCTCCCGGCGGAGTTTCGCACCGTCGGGGGTCTCCGGCACCGGGGAGGTGTCGCAGAGCACCAGGGCCCGTACCAGACCCGGGTGGCGCAGTCGTACCTCCATCGCGATCCGACCGCCCATGGACACACCACCGACGACCGCATGTTCGATGCCCAGGCCGGCGAGAAGCCCGGCGAGATCGTCCGCGAGATCCGCCAGCAGAGCCGCCCCCGGAACCACCGGGCTTTCTCCGTATCCCCGCAGGTCAGGCGTGATCACGCGGTACCCGGCAGCCGTCAGCGCGGCCGTCTGGGGGGCCCACATCGTGCGGTTGAAGGGATGTCCGTGGATCAGGATTACGGGCGCTCCGTCGCGGGGACCCAAGTCGTCGAAAATCAGTGGCACGCCATTGCCAAATTGGGGGTTCATGAGAGGACTTCAAGGGGCTACATTGAGCCACTCGCGTTCACCTGACAGCCGGTTGCCTTTCACTCGTGTTTTGCACGGGGGGCGACGTCATGGACGCAGACTGTGCAACCACCCCACCGCCCAGAAGGACCGAAGGCTCCGTGCCCGTACCCGTACACCTCGCGGGCCGCACCGTGCGGCTCGAGCCCCTCGCCCCCCACCACACCGAGGCCCTGGCCGTGGCCGGGGCCGAGGATCGTACGACTTACGCCTTCACTCCCGTACCTCACGGGTTGCAGGCGTCCCACGAGTACATCGACCGTGCCCTCGCCGATCAGGCTGCGGGTCGATCGCTCCCGTTCGCGGTGGTCAGAGCCACCGACGGGCGGGTCGTCGGTTCGACCCGTTTCCTGGAACTCGACTACTGGCAAGGGCCTCTGGTCTGGCCCGCCGTGCCCGGCGTCCCGTTCGGCGATCCGGCGACGGCGATCCCCGATGCCGCCGAGATCGGCAATACCTGGCTGTCCCCTGGCGCCCAGGGGACCGGCATCAATACCGAGGCGAAGCTGCTCATGCTCCGCCATGCCTTCGAGACCTGGGGGGTGCGGCGCATCTCTCTGCGTGCTGATGCGCGCAACGGCCGGTCGCGGGCCGCCATGGAACGTCTGGGCTTCACCTGCGAGGGGGTCCGCCGGGCCCATTCGCGCGGCCTCGACGGCGCCGTCCGCAGTACCGCCTTCTACTCGATCCTCGACGAGGAGTGGCCGGCCGTGCGGTCGATCATCGAGCTGAGGGTGTCGGCGGGCGCGCAGCGCAAACGGCGCCGCAAGACCCTCGTCCCCGCGTAACCCGGCCGGCCGGTCGGAAGAGCGGAAAACGGTCCTGCCTCATGTCCCCCGCCGCGGCCTCCTCACCCGAGGAAGGCCGGGGCGAGGGCCGAGTCCATGAGCCGGGCCGGGACGCCGCTCCCGTCGGCCGGTACGGCGTACAGATCGGCGCCGAAATCCCCCGGCAGGGCGTAGACGACGGTCCTGTCGTCGATCCACACCACCTGGTCGTCCACGCTGCGCTCCTCTCCGAGCGGGGTCTCGGCGCCGGAGGCCAGGTCCAGGGCGTACAGCCGCCACGGCGCCTCGGCCGGCAGCCCCGGCACCCGCTTCTTGAAGACCAGCCGGGTCCCGTCGGGTGACAGCGACGGGCACTCGACGTTCTCGCGCAGGGTGGTCACGGTTCGTTCGGCCAGGTCTCCGCGGACCAGGTGGGTCCGGCCGCCGGTGGCGAGGGTCGCGTAGAAGGTCCGTTCGTCGGCGGTGAAGGTGACCCCCCAGACATTCACGTCGGCGCTGCGGTACGGCTTCCCGTACTTGAGGATCGTGAAGTCCTCCAGCGAGGCGTCCAGCCGGCCCGTGCGCAGGTCGAGCACCGAGGTGCGCGTCGAGAAGTCCGTGCCCGCGTACGAATCCCCGCCGACGAAGACGGTCCAGGCGGCGAGGTGCCCGCCGGGCGAGACCCGGGCCCGGGTGGGGAGACCTCCCAGCGGGTGCGCGGACACTTCCTTCAGTCGGGCGTCGAGGACGACCGCGCGATAGCCCTCCTGCACCCCGCTCCGGTCCGCCTGGAGGCAGACTCCGGTTCCTCCGGCGGCGTGGAAGCGCAGGCAGCTGACCCCGGACGCCGTACGGGTGCCCTCCGGCGCGCCGGCCGCGACCGTGGCGAGCTCGTCGCGGTGCGGCCCCCAGGCCATGTTGCGGAACACGATCCGCCGGCCCCCGCCACCCGCTGCCAGCGAGACCGCGCCGGGGGTGACGGACGGGCCGCCCGCCCGGGCGTGGTCCTTCTCGTCGGCGCGGGAGGAGGCCCGCAGCACGGCGAGCACACCGACCGCGGCGAGCAGGGCCACGGCGGTGGCCAGGATCAGAATCCGGCGCTGGAGCGTCATGGGAGGACTCCGGGGCGGGGTGGGGGTTCCGGGGCGGCGCGGGGGCACCATACCCAGCGGCATGTACAAGGGCCAGGCATGGACGGGGGTGGGCACGTGAACTCCACCGGCCGTGCGGGCGCCGGGCAATGGCCTCCCCCAAAGCACCCCAAGAGAAGGAAAAGTGCGGAACCCTGACATGCTTTCGTTCATCCTTCGAACGGAAGGATGCAGCCGTCAGACCACCCCGCCCCCTTGGGGCAGCACCAGCCGGAGAGCCACCGCACATGTCGTACGCACCCGACGGGCAGCAGTACCAGCCGTACCGGCCGGAAGGACAGATACCCCAGGCGCCCCAAGGCGACCAGTACGGCCGGCCGTACGGACAGCAGCCGCCGCAGCAGCCGTACGGGCAGCAGGCTCAGTACGCTCCGGAGGACCCGTACGAGCAGACGGCGCGGTACGGACCGCAGGACCTCTACCCCGAGGAGCCGCCGCGCCGCCGGAAGGGGCGCCGCTGGCTGATAGCGGGCGCCGCCGTACTCGCACTCGCCGGTACGGCCGCGCTCGTGCTGAACCACTACGAGATTCCCCCCTTCACCGACAAGGGCTCCGCGGTGTCGTTCGGGCAGTCGCCCGCCGGCGGCGGCTCCAAGAAGAGCGACGCTCCCCCGCCGGCGAACTCCAAGATGCTGATGCCCACCGGGCCGGCCGCCGAGTTCAAGAACTCGATGACCCTCCCCGACGGCACGCACGTGGCCGTCACCACGCTGGACGGCAAGAAGTCCGGCTTCAAGGGCAAGGTCTGGGTCTGGGCCCCCAAGGAGTACAACGACCCGAAGTTCGCCAAGAGCGGCTTCCCGGTCATGATCGCCCTGCCGGGCGGCGCCGGTTACCCCAACAACTACTGGATGGGCACCGACCTCGGGCTCCAGACCAGCGTCAGCAAGTGGTACGCCGAGGGCAAGAGCAAGCCCTTCATCCTGGCCATGCCGGTGCTCAACCCGGGACCGGACGACAAGGGCGTCTACTGGGACGGCTCCGACATCCCCGGCCAGCCCAAGATGGGCACCTGGCTGACCGAGGACGTCCCGGACCTGGTCAAGGCGAACTTCCGTACCGTCAAGTCCCGTGACGGCTGGGCCTTCATGGGCTCCTCCACCGGCGGCTTCGCCGGCCTGAAGGCCGTGCTCAAGCACCCGGACAAGTTCAAGGCCGTGATCGCCTCCGGCCCGGACATCGTCCCGGACTCCTCCCTGTGGAAGGGCCACGACAAGGAGAAGGCCGAGAACAACCCGGAGCTGCTGGCGAAGCAGCTCATCGACAGCAAGGGCCCGGACGTGTACCTGGCCTTCCAGGTCGGCGACAACGAGAGCAACAAGAAGACCCTGCCGGACGTGCAGAAATTCATCGCCACCTACGGCAACAAGGGCCCCGTCCACACCGAGTTGAGGGTCATCAAGGGCGGCCAGCACAACGCCAAGACCTACGTGCCGAACATGGGCGAGGGACCGGTCCAGTTCATCAGCAAGGTCATGGAAGGGCCCGTCGAGTAACCACCGACGCCCGCGTCCCATCCAGCGACGGCCCGCCGAACACCTTCGGCGGGCCGTCGCCGTCCCAGGGCGCCCAGCCCGGATCGCCCGCCACCGCGAACCGCACCCAGGCCGCGTGCATCTCATCGGCCAGCGCCTGCGGGGTGTCCGGCCCGGCGAGCCAGGCGGCCTCGGGCACCGCCAGCGTGTCGAACACGAAGCCCAGCTCCAGCGCGTGGCAGGCGCCCAGCCCCGGGACGCCGGAGGGCCAGCCGAACTCGTACAGGAAGCTCGGCGCCCCCCGTCGCGCCCCGGCGAGCCTGCGCAGCGGGTCGCACAGCAGCCGGTCGGTGAGCAGCTGCCCGGCGAGTTCTGCGGGGCTCGCCGCGGGCAGGGCGGCGCGCAGCGCCCGTACGGCCGCCCGGTCCTTGCCGGCGCGGGCCCGGGCCAGTTCCACGGCGAGCGGGCCCATCCGGTCCAGCAGGCGCATCCCGCCGCTGGGGGCGAGCCACAGCCGGTACTCCTCGCTCGTCCAGCCGAGGAGCAGCGGTACCTCGTCGGAGACGGCGCGGTCGCACAGGGCGTCGAGGGGGTCGGCGGGAACCGTGTCCGGGTCGGTGACCAGCCCGAAGGCGGGTCCGCCGAGGAGCGGTCCCGATCTGCGCAGGACGGCGGCCTGCGCGGCGAGCAGGTCGGGCAGGGCGGTGGCCGTGAAGGCCGCAGCGGTGGCGTCCACCTTGAGCAGCGAGGCCATCCGCCGGACCATGGCGCGGACCCGGACGCGCGGCAGGACCTCCGGGGCTCCGCTCTGCAGTACGGCGCGGGCGAAGAGCCCGGCCGCGCGCGGGGCGGCCAGGAGTGCGCCGATGCTGATGGCGCCGGCGGACTCCCCGAAGACGGTGACGCGGTCCGGGTTCCCGCCGAAGGCCGCGATGTTGTCGCGGACCCATGCCAGAGCGGCGATCTGGTCCAGCAGGCCGCGGTTGGCGGGGGCGTCGGGGAAGGGGCCGTAGCCGAGGACGCCGAGGCGGAAGTTGACGGAGACGAGCACGACGCCGTCGCGGGCGAAGGCGGAGCCGTCGTAGACCGGGACGGCCGAGGAGCCGCGGGTGTGCGCCCCGCCGTGGATCCAGACCATGACGGGCAGCCGGGCGCCGGGGGCCGGGTCGGGGGTCCACACGTTCAGGTTCAGGCAGTCGTCCCCGGGGACCACGGGGTCGGGGAGCAGGGCCGCGAAGGTCTCGGGATACGGCACTTTGGGCGCGGTCGGCCCGTAGGCCCCGGCGTCGCGTACGCCGTCCCAGGCGGCCGGGGGCGCGGGCGCCGCGAACCGCAGGGCGCCGACGGGCGGGGCGGCGTACGGGATGCCCCGGAAGACGGCGGTCCCGCCGGGACCGGTCCGGCCCTCGACCACTCCGGCCGCGGTCCTGACCCGTGGGCGGCGGCCGTCGTCGGCGGCCTCTGCGCTCATCTCGTCCTCCTGCGGTACGGGCGTTGCCTGCGGTGGCCGGCGGCACCGGGGCCGGTCGCACCGTCGCACAGCTGTCCAACGGGTGACAAGGCGTGACCGGGTCCGGGCCCGTCCCGGTTGGACGGGCATGCGATTCCTGCGTATCCACCATGCCGTGCCCGTCCTGCTGATGGCGGGCGCCACGCTTCTGCCCGGCGCGGCACAGGCCGCCGCCGGCCCGGAGTTCCAGTACGTCGGCCAGGACGACCGGGTCCACGGCCTCACCGCGCCGAAGGGCTGCGTCGGGGCGGAGGGCGGCGGCGCCCGGGCGGTCACCAACGGGACCGGAAGCTCGGCGACCCTGTTCGAGGGCCCCCGGTGCTCGGGCCGGGTCCTGCGGGTCCTGCGGCCCGGGGAGGTGGGCCAGGTGCGGCCGTACTTCGCCTCCGTCCGTTTTTCCGTCACCGGGTAGGCGCATCGGCCGTGACCCCTCGGCTGCCCCAGCGTTGTATGCCATGTCAAATGCCACAGATTCTGTGGCGCCCCACATATCTCACGAGGAGATCTTGATGTCGCGTATCGCGAAGGCATTCGCCATCACCGCTGTCACCGGTAGCGCCGTGGTCGCCGGTGCGGGCCTGGCTGTCGCCGATGCCGGAGCGCACGGTGCGGCGGTCGGCTCCCCCGGTGTCCTCTCGGGCAACCTGCTCCAGGTTCCGGTGCACGTCCCGGTCAACGTCTGCGGCAACACCGTGAACGTGATCGCTCTGCTGAACCCGGCGTTCGGCAACACCTGCGTCAACGCCTCCGGTGGCGGCGCCGCCCACCACACCGAGGGTGGCGACTACGGCCACTGATCGCCTGATCAATTGATCGGCTGATCGACGGAAGGGCCCCCGCCACCTGGCGGGGGCCCTTCCCCATGTCGTCTCCGCTGTCGTATCCCCTGTCCCACTGTCCCCGTGTCCCCCGTGTGCGCAGGGGCCGGGCCGATCACTCGTAGCGGTACAGGGCCCGGTGGTCGGACATCTCGCGCGGGCTGATGTTCCACGGCGGCATCGGCTCGTCGACGGCGATGACCCGGCCGCGCTGGAGGTCGCCGGCGGCCAGGGGGGCGGCGGGCAGGTAGCCGGAGCCGGGGTGCTTGTGCTGCCAGCGGTCCCAGATCAGGTCGACGAAAGCGTGGTGCAGCCAGAACGCCGGGTCGTTGGGCGCGGTACCGCCCGTCATGTGGCCGCCGATCCACTGGTGGACCTTGTTGTGGTTGCGCCAGCGCTCGCTCTTGGGAGCCGCCCAGCCCTCCAGCTTGTTGCGGAAGCCGCCCGCGGTTGCCGTGGAGTCCCAGGGCGAGACGTCGTAGGTCGGATCGTCGAGCGCCCACTGGAGCTCGGCCGCGGTGGGCAGTGCGATCGGGTTCTGCGGCCGGCCGAGGTTGCGGGTCAGGAAGGCGGACTCCGTGATGCCCACCGTCACCGTCCAGTTGCCCTTGTCGTAGGCGAACGGCCCGGTCATCACCTTGCGGTCGCTCGCCCGGCCCGTACCTCCCAGGAAGTCGTCGGCCCAGAGCGAGGAGACCGGGCTGGGGTCGGTGGTCCAGTCCCAGTACGGGACGCTGACGCCCGGGTCGATCTCCTGCAACTGCCTCTCGAACTCCAGCAGGTAGCGCCGGTGCCACGGGAAGAACGACGGGCACATGTGCCCGACGCGCAGTTTGCGGGCCCGGTCCGGCACGAAGTACTTGTCGTGGGTGCGCACGAGGGCGTCGTACGCGCCGCTGCGCTTGAGCTCCAGCACCGCCGCCGTGAAGCGCTTCTTCTGGGCGCTGGTGAGGTTCTTCTGGTTCTGCCGGGTGTGCAATGCGGGGCTCCTCCCGTTCCCGTGGGTCTCTCAGGCGTGGTGCGGGGCCGCGAGCGCGAGCTGGGCGGTGCCCAGTTCGTCCACGGCGGCCCGGGCCAGTTCCAGTGGCGTGGAATAGGACTGGAAGTGGTTGATACCGCTGAGGTAGCTGCCGTCGGCCCGGCGCATGACGTGCAGCGGCCGGCCGTCGATACGGACTCCGGCGACGTCCACGGCGATGTGCCGGCCGCGGTACGTCTCCTCCTCGGCGAGCGGCGCCGGGGTGAGGGTCTGCCGGGGGCGCCGGGCGCGCAGCACTGGGGCCAGGACCGCGCCCGTACCGGCGAGCACGGCCGCGGTGAAGGCCGTACGGAGAAGCGCGCGGCGGGTCAGGGGTGCGGCGGGCAATGCTGCGGACATACGGTCTCCCTCACTCGGTGGCCGGCGGCTACGGGTCTAACGCCGCGCGGCGGGCGAGGTCACCCGTGGGCGCCGTGGAGCCGCTTGTAGTAGAGGGTGGTGGGGTGCAGCCGGCCCGCCGGGTCGGCGGCGTAGTCGGGAATGGTGCCGGCCTCCGTCCAGCCGGCGGAGCGGTAGACCCGCTCCGCGCCGCTCCCGGTCTCGGTGTCCAGGAACAGCAGCACCACACCGGCACGGGCCGCCGCCGACTCGGCCTCGGCGAGCAGTGCGCGGGCGGCGCCGCGGCCGCGCGCCGCCGGGTGGACCATCAACTTGCGCAGTTCGGCGCGGTGGCGGCCGTTGGCCTTGGTCTCCCGGTACCAGCTGACGGTGCCGTCGATACGGCCGTCGCCGCCGGTGCGGGAGACCCACAGCGCGAGGGAGCCGTCCTCGACGGCGGGCATCAGCGAGTCCCACCAGGCGGCCGCGTCCCGGTGGTCGAGGCCGGCGAGGAAGCCGAGGGACGAGCCGCCGTCGACCACGGCGAGGAGCAGGGAGGCGAGTTCGTCGCGGTGGGCGCGCAGTGCGGTCGCCGTGAGCGCGGTGATGGTGGCCGTCATGGGGCGAGGATAGGGATCGGCCGGGGGCTCGCCGCGGGCGGGGCGAGCGCCGGGGAGCCGTCTCGGCGGTGATCGGGGGCGGGACGGGGCAGGACGAAGACGAACTGCTGACCCGGTCGGCCCGGGAACCGGACGCCTTCGAGGCGCTGGTCGTGGGGGTATCGCCGCACCTCCACGACGGCGGCTCAACTCCCGCTACCGCATGATCGTCGACCCCGGGACGGGCGGACCGCTGGAGTGGATCATTTATCACCGGGGCGGGAAGTACGACGGGAAGATCGCCAAACGCACGACGGTCCTGTCGGCCGGCCCCGAGCAGAGCATCCCCCCGTTACCAGGAACGGCTGCCGAAAGGGGAGCGCCCTGCCCGATACACAGGCCCCCTGAGGTCGTCTCTTTCGGCCCGGCAGGATCCGAAGGAGATGGCCTACGGTGCCGGGAGTTCCGCGAAGTCCGCGACCAGGCCCCGGTGGTGGCCCGCCGTGCCGAGGGCCAGGGAGTCGGCCTTGGCCCGCTTGAGGTACAGGTGGGCCGGGTGTTCCCAGGTCATGCCGATGCCGCCGTGCAGCTGTACGCACTCCTCGGC
This sequence comes from Streptomyces sp. NPDC097617, assembly GCF_044761485.1. Lineage (NCBI taxonomy): Bacteria > Bacillati > Actinomycetota > Actinomycetes > Kitasatosporales > Streptomycetaceae > Streptomyces > Streptomyces sp. NPDC097617. The sequence continues at coordinate 134,561 of NZ_JBIWCL010000002.1, forward strand.
CGCGCGGACGGCCACTCCCGAGCAGTAGGCCTGGGCCACGGCGACGGTCAGCGGGGCGTCGGGGGCCGCCGTGGCCAGGGCGTCGGCCGCGGCCCTGGCCGCCGCGCGCGCGGAGGCCACGTCGAGCCAGAGTTGGGCGAGGCGGTGCTTGAGTGCCTGGAAGGAGCCGATGGGTCGATTGAACTGGTGGCGGCCGCGGACGTGGCCGACGGTCTCCGTCAGGCACCACTCGGCGAGCCCGAGCTGCTCGGAGGCGAGCAGTCCGGCGCCGGAGAGCAGGGCTCCGGCGACGGCCGCCCGGGCCGTTCCGGGGTCGGCGAGACGGGTGCCCGGCGCGGCCTCCAGGGTGACGGTGGAGAGCGGGCGGGTCAGGTCGAGGGGGATCCGCGGGGTCAGCCGGGCCGATGCGGCCGCAACCGCGTACAGCCCGGTGTCGGCCAGGACCAGCAGGACGTCGGCGGCCGCCGCGTCCGCCACGGAGGTGACCGTGCCGGTCAGGATTCCGTCGCCCAGGTCCCGTACGGGGGCCGGGAGGGGCGCGCCCGGAGCGAGGGTCAGCGGCACGGCCGGTACACAGACCGTGCGGCCCGAGGCCAGTTCCCGCAGCAGCGGGTCGGCTTCCGCGGTCTCGCAGCCGAGCAGGATCTCCGTGGCGAGCACGGCGCTCGTCAGGTACGGGAGGGGTGCCACGGCCCGGCCCAGTTCCTCCAGGACCACGGCCGCCTCGCGGTGGCTCGCGCCCTGTCCCCCGAGCTTCTCGGGCACGAGGAGGCCGGCCGCGCCGATCCCGGCGGCGAGGGTGTTCCACAGCTCCGGGTCGTGCGGCCGGTCGCTCTCGACCCGTGCCAGGACGCTCTTCGCGTCGCAGCGGTCGGTGAGGAGCGCGCGTACGGCGGAGCGGAGCTCCTCCTCGGTCTCGGAGTAGAGCAGGTCGGTCGGCGTCGCGGGGGCCACCGGGGTGGCCGGCGCGGTCGGTGTCGTCGACGCGGTCGGTGAAGTCATCGGGCGAGGTCCTTCCAGGCGAGGTCCTTGTCGTCGCGGGGCTCGGGGGGCAGGCCGAGGACGCGTTCGGCGACGATGTTGAGGAGGATTTCGCTGGTGCCGCCCTCGATGCTGTTGCCCTTGGCGCGCAGGTAGCGGTAGCCGGCCTCGCGGCCGGTGAAGTCGACCCCGTCGGGCCGGCGCATGGTCCAGTCGTCGTACAGCAGGCCCTCCTCCGCGAGGAGTTCGACCTCCAGCCCGCTGATCTCCTGGTTGAGCCGGGCGAAGGTGAGCTTGAGGCCCGATCCCTCGGGGCCGGGCTGTCCGGCGACGAGCTGCTGGCGCAGCCGTTCGCCGGTGAGGCGGGCGACCTCGGCCTCGACCCACAGTTCCAGCAGCCGCTGGTGCAGGGCGTGGGTGCGCAGTTCGGGGCGTTCGCGCCAGGCGGCGGCGACGGGGGCGATCATGCCGCCCTCGCGCGGGATCCGCATGCCGCCGATGGAGACCCGCTCGTTCATCAGGGTGGTGCGGGCGACGGCCCAGCCCTCGCCGACGGCGCCCAGCCGATGGCTGTCGGGGATGCGGACGCCGGTGAGGAAGACCTCGTTGAACTCCGCCTCGCCGGTGATCTGGCGCAGCGGGCGGACCTCGACGCCGGGGGCGTGCATGTCGCAGAGGAAGTAGGTGATGCCCTGGTGCTTGGGGAGCCCGGGGTCGGTGCGGGCGATGAGGATGGCCCAGCGCGCGGTGTGGGCGCTGGAGGTCCACACCTTCTGTCCGTCGACGATCCAGTCGCCGGAGCCGCTCTCGCGGACCGCGCGGGTGCCGAGCGCGGCGAGGTCGGATCCGGCGCCGGGCTCGCTGAAGAGCTGGCACCAGACCTCCTCGCCGAGCCACAGGGGGCGCAGGAAGCGGTGCTTCTGCTCCTCGCTGCCGTAGGCGAGGATCGTGGGCGCGGCCATGCCGAGGCCGATGCCGATCCGGCGCGGGTCGTTGTCGGGCGCGCCGGCGGCCTCCAGTTCGGCGTCGACGACCGCCTGGAGGGAGCGGGGCGCGCCGAGTCCGCCGAGCCCCTCGGGATAGTGGACCCAGGCGAGTCCGGCGTCGAAGCGGGCGCGCAGGAAGTCTGCGCGGTCGGTGTCGGCGGGCGGGCGGGCGCGCAGCAGGTCCGCCGCGCGCGCCACCAGCTCCTCGGCGGTGATCATCGCGGACCGCCTCCGTTCAGGGCCGGTACGACGACCAGCCGGCCGGTGGTGGTGCCGTCGGCGAGGCGCTGTACGGCGTCGGCGGCTCCGGCCAGCGGGACGCGTTCGCTGATGAGCGGCCTGATGGCGCCCTCGGCGGCGAGCCGGGTCAGCTCGGTGTGGCAGGCGGCGATGGCGGCGGGGTCCTTGGTGGCGTACAGGCCCCAGTGCAGGCCGAGGATGGCGTAGTTCTTCACGAGGGCGTGGTTGAGGGCGGGGGCGGGGACGGTGCCGCCGGCGAAGCCGACGACGACGATCCGGCCCTCGAAGGCCACGCACTTGGTGGAGGCGGTGTAGGCGGCGCCGCCGACCGGGTCGTAGACGACGTCGGCGCCGCGTCCGCCGGTGAACTCCTTGACCCGGGCCGCGATCCCGGCCGTTTCCTCGCTCGTCCGGTCGATGACCAGGTCGCAGCCGAGCTCCTCGGCGGTGCGCACCTTGGCCTTGCCGCCGACGACGCCGACGACGGTGGCTCCGGCGGCCTTGCCGAGCTGGACGGCGGCGCTGCCGACCCCGCCGGCGGCGGCGTGCACGAGGAGGGTCTCGCCGGGCTGGAGCCGGGCGCGGCGGTGCAGGCCGAACCAGCCGGTCTGGTAGCCGATGTGCAGGGCGGCGGCCTCGGCGTCGTCGAGGTTCTCGGGGGCCGGGAGCAGGGCGCGTGCGGACGCGGTGACGTACTCGGCGAAGCCCCCGTGCGGCAGGCTCGGATTGGCGATGACGCGCCGGCCGTCCTCGGTCTCGCCACAGATCTCGACGCCCGGGGTGAAGGGCAGCGGCGGGCGGATCTGGTACTGCCCGCGGACGAGCAGCGCGTCGGGGAAGTTGACGTTGGCGGCGAGCACCTTCAGCCGCACCTCGCCCTCGCCGGGTACGGGTTCGGGAACCTCTTCGAGGCGCATGGCCTCACGGGGCTCGCCGGGGGTATGTACTCGCCATGCCTGCATCCGGGGCCTCCAGCCGCCGTCGAGAACCACGCTCCGCGGGCATACTAAGCAGTCGCTTGCCTCTCTGGGAACCGCCGGTCGGGATGTAGAACCCTCCGGTCCGAATCAACACGGGTCATTCAGGCCACATACGCCTCAAGATCAGGCAGCATTGTGGCGCGCACGTGTCGTGACTCAACGGGGAACAGCACCTGTCCAGGGGGGACCACCACATGAGAAGAAGCATGTCAGCAGCAGCCGCCGCGATCGTTGTGACCGGCCTGATCAGCGCGGCGGGCCCGGCCGTGGCGGCCGACGCGAAGTGCGCACCGAAGATCCAGGTGCTCGGCTCGATCGGGGACGAGTCGTACGCCCGCGACGCCCGGCCCGGCCAGGGTGTCTTCGACCTCGGCGCGGGCAACCTCGCCGTCGGCGTCTCGGGCCACCAGCCCGTCTACTGGACCGGCGCCACCGTGCACCGGGTCCCGCTGAGCGACCCGGACGGGACCGGGCAGGTGATCGCGGTCAACGCGCACGGCCTGATGGTGGGTGTCGTCCACGGCGCCGTCCGCCCCTCCCTGTTCACGTACCGGGTGGGCGACGCGGCGATCACCCTGCTGCCGGACAGCTACGGCTACGACACCGAGGCCGACGTCAACGACGCCGGGTATGTGGTCTCCCGCTCCGACAGCGGCGTCGCCACCGTCTGGAAGGACGGCCAGAAGGTCCGCGAGCTGCCCCTCCCGGCCGACGCCGGCCCGGGGACCCGGATCACGATGGTCACCGGCATCAACAACCAGGGCGACATCCTCGCCATGGCCACCCAGGACTACGAGGTCCCCGAGACCGGACAGCACCTGCAGGGCACCCACCCGGTGCTGTGGCCGGGGGACGGCTCCACCGCCCGGCTGCTGGCCCCCGCGGCGAACGACAGCTACGTCCAGGACATCGACGAGAGCCGCCGGATCGTCGGCTACGACTGGGCCGGACCGTGGCACGAGTACGCCCCGCTCGTCTGGGAGCCCCCGCTCACCGGCACCCCCACCTCCCCCGGCGTGCTGAGCACGCACCCGTACGCCACCTTCGAGGCGATCAGTGCGACGACGAACCTCAGCGTCGGCACGGCCAAGTTCCACCCGGACATGCTGACCCTGCCGGACCAGGCACTGCTGCGCTCCGGCTCCGGCCCGGTCAAGGCACTGCCCCGGCTGGCCGCGGGCGGGGCGAGCATGGCCGAAGCGGTCTCGGACGGAGACCGGGTCGGCGGGGCGGCCGTGAACGCGAAGGGCAAGCTCAAGCCGGTGATCTGGACCTGCGCGACCAAGCAGGCGTACAACCCGGGGAGCTAGACCATCTCTTTCGGATCTTGCCGCAGCGCTCGGGTCCGCCCGGGGATGGTGATCTGAGCGCCCGCACGCTATCGATGGGCGCATGGAGAACCCTCTGCGCGGGCTGCCCGCGCCACCGGCGCTCGGCGCCGCCGCCCTGCCCGCCGGGACCTACGCGGGACAGGTGGTCCTCGTGACCGGCGGCGGCACCGGGCTGGGCAAGGCCGTGGCCGCCGAGTTCGCCCGGCTCGGCGCCGACGTGGTCATCGCGAGCCGGCGCGCCGGGCAGCTCAAGGCGGCGCGTGAGGAGTTGACGGCCGTCCCCGGCGCGGGCCGGGTGACGGCCGCCGTCTGCGACATCAGGGACCCCGAGCGGGTGGCGGAGGTCTTCGATGCGGCGCAGGCGGCCTTCGGCCTGCCGGACGTGCTGGTCAACAACGCGGCCGCGAACTTCCCCTCCCCCGCCGAGGACCTCTCCCCCAACGCCTGGCGGGCGGTGGTCGACATCACCCTGACGGGCACCTGGTTCATGACCCGCGAGTTCGGCCGCCGCCACCTCGCCGCGAACACCCCCGGATCGATCGTGAACATCGGCGCCTCGTACGCCTGGACGGGCGGTCCGGGCTTCGCCCACAGCGCCGCGGCCAAGGCCGGGGTCAAGAACCTGGTGGAGACGCTGGCGGTCGAGTGGGGGCCGTACGGCATCCAGGTCAACGGGCTCGTCCCCGGGCTGTTCCCGCACGCCGACATGACCGAGGACATCCGGGACGGTCTGGAGCACTCCGCGCCCGACGCGAGGGACGCACGGCAGCCCGCTCTGCGGGTCGGCGCGCCGCGCGAACTGGGCTGGGCCGCCACCTTCCTGGCCTCGCCGTACGCCCGGTTCATCACCGGGCACACCCTGGTGGTGGACGGGGCGAACTGGCAGCGCCGGTCCGTGGTCAATCCCGAGGTGGTCCCGATCCGCACCCAGCTGGGCCGCGGCCCCTTCGCCCCGTAGCCCCGTAGCCCCGTTGTCAGTGGCCGGTGCGAGGATCGGGGCATGTCTCTCGCCGAACTGACCCTTGACCGCTGGCGCTCGCTCGATTCGGCCGCCGCCGGACGCATCGCGCACGAGGCCGCCGCGCAGGTGGGCGGCCGGGTCGTGCTGTGCGACGTCGTCGAGCACCTGGGCGGACCCCTGCACCGCGTGCGCATCGAGCGCGAGGGACAGGAGTTCGCCCTCATACCCGGCGGAAGCGTGCGGCTGGGGTTCGACCCGGACGCCTTCGCGGCGACGCCCGCGCAGAGCGCCGACTACTTGGAGAGCGCGGACGAGGGGTACGGGTACGGGCAGCCGGACCTGAAGTCCTACCTCGCCGATGTGCTCAGCCCGCCGCGCACCGCGACGCCGGCCACCGTGCTCATGGCCGTGCGGGACGAGGCGCTGACCGCGTGCCCGGACGAGATGCCGGCCGCCCTCGCGGCGCGCGGGCTGCGGATGCCCGGCGCCGACGAGTGGGAGCACGCGTGCGGGGCCGGGGCCGGCACCCTGTTCCGCTGGGGGAACGAATGCCCCCTGGACGAGCCGCCGTACGGAGGCGGTACCGGACCGCGGCAGGAACCGAACGCCTTCGGGCTGCACATCGCCTACGACAGCTACGGCACCGAGCTCAGCGGCGACCCGACCGCGGTGCACGGCGGCGACGGCGGCGAGGCCGTCTGCGGTGGATACGGGAACCTGCTCGGGTGGCTGCCGCTGGCGACCGCCAACCGCAATCCGTACGCGGCGGAGTTCGCCTACGGGCCGGACGGCGTGGGCATGTACGAGGAGTTCTCGACGCGGCCCGTGCTCAGCCTCCGGTGAACCGCGGGGGACGGCGGGCCGCCCTGGCCGTGTAGCCCTCCCGGCAGTCCTCCGAGGTGAGAGTGAGGGCCGCAGTCATCGACACCCGGTCCAGGGCCGCGGGGAGCGCCGCATCGGCGTAGGCGTCGATCGCGCGCTTGATGCCCTGGACCGCGAGCGGCGCGTTCGCGGCGATCTCCCGCGCCACGGTGCGGGCGGTGGCCTCCAGGTCCGCGCCGGGGACGACCAGTTGGACCAGGTTGAGGCGCCGCGCCGTCTCGGCGTCGATGCGGCGGCCCGTCAGGGCCAGGTACTTGGCCCAGCCCGCACCCGCCTCGCGCGCGATGCGGAGGTCGCCTCCCGCGTCCACCGCCACGCCCAGACCGGCTTCCGGCAGGGCGAAGACGGCGTCCTCGGCCGCCACCCGGACATCCGCCATCAGCGCCAGCTCGAAGCCGAAGCCGAGGCAGTAACCCTGGACGGCGGCCACCACGGGCTGCGGGAGGCGGGCGAGAACCGCGAAGCGCTCGTGAACCCAGCGGATGCCCTCGTAGTAGTTGCGGGTGCGCTCGGCCGGGGATCCGCCCGTGATGGCTCCGCCCGGGGCGCTCACGTCGATGCCCGCGCAGAAGGCCCGGCCCTCGGCCCGCAGCAGTACCGCCCGGACGGCTTCGTCGAAGCGGATCCGGTCCGCGAGCAGGCCGAGCTGGCGGGTGGACTCCCAGCTCCAGCCGTTGAGCTTGTCCGGGCGGCACAGGGTGAGGACCGCGAGGCCGTCGGCAACCTCCAGGCGTATCCGCTCCTCACCCTCCGCTATCTCCGTGGAGATGGTGTCGATCACCGTGTCCCGCACCCCCGGCCCCATGGCTGACGACCTGACGAACTGCCGTACTGACGAGTCGTCAGACTAGGGGTGGCCGGTCAGCGGGGGAAGACCTCGAAGGGCACGGCGGGGCGGCCGCCGAACCGGGCCGCCGCCTGCTGGGCGTTCCCGGTGAGGAAGGTGCGGACGTACTCCTCGGGGTCCTGGTCGGTGAGCACCTCGATGTACGCCTTGTGCTCCAGCAGGGACTTCACCGAGCGCTCCAGGCCGGGGCCCGCGTCGGCCGCGTGCGTCGGGGTGCTGGATCCGGCCACCGCGACCCAGCGCACGCCGTTCCACGGTTGCAGACCCTGCTCGATCAGCTCGGGGAAGATCCAGCGGTTGCCGGCGTCACCGGCGGCGTCCAGCACCGCCCGGCCGACGGCCTTGTGGTCGGGGGTGTTCCAGTAGCCGCCGCCCTGCGCGCCGCCCCAGGTGTCGCGGTGGTTGAGGGTGACGATCAGCTCGGGACGGTGCCGCCGGATGGCCGCCGCGATGTCCCGGCGCAGGCCGAGGCCGTACTCGATGACGCCGTCGTGGTAGTCGAGGAACTCCACCTCGGACACGCCGACGACCGCGGCGCTCGCCCGCTGCTCCGCCTCGCGCAGCGGACCGCAGTCGGCGGGGGCGATGCTGTCGATGCCCGCCTCGCCGCGCGTGGCGAGGAGGTAGACGACTTCCCGGCCCCCGTCCGTCCAGTCCGCGATCGCCGCGGCGCACCCGTACTCCAGGTCGTCCGGGTGCGCGACCACGGCGAGGGCGCGCGTCCAGTCGGTGGGCATGGGCTGCAAGGTGTCCTGCTGGTCAGGTTGTTCGGTCATATCTCGCACCATAGGCGAATGGATCGACAGGGGCAGGTGGTGGCGCTGCTCGACACCACGGGGATCTTCTTCGAGCCGGCCCGCACCGCTTTCCCGGGGACGGGCGGGGCCGCGTGGGCGCTGGCGCGGAGCTGGATCCGGGTGCGATCGGGCCGCGGCGGCGGGGATCGCTCCGGTCGATGTGGAGGCGGCGGTGCCGACTCCACCTCGGTCGGTTCCTCGGGTACGAGGGCCCGCCCCAAGCGTGTGATCAACTTCCCATCTCACTCCTGACCTGCACGGACAGCCCTCACGCCTCGTCGCGGACCAGGGACAGCAGACGGTCCAGGACGCGGGGGCCGCCGGCGCGGACGCCATCGTGCTCGAACTCGTCCGTCACCCAGGTCCGCAGGCCCCGGACGGAGCGGGCCGTCTCCAGTGAGTGCGCGGTGTCCACGTACATGTCGTCGTGGTAGACGGCGGCGGCCACCGGCACCTCGTTGGCGGCCAGGCGCGCCCGGTCGTAGAGCGGCTGCCAGCCCGTGCGGGCGGCCAGGATCTCCGCGGTCTCGCGCAGCGGGGCGAGGGCCGGGTCGGTGGTGAAGTGCCAGGGGTGGATGGTCTCGCCACTGAAGAGCATCGGCTCGTCGCCCGCGAGGGTCTTGGCGGCGTCGAAGCGGGGGTGGCCGGCGCGCACGCGTTCGGCGGCCCAGGCGGTCGGCGTGGCCGGGTTTTGGGCGTAGATCGCCTCGTGGACCAGCGCGTAGAGCGGGTGTCCGGCGAAGGAGAGCTGGGCGCGTACGCCCTCCAGGAAGGCGTCGCAGAGGGCGGGTCCCGCGGGGGTCGGCACGAAGGCGTCCTCCAACAGGTAATGGAGCTGGTGGCTGCCGTCGCCCCCGCCGAGGAGGATACCGAGGGACTGGAAGCCCTCCACGGTGAGGCGGTGGCCGCCGGGGAGTTCGGCCGGGGCCTGCGCGAGGTGGGCGGCGATCCGGCGGGCGCGTTCGACGTCCATCGGGTAGCGGGCGTAGTGGGCCAGGTTCTTGCGCTCGATCCGGGGGTACGCGGCCTCGTACACCTCGTCGGCAGTGGCGGTCAGGGACGGCAGGCCGCCGGTGATGAGAGCGGCGCTGAGACCCTCGGGCGCGGTGGACAGGTAGTGGGTCGCGCAGAAACCGCCGAAGCTCTGGCCGAGCACGGTCCAGGGCGCGCCGCCGGTCAGGCCGGGCCGGATGGCCTCGGCGTCGCGCACGATGGAGTCGGCACGGAAGTGGGCGAGGTACTCGGCCTGCTGCTCGGGGGTGCCGCGCAGCGGCAGGGTCTGCCGGTTCACCGGGGTGGAGCGGCCCGTTCCGCGCTGGTCGAGCAGCAGCACCCGGTACTCGGTCAGCGCGCGCTCCAGCCAGGCCTGGCGGCCGATGAAACGGCGGGCGCCGAAGCCCGGACCGCCCTCCAGGTAGAGCAGCCACGGCAGCGTCCCGGGGTCCTTGCCGGCGGCCACGACCTCGCGGGCGTACAGCTCGATCCGCTCCCCGTCCGGGCGCTCGTGGTCCAGGGGGACGGAGAACCGGTGGTCGGTGAGGACCGTGCCGGGCTGGCGGTAGCTGTGTGCGATGGTCACGGAAGGCCCCCAGGGGTACGAGGTGATGCAGGACCGCGCCCCGGCCGGGTGGCGGCGGGGGCGCGGGGTGGTGGCCCGATTCTAGGTGGGGCCGCGTCCGACCGGGTGGGCCGGACGGGGTGTCAGAACTCGACGACCGAGCGGAGGACCTCGCCGCGTTCCATCCGGGCGAAGGCGTCCTCGACGTCGTCGAGCGCGATGGTCTCGGAGACGAAGGCGTCCAGGTCGAGCCGGCCCTGCAGGTAGAGGTCGATCAGCAGGGGGAAGTCGCGCTCGGGCAGGCAGTCCCCGTACCAGGAGGACTTCAGGGCGCCGCCGCGGCCGAAGACGTCCAGGAGCGGGAGTTCGAGCTTCATCTCCGGCGTCGGCACGCCCACCAGGACCACCGTCCCGGCGAGGTCGCGCGCGTAGAAGGCCTGGCGGTAGGTCTCGGGGCGGCCCACGGCGTCGATGACGACGTCCGCACCGTTGCCGCCGGTCAGGCTCTGAATGGCCTTGACCACGTCGTCCGTGCGCCCGTTGACGGTGTGCGTGGCGCCCAGGCCCCGGGCCCACTCCAGCTTCCGGTCGTCCAGGTCCACCGCGATGATCCGGGAGGCGCCCGCCAGGCGGGCTCCGGCCACGGCCGCGTTGCCCACTCCCCCGCAGCCGATGACGGCGACGGAGTCTCCGCGCCCGACGTTGCCGGTGTTGAGGGCGGCGCCGAGGCCCGCCATCACCCCGCAGCCGAGGAGGCCGGCGGCGGCCGGGGCGGCCGCCGGGTCCACCTTGGTGCACTGGCCGGCCGCGACCAGGGTCTTCTCGGCGAAGGCGCCGATCCCCAGGGCCGGGGAGAGCGGGGTGCCGTCCTCCAGGGTCATGGGCTGGGTGGCGTTGTGCGTGGCGAAGCAGTACCAGGGGCGGCCGCGCCGGCAGGCGCGACACGTGCCGCACACCGCGCGCCAGTTGAGGATCACGAAGTCGCCGGGGGCCACGGAGGTGACGTCCGGTCCGACCGATTCCACGACTCCGGCGGCCTCGTGGCCGAGCAGGAAGGGGAATTCGTCGTTGATGCCGCCCTCGCGGTAGTGCAGGTCGGTGTGGCAGACCCCGCAGGCCTGCACCCGCACGAGTGCCTCGCCGGGGCCCGGGTCGGGCACGAGGATCGTCGTCGTCTCCACCGGTGCGCCCTTGCTCCGGGCGATGACCCCTCGTACGCGATGCGTCACTTCGTACCCCGCTCTGATCGAATCGGTCTGGATCAACGAACGTACACGGACGGCACCCGGTACGGGAGTTGTGTCACGTCACGGCGCGCGACCCGACCAGATCCAGTGGTACGGCGGCCCGAAGTGCCGCTCCGAAGGCGGCCACGGCGGGGTGGCCGCCCGCTCCGCTGCGGAAGGCGAGGCCGGTGCGGCGCTGCATGAGCAGGCGGGTGAGGCGTACGGCCGGGTCGGCCGGGTGCGTGACTCCGAGCTGGGGTACGACGGCCACGCCCTGGCCCGCCGCGACCAGGGCGAGCACGGTGGCGAACTCGTCGACCTGGTGGCGCACGCGCGGGGTGAAACCGGCGGCCTGGCAGGCCCGGACGGTCATGGCGTGGCAGAGGGTGCCGGGGGTGGCGGTGATCCAGGGCGCCCGGGCGTGCGCGCGCAGGGTCACCCCCTGGTCGGGTTCGGGTTCGGAGGGCGAATCGGCGACCGGGTCGGGGACCGGGTGGGCGGCCGGGCCGGGGGCCGGGTCGGCGGGCGCGGCCAGGTACATCGCCTCGCCGTAGAGCGGCTCGGTGGCCAGTCCCGGCTCGGGCTCGGCCGGTACGAAGTCGTACTCGTGCACCAGCGCCACGTCCAGGTCCCCGGCCCGCAGGGCGTGCGCCACCGCCGCCGGGTCGGTCTCCGAGACCATCGGTTCCAGCCCCGGGTGGCGGTGGGCGAGCGTGATCAGCGCCGCCGGCACGATGGCCCGGGTGGCGGTGGGGAAAGCGCCGATCCGCAGGACTCCGGCGAGGCCCCCGCGGGCCTCGGCGAGGTCGGCCTCGGCCTGCTCCAGCCGTTCGAGGACGGCCTCGGCGTGCCGGACCAGGTCCTCGCCCGCCGGGGTGAGCCGGACCCGGCGGCCGGTGCGTTCCAGCAGCGGCAGGCCGGCTTCGCGCTCGAGGACGGTGAGCTGTTGGGAGACCGCCGAGGGGCTGAAGGTGAGGGCCTCGGCGACGGCGGCGATGGTGCCGCGGCGGGCCAGTTCGCGCAGCAGGCGCAGGCGTCGTACATCGAGCATCGGCTCAGCTTACTGTTCGGGTAAGAAATGCGAACTGGATTTGATCCATTCCGTGGGTGAGGCTCGTTCGCATGGCACAGGACATCGCAGACACAGCAGCCGCGGCACACGCGGCGGCCCGCCCGGCCCGGCCGCCGCACGGGATCCACGTACCGCTCATCACCCCCTTCACCCGCGCCGGGGAGGTCGCCGCCGAGGCTCTCGAGGCGCTCGCCCACGAGGTGCTCGACGCGGGCGCCACCGGCATCGTCGCGCTCGGCACCACCGCGGAGGCGGCCTGCCTCGACGAGGCGGAGCGCGACCTCGTCACGCGGGTGTGCGCCCGGGTCTGCGGGGAGCGGGACGCGCCGCTGACCGTGGGGGCGGGGGCGAGCGGCACCCGGGCCGCCGAGGCCTCGCTGGCCCGACTGGCCCGGTGGCCCGAGGTGCGGGCGGCGCTGGTGACGGTGCCGGCGTTCGTCCGGCCCGCTGCCGCGGGGGTACTGGCGCACTTCGCGCGGCTGGCCGCAGTGAGCCCCGTCCCGCTGATCGTCTACCACGTCCCCTACCGCACCGGGCAGCCGCTGGACGCGGCGGCCCTGCGCGCGCTCGGGTCGCTGCCGGGGGTCGCCGGGGTGAAGTACGCGGCCGGCGGCATCGGCGAGGACGCGGTGGCGCTGCTCGGCGACCTGCCGGCCGGGTTCGAGGTGCTGGCCGGTGACGACGTGTACCTGTCGCCGCTACTGGCGATGGGTGCGGCGGGCGGGATCCTGGCCTCGGCCCATCTGGCGACGGACCGCTTCGCGGAGCTCGCCGGGGCCTGGCGGGCGGGTGACGCGGCACGGGCGCGGCCGCTGGGGCACGCGCTGGCCCGGATGTCGGCGGCGGCCTTCGCCGAGCCCAACCCGGCGGTGCTCAAGGGCGTTCTGCACGCGCAGGGGCGGATCCCGACCCCGGACGTCCGACTGCCCCTGCTGCCGGCCTCGCAGGGGGCGGTGAAGGCGGTGACTGCGGCACTGGAGGGGCTGGTGTGACCTGAGGGTTCGGACCTGGGGTCGTCCGGCGGCAAACCGGCGGCAATCCGCCGGAAAGAGTCCTGAATGGGCGATTCGCCGCCTACGGGCCTGTCGCCCGAATGAGGCACCCAGAGAGTGGACTTGCCCGAATTGACCGCCCGGTCGGCGGCCCGTGATGTGAGCCACACCCGACACCTCAACATCATTTCCACCGAATAGCCGATTCCCTTTTCCCGGAAAGGAAATCGGCTATTGCGGCATGCCGCCTTCAAGGTCATTTACCCGACCGAAAGCGAGATGTCGATCTATCGGTGGAATTCGGGGCTTGTTCGCACGCGGCGCGCTCGCCTACGGTCACCTCGTTCCTGGTGGTCAGCGGCTGTTTGAGGCCGCCGCCCGGGATCTCCCGTCCCCCCACGTGAGGAATTCCGCCATGCCTGCAAAGGGTAAGCACCGTCGGCCGAAGCACTACCGGATCACCCGCAAGCTGGCGCTCGCCGGCACGGGCGGCGCGGCCCTCACTCTCCCGCTGATCAGCGCGACCACCGCCGGAGCGGTGGAGACGGCCATCGCCCCCATGACGTATTCCGTGGTCGCGGGCGACACCCTTTCTCAGATCGCGGCGAACCATTCCCTGAGCGGTGGCTGGCAGCAACTCTACGAGGCGAACCGGAACGCCGTCGGTGACAACCCGTCGGTCATCCGCCCCGGCACCAAACTGACCATCGCCGCCCAGGCGAAGACGGCCGCGGGGACCAAGGCCGTCGCGGCCACGACCGCCGCCAAGCCCGTCGCCGCCTACTCGAACAACCTCGACGGGTGGATCCGCGAGTCCCTCGACGTCATGGCGAAGCACGGTATTCCCGGTTCCTACAACGGAATTCACCGCAACGTGATGCGCGAGTCCTCCGGCAATCCGCTGGCGATCAACAACTGGGACATCAACGCCCAGAACGGTATTCCCTCCAAGGGCCTGCTCCAGGTCATCGATCCCACCTTCCGCGCCTACCACGTGCCGGGCACCTCGCAGGACTCCTACGACCCGGTCGCCAACATCACCGCCGCCTGCAACTACGCGGCCAAGCGCTACGGCTCGATAGACAACGTCAACGGGGCCTACTAGGAAACTCCCCGCGCCGGCTCACACCGGGCGACGGCGGGCGGCGCGGACGAGGATCCGCAGGGGCGCCGCCAGGCCGTACCCGATGTCCCGGCGCAGGGCGGCGGCCCCCGCGCGCTCCACGGCGGTCAGCTGATGCGCCATCAGCTCCGCCATGGTCGCGATCACGGGGCGCAGCCCGGGTTCGGCGAGGCCGAGGACGCCCAGGGCGGCGTCCAGTGCCGTACGGGCACGCCGGCACTCGGCGGCGAGGAGGGCCCGTACGGCCGGGGTGTCGCGGGCCTGTTCCAGATCGGCCCGAGTCACCTCGTGCTCGGCGAGACGGGCGCGGGGTATGCAGAGCCGGTAGCGAGGTCCCCGCAGAGATCGGCGAGGAAGTCCACGCGCTGGGCGGCGTCGACGAACCGCCGCCAGCCCGCGGCCTGTTCGAGGTCGGGGCCGCCCTGGTACTGGAGCCCGGTGAAGACCAGCACGCCGGGCCACGCGTAGTCGTCGAGGTAGACCTGGAAGTCCTCCTCCGCCTCGAAGCCGTCGAAGCCGGCCTCGGCGGTGGCGGCGCCCGCGAGGAAGCGGGAGACCCAGTGCGGCGGCAGGCCGCGGGAGTCCACCGCGTGCGCGTAGGCCCGCAGGAGGGGGTCGGGGCTGTCCCCGGACTTCAGGGCCGCCTCCACCCGCTCGGACAACGCGGCGAGAGCCGCGGCCCGTTCCCGCGGGGTACCGGTCTCGGCGACGTCGTCGACCAGGTTCATGAAGGCGAGACCCGCGGCGAGGCAGGGCACCAGCGGCGGCGCCGCGAGCAGCCGCAGCGCCAGGTACGGGGCCGGCTCGCGGCGCAGTACCCGGCGGGCGGCGTGCGTGTAGTCGTCCCGCAGCCGGGGGCCGGATATCCCGGCCGCCGTGAGGGTGGTGCGCCAGCTGGGCATGGTGGTGGGGCTCCCTGACCTGTCGGACCGTACGCGCGTACGGGTACACGATGTCAGGAGCCGACGACCTTCTTGACCTTGCCGTCGATACCGGCGAGCACATACCCTCCGCGGCCGTACTCGTCGCTGAGGTAGGGCCGCATACAGGGGACCTGGTCCATCATCCACGGCTCGACGATCACGTAGGTCGAGGTCGGCTTCTCCACGCCGAGTTCCTTCTTGGCCTGCTCCAGCAGGGCGGGCAGCGCGTCCCAGTTGACGGTCGACATGTCGATCAGCGGCTCGCCCTCCTCGACCGTGCCGTCCGGGCCCGTGCGCTTGGCCGCGCCGTCGCGGTACTGCCAGGCGTCGACGGTCTCGGCACCGTTGGCGGTGGGGATCGAGGCGAGCACGTACCCGTCGTAGACCTTGAGGTCCACGAAGGTCGTGGTGCCGGTCTTCTCCTTGAGCGCCTCCAGGGCGGTCCGGATGTTCTGCGGGGTGAGCATGCTGCCGCGGGCCGCGGTGGCCTTGGACGTGCTCGTCTTCGGGCCGGGGGTGGCGCCCGGGGTACCCGCCGGGGTGGCGACGGCGGGCCGGGTGGCGCGCGCGTCGGCGGTGTCGTCGTCGCCGGAGTTCCCGTCGGGCAGCAGCTGCACGATCCCGACGACGGCTGCCGCGAGCACCGCCGTGAGTGCGGCGCCGATCAGGGCCGGGCGCCGGCGCGGGGCCGATGCCAGCGGGACGGGCGTCGTGGTGGCCGCGTACGGGGACCCGCCGGAGCCGTACGGCGGGGTGGGCGACCCGTAGGGGCCGCCGTACGGGCCGAACTGACCGGGGACGGCCGGCTGGGGGCCGACCGGAGCGCCGATCGGGGCGCCGACCGGCGTGGCCGCGACCGACGGCGCGGCGGCGACCGGCGGTACGCCCGCCCCGTAGCCGGATCCGAGAGCGGCGCTCGCGTCCCGGAGCAGTTGTTCCAGTTGCGCCCCGTCGGGCCGCGCGGCCGGGTCCCGTACGAGCAGCCGTTCCAGTACGGGCGCCAGCGGGCCGGAGCGCACGGGCGCCGGGATCGGCTCGTCGAGCACGGCGACGACGGTGGCCAGGCTGGTGGCACGGCGCAGCGGGTGGACGCCCTCCGCGGCCACGTAGAGCAGCATGCCCAGCGACCACAGGTCGGAGGCGGTCAGTCCCTCCTCGCCGCGGACGCGTTCGGGCGCGATGTACTCGGGCGAGCCGATGAGCACCCCGGTCGAGGTGAGCCCGGTCGAACCGTGCAGGGCCGCGATGCCGAAGTCGGTGAGCACGGCCGACCCGCTGGGACGCAGCAGCACGTTGGCCGGCTTCACGTCGCGGTGGAGGACGCCTTCGTCGTGTGCGGCGCGCAGAGCGGAGAGCACGTCGAGGCCGAGCCGCAGCACGTCGGCGGGCAGCATCGGCCCGGAGGCCAGCCGGTCGTGCAGGGAGCCGCCCTGGACCAGCTCCATGACGATCCACGGGTGGCCGTCCGCGCCTTCGGGCGGTTCCACGATGTGGTGGATGGTCACCACGTGCGGGTGGGCGAGGCGGGCGAGGGCGCGGGCCTCGCGGACAGCCCGTTCGCGCAGCTGGTCGGCGAGTCCGGGCTGGGCGGCGGCGGTCGCCGGGTCCGGCGGGCGCACCTCCTTGAGGGCGACCTCGCGGTGCAGTGCGATGTCGCGGGCGCGCCACACCGTACCCATACCCCCGCTGCCCAGGGGTGCGACCAGCTCGAAACGGCCGTCGATCAGCTGTCTGCCGGCCTCACTCGTATCCATGGCCGCTCATCGTAGGGGGCGGACGGATCAGCAGCGCAGGCGGTCCGCCGTCAGCGTTCCCTGGGCGGTGGCCACCGTGCGGTCGTAACATCCGCCGGGCGCGCCGGACCCGTACCACCGGTAGCGGGCGGTGGTGGTGGCGACCGCGTGCCGCTGGTCGCGGGGGACGTTAGCGGTGTAGGTGGCGTCGCCCGTGTACCGGTCGTCGAACCGGGAGCTGTCGACCGTGCGGCCGCCCCGCAGGGTCACGGTGTCCGCGCGGTCGCCGAGCGAGAGCACGGTGCGCAGCCGGTCGCCGGCGCCGAGGGTGGTCTCGCCGTCCATCGTGTAGGTGCGGTCGGTCCGGGTGGTGCTCGGCCCGTGCGTCACGCTCTCCTCGTCGGTCCAGGTGGCGGTGAGCGCGTCCTGGTTCTCGCCGTCGGTCCAGCGGTGGACGGAGCTGCCCCGCACGGTGCGGGTGACGGTGGTGGCGACCCGGCCGTGGGAGGTGTTCAGGTGTCCGGCGACGGTCAGCCGGTGTCCGCCCTCGGTGTCCAGGCGGTGCTGTCCGCCGGGCGCCGCGGGGGTCCAGCGGGAGTGGCCCGTCGGATCGCTCTGCTCGTGGCGGGTCAGGGCGCCGGTGACGACCTCGCGGGCCTCGTCCTGCCACAGGAGCAGGTTGGTGGGGGTGCTCCAGCCGCTCTGCCCGGCGGGGACCCCGGCGACCGAGACCTCGATCCGGTGCGGACGGCCGTCGTTGAGGAGGGCGGCGAAGGGGGTCAGGTCGTAGCGGACGGGCTGGACGTCGAAGGCGCGCGGGCCGGGGGTGACGTACCAGAGGAAGGGGTTGGACCAGCCGCCGGTCCAGACGGTGGGGAAGGGCGCCGCGATTCCGGCGAGTTGTCCGTCGACCGAGACGCGGACCTCGCGGTGCGGGCCGTCGGCGGCCTTGCAGGAGTACGGGGCCGCCTCCGGCGTGGTCATGTACCAGTACTCCTCGCAGCCGCCGCCCGAGCCGGTGGCGTACACCTCCGCGAGCAGGCGCTCCGTGTTGCGCGGGGTGGTGACCGCCGGCGAGGTGAGGGGCAGGACGCGGTCGGGGGTGTCGGGGGCCTTGGTGCGGCCGTCGGCCGCGTAGAAGGTCAGGGTCACCTTGACGTCGATGACGCCGGTGTAGGTGTCGTCGACGACGTTGCCGATGAGCATCTCGACGGACTGCGGGCGGGTGAGGGTGTCACGGTAGCGGGTGACGTCCTTCTCGACGGACCAGGTGATGCCGTCGGGCGAGGGCTGCGGGGTGGAGGTGCGCAGGACCTCCACCCCGCCGAGGGAGAGGTGGCCGAGGCGGTCGTACTGGCGGCCCTCGACCTTGCCGTCGAGGCGCAGCACCACCTTGGCCCAGCCGTCGGCGCCGCAGCCGGTGGGCGGTGTGTAGGCGCCCCGGTACGGCGTGAAGTCGCGGAACTGCGCCTCCGCGAGAGTCACCCGGCAGGACCGGGTCGCGGGCCGGGTGACGGGCGGCGCCGCGGTGAGGGGGTCGTGCCAGTCGGTCCCGAACTCCGCGGGCGGCGGGTCGGCGGCCGGGGTTCCGGCGTACGCGGGTCCCGCGGCGGTCAGGGTGGCGGCGGTCAGCGCGATGGCGCCGAGCAGGCCGGTGATCCGGTGTCGTCGTCTCATGGGCCCGCAGTGATACCCGGCCGGCGACGGCCGTGCCAGGGCCCGGTCGCGGGCCCTGGCCGGTTCTGGTCCGTGACCGGTCGTCAACGGGGCACGTCGGGGGCATGTCAGCGGGTGCGTCAGGGGGCGTGTCAGGGGGTGCGTCAGCGGGGCAGGACGACCACGCCGTCTTCGTCCGCGTGGACGGTGTCCCCGACACTGAAGGTGATCCCGCCGATGGTGACGGGCTCGTCGACCGCGCCCTCACCGGTCTTGCCGCTCTTGCGGGGGACCGTGCCCAGTGCCTTGATGCCGAGGTCGAGGCCGCCGAGGGCGACGCTGTCGCGGACCGAGCCGTTGACGATCAGTCCGGCCCAGCCGTTGGCCTCGGCCGCGCCGGCGATGAGGTCGCCCACGAGCGCGGCACGCGGCGAGCCGCCGCCGTCCACGACGAGGACCGCGCCCTCGCCCGGTGTGTGGAGGAGCGTGCGCAGCAGTGCGTTGCCCTCGTGGCAGCGGACGGTCCGTACGGGGCCCGCGAAGAGCCGGCGGCCGCCGAACTGGCGGAACCCGGTGGCGCAGATGGCGAGGGACTCGCCGTACTCGTCGTACAGGTCGGCCGTGGGGACGGGGGTGACACTCATCGGGTACCGGTTTCCTCGCTGCTCGCACTCGGGCTCGAACTCGTACATCGCGGTGGTGCGGCCAGGGTATGCGGCCGTCCGTCCGGCGGGGCAGTCCGGGGCGGGCGGTCCCGGGCGGTCCGGTTCAGGGCCGCGCCCCCTCCCGTACGGTCCGCAGCCGCGGATCCGGCCCGATCGCGCGGCCCCCGCCCGAGGCATGCGGCGTGCTGCTCGCGCGGCGACGGGACGGGATCGGCCGGCCCGACGGCTGCTCACCGGCGAGCCGTGGCACGGTCGTCGATCTCCCGGCGGCACTCGAGAGCTTCCCCCGTGCCAGGCCCCGGCCGACGACCGTCAGGGTAGGGACGATCAGAAAGCCCGCGGCATAGCTGCTCATGGGAGCGGTGTCCCCGACGGCCTCGACCGGAACACGTACCTCCGCCGGTGCCTTCGCGGGGGCGCTCTCACCGCGCGCCCCACGTGGTGGGCGCTCCCCTTTCCGAACGCCCCCACCCGGCCACCAGCGCCAGCGGAGCGACCAGTTCGAGCACCCGGCTGTTCGCGTCCCACCGGGCCACCCGGCCGGAAGGAGCGAACACAGCTGCAGGACGCCCGTTCGCGCTACGCCTTGGCCGTGAGCAGGCTGACCGATGTGACCGAAGGTGCGTACGGGGGCCTGGCGCACCGGAAAGACGAGATCCTCCGTCTCACGGCGCGGATCCGGCAGGGCGCCCAGGAGATCCACACCCTCCAGGAGGCCCTGGAGAACGCCTGGCAAGCGATCCGCCGGCACGCCGAGCAGTTCGCCGCGACCACCGTCGAGCCGGCGGAACCGGCGGAACTGGCGGAACTGGCGGAGCGACTGAGCGAGCAGGCGAGCGAGGACCCGGAGCCCACTTGGGGACCGCTGGTGGAGTGGTTCCGCTCCTTGGAGGCTCCTTGACCGAAGGACTCGTGGCAAGGAGGCAGGATCCAACCGGCTCCGGCCTGGGGAAACGAGCGTGACGCGGCCAGGCCTTCTGACGTAGGTTCCTGCCTGGCCCGCCCTGTGCGGCGTGCCCTCTTGTTGTTGCGCACCCGTAGGAGATTTTTCAGCATGCCCGCAGTTCCGGTCGGTCCACCGACCCCGTCCCCGTACGCCGCGCCCGATGTGAAGGGCGTACGGCTGCGCGCGCCCGTGGGCCTGGCCATCACATTGGCCGTGCTGTTCGCGCTGGTCATCGGGTTCGACGTCTTCGCCGTGTACGCGGACTGGAACCTCCGCCTGCTCATGGAGCGGCTCATCACGGATCCCGCGTTGAGCGATGCCGAGCTGGACCGCGGCCACCGTCTGACGGGCAGGGCCGGCATGCTCCAGGGGCAGGCAGCGATCCTGACGGGCATCGTCTTCATCATCTGGTTCCACCTGGTGCGCACGAACGCCGAGGTCTTCGCACCCGGCGCGGACAGGCTCTCGCGCGGCTGGGCGATCGGCGCGTGGTTCGTACCGCTCGCCAACCTCTGGCTGCCGTACCGGATCGCCGTCACGACCTGGGGGTCGAGCATCCCCACCGGGTCCGACGGTGGCTACCGCCGGTTCCCGCTGACCCTGGTCAACCTGTGGTGGGGAGTCTTCATCCTGTCCAAGCTGCTGAGCTGGTACGGCGGCCGGACCTATTCCGTTGCGGACAGCGCCGAGGCCGCTCATGACGCGGCCACGACGATGCTGGTCAGTGACCTCCTCGACATCGCCGCGGCCGTCCTCGCGGTTGTCTTCGTCCGCAGGTTGACGGCCATGCAGCACGCCAGGGCCGCACAGGGGGGACCCGCCGTCGCAGCGGTATAACCTCACCGGTTCGCCAGCTGGCCCCTGCACAGCCCCTCCCGCCGCCGTTGCGCGACACTCGACCGAGCCCGCCGATCGCTCGGGCCGAACCCGGCGGGTTACCCCGACGTACGTGGTGACCTGCGCAGACGCCGCTCGTTCCGATATGTGGCGCGATTCCTACCGGCTGGCCTCAGAGAGTTATTGTCCCCCGGTCACGGACGGCAACCCGATCGTCTGCTCAACCCGAGGAAACCGACATGACTGATCTGAACTCACTGCGGGCGAGCCTTGCGTCAGGTGCACACGAGTTCGCCGACACTTTGGCCTTCATCGCCGCGCACTACGCGTACCAGCGGCAGGCGTTCCGCAACGGAGAACTGGAGAACGCCGCAGGTGAGAACGAGGGTTCTTGCAAGACGCTGGGACTGGCCCTGCTGGAAGGGCTGAGCGACCAGGAAGCCCTCCAGGCATTCGGCGAGCACTACCGCAGCGTGCTGGCAACGCCGAACGACACTGATCACGGCAACATCCGCAACCTCATGACGCATGGTCTGGCAGGGGTGAGCTTCGCCGGGCAGCCGTTGACCCGCAAGAGCTGAACAGCAATGGCACCGGCAGCGGGGTGAGTCCGGCCCTCTCAGCGCGCGTGGGCTGCGACGAGCGCGTACGACAAGTTGCTCGTGCGCTGCCGGCCCGCCTCCTCGCGACGGGTGCAGAACACCGGCAGCGAGCAGCGGGGCGAGGCTGTCCGGGCGGGAGACGTACGGGGAACCGGGGGCGGGCCGGGGTCGTGGATCGGGGTCCGGCCCGCCGGGAAGCGGGTCAGTCGCGGGAGTTGCCGAACAGGATGCGGTAGCCGATCAGCAGGACCAGCGAGCCCGCGATGGCGGAGCCCCAGGTGGCGAGGTCGAAGAATTCGGTCTGGATCGGCTTGTCCAGCACCTTCGCCGAGAGCCAGCCGCCGATGAAGGCTCCGGCGACGCCGATGAGGGTGGTACCGATCAGGCCGCCGGGGTCCCGGCCGGGCAGCAGGACCTTGGCGATGCCTCCGGCCAGCAGTCCCAGGATGATCCAGCTGACGATCCCCATGTCCAGTCACTCCGCTTCGGTTGTCCGGTCGTTCAGTCGTTCGGGCGTTCTCCTGGGAGGACGCGACCGGGGCCGAATCGGTTCTCCGCTGCTCAGACCGCCACGCGGCCGACCGGTACGGCGAGATCGGCACCCGTGACGGCTCCGGCCCCGGGACCCGCCGGGGCGGAGGGCGTCCGCGTGAGCAGGAGCACCCCGCGCGCCGCTAACAGGGCTCCGGCGGCCGCGAGCAGCAGCCCCGCCGGCCCGCCCTGGAGGCGTTCGCCGAGCAGGACCATGCCGATGGCGGCCGCGGCCAGCGGGTTGGCCAGGTTCACCACGGCGAGCGGGGCGCCGAGTCCGCCGCGGTAGGCCCGCTGCGACAGCAGCATCCCGCCGACCGCGAACACCATGACGAGCAGGGCCACGGAGACGACCCGGACGCTGAGCAGGGCTCCGCCGCGACCGGCCGCAACGGCCACCGTCTGGGTCAGCGCGGAGGCGGCCGCGGAGGCGAGGCCCGACGCGGTGGCGTGGCGCAGGCCCGAGCGCGGGTCCTTGGCCGCGGTCAGCATCATGATCACGGCGACGGTCGCTCCGGAGACGGCCAGCGCCTCGACCAGCGTGAGGGTGTCGTCGGGGGCCGGACCGGAGGCCGGGAGCAGCAGCAGGCCGAGGCCTGCGACGGTGGCCAGGGTGCCCCGCCATTCGGTGGCCGCGACCCGGCGGCCGGACCTGCGCGCGCCCAGCGGGACGGCGGCCACGAGGGTGAGCGCGCCGAGCGGCTGCACCAGGGTGAGGGGGCCGTACCGCAGGGCCGCCGCGTGCAGCAGCGCGGCGGCGGCGTTCAGGCCGGCCGACGACCACCAGGCACCGGAGCCCAGCAAGGCCTTGGCGGTGCGCGCGACGGCGGCCCGGGCGAGCCGTTCCTGGGCGACGGCGGCGGCCGCGTAGGCCACGGCCGACGCGAGGCAGAGTCCGACGGCGAGGGCGGTGTCATTCATGGTTTTGCTCCTACGGCCGCGTCCGCGCTCCGCGGGCGGGGCAGTCCTCGTACGGGTCCGTCCGGGTCGCTCTCGGCGGCGGCCTGCGGGCCGGGCCCGGTGTCACGGTCCGGGTCGTCGCCGGGACGGGGCCGCGGGACCAGCAGCAGGGCCGCCCCGAGCAGCACCGCGGCGACGACGGCGTCGAGCCAGTAGTGGTTGGCGGTACCGACTATCACGATCAGGGTCAGCAGCGGGTGCAGGAGCCACAGCAGGCGCCATCGCGAGGAGGTGGCCGCGATCATGCCGAGCGCGAGCATCAGGGCCCAGCCGAAGTGAAGTGAGGGCATCGCGGCGAACTGGTTGGCCAGGGTGTCCTCGGCCGGTGCGGCCCGGTAGACGCTGGGCCCGTAGACCTGCGCCGTGTCGATCAGCCGCGCGGCGTCGAGCAGGCGCGGGGGCGCGAGCGGGAAGGCCAGGTGCAGGACGAGGGCCGCCGCGGTGAGTCCGGCGAGTACCCGGCGCGCCCACAGGTAGTGGGCGGGGCGGCGGACGTAGAGCCAGATCAGGAAGAGCGCGGTGGCGGGGAAGTGGACTCCCGCGTAGTAGGTGTTCGCGCTGGTGACGAGGGCGTCCCCGTGCAGCAGCAGCCGCTGTACGAAGCCTTCGCCGGGCAGGTGCACGGCCCGCTCGGCGTCCCATATTCGCCCCGCGTTGCGGAAGGCCTCTTCGGTGCGGTCGGTCGAGAGCAGCCGGCCCGCCTTGTAGACGGTGAAGAAGCCCGCGACGAGCAGCAGCTCGCGTATGAGTCGGCGGCGCGCGGCTCTCGGTCCGGCTGCCGGCTCGGCAGGTGTGGTGTGGGAGCTCATCCCCCGGTCTCTCTTCCTGTTTGCGCGCACAGCGACACGCCAGTGTATCGATACATTGGCGTATCGATACGCTTGTGTACCGATACGGTCGCGTTCCCGTACACTTCCGTAGTGGAACCTGCCGCCGAGGCGCCCCCGAGGAGAGCCGCATCCATGACGTCGACACCGACCCCCGCACGCCGCTCCAAGATCACCCCGGAGCGTGAGCAGGAGTTCTACGACGCCGTACTGGAGCAGCTGCGCGAGCACGGCTACGAGGCCCTGACCATGGAGGGCGTCGCCGCCCGGGCCAGCTGCGGCAAGTCCACGCTCTACCGGCAGTGGAAGACCAAGCCCCAGCTCGTCGCCGCCGCCCTGCGTGCGGGCCGACGGGGCACCCTCGTCGCCGTGGACACCGGCTCGCTGGCGAGCGACCTGCGCGAGGCGGCCCGGATCGCGGCCGGTACTTCCGGCAGGGACACCCGGCTGACGCAGGCCCTGGGGCACGCCGTGCTCAGTGACGAGGAGCTCCAGGCCGCCCTGCGCGAGGCGCTGGTCGAGCCGGAGCTGGCCGCGTTCGCCGAGATGGTCGACCGGGCCGTGGCGCGCGGCGAGATCGCCGCGGACCACCCGGCGGTGGAGTTCCTGCCCGCGCAGCTGATGGGTGTGCTCCGCATCCGGCCGGTGCTGGAAGGCCGGTACGCGGACGCCGACTACCTGGTCCGGTTCGTCGACGCCGTGATGCTCCCGTCCCTGGGCCTCGCACCCTCCCACCCCGCCCGGCCCCCGGCCGGTCAGGCCCCCTGAACCGGCGGGCCGCCGTCCTGATGACCTGACGGCGACCTGCCCGCGCTGCCTCGTGGGGACGGCGGCAGCGCGCCACCCGGACCGGGCGGCGACCACTCACCCCAGGGGTGGTCGCCGCCCGGTCTGCGCGGCTCCGCACCGGGCCCGGGCGGCCCGCCTCAGCCGAGTGCGCCCATGGTCCGGGCGAATTCCTCCGGGTCGGCATCCGATCCCCGCAGCCGCAGGTCGAAGGACCAGGCACCCGACGCGTCACGGGTGAACTCGGCCACCGTGGCGGCGGTGGCGGCGGCCACGGCCGCAAAGTCTCCCTGGGCGAGGTCCGTGTGGCCCTCGCGGATCCGGAATCCGGTGCCGGCGATGTCGGCGAAGGTCTTCGCGTCGCCCTCGGGGCCCGCCTCTGAGTTCTGGATGACGACGCCGACCACCACCCGTCCCGACTCCGGCGCCATCCGGTCCAGCTCGATGGTCATCACCTCGTCGAAGCCGAAGCCCTGGCCGGTATGGCTGTCCCGGTTCAGCGCGATGGTCCCGTCGGGCGACCGGCTGCCGAAGTGCACGAGCTGGACGGGCGTCCCGTGGAGGTCCGCGGCGCCGTAGACCGCGGCCAGTATGTCCAGGTCGTTCGCGGGCGTGCCGGCGGGGCTGGGGTCCCATCGCAGCGCGAACTCCACCTTGGCCAGGCCCTTGCGTACACCGGTCACCGAACTCCCCCTTCGTTCACAGGCATTGCCCGTCCATGATCCCACGAGCCCCCCCAGCCCGCTCCGAACGACCATACGTTCCCGGCCACTTAGGCCAGTTGGGCCGGTTCGACCTCCCACTCCACACCGATCCCGGCGAACCGGCGAATCCTCACCCACCTCAGCACAAATACCCCTAAACCCGATGTAAGTAGCCGAGTACTGAATTCGGGCAGGCGCCAGGCACGAATGAGGGATGAGGCCACCCCTTTTCCCGCCCTGCCCCAGGTCAACCGCAGAACGTCGAGCAGAACCGGATTGTTATCCTCAAGTTTTCCTCAAATGTAGTGACGGTGCGCCCGTCCACTTCCTAGCTTCCTCGTACACGCGTCCCCACGTTCCCCGTATTCCCGCGGTTCCACACGCCCCCGGCGATCCCGGTGACGCGCCCCGCGTTCCTCAGGAAAGAGTGCAGCATGAAGGTTCCCCAGGCCGGTGCGGTCGCCGCAGTGATCGCAATCGCCCTGACCGCCTCCGGGTGCGTCGGTGACGAAGGGGACCAGGGGGACGGGACCCTCGCCGTCGGTATCAAGTTCGACCAGCCCGGCATCGGAATGCGGGAGACGGACGGAACCTTCACCGGTTTCGACGTGGATGTCGCCACCTACGTGGCCAAGGAGCTCGACTACAAGGCCGACAAGATCGAATTCAAGCAGGTCTACAGCAACGACCGCGAACTGCTGATCCAGTACAACGAGGTCAAGTTCGTCGTCGCGAGCTACTCGATAAACGACAAGCGCAAGGAGAAGGTCGATTTCGCCGGCCCGTACTTCGTCGCGCACCAGGACCTGCTGACCCGCGCCGACGACGCGTCGATCAACAAGCCCGAGGACCTCAACTCGAAGAGCCTGTGCTCGGTCTCCGGCTCCACCTCGGCCGAGAACCTCCGCAAGAACCTCGCCCCCAAGGCGGGCCTGCTGGAGCTCGGCGGGTACTCGGACTGCGTCGTCGCCCTTCAGGAGAGCCGGGTCGACGCCATGACCACGGACAACTCCATCCTGGCCGGCTACGCCGCCCGCAAGGGCAACGAGGGCAAGTTCAAGCTGCTCGGCCAGAACCTGAGCAACGAGAACTACGGCATCGGCGTCAAGAAGGGCAACAAGGAACTCCAGCGCAAGATCAACGACGCGCTGAAGAAGATGGTCGCGGACGGCTCCTGGGAGACGGCCGTGAAGAAGAACTTCGGGGCGAACTACAAGTACGAGCCGGCCCCGGCGGTCGCCCCCGTCGGCTGACGATCACCGAGGCGGCGGCCTCACGGCTGGCTTGAAATCGGCCCCCGCCCTCCGCGCCCTCCACCCGAACGACCCGACGGCCGCGACCCCCTGGCACCGGGGGTCACGGCCGTCCGCGTGCGTCCCGCTCAGACCACCGGGGCCTTGCTCCGCAGCACGGTCAGGAACTCCCGCATCCAGCGCGAGTGGTCGGGCCAGGCCCTGGCCGAGACCAACGTGCCGTCGACCACGGTCTCGGAGTCCTCGAACTCCGCCCCGGCCGCCTTCATGTCCAGTTCGAGCGCCGGGTACGCGGTGACCCGCCGGCCGCTCAGTGCACCGGCCGCGGCGGTGATCAGCGGGCCGTGGCAGATCTGGGCGATCGGCTTGTCGGCCTCCGCGAAGGCGGCCAGGATGCGGCGCACCTCGGGGTCGTTGCGCAGGTACTCCGGCGCCCGGCCGCCCGGGACGACCAGGGCCGCGTAGTCCTCGGTGACCACGTCCACGAAGGCCAGGTCGGCGGGCCAGGTGTAGCCCGGCTTCTCGGTGTAGGTGTCGAAGCCGTCCTCGAAGTCGTGCACCACGAAGCGGAGCTTCTTCACCTGCGGCGCCGCGATGTGGACCTCGTACCCCTCCTCGCGCAGGCGCTGGTACGGATACAGGACCTCCAGCGATTCGGCCGCGTCGCCGGTCACGATGAGGATCTTCACTGCCATGGGCTGCTCCCGATGGGGCTGGTCACGATCGGTCCGGCCCCGCCCGGGGCCACCGCTACCCTGCCCGCGGCGGACGGCCGGCACACACGAAGGCCCCCCACTACAGACACATGGTTTTCACCTGTTCGGCACATGACAATGTGACCCTCGCTGTGCCACTGACACTCCGCCAATTCCCCGGGCGGGGACGGTGCGTATGGAGAGGTACCCCCCACCTGATGAAGATCTCGCGCATGACCCCCTGGGCGGCCGCCCTCGCCGCCGCCGCCCTGATAGGCATACCGGCGGCCGCGTCCGCCGGACAGGAGAACGCGGCCACTCCCGAGAACGCGACGGCCCCCGCGGGGGACCGAAGCGCCGCCTACGCCGACTACTACGCGAACGCCCAGGGCAAGACCGGGGCCGCGCTGAAGACGGCCCTGCACGACATCATCAAGACCCAGTCCAAGGTCACCTACGACGGCGTGTGGAACGCCCTGAAGGTGACCGACCAGGACCCGGCGAACGCCAACAACGTCATCCTGCTCTACTCCGGCCGCTCCCAGTCCAAGGCCACGAACGGCGGCGGGGCCAACGACTGGAACCGCGAGCACGTCTGGGCCAAGAGCCACGGCGACTTCGGTACCGCCACCGGCCCGGGCACCGACCTGCACCACCTGCGCCCGGAGGACGTCACCGTCAACAGCACCCGGGGCAACAAGGACTTCGACAAGGGCGGCAGCCCCGTCAGCGAGGCACCGGGCAGCCTGACCGACAGCGACTCCTTCGAGCCGCGCGACGCCGTCAAGGGCGACGTGGCCCGGATGCTGCTGTACATGGCCGTCCGCTACGACGGCGGCGACGGCTTCGCCAACCTCGAGATGAACGACAAGGTCAACAACGGGTCGGCGCCGGCGATGGGCCGGATCAGCCTGCTGAAGCAGTGGAGCCAGATGGACCCGCCGGACGCCTTCGAGCAGCGCCGGAACCAGGTCATATTCGACCAGTACCAGCACAACCGCAACCCGTTCATCGACCACCCGGAGTGGGTCAACTCCATTTGGTGACCATGGTCGCCAGTCACCGCCTCCTGCGGGGGTTGGGCCGCGTCAGGCAGGGTATTCCCAGGCCAGAGGCTGCGACCCGCGCCCGACGGCAGCAGCCGGCGGAGGTACGTCGTGATGGACGGAGCCGGACTCTCGGATCGCGAGCAGCGCGCCCTCTCCGCGATCGAGGCCGAACTCAAGGGTGATCGTTCGCTCGACCGGATCCTGCGGTCCACGTCGCACCGTCGTCTGCGCATCGTGGCGGCCTGGCTGCTCGGTGTGGTGGCGGCGGTGCTGTTCGTGGCGGCGTCGGTCACCGTCTCCCGGGTCGTGATCTGGGTCTTCGCCGCCGTCTGGACCGTCGCGGTGATCCTGGCGCTGCCCCTCGTCGGCCAGTGGTTCCGGCGTCGCGGGCAGCGCCGGGGCCGCGCCGACCGCTCGTGAGCCCGTAGGCCCATCAGCCCGTAAAGCCGTAAGGCCGGCCGGCCGCCGGTGGGTCAGAGGCGGTCGGCGAGGGCCTTGAAGTCGGTCCAGGGCAGCTGGGGGGTGCGCGCGTCCCACACCTTCTGGGAGAGCGCGGCCATCGGGGCCTGGATGCCCTGGGCCACCTGGGCCTGGGTCTGGGCGCCGGCCAGGTCGCTCCAGATGGCCAGGCGCCCGCCGAGGATCTGCGGCCCGTACGAGGCCGGGACGGGGGTCGTGCCGCGCAGTACGAGCGGGGTCCACTGCTCGTAGATCCGCTTCCCGGTGGGGTACGTGAACTGGTTGGGCTCCCCCAGCACGTAGTACAGGAACTCGTCGTTGAGGTTGACGAGCTTGCGGCCCTCGCGCAGGTACTCCAGCGGCGGCCGGGCGCCCGTCTCCTTGCCGGTCCAGTACTCGACCTGGATGTCCTTGGCGGCGCTCGTCACCCCGCCCGCGAAGAACCCGTCGTTCCACGCCTTGAGCGCCTTCCCCGACGGCCGGACGACGTTCGCGCGGTCGTTCAGCCAGCCCGTCGCCAGGTCCTGGACCCGCGCCGAGGGCCCGTACCGCTGCCGGGCGGCGCGGGCGAGCTGGGGGAAGGAGGCCTGCGGGTCGCGGTAGACCAGCGCCTGGTACTCGTCGGCGCCCAGGTGCCAGGCCCCGCCGGGGAAGAGCGGAATGTACTCCCGCAGCAGCTCGTCCACGAGCTTCGCGGACGCCGGGTTCGCTATGTCCACGGCGCCCTTGACCGCCCGCCCCTGCGTGTCGCGGAGCTGGAGGTCGGGGTGGGCGCGCAGGACCGCGCCGAGGTGGCCGGGCGAGTCGATCTCGGGGACCACCGTGATGTGCAGCCGGGCGGCGAGCGCATTGATCTCGCTGACCTGGGCCTTGGTGAGGTGCGGGGTGGAGACGATCTCGGGGTGCGTGTCCGACTGGATGCGGAAGGCCTGGTCGTCCGAGAAGTGCAGGCCGAGCTGGTTGAGCTTGAGGTCGG
Organism: Streptomyces sp. NPDC097617; assembly: GCF_044761485.1. Classification (NCBI taxonomy): domain Bacteria; kingdom Bacillati; phylum Actinomycetota; class Actinomycetes; order Kitasatosporales; family Streptomycetaceae; genus Streptomyces; species Streptomyces sp. NPDC097617. The sequence continues at coordinate 164,139 of NZ_JBIWCL010000002.1, forward strand.
CCATCTCGCGCAGCCGGTCCTCTATCCAGTCCGGGGTGAAGAACTTGCGGGCTATGTCGAGGTTGAGTCCTCGCTGCGGTTTGGCGGGGGCGTCGCGCACGGTTCCCTCGGGGGCCGCACCGCCGCTCTTGACCGCCTGCTTGAGGGTGCGGGTGCCGTAGAACACCCCGGCCTGGTCGCGTCCGTTGATCCGGACGCCGCCGTCCTTGACGTCGAGGGTGTACGACTCGGACCCTCCCGCGGCCCCGGCGTCCAGGGACAGCTGGACGTCGCCGGCGCGCGGAGCCGCCGCCGCCCCGTATCCGATGTTCAGCTCACCGGCGAGCAGTTCGGCCTCGTCGGAGAGGGCGGCGGTGTCGTCCGGGGCGACGACCACGCGGGCCTCTGGGGTGGGCTTCCAGCCTGGTCCGCGGGCAGGTACGTGCTCCTGTACCGCCGGGATGGTGCGCGGGGCGGTGGACAGCGGGTAGGACGGGGTCGGCGTGGGGGCGGCCTCGGCCGGGCGCGCCGCCGTCGCGGAGGAGGCGGTGGACGAGTCCGGGGCACCGGGGACGCGTGCCTCGTCCGAGGCCGCCGTACAGCCCGGGAGGGCAAGGGTGACCAGCGCGGCGACCGTGGCCGTCGCGATCGTGTGGACCCTCTTGTGCCGCCTCGGTGTGCTCATCATGTGCGTGTGTCCCCCGTACCAACCTGGCACGGGGGACGCGGACGCGCGACCGGGCGGGCTCAGACCAGGGCGTCCCGCGCGGCGGTGGCGAAGACGTGGTCCTGGTCGGGGGCGCCGCCGCCGACGCCGATGGCGCCGATGAGGCGGCCGTCGCGGTGGACGGGCAGCCCGCCCGCGATGAACAGCAGCGGGCGGTCCAGGGCCGTGGGCAGCGTGTGGAAGGGACCGCCGGGCCGGACCGCTTCCACGAGGTCGGCGGTGGCTGCGTTCAGCTGGAGCGCCGTGTAGGCCTTGCGGGTGCCGGTCTCGCCGGAGATCAGTACGGCGCGGTCGTCGCGGCGGAAGGCGAGCAGGTGGCCGCCGGCGTCGAGGACGGTGACGCTGACCGTGACCCCGGCCGCTTCGGCGGCGGCCGTGGCGGTGGCGACGAGCAGTTCGGCGTCCTCGGTGGTCAGGGGGGCGACTGCGGTACGGGTGGGGGTGGACATGCGGGGGTTCTCCTTGCGGGAGGTCCGTACGGGGGAAGGGGGTGGTGATGGGGGGCAGTGGTGGTCAGTGGTGGGCGGGGACGGCCGCGGGCGCCCGGGGGGCTCCCGCCGCGGCGACCGCGCCCTGCCGGCTACGGGCCGCGCGTCCCGCCGTACGGCGCGCCAGCGCGCCGGAGACGAGGGCGAGCGCCAGGGCGGAGGCGGCGAGTGCCGCGCCGACCCAGTTGGGGGCGGTCCAGCCGAGGCCGGCGGCGATCACGAGCCCGCCGAGCCAGGCCGCGAGCGCGTTGCCGAGGTTGAAGGCGCCGATGTTGACGGCCGAGGCCAGGGTGGGCGCCCCGGCGGCCTGGTCGAGCACCCGCTTCTGGAGCGGCGGCACGGTGGCGAAGCCGAGGGCGCCGATCAGGACGACGGTGACGGCCGCGCCGGCCTTGGTGTGGGCGGTGAGGGTGAAGACGGCGAGCGTGACGGCCAGGGCGCCCAGGGCCACGTACAGCATGGGCATCAGCGCGCGGTCGGCGTAGCGGCCGCCGATGAGGTTTCCGGCGACCATGCCCAGACCGAAGAGGACCAGGAGCCAGGTGACGGAGGAGTCGGCGAAGCCGGCGACGTTCGTCATCATCGGGGTGATGTAGGTGATCGCGGCGAAGACGCCGCCGAAGCCGAGGACGGTCATCGCCATCGCGAGCAGTACCTGGACGTTGCGGAAGGCGGCGAGCTCGCGGCGGATCCGTACGCCGCCCTCGGGGCGGGGCAGCTCGGGCACCAGCCGGGCGATGCCCAGCAGGCCCACGACGCCGAGCGAAGCGACGATCAGGAACGTGACGCGCCAGCCGAGGGTCTGCCCGACGAGGGTGCCGAGCGGGACGCCGACCACGTTGGCGACCGTCAGTCCGGTGAACATCATGGCGATCGCGCCGGCCTTCTTCTCGGGGGCGACGAGTTCGGCGGCGACGACCGCGCCGATACCGAAGAAGGCGCCGTGGGCGAGTGAGGCGACGACGCGGCCGGCGAGCATGATGCCGAAGGAGGGGGCGAGGGCGGAGAGCACGTTGCCCGCGATGAAGAGGCCCATGAGCAGCATCAGCATGCGCTTGCGGGGAATGCGGGTGCCGAGCACGGTCATGAGCGGCGCGCCGAGTACGACGCCGAGGGCGTAGCCGGTGACCAGGAAGCCCGCGGTGGGGATCGAGACCCCGTACGTGCCGGCGACCTCGGGGAGCAGGCCCATGATCACGAATTCGGTGGTGCCGATCCCGAAGGCCCCGACGGCGAGGGCGAGGAGTGCGAGAGGCATGGCGGGAGGTGTCCTTCAGGGGAGGGGGTGGTGCCGGGTGCAAGGTCGGCGACGGCGCGATCCCGGTGGATCACGGTCGATCACGGTCGATCACGGCTGAGCACCGCTGATTGCGGTCGCCGGTTGCATGCGTCCACATTAGTTGCAGGCGCGGGATATTCGCAAGCGCGGGCTATTGCGCATGTGGACTATCCTGGTGGTCACACATCCCAGCCCGGGACGCTTCGATGGAGGAGCCCATGACGGCCACGGACAGCGCGCTCACCGCCCTCTCCCAGGGCTGGTGCGCCCTCTCCCTCCTGCACGGGCGGATCGAGGCGCACATCGAACGGGCGCTCCAGGCGGGCCACGGGCTCAGCGTGCGCGAGTACTCGCTGCTCGACGTGCTCAGCCGCCAGCACAGCGGACCGGGCGGGCACCTGCGGATGCACCAGGTCGCCGATTCGGTGGTCCTCAGCCAGAGCGCGACGACCCGGCTGGTCAGCAGGCTGGAGGACCGCGGCCTGCTGAACCGCTACATCTGCGACACCGACCGGCGGGGCATCTACACGGACGTCAGCGAGGCGGGCCTGGCCCTCCTGGCCGCTGCCCGCCCCACCAACGACAACGCCCTGCGCGAGGCCCTCGACGAGGCCTCGGGCAAGCCGGAACTCGCCCCACTCGTGGCGGCGGTGGAAAACCTCCGGCGCTGAGACCCTGAGGGCCTCCGCCTCGGAGGGCCTCAGGGCCGGACGCCGGCGCCTGGCCGGCTTAGCGCGAGGCCGAGCCCGTCGGCGGTGAGGACGTCACCTCGGCTCCCCGCGCTCCGGACGAGCTCGCCGACGGGGACACCGATCCCGACGGCCTGGGCGAGACCGAGACCGAGGCCGACGGGCTCGCCGACCGGCCGGGGTACGAGGAAGCGGACGGGCTCCCCGAGGAGTCCACGTCCGGGGTCCGCCCCCCCTGATACGGAAGGCTGCGGAGTCGGTGACTTCGGGTCCTCCGAGGACGGGCCGGGGGCCGTGATCCTCGGCGGGGTGGCCGGCAGCACCGGGCCCGGCGCCGGATCCGGGGCCAGCAGCAGGTAGCCGACCCCGGCGGCCGCGGCCGCCGCCAGACCCGCCAGCGGCAGCGCGAACCTCCGCAGCCCGACCGCCCGCAGCCTCCCCGCTCGCGACCCCGGCGGAGCAGCGGGCCGCAGCCGACGGACATCGATGCTGTCCGCACGCGCGTCGAGGGCCTGCCGCAGCCGGCGCTCGACGGGGCGCTCGGCGAGGCGTTCGCCGTCACCCGTCATATCCGTCCCTCCAGAATCTTCTCCAGGGCGTCCAGACCGCGGCTCGCGTTGGACTTCACGGCTCCCCGGCTGATCCCCAGCGTGGTGGCGATCTCCGCCTCGCTGAGGTCAGCCCAGTACCGCAGCACCAGGACCTGGCGACGGCGCGGCGTGAGCCGGCCGAGCGCGGCGAGCACCTCACGGTGCGCCTCGTCCAGGACCACGTGGTCCTCGGCGGACGGGATGTCGGCCGCCGCCGGCGGGGTCCAGGCCCGGACGGTCCGCCTGCGGCGCAGCACGGAGCGCGAGGTGTTGACCACCGCGGTGCGCAGGTAGCCCAACGCGTTGTCGACCTCGGTGATCTGCTCACCGTGCCGCCGGTACAGCGCGGTGAAGGCGTCCTGGACCACGTCCTCGGCGGTGGCCAGGTCGTCGACGAGCAGCACCGCCAGCCGGACCATCCGCAGCCGGTGCGCGTGGTAGAGCTCGGTGACGGTGGGCGGCCGCGGGTCGCCGTGGGCCGTGTGGTCGTGCGTGTACGAGGACCCGTACGGGCCGCCGTACGACCGCGGGGAGACGGACGGGGCGGACCGCTCGCGCCGCAGCAACGACCAGAGGCCCCGCCACCCCCGGCCGAAGCCGGGTGTGAGGGGGCCGACGGGTGGTGCGAGTTGGAGCACGGGGTTCCTCAGCTGTTCGCGCGGCGCCGCACGGCGTACAGGGCTCCGGCGCCGGCAAGGACCAGGCCGGTGGCCCCCGCACCCATGGCGACCGTGGTCGCCGAGGAGCCAGTATGCGCGAGCTCCGGCGGGCCGGAGGCGGCGGGCTCGGAGGGGGACGCGCTGGGCCTGGCGTCCGACCCCGGGGCCGACGGGCTGACGCTGGGCACGGTGGCCGTGCCCGGAGCCGCGCTGGGGGACACGCTGGGGGACGCACTCCTCGTGTCCGATCCCGCGCTCGGCGGGGTGCTCACCGACGGGGAGGGCTTGACCACGCCTGCGGAGGGTGAGGCACTCGCGGGCAGGCCGACCGCCGGGGAGGGCGCGGCCGAACCACCGCTCGCGGCGACGGCGGGACCGGCGAGGGCGACGGCCACGCCGGCAGCGGCAGCGGCAGCGGTGACGGCAGCAGCGCCGACGGCCGTCCGGCGGAGGGCCGGGTGGACACGCTTCAGGTTCTTCACGGTGGTTCTCCACGGTCGGGTCGAGGGCGCGGGACCACGCCCTTCACCCCCGCACGACGCGCGACCCCCCGGAAGGTTGCCGCCGTTGCGGTAGAACTTTCCGACCGGTGTCCGACCGGTGTCCGACCGGTGTCCGACCGGTGTCCGACCGGTGTCCGACCGGACACCCGCGAGGGCCGTGGCCAGGGCGGCGATTCCCTCCTCGATCTCGCCGGCCGGACCCGCCGCGTAGCCGAGGATCAGGCCGGGCGGGCCCGGGCGGACGCGGGCGGACGCGGGCGGACGCGGTGCCAGGACAGCGGATGGGTCTTGACGCCGAGGGCCAGGGCCGCCGAGGCCAGGGCGGTGTCCTCGAAGCCGGCGCCGTCGAAGGTGATCGTCAGGTGCAGCCCTGTCGCTGCCCCGTGCACCCGCGCCCCGAGCAGCAGCGCCTCGATGGCCCGGAGCATGGCATCGCGGCGGCGGCGGTGGCGGTGGCGGTGGCGGCGCCGGACGAAGCGCAGGTGCCGCTCCAGTGCACCCGAGTCCATCAGACGGGCGAGGACCAGCTGGGCCAGGACCGGGTGCCCGGCCGTTCACACGGCCATGCCGTCCGTGCCACCGACTCAAGACGCGCGAGGACTTGGGCCGGGAGCCGACTGCCTGCTGGTGGTGATCGTGGGGCTGGCAGCGGGCCTGCGTCCGGACCGTGCGCCGCGAGCGGGCGCGCGGACGCCCCGTACCGGCCGGGCACCCGCGTCCCCTTGAGGCACCCGGCCCCGCGAATCGCCGTCCGCAGGCGGTCGGGCCCCGGATCCGCTACGGGAATCCGGCGTGCTTCGGCCCCGCCCGCTCGGCCGGCGCGGCCGGTCAGGCGCTCCGGCGGGCGTAGCAGAAGAGGTGCTCCTCGGGGCCCGCCCGGTCGTCGGCGGGCTGGAAGTGCGCGGTGTGGTGGTGCAGCACCTCCAGGCCCCGGTCGGCGAGCCGGGCCAGGTGGTCTGCCGTGGAAAGGCTGCTGACGGTGACCTCGTGGCCCATCCACTCGATGTCCAGCCCCCGGATGTCCCCCGGCACCGTGGCCATCACGAAGTAGCCGCCCGGGGCGACCCAGGACGCCATGCGGTCCAGCGCCCCGGCGACCTCCGGCTGGTCCATCACCAGGAGCGGGAAGAAGGAGCAGACCGCGTCGAACCCGGCCCGCTCGGGCGTGTAGGTGCGTACGTCGGCCTGCTCGAAGCGGGCCTGCGGGACCCTGGCGCGGGCCAGTTCGACCATCGCCGCCGAGACGTCGATGCCGGTGACGGCACAGCCGGACCTGACCAGCGTCTCCGCGGTGGGCCTTCCGGTGCCACTGCCCACGTCCAATACCCGCGCCCCGGCGGGAAGTCGGGCGGTGAGCCAGTCCAGGGCGGCCAGTTGGCCCGGAACCCGCCCGAACACCTCCTCGTAACGCTCACCCATCTCGTCGAACACCTCTGCCGCCGACTTGCGTTGACTCATCGGGCCCGCCCCTTCGTCTTCGGGGCACCACCGTACCGGCGGGGTGCGGCGCCGTCCTCGACCTGCGGTGGACGCAGGTGTCCGGCGGGGGTCAGGTGGAGGCGGGGACGAGGACCACGGCCGTCCCGTACGCGCACACCTCGGTGCCGACGTCGGAGGCGTCGGTGACGTCGAAGCGCATCATCAGAACGGCGTTGCCGCCGCGCGCCTTCGCCTGTTCGATGAGGCGGTCCATGGCCTGGTTCCGGGTCTCCACCAGGGTCTTGGTGAGACCCTTCAGCTCGCCGCCGATCATCGACTTCAGGCCCGCGCCGATCTGGCTGCCCAGGTGGCGGGAGCGGACGGTGAGACCGAAGACCTCGCCGATCACCCGCTCGACGCGGTAGCCGGGAACGTCGTTGGTCGTGACGACGAGGACGCCGCTCTCGTGTGCGCCGGCGCCGCCGCCGTAGTCTTCGATACCCATGGCACCCACTCTGGCGCGGGCCGTCGCCGCCCGCACCCCGAATCGCGCGATCAGGGCATCCGGGCGGCCAGGCCGAACTCGTGTGCCGTCACCACGGCCTGCGCGCGGCTGGACAGGGCCGGCGCGGTGTGCGACGGCAAGGAGGCGGTCCGGCTCGCCGCCGAAACCCGGCCGGACGTCGTCGTCCTCATGGACACCCGGATGCCGGGCACGGACGGGCCGCCGGAAGTGCGACAACGCGCACAGCACGTCAGCCCCCTCGCATACCACCCAGGTTGTAGAGCATCGCCACCGAAAGTGGTAGGCCGGTCTCCACCTGTGGATGGGCGCGGCCGGGGGTGGTCCGCCCGTAGATTTTCCTCGTGCCGGCCCACCGGCCAGCACTGGCCCTGTCCCCCCGGGGGCCCTCGCCGCGCGGCCGTGCGCTGCTGCTCCACTGGTGGAGTACTCCCGGTGGCCAAATTGGTCATATCGGGTTAAAGGACGGTGAGCCACCGGGGCTGTACGCCCTGTCCTCGTCATAGTCGTCCCTGGCAACCGCCTGGTTGCCGCCCCGCGCCGCGCGTCGCGGCCGGGCGGATGTCTTCGTAGAGGAGCCGGCTCATGCTGAAGCCCACCAGAACCACCCTCGCTCTCGCCACCGGAAGCCTGGTTCTCGGTCTGGTCGGAGCGGGCGCCGCCGTCGCGGACGACGGCCCGGCGGACAACCGGCCGCCGCAGGAGATCGTCGTCGGCGGGGCGCAGCCCGGCGTGTACCCCGGCGAGCGTGCCACCGGCCGGGTCGTGTCGAAGGGCCCGCTGACGGTCCGCAGCCGGCCGAGCACCCGCGCGCAGTCCCTCGGCCACGTGTACCCGAACAGCCGGGTCGAGATCTCCTGCAAGAAGCACGGCGAAAAGGTGGACGGCAACAGCCTCTGGTACCGCCTGGCCGAGCGGAACAGCGACTGGGACCAGGACGCCATGCCCAAGGTCGCGTACGACAAGGAGCGCTGGGTCTCCGCCCGCTACGTCAAGAACCTCTCCGAGGTGAAGTACTGCCGCTGACCCGACTCCGGTCAGCGAATCAAGCAGTCGAACAGTCGAGCAGTCAGTCCACCGGGCGTACGGCACGCGGGCCCACGCACTCCACGCCGTACGCCCGGACCCGTTCCCGCAGTTCGCGGTCGGCCGTCACCACGACGCACCCGCGCTCCGCGTAGGCGGCGGCCAGCTCCACGATCCGGTCGTCGCCGCTCCCCGGCGCCGGGTCCACCCGTACGCCGGGAACGGACTCCACACCCCGGGCGGCCCCTTCTACGACGAGGATGACCTCCTCGTCCCCGGCCCGGCCGGCGAGCAGGTCACGCAGCCTGACGGCTGCGCCCCGCCGGTCCCGCCACCAGCCGTCCGGCACCGAGCCGACGACGTTCGCGGCGTCCACGATCAGCACGTTCGGCACGGCGCCGGCCCCTCAGAAAGCGCCGTAGTTGACCTGCCAGGTGGGCAGGCCCATCCGGCGCCAGATCGCGACCACCCGGTCCCGGTCGTCGAGCGAGATCCGGACCGCGTACCGGTGGCGCACATGCGTGTCGAAGAGTTCCGCCTTGACCACGTCGTCGCGGCGCGTGTCGCCCCGCGCACGCATCCACAGCTCGTCGTACGGCACCTCGTGGCGCCGCAGCCAGGCCTCGGTCTGCGGGCGGTGCTCCTCGCCGCGGCCCGACAGCAGCACGATCGTGTCGCCGTCGGCGCGCCGGAAGGCATCGAGTGCGTGCCGTACCGACTCGTTGAGCAGGTCGATCTCGCAGCGCGAGAAGTCGTACGGGCCACGGTCGCCGGTCAGGGCGAGCGTGCCGTCGATGTCGCACATGACCGCCGCCGGCAGCGCAGGGTCGGGCACGTACTGGGTGACGGGCGGCGCGGCCACCCCGCTCGCCCCGCCGTTCATCCACTCCGCCGTCAGCCGCCAGCCGCCCTTGCGCGCCTTCTGGTGCTTCTCGGCCAGGATGCGGATGATCTCCTCGCCGACCTGGCGCTCGCGGGCGGCGTCCCGGCGAAGGCACTCCTCCAGCGGGACGTCGGTGAAGTCGTGCACGACGAACGTCGCGAGACCGCCGACGGCCGCCTTGAGCCGCTTGGGGATGTGCTTGGTCAGGTGGGTGTTGTCGACGACCACGTCGAAGCCGACGTCGACCGCCGCGCGGACCGCCGCGTCCTGGACGGTCAGTACCGTCTGCTCGTGCGCGTGGCTGCGGCCGCGCTCGGGGTCCGGCAGGTCGAGCATCAGGCGCAGGTCGTCGAGATTGACGCGGCGCATACGGCCGCCGGCCTCGGCCTGCAGGGCTCGCGCGGCCGTGGTCTTGCCGGAGGCCGGCAGGCCCGTCATCACGTGGACGACGGGCAGCGGGGCCTCCTCGGCGGCGGCCACGGCGGCAGCGTTCACGTCCGCCTTCACGTCCGCGTCCGCGCCCGTTGTCGTGGACGTGTTCGTGAGTGTCTCTTCGGACACGGTTCAGTTCTCCTCGTCGTTCGTGAAGGGGTCGGACGTCTCCGGCCGCACGTTCCGCCAGACGGCCAGTTCCGTGCTCCGGCCGTCCAGGCGCAGGAACATCGCGGCCCGCACCTCCCGGTCGGGCAGTTCCTTCACGGCGCGGGCGAAGGCCCCCCGGTCGGTGGCCAGGTGCGCGAGGCCCGCGTACGCCTCGTCGATGGCACGCTCGCGCAGTGCGGCCTCGCCCTCGATCCGGTCGATCACCTCGCGCACCCACGTGTCGAACTCGTCCGGCACCTGGTCCAGCAGCGCGTCGAGCGGCTTGCCGCCCGAGGCCTCGATCTCGGCGACCGTGGAACCGACGCCCTGGGCGAGCTGCTTGGCGGGCAGGTCGGCGAACCGCTGGATGCCGTGGGCACGCCAGATGTCCCGCTCGGTGACCTTGGTGAGCACCCGGTGCAGGCGTACGTATTCGGACAGCTTCGCCTTCGCGCGCACGCCGGAGGCGAACCGCAGTACGAAGCCCTCCGCCTGGGTGCCGGTCGCGGTGGCGCCGCCAGGCAGGGTGTTGGACTCGGTCAGCGCGATCAGCTCGTCGATGGGCATGGCGGGCCACACCGTGACAACGGAGCCGATCCCCTCCCAGTGCGGCGCGGCCTCGGCGAGCGGGACCTCCGTGCCGTCCTGGCCGAAGGCCGCGAGGAGGACGAGGTCCCGGCGCTCGCCGTAGTCGACGACGATGCGGTTCTGCGGGTACAGGATCTCGGCGAGGTAGGTGGTGCCGGGGCGCAGGGCCGCGGTGTCCCGGCCGTCGAGCCGGCGCTGGGCCCAGGTCGCCTGGGCGCTGATGAAGGACCCCTTGGACGCGACCCGCCAGCGGCCCGCGTAGTGGAAGACGACGGCGAGGCTGCCGTCGACCTTGTCGTACACCTCGAAGGGCTCGTCCGGGAGGGCGGGGGCGTACGGCTGACCCGACTCGTGCTCGCCGACGTTGAAGAACTTCGGCAGCGGCAGCGCGACGATCGCGCCGGTGGTGTCGTCGGCGACGAGTCCGCGGCAGCGCGTGGTGACCTCGTCCCAGACGCGTTCGTACTGGGCCGTCCGCGTGTAGGTGTAGATGGACAGCGGCAGTTCGGGGTGCGACTTGCGGGTCACGTACCCGGCGTCGATCGCGTCCACCAGCGCCTGGGCAGGCAGCAGGTCATGCAGAGTCAGGGTCTCCTGGCTCATGGGGTCCTCCCGGTTTGAGATGGCTCATTCTCGCGCGCGGGAGGGTGTGCCCGGTAGTCAATTATGCCTGGTCCGCGGCCCGCCCAGGCGGTTGATGTCGACGGGCCGCAGGATGTGGCCGGGGACCTCCGTGCCGGGGGTCGCGACGGCGATCATCGCGCGCCCGAAGGCCTCTGAGGTGATGACGAGGTTCGGTGCGACGCGCCGCACGAGCGGGACCAGCGGGCCGAGGACCGCGTAGAACATCCGTGAGAGCCGGGCCTTGGAGGGCACGCCGCGCACCGGCTGGACGATGCCGGGACGGAACATGTACGCCCGGAAGGGGAGTTCGAGCAGGTCGTTCTCCGTTTTGCCCTTGACGCGGGCCCACATGGAACGGCCCCGCTCGGTGCTGTCCGTGCCCTCGCCGGACACGTAGACGAAGGTCATGCCGGGGTTGGCGGCGGCCAGGGGCCGGGCCACGGCGAGCGTCAGGTCGTAAGTGACGCGCCGGTACGCCTCCTCCTTCATGCCGACGGAGGACACCCCGAGGCAGAAGAAGCACGCGTCGTACGCGGCCGGGTCGACCCCGGCGGCGGCCAGGTCGGCCGGATCCTCCTGGACGCACTCGCGCAGTTTGGGGTGGCTGATTCCGAGCGGGGTGCGGCCGACGGCGAGGACGCTCTCGACCGATTCGTCGCGCAGGCACTCACGCAGGACGCCCCGGCCGAGCATGCCGGTCGCGCCGAAGAGGATGACGTTCACGCAGGGCAGCCTAGGGGGTGTCCGGGCGATGCCGGTGGATCGGCCCGGGCCGATCGTCGGGGCGACCGCGCTCCGCGCCGGAGATGCGCGCGTCGGGCACGACGTACCCCGGCGGCGTCGCGCTACCGAGGGGGAAGGGACGGATCGGGGGTCCAGGGGGTCGGTGCGGTGACGGCCCAGCGTTCGTGGTCGCGCCACTCCCCGTCGATGTAGAGGTAGTCGGGCGAAACCCCTTCGAAGCGGAAGCCCAGCCGCCGGACCAGGGCGAGGGACGCCTCGTTCGCCGGCTGGATGTTGGCCTCCAACCGGTGGAGCCGCAGGTCGGTGAAGGCGTGCTGCAGGATGGCGGCGATCCCCTCGGTCATGTACCCGTGCCCGGCGGACGGGGCGAATGCCGCGTATCCCAGGGACGCGCCCTGGTAGCGGCCCCGGATGATCGAGTTGATATTGACCATGCCGGCGGCCGCGCCGGTCTCGCGGACACGGATCAGGAAGCCCAGGTTGGCGCCGTCGTCGAAGCGGCGCATCCAGACCCGGAAGTCCTCCGCGGTCGCGGGCAGCTGCGCCCACAGCTGGTGCAGTTCGGCGCTCGCGCGCACGAGCGCACAGAATTCGTCCTCGTCGGCGAGGGTGAGCGGGCTCAGTTCAACCCGTGACGGCATCGTGATCATGGATCAACACTAGAGGCGCCCCGCGCAGCGTGACACCCCCGGGGCCTGCGGCGCCTGGGCTCCCGACAGGAGTGTCAAGACAGGCACGGCTTACGTTGACGCCGACCTCAGGTCGGCTTGCGCCACACGGAGATGTGCTTCGCGGAGTCCTGGGTGAACGGAGCCCCGTCCCAGTCCGCGACGCGGCGTTCCCGCTCGAGCCCAGCGATCCGTGCCATCAGGTCGAGCTCTGCCGGCCAGGCGTACCGATGCCGGGAGTTGTCGCGGCGGTAGCGGCCGTCGTCGCCGTCGCGGGTGAAGTGGTGCGAGACGAGAATCTGTTCGACCAGGTCGAAGGTGTCGATGCCGAGATGCTGCTCGGAGACGTCGAACGGCACCGCGATCCGGCCGGGCGGCAGCAACCGCAGCGGCGGCACGCCCAGCTCGATGACGAATCGGCCGCCGGGCTCCAGATGACGTGCGGCGTTGCGGAAGCACTCGACCTGCTCGTCCTGCGTGAGCAGGTTCGTGATGGTGTTGTAGACGAGATAGACAAGGGCGAACTCGCCGGGGACGACGGTGGTGGCCATGTCCCCGATGGTCACCGGGAGCGTGATCTCGTCGATCTTGCGCCGCAACACCGCTGCCATGTGCTCGGACAGTTCGATGCCCGCCACCCGCACGCCGCGTTCCCGGAGCGGGACGCCCACTCGTCCGGTTCCGATGGCGAACTCCAGTGCCCGGCCGTCTCCGGCGAGCTCGGCGAGGAAGGCGAGAGTCGGTCCGAGAACGGCAGCCGAGGACGTCTCGGTCTCCTCGGTGTCGTAGCGGTCGGCGGTCGCACGGGTCCACAGTTCGCTGCTCGTCACGGACGGCCACTCTGCCGGGTGCCGAGGGGCGCTGTCGACGCGTTTACGTTCTCCTCGGCGCAGCGTGCTCCGACCACAACTCGTCGTGGCCCTGCCACGGCTTCGACCGCACCGCTCCGCACCCCGGATCAGTGCGATAGGCAGAGCTCGTTGCCCTCGGGGTCGGCGTCCCGGTGGCGGATCCCGGCGCCCGATCTCCGGACGAGGGTGGCGCGGTGGGCCTTGGTGTCGGCCTCGGTCGCGTGGCCCGCCTCGATCAGGCCGCGGATGAACGGTTCGTCACTCGGCTCCACCTCCCGGCCGAGGGCGTCGGCCCACCAGTCGGCGAGCGTGTGCGGGTCGGCCGAGGCGAGGCGCGGGCGCCCTCGCCACACGGCGCAGCGCGCGCCGGGCACGGGCGGGGTCAGCGGCCCGGCGCCTTGGCGCCGCGTCCGGCGGTGAGGTGCGAGGCGAGCAGCGCGACGCAGGTCAGCAGCCAGGCGCCCACGGCGATCCAGAGCAGCACCTCGCCCAGCGGGCGCAGCCAGGGGATCCCGGCCGGGTCCGCCACCGAGAGGCAGGCGGTGGCCGTCATGCCGAGCGGGAAGACGGTGGCCCAGCGCCGGATGTCGTAGCGCGGCCGGGGGTGGCGCAGTTCGGCGCCGAGGAGGACGACGTACCAGACGAGGGACAGGGCGAGCAAGGCCAGGGTGACGGTACGCAGGGTGCTGTGCACCGAACCGGTCCAAACGGGTGACGCCGTGAGCCTGGATCCGGCCAGAGCGGAGATGGACAGGGCGCCGCCCGCCACCCAGTGGTCGCCCGCCCCGCCCACCACCTCGCGCAGGTCGAAGCGGAAGAGGGCCGCCACGTACAGCAGCAGCCCGAGGCAGAAAGTGACGAGCGCCGCCCAGGCCAGCCAGTCCTGCTGGTCGGCGGCGGCGAGGGACGCGGCGAGGACGGAGAGCCCCTGGGTGGCCACGCAGCCGAGGAAGGCCGCCCCCGGCATGCGCCGCCGCCAGTGCCGTACGACGTTGAGCAGCAGGCCGGGCCACAGCAGCGCGGCCAGCGCGAGCAGTGCGGCGGCCACCGTCTGCCAGCCCTGCTGCGAGAGCCGGGCCCCGATGACCGTGGTGGCGGCGACGGCCGTCAGCGCGGCCGGTGTGTCGGCCTCGGCCCGGAAGCGCCCGCGGTCGCTCAGCAGCCGGGAGGTGAAGTCGGCGGCGAGCACGAGCCAGAGCACCCCGGAGACGACCAGCGCGGCCAGCGACACCACCGCATACCCGGTCAGGTGCAGGCCCACGGAGATGATGCCGGCGGCCATGACGGCGGCCCCCGCCGCGGGCGGGAGTCCGGTCCACCAGTCACGTCCGGGGAGGATGCTCACGCCTCCAGCGGACCCCAGCGGCCCCCGGGCCGCCAGCGGACAGGGCCGACCGGCGCGCGAAACACACGGCCGGGCGACCCATCCCCTGCACGCAGGATCAGGGGACACCTGCGCGTGATGCACACGCGGGTTCGGGCCGGTGCTGGGCCCTGGCTTGGGATCGGACGCGAACCGGGCGCGGCCCCGGGCTCGGGCGCGGCCTCGGACACGGACTCGGACACGGCCCCTGCCCCTGCCCCTGCCCCTGCCCCGGACTCGGGCTCGGACTCGGGCTCGGGCTCGGGCGCGCACTCGGACGCGGATCTGCCGGTCCGTCACAGGGGAGTGGACCGGCCGGTCTCCGACCCTTCGCCCTGTCGCGCGTACGCCGCCCACTGCCGCCGGGGAGGGGAATTCCGCGCGCGCCACCGGCGCGGCCGTGCGGGCGCGCAGTAGCGTCGGGCCCCTCGGTGGGTGGCCGGAAGTCGCACTTGTCAGCCCGGTTAGGCCTACCTAACCTATGGCTCGCCCTCGCTCGAGGGCATCGGCACGACTTCGGGATCCGTCCCCGACCGAAGGAGCCTCCCCCCATGAACGCACGACTCGCCCATGCCCAGCCCTACGCCGTCGGCCTGTTCCGGATCGTCACCGGACTGCTCTTCGCCTCGCACGGGGCCGCCTCCCTCTTCGGCGTCCTCGGCGGTGCGCACGGTGGCGGCACCGTCGCGACCGGCACCTGGCCCGGGTGGTACGCCGCCGCCATTCAGCTCGTCGCCGGCGCCCTGATCCTGCTGGGTCTCGGCACGCGGGCGGCCGCCTTCGTCGCCTCCGGCTCGATGGCGTACGCGTACTTCACCGTGCACCAGCCCGGTGCGCTGTGGCCCCTGCAGAATGGTGGCGAGGCCTCGGCGATGTTCTGCTGGGCCTTCCTCCTGCTGGTGTTCACCGGCCCCGGCGCTCTCGCCGTGGACGGGCTGTTCTCCTCGCGTTCCACCGCTTCCCTCGGGCGCCGGGACGAGAGCCGCCCGGAGACCGTGACCGCCTGAGGAACCGATTCGGCACCCCGCGGCCTCGGCACCCGATCGCCCGATCGCCCGGCCGCCCGCGCTGTACGGGACCTCAGCGGGGCGGTGAGACCAGCCCCATCTCGTAGGCGGTGATGACGAGTTGTACCCGGTCCCGGGCGCCGAGCTTGGTGAACAGACGCGATACGTGCGATTTGGCCGTGGCCGCCGAGATGAACAGCTCCTCGGCTATCTCGCTGTTCGAACGACCCCGCCCCACCAGGGTCAGGACCTCCCGCTCGCGCTCGGTGACACCCGTAGAGGTCTGCGGCGCCCGGTCCCGGGGCGTCGCGGGCCCCGGCCCCCGGACGAAGTCCGCGATCAGCCTGCGGGTGACTCCCGGCGCGATCAGGGCGTCCCCCGCGGCGATCACCCGAATCGCTGCGAGGATCTCCTCCACGGCCATGTCCTTCACGGCGAATCCGCTCGCGCCGGCGCGCAGCGCCCCGTACACATGATCGTCCTCGTCGAAGGTGGTCAGCACGAGCACCTTGACGGCGTCGGTCTGCGCCGTGATCCGCCGGGTGGCCTCGATCCCGTCCATCCCCGGCATCCGGATGTCCATCACCACCACGTCGGGGCGGAGTTCGGCGGCGAGGCGGACCCCGTCCCCGCCGGTCCCGGCCTCGCCGACCGCCTCCAGGTCGTCGGTGTCGGCCATGAGGACCCGCAGGCCGGACCTGACCAGCGGCTGGTCGTCCACGAGCAGGACGCGGACGGTCCGCGCGGGAGCGTCGGTCATCGCTGCCCGTCCGGGAATCCCGCGGTGACCGGCAGCGGCAGCGCCGCCTCGACCCGGAAGCCGCCGCCGCCGCGAGGGCCGGCGCTGAAGCGGCCGTGCAGCAGGCTGACCCGCTCACGCATCCCCGTGATGCCGAATCCCGTACTTCCGCTGCCGCCGGGCATGCCGCGCCCGTCGTCGACGACCTCCACGGTCAGCTCCTGTTCCCCGTAGCCGATGGTGACCCGGCAGTGCCCGGTGCCCGCGTGGCGGACCACGTTGGTCAGCGCCTCCTGCACGATGCGGTACGCCGACAGGTCGATCTCGGGCGGCAGTTGGCTCCGCCGCCCCTCCCACCGTACGTCGACCAGCACACCGGCGTCCGCGGTGGTGGCCACCAGCCCGTCGAGGTCGGCGAGTCCCGGGGCGGGTCCGAGCGGGGCCTGCTCGCGTTCCTGCCCCTCGGGGCCGTCCGGTTGCGCCTGGCGCAGCGCCACCAGAGTGCGGCGCAGCCCCGACAGCGTCTCGCGGCTGGTGGCCTCGATGGCCCGCAGGGCGGCGCGGGCCTCCGCCGGCTGGGTGTCGATGACCCGGCTGCCGACTCCGGCCTGGATGGCGATGACGCCGACACTGTGGGCGACCATGTCGTGCAACTCTCGTGCGATGCGCAGCCGTTCGGCGGTGACGGCCTCGGACACCTGCTTCGTGCGCAGTTCTGCCGTGTGCTCCCGGCGCTCGCGGAACCGCAGGCCCGTCATATGGACGGCGCCCAGGGACAGGAGTGCGATCAGGCCCGTACTCATCAGGTCGTACGGTCCGACCGACAGCAGCCCGACGGCCGGGAGTTCCACGACGAACACCGTGACGAGGGCGACGACTGCGGCCCTGCGCGGACGCGTGGCGACGATGTACCCGAGGACCAGGTCCGAGGCGAGGAAGACGAGGAAGCGGCCCGGGCTGTGATCCCGGCTGCATCCGGCGACGATCACGGCGCCGAGGAGGGTCAGCACCAGTACCACCAGGGGCCGGCGCCGCAGCAGCGGAACGAGCGGGGTCACGGCCAGCAGCAGCACCGCTCCGAGGAGCGGCCCGGCGGCGTACGGGACGCCGCCGATCAGCAGGCCCACGACGAGGACGTAGACGACGGCGCCGCCCCAGGCCACGAGGGCGGCCCGCGGCGCCGAACTCCGCACGTTCTGCGCGGCCTCCATACGATCTGCGCTGCTGGTATTGGTACTGGTAGTTGCGCCGGCGCCGGCGCCGGCGCCGGCGCCGGTGCTGGTGCTGGTGCTGGTGCTGGTGCTGGTGCTGGTGCTGGTGCTGGTGCTGGTGCTCGTACTGGTGCTCGTACTGGTGCTCGTACTGCCGGTGTTCCCGCTGTCCGTCCGTGGTGTGTTCATGGCGTGACCGTAATCAGCGGCACCGGGGCCCGGCATCGGCCCCCGGGCTTACGCCCCCGGGCCGAAGCGTCCCCACCGATTGCGCCGACGGCCCGATGTGCGCGGGCCGGACGTGCCGACAGGGTGGGCCGTGTGATCGAGGTCAAGGAACTCACCAAGACGCACGGCGACAGGACCGCTGTGGACCGGCTCTGCCTCACGGCCCGGCCCGGCGCCGTCACCGCGCTCCTCGGCGCCGCCGGGGCCGGCAAGACCAGCACGCTCCGCCTGATCCTGGGGCTGGACTCTCCCTCCGCGGGCACGGTCGCCGTGGGCGGCGTCCCACTGCGCGGCCGACCGCGCAGCCCCCACCAGATCGGGTCCCTGCCCGACCCCGCCGAACTGCCCGGCCGACGGACGGCCGGGGCATGGCTGGGGGCGCTGGCCCGCGCACACGGCATCGGGGCCGGGCGGGTGGCCGAGGTGCTGGCGGAGACGGGCCTGTCGCGGGAGCCGCGGCGGCGCGTGGCGACGTACTCCCCCGCCATGCGGCAGCGGCTGCGGATCGCGGTGGCGCTGCTCGGGGATCCGCCCGTGCTGCTCCTCGACGAGCCGCTGGCCGGGCTGGACGCCGAGGGGGTGCGCTGGGCGCGCCGCCTGTTGCGCTCGCTTGCGGCCCAGGGCCGTACGGTCGTGATCACGGGCGACCGCGCGGCACAGACGGCGCAGACCGCCGACCGGATCATCGTCCTGGACCGGGGCCGCAGGGTGCTCGCACAGTCCGCGGCGGAGTTCGCGGCGCGCGGCGCCGCGGCCCGGGTGGTCGTGGGCACACCGCGCCGCGGCGAACTGGCCGCCGTGCTGACGGGCGGGGGCGCGAGCGTCGTGCGGGCCTCACGGTCGGGGCCCGGCCGGCTCGCCGTGACCGGCATGACGGCGGAGCGCGTCGGCGCCCTCGCCACCGAGCACGGCATCGTGATCCTCGAACTCGACACCCGTAAGCCCACGTTGGAGGAGGCGTTGGCTGAACTCTGCGCCGGCCCCCGGGTCGTGTCGGCGCCCTGCGCCCCGGCCGGCGGGCGGTAGCTTGCGCGTATGGCGGAACTGGGCGGGGTGGAAATCATCGGCTTCGTGGACGCGGAGGCGTTCGAGCGCTGGCTGGCCGAGCACCACACGCGCCAGGAGGGCGTGTGGATCAAGCTGGCCAAGAAGAAGTCCGGCATCGCCTCGGTCACCGACGGCGAGCTGGTCGACATCGGGCTGTGCTACGGCTGGATCTCCGGGCAGCGGCGCGCCCTCGACGAGCGGTACTACCTGCAGAAGTACGTGCCGCGTCGACCCAAGAGCCTGTGGTCGCAGGTGAACGTGGACAAGGTCGCGGAGCTGACGGCCGCGGGGCGGATGCGCGAGCCGGGGCTCGCCGAGGTGCGCAGGGCGCAGGCGGACGGCCGGTGGACCCACGCCTACGAGTCGCAGAAGACGGCGGAGGTGCCACCCGATCTCGCGGCGGCGTTCGCTACGCACCCGGAGGCCCGCAAGGCGTTCGAGGAGCTCGACCGGACCGGGCGCTACCTGGTGATCCTGCCGCTGCTCCAGGCGCTCACACCGGAGACCAGGCAGGTCCGGCTCGACCGGGCGGTGCGGCTGCTGGCGGGCGGCGGGACGGCCGACTCACCCGGCGGCACGGTGTCTGACCCGGCGGGGCGTACGACTGACCCGGCGGGGCGTAGGGGCGCCGGGAAGCCGCCGGGCCCGGCTCCCCCATGGGGAAGCCGGGCCCGGCGGGAGGTGGAGTCCCGGGTCAGGAGCTCTGTTCGCGGTCCTTCTCGGCACGCTCCGCGTTCTTCTCCTTGATGCGGACCGTCTCCTTGCGGACCTCGGCCTGGGTGGAGCGCTCGCGCTGGAGCCACTCGGGGCCCTCCTGCTTCAGCGCTTCGATCTGCTCCGTGGTGAGGGGCTCGGTGACCCCGCCGCGGGCGAGGCCCGCGATGGACACGCCGAGCTTGGCGGCCACCACCGGTCGGGGGTGCGGACCGTTGGCGCGCAGCTCCTGCAGCCACTGGGGCGGATCGGCCTGGAGCGCACTCAATTCGCTGCGCGAGACGACACCCTCCTGGAACTCTGCGGGGGTGGCCTCGAGGTACACGCCCAGCTTCTTCGCCGCGGTCGCGGGCTTCATCGTCTGGGTGTTCTGGTGCGACGTCATGGTGTCAAGAGTATCGAGCGTGTGCGCTACCTCCGACCACGACCGGTAACCTTGCGGGGTGACAGGCTCGGAAGTACCCCATTCGTTCCGGCTCGCTTATGTCCCCGGGGTGACACCCAGCAAATGGGTGCGTATCTGGAACGAGCGGCTGCCCGACGTCCCGCTGACCCTGGTCGCGGTGTCCCCGACCGAGGCGTTCGGCGTGCTGCGGGCGGGTGGTGCCGACGCCGGCTTCGTGCGGCTGCCGGTGGACCGTACGGACCTCAGCGCGATCCCCCTCTACACCGAGACCACGGTGGTCGTGGTCCCCAAGGATCACCTCGTGGCCGCGGCGGACGAGGTGTCCACCGAGGATCTCGCCGACGAGATCGTGTTCCACCCCCTCGACGACACCCTGGAGTGGGAGCAGCTGCCGGGCAAGCCCGCGATCGAGCGCCCCGAGACGACGGCGGACGCGATCGAGCTGGTGGCGGCAGGGGTGGGCGTACTCGTCGTCCCGCAGTCGCTCGCCCGTCTGCACCACCGCAAGGACCTGACCTACCGGCCGGTCTCGGACGCGCCGGCCTCGCGGGTGGCGCTGTCCTGGCCGCAGGAGGAGACCACCGACCTGGTGGAGGAGTTCATCGGGATCGTCCGCGGCCGGACCGTGAACAGCACGCGGGGCCGGACGCCGACCCCGCCGCAGCCCAAGACGAAGCGCAAGCGCCCCGAAACGGGTGCCGGAGCCGGCAGCGGTGGCGCCGGCAGCGCGCAGCGGAAGCCGGGAGCCGGTGGCAAGGGCGGATCCGTCCGGTCCGCGTCCGGCAAGCCGGGAGCCAAGAACCCCCGCGGTGGTTCCGGCGGCCCCAAGGGCGGCAAGAGCGGCAAGCCCCGCCGCCGTCCCTAGTCCGGGTCCCGGGGCAGCCCGCAGGCCGTTCCGGACAGGCTCCGGGCCGCTCCGGGCCGTCTCCTGCGGATCATGCCCGGTCCGATCCGAAGGAGAACGGCCCGGAGCCTGTCCGGTTCCGGTGGGGCTCCGACGGCCTGGCCTCGGGGTGCCGGATCGCCCGGCGGTGTATGCAGGAGGGATGGAACTCCGGCCCTCGCTCCCACGTCACCACCGGTACCCGGCGGTGAGCCATGCGCAGCTGGCGGTCCCGTTCGCGCTGATCGCCCTGGTCACGGTGGTCGACCTGCTCGCTCCTCCGGCCGTGCATCTCGGACCGTTCCTGGTCGCCGCGCCGGCCGTCACCGCGTCGTTCGCGGGGCCGCGGATGACGGGCCTGGTGGGGCTGGTCGCCGTACTGGCCCAGGTGGTGATCGCGGTGGCGAGCACCAGCGTGACCGACCTGAACCACACCTTCCAGATCATCGCGCTCGTGATGATCTCCGTCATCGTGACCTTCTTCGCCCACCTGCGCGAGGTGCACGAGAAGGAACTGACACAACTCCGCTCGGTGGCGGAGACCGCCCAGGAGGTGGTCCTGCGGCCGCTGCCCGACCGCATCGGGCCGCTGAGCGTCGCCTCCGTCTACCTGGCCGCCGCGGCCGAGGCCCAGATCGGCGGCGACCTGTACGCAGCTGCCCGTACGACCACGGGCACGCGTCTCATCATCGGTGATGTCCGGGGCAAGGGGCTGGAGGCGGTCGGGGACGCCGCGCTCGTACTGGGCGCCTTCCGGGCCTCCGCCCACCAGGAGGCGGGGCTGCCGGGCCTGGTGAACTACCTGGAGGCGGCGGTCACCACGGACCTGGACGGCGCCGGGGACCAGGGCGAGAGCTTCGTGACCGCCGCCGTCCTGGACATCCCCGACTCCGAGCCCGTCCTGCACCTCGTCAGCTGCGGCCATCCGCCACCGCTGCTCGTGCTGCGTGCGGGCGAAGCCGTCCAGCTGGAGGTGTCCCGGCCGGCGCCGCCGCTGGGGCTCGCCGGGCTCGTGACCTCTGTCGTCACCGCGCAGACCTTCGCGTTCGCCGAGGGTGACGTCCTGCTGCTCTACACGGACGGCGTCCTGGAGGCACGCGACGGCGCGGGCACCTTCTACCCCCTGGCGGAGCGGGTGACCGCATGGTCGGGCCTGCCGCCGCAGGCGCTGCTGGACCGGGTGTGCGCGGACCTGCTCGCGCACGCGGCCGGCAACAGCCTGGACGACGACGCGGCGATGGTGGCGATCGAGCGGCTCACGACTTCGTAGGCGCGAGCGGCGCCGGGTTCGCCAGAATCTGATCATGCTGACCATCGGAACGATTGTCATGGGCGCCACCGACGTACGGCGGGCCGCGGACTTCTGGAGCCGGGCGCTCGGGTACGTACCCCGCGACGGCGAGGTGGACGAGGAGTGGACCGTCCTGGTCCCGGCGGACGGGGGCGGACCGGGTCTGGCGCTCGGTCGCAGCGTCACGCCCGTTCAGGAACGCCCGCGCGTCCACCTCGACCTGTACGCGGCGGATGCGGCGGAGCAGCGGGCGGAGGTGGCACGGCTGGTGTCCCTGGGCGCGCGGCACGTCGACTGGGACTCCTATCCGCAGGACCCGGACTTCGTGGTGCTGGCCGATCCCGAGGGCAACCGCTTCTGCGTCATCGACGCGACGCACGGCTGAGTCCGCCGACCGTTCCGTAGCCCCTCCTTACCGCCGCCTTAAGCGGAACCTAAGAGTCATCGGGTGTGCATCGAAACGAACGAATGTCCGTTTCGGTGCGGCTAGCCTGCTGCCGGATCCCCAACTCCCCAGTAACACAGAGGCAGGCACGCGATGGGCAGCACAATCGGGCACCGGCGCAGGACGAGTCGTACGGCGAAAGTCACGGGCGCGATCGTGTCCGCGGCGGTGATCGGTGGGGTGGCGTTCGCTTTCACCGGGACCGCGCAGGCGACCGCCGTCGGCGCCGTGTACACGAAGTCCAGCTCCTGGAGCGGCGGTTACACCGGCCAGTACGTGATCACCAACAGCACCGGCCAGGCGCAGTCGGACTGGACCCTCCAGTTCGACCTGCCGGCCGGCACGAAAATCGACTCGCTGTGGAACGGCACCCACACCGTCTCCGGTCGCCGCGTCACCGTGAAGCCCGCCGCCTGGAACGCGCAGTTGGCCGCCGGGGCCTCCGTCACCGTCGGCTTCGTCGCCAGCGGGTCGGGCACCCCCGGCGATCCCACCGGGTGTCTGATCAACGGGGTGAAGTGCTCCGTGGACCAGGGCGCCACGGCCCAGCCCAGCGGGCGCCCCACCGCCCGGCCCACCGTCACCGCGAGCCCGGCGCCGACCGCGCCCGTCACCTCGGCCGCCCCGACCGGGACCAAGGCGCCCTCCCCCACGGCGACCGTCCCCACCCCCACCCCCGCGCCCGGGGGCGGCGGCGCGCGCTTCGCCCCGTACGTGGACACCTCGCTGTACCCCGCCTACGACCTGCTCGACACCGCGACGAAGACGGGCGTCAAGGAGTTCCACCTCGCCTTCATCACCTCCGGCGGCGGCTGCGCGCCGCTGTGGGGCGGCGTGACGGACCTCGCGAACGACAAGGTCGCCACCCAGATCGGTGCGCTGCGCGCCAAGGGCGGCGACGTACGGGTGTCCTTCGGCGGAGCAGCCGGTCACGAACTGGCCCTGAACTGCGCCACGGTGGACGAGCTGGCCGCCGCGTACGGGAAGGTCGTCGACCAGTACCGGCTCACCAAGGTCGACTTCGACATCGAGGGCGCGGCCCTGCCGGACACCGCGGCCAACGCCCGCCGCGCGCAGGCCATCGCCCGGCTGCAGAAGTCCCACCCGGGCCTGGACGTCGCCTTCACGCTGCCGGTGATGCCCGAGGGCCTGACCCAGCCGGGCGTGGCGCTGCTGGCCGACGCGAAGAAGAACGGCGTGCGGGTCGACGCCGTCAACATCATGGCGATGGACTACGGGCCGGCGTACAGCGGGGACATGGGGCAGTACGCGATCCAGGCCGCGACGGCCACGCAGGCACAGATCAAGGGCGTCCTCGGACTCTCCGACGCGGCGGCGTGGAAGGCCGTGGCCGTCACGCCGATGATCGGCGTGAACGATGTCGCGAGCGAGATCTTCACGGTGGCGGACGCGACGCAGCTCGTGGAGTTCGCGGCATCGAAGGGGATCGGCCGACTGGCCATGTGGTCCTCCACGCGCGACAAGCAGTGCGCGGCCGGGGCCGTCAACTACGCCGACGCGACGTGCAGTTCGATTCTCCAGCAGCCGCTGGCCTTCACCAGGGCGTTCTCCGCACTCAAGTAGCCGAGCCGCGCGGAGCCGAACAGTGAACGAGCCCGCCGCACATGCGGTGCGGCGGGCGGCGGGGCGGAGGGCGGACGCTCAGATTTCGAATTCCACGCCGAACCCGTCCGGGTGGGGAACGACCACCCGGTCCGGGTTCTCCCGGTCCACAGGACCCGGGGCGGGGTCCGGGCCGGGCTTCGGCTTGTCGGGCTTGTGCTCGCAGTACACCTTGCCCTGATAGAACTTGCAGCTACGCCAGGATGCCCGCGCGGGTGGCGAGGTCGAGGGCGGCATCGAGGCGCGGCGCCGGACGGCCTTCGGTGGGCGCCGCCGCCAGCAGGGCAGCGACGGCGGCGGCGTCGACCTTGCGTTCCCGCGCGAGCGCCCCGAACCGGGCGACGGCCTCGGTCAGGCTCCGCTCCACCACGTGCGGCACGTCGAACGAGGAGACGGTCAGTCCGAGGTACTCCTCCTCGTCCGGGCCGACCCAGGCCGCCGCCCCGTCCAGCCCGTCCTCCCGCACCTCGTCCGGGTAGGGGATCCGGTGCCAGGCGCCGCCCTCCCACCAGTAGACGAAGCCGAAGAGGTTGCCGGCGGCGTCGTCCCGCAGAAGCTCCCAGGGCAGCCAGTCGGGGCCGCCCGCGAGGAAGTCGATCTGCTCGCCGCCGACATGGGTGTGGCTGCCGTCGGGGTCCTGCCCGCAGAACACCGCGTGTCCCCCGTCCAGTACGGTCAGGCGCCACCAGCCGCCGGCGCCCGTGGAATGGCACCACAGGCCGTCGTCGTCGAGGGCGAACTCGGTACCGGTCGAACACGCGGTGTCGACCATGGCCATGGTCACCGCCCTGGCCCACAGCAGTTCGGGGTGTTCGAGGTCTTCGGGCCGGCTCGGCGTGTGCATCGTGTGATCTCCTCCCGGGTGTCGGATCAGCCTCGCACGCGGGTACGGGTCGGCCGAATTGCCGATGGCCCTACGGGGTCGGCGACGGGCAGGTACGGCTGCGGATCGGGACGCTCTAAGGGGCACTGGAGCGGCTGGCGGCCGAGGGAGTCATCGAGGCGGACCGCGAAGAGGCCCAGCGGGGCCGGCTCCGCCGGTACTACCGCCTGACCGGGAAGGGCGAGGAGGCGCTCGGGGTGGAAGCCGCCCGCATGGCATCGGGCGCACAGACCGCGACGCGGCGCCTGGCCGCCCGGCGGGCCGCCCGCGAGGCCACTCCCCCGCTGCCCGCATGCCGAGAACTTCGCGCTTCCCTCAGGACTGCCCCCGAGCGGTTCGGCAACCCGTCGCGATCGTGCTGGGCAGCGTCGATTCACGAGGCCGTACTCGGGAGCATCGCGTATGGGGTTCTGGAGCTGCGCATACCGCTCGTGCGCATCCTCGCGCATCAACCGTGCGGAGCGGTCGCCGCCGCGGTCCGGGCCGAGCCCGACCTGGCCGGGAAGGTGGCGACGGGCGAACCGGCGTGCTCGCCGCCCGCTACGAACTGCGCGACCAGCACGTACGTACGTACGTACGTACGCACCCTGCCCTGAGGGCGGTGCGCCGCGTGCGGGTCCGCCCCGTTCGAGCCTCCGACCGGGACGGACCGCGATTCACGAGCCTCAGGCGTTGATGCAGGTGTTGCCGGCAGTCGGGTTGAGCAGGCCGATCACGTTGATGCTGTTACCACACAGGTTGATCGGAACGTGAATCGGGATCTGGATCAGGTTGCCCGAGAGAACACCGGGCGAGCCGGCCGCGATGCCCTCCGCGGTGGCGTCCGCGGACGCCGACGACGCACCGCCGATGACCGCCAGGCCCAGCACCAGAGCGAGACCCGCACTCTTCAGAACACGCGACACGTGACTTCTCCTTGTAACCGCACAACGGCGCCGGAGCACCGCACGGACCCGAGCGGGGCCGTCCCCCTTTCCTTCGGCAGCTGAGGGCCTCTCGGCCTGGGTAGGGCCGCCCGGTTCCCTCGAAGAGGTGGCGCCGCGCCCTCCGTATGGACGTATCGGCCCCGGCGACCAGCGAGCAACGGGCGACGAGCGGCGCGCCCCGACCGCTTCCCCGATCCCGTGCCGCTCCCCGCCCGAGATTCCCCAGTCGGCGGGACAAATTCCCCTATCGATCGGGAACGGCGGAAATCTAGCCTCGCTACTGCCTGTCCGCGAGTCGGATCTCTGTGATCGAGGGGGAAGTGTGGCTGATCGGGAGGTTGCTGTGCTGGCGATCGGTGCGGGTCCGGCGAATCTGGCGTTGGCGGTGGCCATCGAGGAGTCCGGATCGACGGAATTGGCCGACGGCACGCTTCTGCTGGAACAGAGCCCGGACATCAAATGGCAGCGCGATCTGCTGATGCCCTGGGCGCGCAGCCAGGTCTCCTTCCTGAAGGACCTGGTCACGCTGCGCAATCCGAGCAGCAGGTTCTCCTTCCTCAACTTCCTTCATTCCCAGGGGCGGTTGGACGCGTTCGTGAATCTGGGGACCTTCCACCCCTTCCGCTGGGAGTTCTCCGACTACCTCCAATGGGTCGCCGCCTCACTCGAACGCGTAAGGATCCGCTACGACGCCCGCGCCGCCCGGGTCGACCCCGTCCACGCGGCCGACGGCACCCTGTCCGGCTGGGACGTACGGCTCACGGACGGCGATACGATCCGCTGCCGCGACCTCGTCATCGGCGGCGGCCGCGATCCCCGGGTGCCCGAGGTCCTCTCGGGTCTCCCCGCGGATCGCCTGGTCCACAGCGCCCAGTACCGGTCCCGGATCACCCGGATACCGAAGGACGAGCCCGTCCGGGCCGTGGTGATCGGTGGTGCGCAGAGCGCCGCGGAGATGTTCTTCGCCCTGCGCGAGAACCTTCCGTCGAGCCGGGTGACGATGGTGGTCCGGTCGATGGGACTGCAGAACTACCAGTCCAGCAAGTTCGTCAACGAGCTGTTCTTCCCGTCCTTCGTGGACGAGTTCTACGACAGCCCGGCCGAGGTCCGGACCCAGCTCCTCGACGAGATGCGCTTCACGAACTACGCCGGAGTCGCGCCGCCGTTCCTCGAAGAGCTCTACACGATGATCTACCGGGAGAAGGCGCTCGGCCCCCAGCGGTCCTCGGTCCGGGCCATGACCGAGGTGGTGGGAGCCCGCCTCGACGGCGATGAAGTGGTGCTCGACCTGCGGGACCGGTTGAGCGGCAAGATCGAGCCGCTCCGGTGCGACCTGGTGGTGCTGGGCACCGGCTTCGACTCGCGCAAGCCCGCCCTCGTACGGGAACTCGCCGCACGGGTCGGCCTCGACGAGATCACCGTCAGCCGCAACTACCGCGTCGACCTCGACGAATCCGCCTGGGGAGCCGTCTACCTCCAAGGCGTCAACGAAGAAACCCACGGCATCGCCGACTCCCTCATCAGCGTCCTCGCCCACCGCTCCCACGACATCCTCACCGACCTCCTCACCCGCCGCGCAGACACCGACACCACCCCGGCCACCGCCACCACCAGCGCCACCAGCGCCACCGGGAGTCCGTCATGAAGCGGACGTTGGTGATCGCGCCCGGCCCGACCGCGAACGGCGACCTGCACCTGGGCCACCTGGCCGGCCCCTTCCTCGCCGCGGACGTCTGTGCGAGGTACGCACGTTCCGCCGGGCAGGACGTGCTGTTCGGCACGGGTGTGCACTTCACGCAGAACTACATCGTGACCACCGCCCGCAGGCTGGGTGTCCCGCCCGAGGACCTGCGCGTCCGTTCTGCCGCGCAGGTCGAGCGGACGCTCGCGGCCGTCGGTATCGAGCCGGACGGCTTTGTCCGGTTCGGCGACCGGTACGTGAAGACGGTCCGGCACTTCTTCGAACGCCTGCACAGCGGGGGCAAGCTCCGCCTCCAGAGCGTCAGGTTCCCGTACTCCCCGCGCACCGGCGAGTACCTCACCGACGCCTACGTACGCGGTGGCTGCCCGGTGTGCCTCGCCGACGGCTGCGCCGGCCTGTGCGAGAACTGCGGGCACTGGATCGCCTCCGCCGACCTGATCGCACCGCGCTCGACCCTGGACCCCGACGATCCGGTCGAACTGCGGGAGCAGCAGGTTCTGGTGCTCCCGCTGGAGGACCACCGCGATGAGCTCGTCGCGTACTTCGCCCGGCTCGGTGCGAGGATGCGGCCGCGCCTGGCACAGATGATCGAGGAGATCCTGTCCCGGCCGCTCCCGGACTATCCCCTCACCCTGCCGATCTCCTGGGGCATCCCCGCGCCGTTCCCGGAGGTCGCCGGGCAGGTGATCTACGCGGATGCCGAGACCATCGCCTGGAGCATGCACTGCACCGCCCTCGCGGCCGAGCAGCGTGGGGCGGTGCTCGCCGCCGACGACGAGCTGTGGTTCTCCGATGCCGGTACGCAGGTGGCGTACTTCTTCGGCTCCGACGCCGGTTTCGCCTTCGCGGTGGTCGGGGCGGCGATGCTGCTGGCGTTGGGCGGCTACACGCTGCCCGAGCACTTCGTCACCAACGAGTTCTACGAGCTGGACCACGACAAATTCTCCACCAGCCGCGGCCATGTCGTCACGGGGCGGGAACTGGCCGCCGAGGTGCCGAGGGACCTCATCCGGTTCTATCTCGCCGCGACCGGACCGGACTTCCAGCGCACCAACTTCAACCGCGCGGCCCTGGAGCACGTGACCAGTACCCGGCTCGTGCGGCCCTGGAACCGGGTGGCCGACAAGGTCGCCGCGTGGACGGACCGGGGGCCGCTGCCGGTGTCCGAGCGGTCCCGGGCGGCGGCCGGGCTCATGCTGGAACGATTCTCCGCCGCCTACGACGTGCGCCGGTTCAGCCTGACCTCGGTGGCCTTCACCCTGTCCGAGCAACTGGCGCGGCTCGACCGGTGGGAGGTGGGTCCCTCGGACGCGGGCGACTTCTGCCACGAGGTGGAGGTGTTCCTGCGCTGCGCGGGCCCGGTGCTGATCGATCTGGCCGAGGAGGCCCTGCCGGACCGCTCGGTCCCCGCCCGGTCGGATGCCGTGCGGGTCACGCCCGTACGGCTGCCGAGGCTGGCGGAGACGGGGCCGTGAGGGCGGCGGCCGGATCCCGCCGGGTGATCGTCGTCGGAGCGGGTGTCACGGGGCTGCTGACCGCGGTGGAATGCGCGCTGGCCGGCCACCGCGTGACCGTGCTGGACCGGGGCCCGGTACCCAATCCGCAGTCGAGCTCGTCCGACCACCACCGGGTCATCCGTACCCTCAGCGCGGACGACGCGGACGCCACCGGGCAGATGGTCGCCGCCCACCGGCGGTGGCTGGAGCTGGAGACCCTGCTGGGCGCCGGCTTCTACCGCCGCGTGGGAGTGGTCACGGCCCTGCCCCAGGAGCAGGTGGCACCGGTGACCGAGGCGGCCGCCGCCGCGGGTGTGCCCTTACGGACGGTGGACCCGGAGCACCTGCCGCACCTGCGGTGGCCCGCCGGATCCGCAGCGGTGCTGGAGGCCGACGGCGGGGTGCTGCTGGCGGACCGGGTGCTGCGGGCCGCGGTCCGGTGGCTGACCGCGCATCCCGCGGTGACGGTGCGGCCGTACAGCCCGGTCGCCGGGATCGACGTGGACTCGGCGCACGTCCTGCTGGGCGGCGGCGAGAAGCTCGGCGCCGACCTGGTGCTGGTCGCGGCAGGTCCGTGGACCCGGGACCTGGTCGGGCACCCGGTGGTACTGCACCGCCAGACCATGGTCTACCTGCGGCCGCCCGCGGACGCGGCGCGATGGTGGGGGACGGCGCCCGCCGCGGGCGGGCTCGGCGCGGACGGGCGGGCCTGGGTGATGCCCCCGGGTGGCGGCGCGCTGCTGAAGATCAGTTCCGACGCCGTGTCCCGGGAAGTGAGCGGCACCGCGGACGGTGCGGCGGAGGACCAGGCGCCCTGGGTGGAGCGACTGGCCGCAGCGGCCCCGCTGTGCGGCCTGGAGCGCTACGCCGTGGCTGCGGTGAAGGAGTGCCACTACGCGACCGCCGCGGACACCGGTGGCGCGGTTCTGGCCCGGGTGGGTCCCGCCGTGTGGTCCCGGGCGGCCTGCGGCGGCTCCGGTTTCAGTCAGGCTCCGCTCGTCGCGGGGCGGATCGTCGATGCCTTGATGAAGGGAGCGGCATGAAGAAGACGGAGGAGGACACTCCGATCGGTGTGTTCGAGGCACTGAAGGCGACCCCGACGCCGGTGCGCTATCTCCTCGGCGGCGTGCTGATCAACCAGCTCGGCGCCTTCGTCCAGACGTTCCTCGTGCTGTACCTGACCTTCCGCGGAATGCCGGTCGCCGCCGCGGGTCTGGCCCTCGTCGCCTACAGCGCCGGGTCGATCTTCGGCACGATGCTGGGCGGTGAGTTCACTCAGCGGTTCGGCCCCCGGGCCACGATCGTGACGGCGATGGCGGGCTCGGCCCCGCTGGTGGCGGCGATCTCCTGGCTGAGCGGGCCGGGCGCGCTGTGGCCGCTGCTCGTCGTCGTCGGGCTGGCGGGCCTGTTCACCCAGGCCTACCGGCCGGCGGCCGCGGTGATGCTGAGCGACCTGATGCCGGACCGGTACCAGGTCATGGCGTTCTCGATGATGCGCATCGCGCTGAACATCGGTGCGGCCCTGGCGCCGCTGATCGCCGCGGTAGTGATCCTGGTCGACTGGGACCTGCTGTTCTGGATCGACGGAGGCACCGCGCTGGTCTACGCCTTGCTGGCGTTCGCGCTGCTGCCGCGCAAGGCCGTCCAGGAGGGGACCGGGGCCGGCGCCGAGGCTGGCACCGGCACCGGCACCGGCACCGGCACCGGCACCGGCACCGAGGATGCGAAGGAACCCTCCGGCGCAGCAGTTCCGGCGGCCGGGCGCCCGGCCTCGGGGTACGCCGCGATGCTGCGCGACCGGAAGTACCTGTACTACCTGGCCGCCGTGCTGCTCGGCTCGCTCACCTACGCCCAGGGACATATCGCCCTGCCGCTCGAGCTCGCCGCCGACCACTACCCGACCAGCTTCTACAGCACGGTGCTCACGGTGTCGTCCGTCGTGCTCATCACGTGCGAACTCAAGATCACCGCCTACCTCAGCCGACTGCCCAAACACGTCCGCGTCATCACCGGCCACCTGGTGGAGGCCCTCGGCCTCGCCGTCTACGGACTCTCCTCCCGGTCCGGTGCGTTCACCATCGCGGGTGCGGTGCTGGTCGTGGCGGGGATCATGATCGCCGCGCCGAGCATGTTCGCCCACCCGGCGACCTTCCCCCAGGCGGTGAAGGCCCGCTACATCGGCACGATGCAGGCGGTGGGCGGCGCCGCCGGCGCCCTCGCACCGCTGTTCGGCGTATGGCTCTGGACCGAGCTCGGCAGCGGCTTCTGGCTGCTGTGCGGTGTGCTGACCGCCGTCGCCGGACTGCTCGCTCTGGCGGGTGTGAGACAACCGCCGGAACCGGTCGCCGTCACCGGCCCGCAGGCGGACTCGGCCGGAAAGCCGGAAGTCGTCGGGGGTGCCTCGTGACCGGCCGGCCGGGGCCCGGAGCGGTCCACCCGGTGCACCTGGTACACCTGTCCCGCCCGGTCCTGGTGGTCGGGTTCGTCGGGGTCACGCTCGCCGCGATCGGGGCGTTCCAGCCGGACGACTCGGTGATCTACGTGGAGGAGCCGGACGTCGTCCGCAAGCGCGGGGTGCGCGGCCAGATCGAGGGGGTGGCGTTCGTCCGGGGTCTCATCGAGTGGGAGTACCACCTCGCGGGGAAGGCCGACGAGTTCTTCAACGCCCACCCCGACCTCGACCCGGCCGCGGTCGTCCCCGCCATCGAGTACGCGACGCCGTTCGCCGCCCGGCTGGCCGAGCGCTACGGTCTGCCGGGCGCCGGCCTCGGCGCCGCGCAGATCCTGCGCGACAAGTCCCTGCTGCGCAGGGTGAGCGCGGCCGTCGGCATTGCGAACCCGGCGAGTGTCCCCGTACGGGGTCCGGACGATGTACGGGACTTCCTGCGCGGCCGGTCGGGGCCCGTCGTGCTCAAGCCGGCGAACCGTCAGGCATCGGTGGGCACCCGGGTGATCCAGAATGCGGCCGAGGTCGAACAGGCCTGGGCGGACTGCCTCGTGCAGGACGAGGGCATCTTCGTACCCGACCGGCCCATGGAGCTGTCCATGCTGGCCGAGGAGTACGTCGAGGGGCCCGAGTACAGCGTCGAGATGCTCGTGCGGGACGGCGCCGCACTGTTCGTCAACGTCACGGGCAAGCAGCTGTTCCCCGGGCCCCACCCGGTGGAGCTGACCCACACCGTGCCGGCCGACATACCCGATGCCCTCGCACGGTTGCTCGTGGAGCGGACCGAACTCCTGGTCGGGGCCGTGGGCTTCCGCGACGGGTTCGTCCACGGCGAGTGGATCGTCTCGGACGGGCTCCCGTACCTCGTGGAGTGCGCGGGCCGGGTGCCCGGCGGCGGCATCCTCGACACCATCCAACTGGCCTATCCGGTCGAGCTGTTGCGCAGCTACTACGCGGTACTGAAGGGCGAGGGGCTGCCGGCCGAGCTGCCCCGGAGCGCGAAGGGCGGCGCGGCTGTGCGGTTCCTCGCGGCCGCACCGGGCCGGGTGAGCGCCGTGCACGGGGTCGAGGAGGCCCGGCAGGCGGAGGGCGTCTTCCTGGCCGCGGTCACCGTGGGGCCGGGGCACCCGGTCGCGGAACTGCGCCACTCCTGGCACCGGGCGGGCATCGTCATGGCCACCGCGGACAGCTCGACCGAGGCGCTCCGGCGGGCCGAGGCCGCCGCCGGCATGGTCCGAATCGACATCGAGGGGGAAGAGTGACTGAGCGGGAAGTCGGTGTGCTGGCGATCGGTGCGGGTCCGGCGAATCTGGCGTTGGCGGTGGCCATCGAGGAGTCCGGATCGGACGCGTTGGCCGACGGCACACTACTGCTGGAGCAGGGGCCGGACATCAAGTGGCAGCGCGATCTGCTGATGCCCTGGGCACGCAGCCAGGTCTCCTTCCTGAAGGACCTGGTCACGCTGCGCAATCCGAGCAGCAGGTTCTCCTTCCTCAACTTCCTGCATGCGCAAGGGCGGTTGGACGCGTTCGTGAATCTGGGGACCTTCCACCCCTTCCGCTGGGAGTTCTCCGACTACCTCCAATGGGTCGCCGCCTCACTCGAACGCGTAAGGATCCGCTACGACGCCCGCGCCGCCCGGGTCGACCCCGTCCACGCGGCCGACGGCACCCTGTCCGGCTGGAGCGTCCGGCTCACCGACGGCGATACGATCCGCTGCCGCGACCTCGTCATCGGCGGCGGCCGCGACCCGCGCATCCCCGAGGTGTTCGCCGCCCTGCCCGGGGACCGGCTGATCCACAGCGCCCAGTACCGCACCCGGATCACGCAGATACCCAAGGACCAGCCCGTCCGGGTCGTGGTCGTGGGGGGTGCGCAGAGCGCCGCGGAGATGTTCTTCGCGCTGCACGAGAACCTGCCGGCCAGTCACATCACCATGGTGGTGCGCTCGATCGGGCTGCAGAACTACCAGTCCAGCAAGTTCGTCAACGAGCTGTTCTTCCCGTCCTTCGTGGACGAGTTCTACGACAGCCCGGCCGAGGTCCGCTCGCAACTCCTGGACGAGATGCGCTTCACGAACTACGCGGGGCTGGCCCCGCCGTTCCTCGACGAGCTCTACACCATGCTGTACCGCCAGAAGATGGTGGGGCCGCAGCGCTCCGAGGTGCGCGCGATGACCGAGGTCGCGGGAGCCCGGACCGAGGGCGGGGAGGTCGTCCTCGACCTGCGGGACCGGTTGAGCGGCAAGATCGAGCCGCTCCGGTGCGACCTGGTGGTGCTGGGCACCGGCTTCGACTCGCGCAAGCCCGCCCTCGTACGGGAACTCGCCGCACGGGTCGGCCTCGACGAGATCACCGTCAGCCGCAACTACCGCGTCGACCTCGGCGAATCCGCCTGGGGAGCCGTCTACCTCCAAGGCGTCAACGAAGAAACCCACGGCATCGCCGACTCCCTCATCAGCGTCCTCGCCCACCGCTCCCACGACATCCTCACCGACCTCCTCACCCGCCGCGCAGACACCGACACCACCCCGGCCACCGCCACCACCAGCGCCACCAGCGCCACCGGGAGCCCGTGATGAGTACCGGCAAGGGCACCCTGCTGGTCATCGGCAGCGGACTGAAGGTCTACCGGGAGTACCTGATCGCGCCGATCCGCCGGCGCGCCCGGGCGGCCGGCCTGGACATGGTGCTGCTGAACAACCTGAAGCCCACCTGGCAGCGCGAGTACTTCGACGAGATCATCGTCGCCAACGTCTTCGACTCCGCGGCGATGGGCGCGGCGGCCCGCGAGGTGGCCGCCCGGCGCCGGATCACCGGGCTGATGTGCTGGGACGAGCCGCTCGTTCTGGACGCCGGTCTGCTCGCCGCCGAGTTCGGGGTGCCGGGGCTGTCCGTACCGGGTGTGCGCGGCTGCCGTGACAAGCGGCGCACCCGGGCCGAACTCACCGCGGCGGGCCTCTACCAGCCGGGCTTCGAGCTGACCACCACGGCCCGGCAGGCCAGGGCGGCGGCCGAGCGGATCGGCTACCCGGTGGTGGTCAAGCCCCGGGCGATGGGCGCGAGCATCGGTGTCGTGTTCGCGGCTGACGCGGGCGAGGTGGAGGCGGCGTTCCGGATCGCCCTGTCCGCGAGCGAGGTCGATCCCGGGCCGTACCGCGCGAGCGCCATGGTGGAGGGCTACGCACCCGGACCGGAGATCAGCGTCGACGGCGCCGTCCACAAGGGCGAGTACCTGCCGATGTTCCTGGCCCGCAAGCACAGCAGCGACCAGCCCTACTTCGAGGAGGTCGGGCACCTGGTCGACGCGGCCGACCCGCTGATGGCGGACCAGGAGCTGCTGAGCACCCTGGCCCGCGCCCACCGGGCGCTCGGCATCGAGGACGGCATCACCCACAGCGAGCTGCGGCTCACCGACCGCGGGCCCCTCATCATCGAGATCAACGGCCGCCTCGGCGGGGACCTGATCCCCTTCCTCGGCAGGACCGCCACCGGCATCGAGCCCGGTGAGGTGCTCTTCGACGTGGCCACCGGGCAGCGGCCCGACACCAGGCCCACCCGGCGTGCGGTGGCCGGTATCCGGTTCGGCTACCCGCGGCGGGACTGCCTGCTGCGCTCGGTGCGCGTACCGAGCGGGGCGCCGGGTCTGGTGACCGCCGCGCCGATGGCCGAGCCGGGCACCACCTTGCGGCTGCCGCCGGGCGGCTACCTGGCACGGCACTCCTTCGTCGTGTGCGAGGCCGACGACACCCGGACCTGCCTCGACCGGCTGGACGCGGCCGAGGCGCTGGTCGAGCTGGACGCCGTACCGATCGGGCCGCCGGATCCGGACGCGCCGTTCGAGATGCCGGCCGGGCTGCTCGACGTGGACGAATGACCGCCTCCGCGCAGCGGCGGCGCAGCGCATCCGGACAGGCGCAGGACGCACAGGTCACACAGGACGCATCACACCGTCACCCGAGGGGGAACGCATGAGCACGACCCGGAACCCGGGCACCGAAGCACCCACCACCGCGGCAGAGATCCTGGAGCGGGCCAAGGCACTGGCCCCGCGGTTGCGGGAGCGTTCGGCGGAGATCGAGCAGGCCCGGCAACTCCCGTCGGACGTCGTGGACATGCTGCGCGAGACCGGCGTGTTCCGGATGTGCTTCGGGCCCGAGTGGGGCGGTCCCGAGCTGACGTCGATGCAGCAGGCCGAGGTCGTGGAGACCCTCGCCCACGGGGACGCCTCGGCCGCCTGGTGCGCCGCGATCGGGGCGATGACCGGGGCGATCAGCAACTTCCTGGACCCCGCAGTGGTCAAGGAGGTGTTCCCGAGCCTGGACATGATCACCGCCGGGCTGATCGCGCCGGCCGGACACGCGGAGCGGGTGCCCGGTGGCTTTCGGCTGACCGGCCGGTGGTCGTTCGGCAGCGGGATCACCCACGCCGACTGGGTGACCTCCGGGGCCTTCATCTACCAGGACGGTGAGCCCTGGGCGAGCCCGGACGGCAGCAACTCCCACGCGTCGCGCCAGTTCCTGGTGCCGGCCCACGAGGTGGGGGTCGTCGGGAACTGGGACACCACCGGCCTGTGCGGCAGCGGGAGCAGCGACTACACCATCACCGATGTGTTCGTGCCCGAGGAGCACACCTACACCTTCTACAAGGTGCGGGGCCGCACCGACTCCCCCATCGCCCAGCCGGACTCCTTCATGCGCAGCCTGTGCGCGGTACCGCTGGGGGTGGCCCGGGCCGCCCTGGACCATGCCCGGGAGACCGCGCTCACCCGGGTGGACAGGATGACCAACACGGTGTGGGCGGACACCTTCCGCGTGCAGGTCGCCCTCGCCGAGTGCGAGGCGGAGTTCAACGCCGCCCGCAGTGGTGTCTACAGCAGCTCGCAGCGGCACTGGGACGTCCTGGCCGGCGGGGGCACGCTGGACGATCTCACCGCCACCGAGCGGGCCGCGTCCTCGCTGGCCTGGGTGCATGCCTTCCGTACCTCGCGGGCCATCGTGAGCCGGCTCTACGACCTGCTGCAGGCCTGGTCGATCAACCGGTCCTCGCCGATGGACCGCTGGATGCGGGACACCGCGACCATGTGCCAGCACGTCGCCGCGTCGGACCTGATCCTCGAATCCGGTGGCGCCTACCTGCTGGGCCGGCCGCCCAAGTTCCGGATGAGCCTCGGCATCGTCAAGTAGGGCCAAGTGAAGGGCGATCACATGACCATGACCCGGACCCCGGGAGCCGAGGTGCCCGCCACCGCGGCGGAGCTGCTGGCCCGTGCGAAGGAGCTGGCGCCGCTGCTGCGGCAGCGGTCGGCGGAGATCGAGGAGGCACGGCGGCTGCCGGCCGACGTGGTGGACCTGTTGCGGAACGCCGGCGTCTTCCGGATGGCCTTCGGCCGTGAGCTGGGCGGCCTGGCGCTGACCACGATGGAGCAGACCCGCGTCGTCGAGACGCTGGCGCACGGGGACGCCTCCGCGGCCTGGTGCACGGTGATGGGGGCGAGCAGCGGCGTCTTCAGTGCCTTCCTCGACGAGAGGGTGGCCAAGGAGATCTTCCCGACCCCCGACACGATCATGGCGGGGCTGCTGCAGCCGACCGGGCACGCCGAGCGGGTTCCCGGTGGTTTCCGGCTCTCGGGCCGCTGGTCGTTCGGCAGTGGGATCACCCATTGCGACTGGGTGACCTCGGGCGCGTTCGTCTTCGAGGACGGCAGGCCGTACGCGAGCCCGGACGGCAGCAATCCGCACGAGTCGCGGCAGTTCCTGGTGCCCCGGGCGCAGGTGGAGGTCATCGACAACTGGCACACCATGGGGATGCGCGGCACCGGGAGCTGCGACTACACGATGGTCGACGTCTTCGTCCCCGAGGAGCACACGTACAGCTTCGGGAAGGTACGCGGCCGGCCCGGCCCGCTCGCCCAGCCGGACGCGTTCACCCGCAGCATGTGCGGGGTGGCGCTCGGGGTGGCCCGGGCCGCCCTGGACCACGCGCGGGAGATCGCCCGGACCCGGGTCGACCGGATGACCGGGGTGGCCTGGAAGGACCACTTCCGGGCCCAGGTCCTGCTCGCCGAGTGCGAGGCGGACTTCCTCGCCACCCGCAGCGGTGTGTACGGGAGCCAGCACCGCCAGTGGGAGGTGCTGGCCGCCGGGGGCACCCTGGACGACCTCACTCCCGAGGAGCGCGCCGCGTCCCCGATCGCCTGGGTGCACGCCTTCCGCACCTCACGGTCGATCGTGGCCCGGCTCTGCGACCTGCTCCAGACCTGGTCGATCCACCAGTCGTCGCCGATGGACCGCTGGATGCGCGACACCACCACGATGTGCCAGCACGCCACCGCCCAGGACCGCATTCTCCAGTCGGCCGGCGCCTATCTGCTGGGCGGGAAGCCCGAGTTCGGGATCTGCCTCGGCATCGTCAGATAACGCAATTTCGCCTGCGTGCAGGCCAGGGGGGAGAAATTTCGATGGGCCGAGGCCTGGTGCTTTTGGTCAATCCCAACAAGGTGCACCCACCGATCGCACCCTATGCGCTCGATGTGCTCACGACCTCGTTGGAGGCCGCCGACTTCGAGGTCGAGGTGGTCGACCTCACGTTCCACCGGGAGGACTGGAAGTCCTGCCTCTCCGAGTACTTCGGGACGCACAGTCCCGTCCTCGTCGGTGTCACCGTCCGCAATACCGACACCGTCTACGCCTTCGAACAGCGCCCTTTCGTCGGCGAGCACAAGGAGATCATCACCGAGATCAGGCGGCTGACCGACGCGCCGATCGTCGGCGGCGGTATCGGCTTCTCCTCCATGCCCTTCGCGCTCGTCGACTACTTCGGCATCGATTTCGGCGTCAAGGGACCGGGCGAGCAGATCATCTGCGACCTCGCCGACGCGCTGGTCACCGGGCGTGGCACGGACACGGTCAGCGGGCTCATCCGCAATACGCCGGAAGGGGTGACCCGGGTGCCGCCGCCGGCGCTGACCCTGTCGGGCCGTATGGCGGCGGCGCCGCTGCCCGCCGGGCAGTTCGAGGACCGGACCTGGCAGGTGGACCGCTCCGGAATGTACGTCCGCCGCTCCGGCGAGCCGCACAAGGTGGACAACCTGCTGTACTACCAGCGCGGCGGGCTGGCCGGGATCCTCACCAAGAACGGCTGCACCTACCGCTGTTCGCACTGTGTGGAGCCGGACGCCAAGGGCATCCGGACGGGCCGGCGGGATGTGGCCGCGGTCGTCGACGAAATGCAGTCGCTGGCCTCGCAGGGC
Source organism: Streptomyces sp. NPDC097617 (assembly GCF_044761485.1). NCBI lineage: Bacteria > Bacillati > Actinomycetota > Actinomycetes > Kitasatosporales > Streptomycetaceae > Streptomyces > Streptomyces sp. NPDC097617. The sequence goes on from NZ_JBIWCL010000002.1 coordinate 202,622, forward strand.
GTGCTCGACCAGCACACCACCGACAGTGAGTTCAACCTGTCCATATCCCACGCCAAGAACCTGCTGCGCGAGATCGTCCGGCGCAAGCACTCCGACGCCGGGAACCCGCTGAACGCGTTGCGGCTGTGGGTCTACTGCCAACCCGCGCCCTTCGACGAGGAGTTCGCCGAGCTGCTCGCCGCGGCGGGCTGCCGAGGGGTGAACGTCGGCTCGGACCATGTCCGGGGCGACATGCTGAGCGGCTGGAAGGTCACGCAGAAGGGCACCACCTACTACACCTTCGCCGACACCGAGCGGCTGGTCCGACTCTGCCACGCCAACGGCATGCTGACCATGGTCGAGGCGCTCTTCGGAATGCCGGGCGAGACCCCGCGGACCATGCGCGAATGCGTAGACGCGTTCATGGCACTGGATGCGACCGTGACCGGGTTCTCGCTGGGGCTGCGGCTCTTCCCGCACACCCCGATGGGCATCGAGATGGCCGCGCGGTGCGACGGGGTACGCACGGTGGCGGGCCTGCAGTCCAATACGGCCACCGAGCCGATCGTCCTGAAGCCCCAGTCGCAGTGTTCGGGGCCGGTGGAGTACGAGCGGCAGTTCATGTTCGACGCGTCGGGCAACTTCCGGCTGGTCTGCTACTTCTCGCCGGATCTGCTGGAGGGCACCGACACGCTCGCCGATCCCGCCGGGCGCTGGAGCCGCTCCGTCGATCTCCTGTGGGAGCTCGTCGATCCCGCGGACCACCACCGGGTGATGCTGCCGACGCTGGCGGGCTCCAGCGAGCACGACAACAACTACGCGGACAATCCCTTCCTGACCAGTCTGGGCGGGCTCGGATACACCGGAGCATTCTGGGCCCACTGGCGCGACCGGGAGGCGATCCTACGTCGCGCACAGGATGTCGGAGTGGTCGGATCAGTGGGTGCGTGACACGGCTCGATTTCGAATTGTCGATGCATGTGCGAAGCCATGGAATAACGGGCGAATAGTGATGCCCTCACAGACATAACTATCGTACTTCTTCCCATACTCCTCACCGTTGCGGTGGGCTGGACCTCTGGACCATTCTGGGTACCGGCAGGTCAGCATGGACCGCCTGGCACGATCAAGTGGGGGGAAGGTACGAATGAACCAGAAAACGAACACCATGAGATTAATCTGGCCACTCTCGCCACATGCCGATCCACGAAGAGAGGGTGCGCCGCTCCGTCCCGACCAGGACTTCCCGGTCGTCCACCGAGTCCCCACCTCGGTTTCCGTCGTCCTCGCCGACGCCCAACCCGCAATTCGCCACGGTGTGCGTTCCGTTCTCGAACGGTCCGGTGGCATTTCGGTCGTCGGTGAGGCCGCGACGGCGGACGAGGTGATCGAGGAAATGTGCCGCTGCCGGCCCGGTGTCCTCGTACTCGACCCGCAGATGGACGGATCGGCCGGAGCAAAGGTCATTCCCGAGGTTCTGCGATTATGGCCCGGCACGGGCATCCTCGTCTTCAGCGCCGTGGACGACGATCAGGCCATCACCTCGGCGCTCCAGGCGGGCGCCCGGGGGTACCTGTTCAAACGGGCCGACGCGGACCAGATCCTGCGGGGGATCCAGGCCGTGGCGGCAGGCGAGGCCATCATCGACAAATCGATTGCCGGGCGGCTCGGCGCCCTTATGCGCGCGACGTCCGGACAGCAGTATTACTATCCGTTCCCGCAACTGACCAACCGGGAAAGGGATGTTCTGGAACGCATCGCCGCGGGTAAGTCGAACGGCACCATCGCCCGCGAACTCGTACTCGCGTCGAAGACCGTCAGCAACCGCGTCTCGGTGATATTCGGCAAGCTCGGCGTGGCCGATCGCTCGCAGGCCATCGTGCTCGCCCGGGATGCCGGTCTCGGGCACGGCTGATCCACCGATCGGCGATCAGCCGTCGCCACCGTACCCCCAATTCCCTTTCGACAAGGGAACAATTCCCCTGTCGGACGGGAGTCCCCGGCTTCTAGCCTGAACGACGTCACGCGCCGCCGTGAAAATGAGGGACGTCGATCGGAGTGGGACGTTGACCGACCAGCAACAATCCGACGTGACCATTCGGAGAAATGAGCCGGAAAACCTGGTTCGGGACCACGGACTGGATCTGAAACTGCTCCATCCGTGGCCCGGACTGGACACCCCTGACACCCCTTTCCGCGGGGCGTGGTGCGTCCTGCGCCCCGGCGACGTGACGGATGCCCACGCCCATCACGAACGCGAGATGTTCATCGTCATGTCCGGCCGGGCCGAGGTGGTCTGCAAGGACCGGCGCCACGAACTCGCCGCCGGGGACATCGCGCTGATGAGGGGCGGGGTCGAGCACCACATCGTCAACAAGCACGATGCGGACTTCTCCTACTACGCGATCTGGTGGGGCCCCGACATGTCGGCAGAGTTCCTCGCCCGGCAGCCGGAGTCGGCCCCGTGATCAACTACGACGGGCGGAAGTTCCGCAAACCCGAGGGCGACATCCGGACCGTCGCCGTCTACCACCAGCAGGGCGACCTGGTGTGGGGCGAGGTCGTCGGCGGCGAGGTGCGCCGCGGCTGGACGGTGGGCACCTGCGAGCCGGACGGCACCCTCTCCATGGGCTACACCCTCGTCTTCGCGACCGGCGAAGTGGTCTGCGGACGCACGGTCAACACCCCCGAGGTGGCCGAGGACGGCCGCCTGCGACTGCGTGAGAAGTGGGAGCGCTACGGCCCGCACGCCGCGACCGGGATCTCCTACATCGAGGAGGTCCGATGAGCGGCGGCGGCCGCCCGAGCGCGACGCGCGGCCCCTCCGCATCCGACTGGCGGCGACTGGAGCGGGCCGTGACGGGCCGTGTGCTACGCCCCGGCGACTCCGGCTTCCACGCGGCCTGCGCCCCGTTCAACAAGCGGTTCGCGGCCACCGCTCCGAGCGGCGTGCTGTCGGTGTCGAAGACCGCCGATGTGCGCAGCGCCGTCGCGTGGGCACGCGAGAGCGGCATCGGCCTCGTCGCGCGCGGCGGCGGACACAGCTACGCCGGCTACTCGGCGGGCAGCGGACTGGTCCTCGACCTCAGCGCGTTGAACACCGTGACCGCCGACGGCTCCACCGGCCTGGTCACCGCCGCGGGCGGGGCGCGGATGTCCGACGTGTACGCAGCGATCCAGCCCCACGAGATGGCTTTCGCGCTGGGCAACGGCGCGTCCGTCGGCATCGCCGGCCTCACCCTCGGCGGGGGCTCCTCCTCCACCTCGCGCACGCTCGGGCTCACGGCGGACGCACTCGTGCGCACCACGCTGCTGACCGCCGACGGTCGACTGCTGACGTGCGACGACCGGGAGAACCCCGACCTGTACTGGGCCTGCCGCGGGGGCGGCGGCGGCAACTTCGGCATCAACCTGTCCTTCACCTTCCGGGCGAGCCCGGTGTCCGACGTCTCCACCTGCCTGCTGCTGTGGGAGGGGGCGGACGCGCCCGAGGTGTTCACCGTGATGCAGGAGATCGCGCGCAAGGCACCGGATGCACTCTCCCTCCGGCTCGGTGTCAGCGCCGCCGACGGAACCGGGGCCGCGGTGTCGGCCGTCGGTCTGCACCTGGGCCCGGCGAGCGAGCTGCGTGAGCTGCTCGCCCCGGCCCTCGCGGCCACCCGCCCGGTGCGCGAGGACATCGCCGACCGCACCTTCTGGGAGGCGAAGGACTACCTGCTGCACGAGACCTCCGCCGGGGCGTTCGCGGTACGCACCCACTTCGCCACCGAGCCGTTGCCCGCCGAGGCCCTCGCCACCGTCCTCGACCTGCTCGCACGCAGGCCCGGCAGCGGCAATCCGGACGGCTGCGGCCTGGCCCTGTACACGTGGGGCGGGGCGATCAACCGGGTGGCGCCGGGCGACACCGCGTTCGTCCACCGGGACGCGCTGAGCCTGGTCAGCATGGACACCTCCTGGTCCGAGCAGGACGGCGCGGACGCCGTGGAGGCGAATCTCCGCTGGTTGGCGGGGCTGCGGGAGGCGATGGCGCCGTACGTGGGCGAGGGGGCGTACCAGAACTTCATCGACCCGGACCTGCCGGACTGGCGCACGGCGTACTACGGCGCCAACTATCGGCGGCTCGTCGAGATCAAGCAACGGGTGGACCCGGACGGCTTCTTCACCTTCGGGCAGGCCATCGGAACCTGAGGCGTAGGGATGTACGTACGCTCAGGTCAGGTCAGGTCAGGTCAGGTCAGGTCAGGTCAGGTCAGGCGGTCCGGTCGAATCCGCGCCCCGACCGTCAAGGCCGCGCGGACCGCGGTTCTTTGGGCATGCATACGCGTGATGTGCCCATCCGCAGGACGCGACGAGGGGGAGCCCGCCCATGTCCACCACTTCCGCCGAACCGAACGGCACCGCCGCTCTGCTGGTCAACCCGCGCGGCCAGTACCTGCTGCACCTGCGCGACGCGAACAAACCGGAGATCTGCGACCCCGGGACGTGGAGCGTCCCGGGCGGCGGCCGTGAGGAGAACGAGACCGCGCACGAGGCGATCGTGCGGGAGCTGAAGGAGGAGACGGGCCTGACGGTTCCGCTGGAGCCGTTCACCGTGGTCGACTGCACCAGCCCCGACGGCCTGGACCAGGGGCGGATCCAGGTCTACCTCGGCGCCTGGGACGGCGACGCCGACGCCCTGCCGCTCGGTGAAGGGATCATGCTCCGCTGGTTCGACGCGGCGACGACCGCGTACCTGACGATGTGCCCGTGGACGCAGCAGGTCATCGACCTGCACCAGGCCCGGTCATCGGCCCCCGCCGCGGTGGCCGGCGGCCGGGCCTGCCCCAACGTCATCGGGGCCCACCTCTACCTGGAACGCGAGGGCCGCGTACTCCTCGGGCTTCGGCATCCCGACTCCCCCTTCGGTGCCTCGCACCACCACTTCCTCGCGGGGCACTGCGAGCGGGAGTCCGCGATCTCCTGCCTGATCCGCGAGGCGCGGGAGGAGGCCGGCCTGCGGATCCGTGCGGCGGACCTCGAACTCGTGCACACCGTGCACGTGGTCGATCCCCCGGGCTCCCGGCCGCGCATGCAACTGGTCTTCCGCGCGCACCGATGGGAGGGGACCGAGGAGGTCCGCGAGCCGGACAAGTGCCTCAGCTGGGCCTGGTGGCCGACGGACGCACTGCCGTCGCCGATCGTGCCGTACGCCGGGGCGGCGATCGAGGGCATCCGCGCCGGCCGCCGCTACACGGAGCTGGGCTGGTCCTGACCCCGGAGCTCGGTCACCTCACGTCGGTAGTCTGCACCGGTGACCCCCTCAGCCGCTCTGTCCAGGGCCCTGCACGCCCCCGCCGATCCACCGCTGCGGCCGCTCCCGTCACCGGTGGTGGATCTCCTCACGTCCCTCGGCGCACCGCCGCGTCCCGCCCAACTGCGCGCGGGCCACCGGCGGGGAGCACTGGGTGGAGTACCTCGCGCTCGACGATCTGCTCGCGCGCATCGGCGGCGGGGCCGACGGGCGCTCGCCCACCAGGCCTCCTTCCCGGTGCACGCTCAGCGCCGCTGCGTTCGGCGGCTGTGGCAGGATTCCGTGATGATCACTGACGCGCCCATACCGCCCGTCGTCCCCGCAGGCCGCCTGGCCGCGTTGGAGCAGCCCGTACTCGCGCTGCCCGGCGGCTGGGAGCTGCGCCCCTGGCGGATCAGCGATGCCGACGCCCTGCTGGCCGCGAGCCGGGACCCGGCCGTCCGCCAGTGGAACCGCCTGTTCCTGAACTCCGCGGAGGAAGCGGCCGAGCGGATCGAGCGGATGCACCAGCGGTGGCGGGCCGAGCTCAGCGCGATGTGGGCCATCGCCCGGCCGGGCGGCGAGGCGGCGGGGCTGACCGGCTGGGGCGACATCGATCTCGCGAGAGGCAGTGCCGAGATCGTCTACTGGCTGCTGCCCGCGGCCCGCGGCGCGGGCGTCGCCGTAGCGGCGACGGAGCGCGTCGGCCGCTGGGCACTCGACGATCTCGGCCTGCACCGCCTGCGGTTGTGCCACGCGGTGACCAACACGGCCTCCTGCCGCGTGGCGGAGAAGGCCGGGTACGCGTTCGAAGGCACCATGCGCAGTGCCCTGCTGCACGCCGACGGCTGGCACGACGAGCATCTGCACGCGCTGGTCCAGGCCTAGGCTCGTTCCGGAACGCGGAGGTACCCGACCCGTCGTCGGGTCGGGTACCTCCGGGGCCTCGCGTCACTCGGTGGTGTGCGTCCAGCTCGTGCACAGTGCCCAGATGATGAACACGTCGATCGCGATGATGATGATCGACCACCAGGGCTGGTACGGCAGCCACATGAAGTTGAGGATCACGCTGATGGCGGCGAGGGCGATGCCCGCTCCCCTGGCCACGTTCGAGCCGGCGAAGAGGCCCACGCCGGTGAGGACGACGACGATTCCGACGATGAGGTGGATCCATCCCCACGCCGTCAGGTCGAATTCGAAGACGTAGCTTCCGATGCGGGCGTAGACGTCGTCCTTGGCGATGGCGGCGATGCCCTGGAATATCGAGAGGCATCCGACCACCAGGAGGAGGACCGCGGCGAACATCGTGCCCACGTTCCCCGTGCCCTGGCCGTCGTCGCCCGAGAACATCGGCGTGTTGCCCGGCGCAGGGCCGGTGTTCCAGTTTCCCCCGGTCGGTGTCGGCTGGCCCATGGAATTCACCTCACAGTTGGCGGTACAGCGCAGGACCGTCCTGCTCCGGCTCGTCGGTGACAGGCTTCGGCGCCCACATCGCAGTGTCGTCCGGGGGCCCGGTCCCTGTGATCACCCGAAGCGGGTGGTTCGCCCGTCGCCGTCTCGGGCTCCCGCTCCGGCCCCGCGCCTCAGGCCGGCAGCCGGCGCATTTCGAGCACGCGCAGCCCCAGGGACTGGAAGCGGGTGAGGAGCCCGTACAGATGGGCCTCGTCCGCCACGCTGCCGAACAGGAGCGTCTGCTCCGGTACGGGGATCCGGTCGAGCTCGGGAAAGCGCGCGGCGAGCGTGTCCGGCACGATCCCCGAGATACGGAATTCGTAGCGCATGAGGCCCTCACTCCTCTCGGAACGAAGGCATCGGGTGCTGGGGCTGCGGAGGGGGCCCGGCCCGCTCCCGGCCTTCTCCCGCCATCGTGGGTCCCCGGCGGACGTCTGGCATCGCCCGGTACGGGCGAAAGAGCGGTCCCCAGCACCCCCGCCCCTTCGGCGCGGCTCAGAGCATCCCGAGGTCCTGCGCCCGGTGGACCGCGTCGCTGCGCCGGGTGACGCAGAGCTTGCGGTAGATGCTCTTCAGGTGGGTCTTGACCGTGTTGGCCGATACGAACAGCTCGGCCGCGATCTCCTCGGTGGACAGCAGCTCCGCGGCCTTGCGCAGCACCTCGACCTCGCGCGCGCTCAGCGCTTCCACCACCGGCGGTTGCCCGCCGTCCTGGTGCGCGCGCCCGGTGCGGACCGGGGTGCGGGGGGTCAGCCAGCCGTGCAGGCGGGCAGGCGGCGGGTCCCGGTCCAGGATCCGGCGCACCGAGGGACCGCTCTCGACGAACATCCGGCGCAGCTCCTCGGGGCGGGCGAGCGCCAGAGCCTCCCCCAGCCGCCGGTGCGCCTCCTCGAAGTCGCCGGCCGCCTCGGCGAGCTGCGCGCGGAGCAGGCACGCGTGGGCCCGTACCGGCGTGGCGGCGCCGTCGTCCTGCGGTACGCCCGCCAGGGCTTGGGATGCGCACGCTCCGCGGCCCAGGGCCAGGAGGGCGCGTGCCCGGGCCACCGCGTGCTCCGGCCGGTCCGCGGCCGAAGCGTCCAGGACTTGGAGGGCCGCCTCGGCGTCCCCGCGGGCCAGATGGACGGCCGACTCGGCCACGGCCAGCGCGTCCAGCGCCCAGGGGGACAGCCGGGCCGGGTCCACCGCGCGCAGCGCGGCGAGCGCCGCGTCCGCCTCGCCCTCCGCGACCGCGATCCGGGCGGCGATGACGGCGGACCGGGCTGCGGTCGCGGGGTCCGGGCGCAGGCCGTTCGCCTCGGCCGCCAGGACGAGGTGGCCGCGTGCGGCCGGCAGGTCGTCCTGCTCGGCGGCCACGCCCGCCAGGACCAGGTGGGCGACCGCGGTCCGGCGCTCGGCCGGAAGGGCGGACCGCTCGGCGACGGCGAGGCAGGCGCGGGCGTGTTCGGCGGCCCGCCTCAACCGGCCGCGCAGCAGTTCGACCAGGGCCAGTGAGCCGAGGGCGTCGCAGAGCGGGTACTCCGTTGCGGGGTGCTCCGCTCCGGGTGGCCCGCACGCGGCGACGGCGGCGGCGAGCGCGGCCTCGGCCCGGTCCAGGTGTCCGGCGCCGAGTTCCGCGGCGCCCAGGTGCGCCCGCCACAGGGCTTCGAGTTCGGGCCGCTCGGCGAGCAGGGGCGGCGGCAGCTCCCTCCGCAGCCGGTCGACGTCGGCAGCGGCCCGCTCGGTGGCCGCCAGGTCCCCGGCCGCGCGCCCGGCGAGTGCGCCGAGGAAGGCGCGGCCCAGGAGCGCCTGCGAACCACTGGAGTCCGTGAGGGCGGCGTCCGCCTGCCGCAGTGCGGCCTCACATCCGGGAAGGTCCTGTGCGGCCAAGCGGCGGGCCGCCGCGACCAGCGCGGGCGCCGCCCCTGACGACCCCGCCGCCCCCGCCGCCCCCGCGGCCGCCGTCCCGACCGGCATCCCGGCGAACGCCCGGCCCAGCCGGTCCGCGTCCAGGCCGGTGAAGAGGCGGCCGAGGGCCAGGTGGTCGACCAGCTGCGCGGCCGCGAACGGCCAATCCCCGGCGGCCGCGCCCTGCAGCACGGCCTCCGTGAGCCGCCCGGTCCCGGCGAGCCAGCGGGCTGCACGGCCGTGCAGCCGGGGTTCCAGACCTGGGCAGCGCTCGCGCAGGTGCGCGCGCAGGACCTCGGCGAACAGCGGGTGCAGCCGGTACCAGGCCGAGGCGTCGATCTGCTCCAGGAACGCGTTGTCGCGGGCCAGCCCGGCAAGGGTCCGCGCGCCGTCGTCCCGGCCGGTCAGCGCGTCCGCGAGGTCCGGGTGGACGCGGTCCGTGACGCAGACCCGCAGCAGCAGGTCCCGGGTGGGCGGAGGCTGGGCGTCGAGCACCTCGGTGAGGAGGTAGCCGGCGATCGTGGTGCGGTCGGCGGCGAACTGGCGCAGGAACGCCTCCGGGTCGGCGCTGCGCTGCATCGCCAGCGCGCACAGGCGTACCCCGGCCGCCCAGCCCTCCGTACGCTCCATCAGCCGTCGGATCCCGTCCGGCGAGATGTCCAGCCGGTGCTCGTTCAGCAGCGCCTCGGCGTCCTCCTGGGTGAACCTGAGGTCGGCGTGCCGGATCTCCGCGACCTCGCCCGCCGCCCGGTAGCGGTGCAGGGGCAGCAGGGGGTCCGATCGGCTGGTGAGCACGATGCGCAGGCCCCCGGCCGCGTGGCGCAGTACGAAGTCCAGTCCCTCGGCCGTGGCGGGCGGCTGGGCGGTGTCGAACTGGTCGAGCACGAGGACCGCGGGCCGCGGGGACGCGGCCAGCCCCTCCGCCAGGCGCACCAGGAACGACGTGGTGACCCCTTCCGCCCGGGTGGGCCTGCCGACCTCGGCGGGCAGGCCCACCCCGCCGCGGTGCAGGGCCTCCAGGACGTACGCCCAGAAGGCTCCGGGGGCGTCCTCGGGTTCGACGGTGAGCCACATGGGGGGACGCGGCGCGCGGCGGTCGGCCGCCCAGTGGGCGGTGAGCACGGTCTTGCCCGATCCGGCCGGTCCGTTGATGAGGGTGAGCGGCCCGCGCACCCCGGCTGTCAGGCGCTCGAGCAGCTCGGGCCGGTGGACCAGCAGCTCGGGTACGGCGGGGGGTGTGAACCTGGCCGTGAGCATGGGGTCACCGGTGGGTGCCCGGTGGTCCATGGAGGTCACCGGGCTGCACGCTCACGCGGGAGTACGGACTGTGATGATCGGTCCACGCCCCCACTGAACCGGTGATCGGTGGTGATCACCACTCGTGTCACCCGCTCCGGGGGAGGTACGGGCGCCCGGCGGGCCGCTCCGCGGGCTGCTCAGCAGGCCACTCAGCAGGCCGCTCAACCGTCCAGCGCGAGGCTGATGCGGCGCCGCCGCAGGTCCACGTCGAGCAGGGTGGCACGCACCTCGTCCCCGCTCTCGAACGTCCTGTCGGGCAGCTCGCTCGTGTGGACCATGCCCTCGACGCCCGGTGCGAGGCGTACGAACACCCCGAACGCAATGATCCGGGTGATGACGCCGGGCAGGCTGTAGCCGATCCGGTGGGTGTCGGCGAACGGGCGCCAGGGGTCCGGGTGCAGCGCCTTGACGGACAGGCTGACGCGCTCCCGCTCCAGGTCGACGTCGAGTACCTCGGCGCGGATCCGGCGGCCGATCGGGGCGACCCGGTCCAGGTCGTCGAAGTGCTCCCAGGACATCTCGGGGACGCGCAGGAAGCCCAGGGGCCGCCCCCGCTTCCCGTCCACGTGCAGGTCCACGTCCAGGTCCACGTCCAGGTCCACATGGACGCCGACGTCGTCCAGGCCGCTCACGACGGTGCCGGTCACCACGTCCCCGATCCGCACCGAGCCGAGCAGGGTCCGCCGCTCGTCGGCCGGGGTCCGGTTGGTGCGCCAGCGCGCCCGCCTCGATGTCGTCGCTCAGGTCCGGCCACACCGCCAGCCGGGCGCGCGGCGTCAGCCGGGCCCGGGCGCGGGTGATCCCGGCGGTGGTGGTGAGCCGGTGCCAGTGGTGGGCGCCGGCGACGTAGCGCTCCTCGACCAGGACCCCGCCGCGCTCGGCGACCAGGCGGTGGAGCTCGGTCCAGAAGGCTCCGTCGGCGGGTGCCTGGGGGTCCGTCTCGTCGAGGGCCGGGTCGTACGGGGAGCGTTCGACGGTTTCGACGGTCAGAACGGATCGGCGGGCGTGCGCCGCGGCCTCGGCGTACGGCCGCGGACCTCCGATGTAGAGGTCGTCCCCGCGGTCGATCCCAGGGGCGGGGTACGGCGCGCGGCTGTGCGCGCCCCACCCGGCCCCTCGGCGGTCCCCCGCCGCGCTAGCGGCGGCTGCGTACCAGCAGGTGGAGGAAGTACGGCGTGCCGATGACCGCGGTCATGAGGCCCGCGCCGAGCTGGGCCGGTGCGATCACGGTGCGGCCCACCAGGTCCGCGGTGCAGACGAGGACGGCGCCGAGCAGCACCGCGACCGGAACCACCCGGGTGTGCCGGCGGCCCACCAGGGCCCGCGCCGCGTGCGGGGCCACGAGTCCCACGAATCCGATCGTGCCGGCCGCGGCCACGGCGGCGGCGCTGAGCAGAACGCCGAGCAGGAGGAAGCCGAAGCGGCCACGGCCCAGGCTCAGTCCGAGCAGCCGCGGGGTGTCCTCGTCGAGCGACACGAGGTCGAGTTCGGTGCGCCGGGCGACCGCGACGACCAGGCCGACGACGAGGACGATCGCGAGGGGCACCACGTCGGGCAGGGTCCGGCCGTAGGTGGAGCCGGACAGCCAGGTGAGCGCCTTCGTCGCGTTGAACGGGTCGGTGAGGATGATCAGGAGGCTGACCAGCGCCGCCGCCGCGGTCGCCACGCCGAACCCGACGAGGACCAGCCGGTTCTGCTGGAACCCGCCGCGGGCGGCGAGCCCGAAGACGATGACGGAGCTGAGTGCGGCGCCCGCGAACGCGGCGCCGGCCACGCTCCAGGATCCGGCCGGCGGCACCGTCGTCACGAGGAGGACGGCGCCCAGCGCCGCGCCGCCGGAGACGCCGAGGACGCCCGGTTCGGCGAGCGGATTGCGGGTCACGGCCTGGACCAGGGTGCCGGCCAGGGCGAGTGCCGCGCCGGCGAGGAGGGCGGCGAGGATGCGCGGTACGCGGGTGTCGAGGACGAAGGTGATCGTCCGTCCGGCCCTGCCCTGCGCCCAGTTCATCACGTCGCCGAGGAGCAGCTTGGTGTCTCCCAGCAGCAGGGCGGCGAGGACCACGCCGACGAGTACGGCCACCAGGACGGCCGTGGTGGTGAGGAAGACGACCCGGCTCCTGATGTGCAGGCGGTCGACGGCGGTGGCGCCGGCGGTGTCCTTGACCCGGATGGCCATGACGATCAGGAAGACGGCGCCGACGAGGCTGGTGACGACTCCGGTGGGCACGGCGACCGCGACGTCCGAGCGTACGAGGGACCGCAGCAGGACGTCGGAGCCGAGGACCAGCGCCGCACCGGTGAGCCCTGCGAGCGGCAGGCTCGCCCGGTTCCTGGTGAACCCGCGGAAGCGGCGGGCGAACGGACGGACGAGGGCGGGGGCGCACATGCCGACGAAACCGACGGGGCCGGCGAGCGTGACGGCGGCCGTGGAGAGCAGGGCGGCGAGCACGACCGCGGTGACCCGGGTGGAGCGGACGGGAACGCCGAGGCCGCGGGCCGCGTCGTCGCCGAGGGCCAGGGCGTCGACGCGGCGGGCGAGGAGGAGCAGTCCGACCAGGCCCACGAGGCCGATCGGCGCCATCTGCAGGAGACCGCCGAAACCGTGCTGGGCGATGCTGCCCTGGTTCCACCGGAAGAGGCCCTCGGTCTGCTGGGGGAACAGCAGGAGCAGGCCCTCGGTGACGGCGGAGAGTCCGAGGGTGAGGGCGCTGCCCGCGAGGACGAGCCGGACGGTGCCGGCGCCGAGGCCGGAAAGGCCGAGGACGACGGCCGCCGCGGCGAGACCGCCGACGAAGGCGACGCCGGAGGAGGCCAGCAACGGGAGCGAGATCCCGGAGACGGCGAGGATGCCGAGGCCGAAGTAGGAACCGGCGTTGACGGCGAGGGTGTCGGGCGAGGCCAGGACGTTGCGGCTGACCGCCTGGAGGGCGGCGCCCGCCATGCCGAGGACGGCGCCGACGAACAGTCCGGCGGCCATCCGCGGCAGCCGGGAGGCGATGACGACGGACGCGTCGCCCGGTTCGGCCCGGCCGGTGAGGGCCCGCCACACCTCGGGCACGCCGACGGAGGCGGTGCCCTGGGTGATGTCCACGGCCGCGAGGGCGGTGACGAGGAGGACGAGTACGGCCGTCACCGCGGCCGCGCCCGTCCGGGACGTGAGGGACGAAGGACGGGTGGCGGCGGTGGTTGCGGTGACGGCCATGGTGCTACTTCGTCAGGGTGGCGACGACGGAGTCGATGTACTTGTTCATCGACTCGGTTCCGCCGAACATCCAGATGCCGTCGGGCAGGCGGTTCACGTTGCCCTTCTGCACGAACGGCAGGGAGGTCCACACCTTGTCCTGCGCGAGGACACCGGCGAACGGGTTGCTGTCCTTGTCGCCGTCGTTGCCGATGTAGGCGAACTCCACGTCACCGAGCTTGGTGAGGCCCTCGACGTCGCTGGTGGCCAGGCCGTAGGCCTCGTCACCCGGAACGGTCCAGGCGTTCTTCAGGCCGAGCTTCTCGTTGACCCCGCCGATGAGCGAACCGCTGGTGTACGGGCGGATCGAGACCTGGTTGGAGACGACGTAGCCGTCCGCGAAGGCGTACGGGGCGCCGGTCTTGCCCGCGTCGGAGAGCGCCTTCCTGCCCTGCTCCAGCTTGACCTGGAAGCCCTGCTTGAGCTTGTCGGCCTGCGCCGTGGTGCCGGTGGCCCGGGCGATGAGGTCCAGGTTCTTGGTCATCTGACCGATCGGGTCGGCGGCGTCGCCGGGGCGCACCTCGAGGACCGGGGCGACCTTGCGCAGCTGCTGGAGGGCGGCCGGCGGCAGGTCGGAGGTGGCGATGACGAGGTCGGGCTTCAGCGAGGCGATGGTGTCCATGCTGGGCTCGCCGCGCGTGCCGATGTCCTTGGCCTCGCCCTTGAGCGGGACGGCGGTGTTCCAGGTCTGGTAGCCCTTGACGTCGGCGACGCCGACCGGCTCGACACCCAGCGAGATGAGGCTCTCGACGACGTTCCACTCGGTCCCGACGACCTTCTTGGCGGGGCCGGCGAGCTCCACCTTCGCGCCCGAGGCGTCGGTGAGGGTGATGGGCTCGGCGGTCTTCTTCGCGTCGTCGGCGACGGGCTCGGTGGTCCCGCAGGCGGTCAGGGCGAGGGCCGCGGCGGTGGCGGCCGCCGCGGTGATGAGGAGTCGTCTCATGAGGTGGTACTGAGCCTTTCGGTACGCAAGTGGTGGCGGCCTATCGCGCGGGTGCGCAACTGGCCCGTGAGGGGGTCGGTTTCGACGTCGATGCGGATGCCGTATGTGTCGGTCAGCCGCTCGGGCGTCAGTACCTCTTCGGGCGCGCCGTCGGCGATGACCCGTCCGCTGTGGAGCAGGACGATCCGGTCGGCCACGGCGGCGGCCTGGTCGAGGTCGTGCAGGACGGCGCCCACGGCGATGCCGTGGTCGTCCGCCAGATCGCGCATGAGGTCGAGGAGTTCGACCTGGTAGCGCAGGTCGAGGTAGGTCGTCGGTTCGTCGAGGAGGAGCACGCCCGTCTCCTGGGCGAGGCAGCCGGCCAGCCAGACGCGCTGGAGCTGTCCGCCGGACAGGTGCTCGGCACCGCGTTCGGCGAGTTCCTCGACGCCCGTGAGGGCGAGCGCGCGGTCCACCGCGGCCCGGCCGCCCGGATCGTCCCTGCCCCAGCGTCCGTGGTAGGGGTACCGGCCGAATTCGACGAGGTCCCGTACCGTCAGCCCGCTCGGTGTGGGGCGTCCCTGTGTCAGGAGGGCGACACGGCGCGAGAACTCACGGGGGCTCAGCGAGAAGCCGTCGGCGTCCCCGTCGATGACGAGGGTGCCGGTACGGGGCCGCTGCAGCCGGGCGACGGTGCGCAGCACGGTGGACTTGCCGCTGCCGTTCGGCCCCACCAGGACGGTCACTTCGCCGGGTCGGAGCGTCATGGAGGCGTCGTGGACGACGTCTACGCCGTCGTACGCCACGGTGACGCCCCGGACGGAGAGTTCATGACCGTGGGAACGGGTGTCCGCGGAGGTCTCTTCAGCTGCTTGCACGGTGGTTAGGTTAGCCTACCCTCAGAACATGGCAAGCATTTTCGAGCAAGCGATCGCAAGAGCGAAACCAGCCAAAGTCGCACTTCGGACAAATCTCTGCGGCCCGAGCGCGGTCGGCACATTGTTCGGGTCATGTACGGATGGCGGCGCGCCCACCGGAACGGCCGCTCGGCGCGGTTAGCATCGGTGCTGCCAACCGCGTGTGAGAGGCAGTGATGACCCGGTCCCAAGGCCTCGTGCTGATCGTCGAGGACGAGCGCCACATCTCCGACGTGCAGCGACTCTACTTGGCACGGGACGGCTTCGGCGTCCACGTCGAGGCCGACGGCAACGCCGGTCTCGCGGCCGCGCGCCGCATGCACCCGGTGGCGATCGTCCTGGACGTCGGCCTGCCCGGTATGGACGGGATCGCCTTCTGCCGCGCCCTGCGGGACGCCGGCGACTGGACACCGGTCCTGCTGGTCACCGCGCGGGGCGAGGAGGCCGACCGGATCCTCGGGCTCGAACTCGGCGCCGACGACTACCTCACCAAGCCCTTCTCCCCACGCGAACTGGTCGCCCGGGTCAAGGCCGTACTGCGCCGGGCGGCGGGCCCGCCCGGTCCGCCGCCCGCGATGACCGGCCGGCTCACTGTGGACCCCGTCAGCCGCACCGTGCGCCGCGACGGCGAGCCGGTCGAACTCACCGCCACCGAGTTCAACCTGCTCGCCCACCTCCTGCGGCACGAGGGGCAGGTCTTCACCCGCGAGCAACTGCTCGCCCAGGTATGGGGGTACGCCGGCTACCGCGACACCCGCATGGTCGACGTCTTCGTCTCGCAGCTGCGCGCCAAGCTCGGCGGGGCGAGCCCGATCCGCACGGTCCGCGGCGTCGGGTACAGCGCGACGGCCCCCGGCCCGTGAACGACCCCCGACCCGGACCCCTCACCGGTGCGGGCCCGCGCAGCGGCTCCCTCGCACGCAAGATCGTCGTACTGACCACCGTGGTCGCCGCGCTCGCGGTGGCCCTGACCGGGCTGATCGCCTGGCAGACCGCAGCGCACGGCGCGGAGCAGCGCGAGCGCGACCAACTGACCCGTCAGGCAACGGTCCTCAGCCGCCTGCCGGTCCTGTCCGAAGCCCTCTTCAACGGCGCCCAGGTGCTGGCCGGGCCGAACGGGGTGCAGCTCGCGGTCCTCGCCCCGGACGGCGCCGTGAGCGGAACCGCCAGCCCAGCCGTCGACAGGGCGTCCAAAGCGGCCCTGCTCGCGGGGAAGCCGGTCTCCACCACCGGCATCCTGGGCGGCCGGGAGGTCCTGCTGGTCGGGCAGCCCGGCGTACGCGGCGGCGCCGTCGTACTGACCGAGCCGTACTCGGTGGTCACCGAGAACACGAACCAGATCCGCCGCAACGTGATCGCGCCGCTGGTCTTCGGCATGCTCGGCGCGGCCCTGGCCGGCGCGCTCCTGGCCCGCCGGATCGCCCGTCCGCTCGTGACGGCCGCGCAGATCGCGCACCGGCTCGCCGACGGCGAACGGGGCGTACCGGCGCCGGTCGACGGCCCCCGGGAGACCGCGGACATCGGACGCGCCCTCAACGTCCTGGACGCGGCGCTGGCCCGCAGCGAGAACCGGCAGCGCGAGTTCCTGCTGTCCGTCTCCCACGACCTGCGGACCCCCCTGACCGCGCTCCAGGGTTACGCCGAGGCACTCGCCGACGGGCTGATCGAGCCTGAGCGGGTGCCTGAGGTGGGCGGCATCCTGGCCGACGAGACCCGGCGCCTGGACCGGTTCCTCGGGGACCTGCTGGACCTGGCCCGGCTGGAGGCCGACGACTTCCGCCTCGACGTGGCCCCGGCCGACCTGGTCGCGGTGCTCTCCGAGGCGGCCGCGTTCTGGACCGGCCTGTGCGCACGCCACGGTGTGGACCTCCGGCTGGAGCGGCCCGACGGGCCCGTCGTCGTCGCCACGGACGCCTTCCGGGTCCGGCAGCTGATCGACGGCCTGGTGCAGAACGCGCTACGGGTCACGCCCGAGGGCGCACCCCTGGTCCTCGCCGTCCGAGCGGCCGCCGCGGGCGGCGGGGCCGCGCTCCAGGTCCGCGACGGCGGGCCGGGCCTCACCGACGACGACGTACGGATCGCCTTCGACCACGGCGCCCTGCACGAGCGCTACCGCGGCACCCGCCCGGTCGGCAGCGGCCTGGGGCTGGCCATCGCCCACCGCCTGACGGGCCGGCTCGGCGCCGCCCTCCGCGTCGAGGGGCACGGTCCGGAGGGCGGCGCCTGCTTCACCGTCAGCCTCCCGTCGGCGCCGGCCCCGGACCGTGACGCGGGCCTGCCTCCCGCCCCGGACCGTGACGCGGGCCGGCCTCCCGCCCCGGGCTGAGGCGGTACGGCCGGCGTCCCGCCCCGGGCGACCGCGCCCGTACATTCCCCGAACAATGCGCCCACGCCCCTCTTACACACACCGACCACAGTGGCCCCATGAACACTGAATCGGCCGAGGAGCCGGGGCTCCTCCACCGGAGCGGACGCTGGTGCGCCCGCCACGCCTGGCGGGTCGTCGCACTGTGGGTCCTGGCACTGGTCGGCCTCGGGCTGGCCAACCACACGTGGGGCGGCACCTTCTCGGACAGCTTCTCGCTGCCCGGTACCAACACCCAGACCGGTGCCGACCTGCTGTCGGCCCACACCACCGGGTCGGCCGGCACGGCCTCCGCCCTCGTGATCACGTCCGACGAGGGGGCGGTCACCGACCACCGGGCGGTCGTCGACGCCACCGTCGCCGATCTGGGTCGGCTGCCGGACGTGCTGTCCGTCGCCGACCCGTTCGCCACCCCCGGCGCGGTCTCCGCGGACGGGCGGACCGCCCAGGTGACCGTCCGCTTCGACGGCAACCCGGCGGGTTTCGAACCCTCCTACCTCGCCGAGGTCGACGCGGCCGTCGAGCCGCTGCGCGCCGACGACCTCACCGTGGAGTACGGGGCCCCGCTCGGGGAGCTGGCCACGCCCAAGTCCGCCGACCGGGCCTCCGAGGCCATCGGCCTGGCCGTCGCCGTGCTCGTGCTGCTGATCGGATTCGGCAGCGTCGCCGCCACCGGCCTGCCGCTGCTGACGGCGGTAATCGGCCTGTCCGTCAGCCTCGCCGGAATCGGGCTGCTCGCCGGGCAGTTCAGCTTCGCGCAGGCCGCGCCGACGCTGGCCGCCATGGTGGGCCTCGGTGTCGGCATCGACTACGCGCTCTTCCTGGCCACCCGCTACCGGGCCCTGCTGCACGCCGGAACGGAACCCGCCGAGGCGGTCGGCCGTACCGTCGCCACCAGCGGCCGCGCCGTGCTGGTCGCCGCCGCCACGGTCGCCATGGCCCTGGGCGGACTCTGCGCCTCAGGCGTGGGCTTCATCGGCGCCCTCGGCGTCGCCGCCGGACTCAGTGTCGTCGTGGCCGCCGCCGCGTCGGTGACCCTGACGCCCGCCCTGCTGGGACTGCTCGGCCGGCGGATCGACCGCCTCCACGTCCGCAAGCCGGTCGCCGAACCCACCGGCGAGGCCGACGTCTGGCACCGCTGGGCCGTCCGGGTCAGCCGGCGCCCGTGGTTCTTCCTGGTCGGCGGTCTGCTCGTGCTCGGCGTGCTCGCCGTCCCGGTCGCGTCCATGCAGCTGGGCCACGTCGATGCCGGGGCCCAGTCCACCAGCAGGACCGACCGCCGTGCCTATGACCTGGTCACCGAGGCCTTCGGACCCGGCGCCAACGGCCCGCTCACCGTCGTCACCCACCTCGACAGCAGCCGGGTCGCGAACGAGAGCCTGCGCCAGGACCTCGCCGGCTCGCTCCGCAAGGACCTGGCCGCCGTACCCGGCGTCGCCTCCGTCACTCCCCCGGTTTCCAGCCCCGACCACGCCCTGCTCATCACCACCGTCATACCCGCCACCGGCCCGCAGGACGAGGCCACCGCCGACCTGATCCACACGGTGCGGGACGAAACGCTGCCGCGGGCTCTGGCGGGCACCGGAGCCACCGGCTACGTCACGGGCACGACCGCCGCCGCGCAGACCTTCACCGACACCCTCACGGCCAAACTGCCCCTGGTCATCGCCGTGGTGGTCGCCGCCGCGTTCCTGCTGCTGCTCACCGTCTTCCGCAGCCCGCTGGTGGCGCTCAAGGCCGCCGTGCTCAACCTCGTCTCCATCGCCGCCGCCTACGGCGTGGTCGTCGCCGTCTTCCAATGGGGCTGGGGAGGTGCGCTGTTCGGCGTCACCGAGAAGGTGCCCGTCGAGTCCTACGTACCGATGATGATGTTCGCGATCGTCTTCGGACTCTCCATGGACTACGAGGTCTTCCTGCTCTCCCGGATCCGCGAGACCTGGCTGCAGTACGAGGACAACCACTTGGCCGTCGCCACCGGCCTCGCCGCCACCGCCCGCGTCATCACCTGCGCGGCACTGATCATGACCAGTGTCTTCCTCGCGTTCCTGCTCTCCACGAACGTCGCCGTCAAGATGCTCGCACTGGGCCTCGGCATCAGCGTCATCATCGACGCCACCGTGGTGCGCCTGCTGCTCGTGCCCGCGACCATGTACCTCTTCGGACGTGCCAACTGGTGGCTCCCCGGCTGGCTGGACCGGCTGCTTCCGCACCTCGACCCGGAAGGGCCCGCCGCCCCCGGACCGGACCCGCTGTCCATGTCCGACGGCGCGTCGGATCCCGTGTCCGGTCTCGCACCGGCCCGAGGGGAGGGGCGATGAAGCGCCCCCTGAGGAGGACGCGGGCGGCCCTGCGGCGGCATCTCGTCCTCACGATCACGGCAACCGTGCTCCTGCTGGCCGTCATCGCCACCGGCACGGCCGAGTACGCGGTCCGCGGCGTCATCCAGAGCCGCGTCGTGAAGGCGGCTCCGGGCCTCGGCGACGACGTGGCGGTCGGCGTCGCCGGCGGGTGGGCCCTGTGGGACCTGGCGCACGAGAGCATCCCCCGACTGGACATCAGCAGCGACGACGCCCGGGTCGGGAGGCTCTCCCAGGTCAGCGTCAGGGCCCGGCTGGACGATGTCCGCCTCGGCGGCACGACCACCGTCGGCGGCTCCCGGGTGCAGGTGACGGTCTCGACGCGGTCCCTCGCCGCCGCGATCCGCGACGCCGTACCGTCCGTGGCGGTGGGCCCGGTCACCACCGACCCGGCGAAGGGCACGGTCCTCGCGGAGGTCGGCCCGGGCGGCGTCGGACGCCTCGCGCTGCGTCCCGTACTCGCCGACGGCAAGGTCACCCTCGCCGTCGACGGACTCACCCTGTTCGGCCGCTCCGTCCCCACGGACCGGCTCGGGATCGGCGAAGGCGGCCTCGGACCGCAGGCGGGCGCGCCGAAGGAGTACCCGCTCGGGCTCGCCGCGACCTCCACCGAAGTCCGGTCGGACGGCCTGCACATCGCCCTGACGGGCGGGCCCGGCGCCCTCTCCGGCCGCTGACGCCGCCCGGTCGACCGCATTCGCCCGGAACGTTCCGTACCCGCCCGGTGGCCGGATCCCTTCGTATGGTCAGGGGGTTCCAAAGACCGCGCGCCCGGCCCCGGTTGCCGGCGGGTACGGTTCGCCGCATGGACGTTTCCGCAATCAGTTCGAACGACGACGAAGACATCACGCCCGCGGTGGTGATCAAGGACATCGCGCGCCACCAGCTGGTGAAGCTGGGCGCCGCGGGGCTCTCCCTGGAGGCCGTGTCCCGCGACAGCGGTATCCCCGTGGCCGATGTCGAAGCCGTCTTCCCCCACCGCGACGACCTGCTGACCGCACTGGTCATCGACGCCTACGACGCCTCCGCCGAGGCGATGGAGGAGGCCGACGGGGCGGCCACCGGGGCCGGTGCGTCCGGGGGCGCCCGGCTCCTCGCTGTCACCCGTGCGCTGCGGCAGTGGTCCTTCGAGAACACCGCCGAGTTCACCCTGATCTACGGCTCGCCCGTGCCCGACTACCACGCTCCCCAGGACACGGTCCCCTCCGCGTCGCGCACCCCCGCGGTCCTCGCCGGCATCGTGCGCTCCTCGCTCGAGGCCGGTGAACTCGTCCCGCCCCGGCGCGCGGTGCCCGGTCCGCCGCTGCTCCTGCCGGAAGCCGTGCAGCTCTTCGGCGGCGCGCCCGACGCTCCGTTCTCGGACATCATCGAGCGCGGCATCGTGCTGTGGAGCAACCTGATCGGCCTCCTGGTGTTCCAGGTCTTCAGCCGTACCCACGACAGCGTGCGGGACGAGGCGGCGTTCTTCGACTACGCGATCGCCGTGGCGGCCGAGAGCATCGGGCTCGAGGTCCCGCCGGCCGAGAACACCGACTGAACCGTCCGCCCCCACGCGCGACGCCGGCAGAAATCCAGGACGTGAACACCACCAGAACCCTTTGCTTCGTCATAGCGGCGCTCTCCTCGTACGCGGCGCTCGTCTACCGGCTGTGCCAGGCGCGGCGCAGCTGGAGGGACGGCGCCTACCGCACGCTGATCGCCACCCTGCTGCTCCAGTGCCTCACCTTCACGATGGGCGCCCTCGCCCTGGGGGGCGGACCCCTCCTGGGGGTCGGCAACCTCGCCGTCCTCCTCATGCACCTGTCGGCGGTCGCCTTCTGCGTCAGCGCGCAGATCATCCTGCTGCGGTGGGCCGCGGCGGACGAGGTGACGGTGCGCAAGACCCGCTACTGGCTCATCACCGGCATCACCCTCGACGCGCTGCTGACGGCACTGTTCTTCCTCGCCGACGGCACCGGCCGACCGGCCTCGGACTTCGACGGGACCAGCGAGCCGCTGCTCCTGACCTATCTCCTGGCCTTCATCGTTTCCCAGGCGATTCCGTGCGTCACCATCTACCTGCAGTGCGGCCCGTACGCGCGGATGACCGACAACGCCTCGCTGCGCCAGGCCCTGCGGCTGCTCTCCGTCACCGCGGTGGTGCTCTTCCTCTACTGCCTGGCCAGGACGGTCAACATCCTCACGGCGGCGAGCGGGGTCGACATCGGCGCCTGGAAGGTCGCGGCCTCGGTCTTCAGCGCCGCGGGGATCGTCATGCTCTCGCTGAGCCTGACCAATTCCTCCTGGGGACCCGGGGCGACCCGGCTGCTGGAGTGGTCCCGCACGTACCGGTCCTACCGGGCGCTCTACCCGCTCTGGCGGGACCTGTACGAGTCGTCCCCGGACATCGCCCTCGAGCCGCCCGGCGCCTCGGTCTCCGACCTCGACTACCGGCTGCACCGCCGGGTCGTCGAAATACGGGACGGCTGGCGGGACTTGCGTCCGTACATCGACCGCACCACCCACGAGGGGCGCGATCCGGACAAGGAGGTGAGCGCCGAACTGCGGCAGGCGTTCGCCGAAGCGGCACAGATCAAGCGGGCCTTGCAGGCAAAACTGACCGACACCGTCCCGCAGGACAGCAAGGACGCCGGCGATTTCGACGACCGCGATACGAACAACTTCGCGGCAGAGCTCGCATGGCTCACCAAAGTGGCAGCCGCCTACAGTAAGCTCGGCAAGGCGAGTTGAGAACTCCCGCCCGGTTTGCATCCCCCGTCAAACCGGGCGGGTTTCCCGTTTCCCCCGCTGTTGCATGCGGCCGGACGGGTGGCTCCCGCCCGGACTGGCCCGGCCCATCCCCCGAGGGCCGGGCCAGTCCGATGTCACCGGCGACCAACTTGGCATCCCCCGTGAACCAAGTTAGCGGCCGGACCCCACGTTCGCCGAGTCCTGGTCAATTGTCAACTGACCGCTAATCTGTGAGACTGGCGTATAGCTGAGAGCTATGCCGAGGAGGGGACGGGAGGAAGGTTCACCATGACCGGGAACGACAACGGCACCGAGAGCGGGAGTGACGAACGCCCCCTGCTCGCGAAGCGCCTCGACGACCTGTTCAAGACGGTCCGCCCCAAGGGCAAGCACTGGACCAACGCCGAGGTCGCCGACGAGCTCAAGCGGGCCAACCCCGAACTCAAGGTCGGGGGCGTGTACCTGTCGCAGCTGCGCACGGGAAAGCGCGCCAATCCGTCGCCGGACCTGCTGTCCGCCCTGGCCCGCTTCTTCGGCGTCTCGGTCGCCTACTTCTTCGACGACAAGGTCGCCGAGTCCGTGCTCGGCGAACTCGCCGCCATCGAGGCGCTGCGGCAGTCCGGGGTCCGCGCCGTCGCGATGCGGGCGGCCGGCATGAAGAAGGAGAACCTCCAGGCCATCACGGCCATCATGGACCAGTACCGGCAGATGCAGGGCCTGCCGCCCGTCGCCGACCCGTCCGAGTCCGGATGAGGGGCGCCCGCAAGGAGCGTTCGGCCGACCACGACCGCCGCAGCCGGCTCAAGAAGCTCCGCAAGGCCGGCGCACAGCGGATCGCCGAGCTCGACCTGCCGGAGGGTACCGACCTGGCCGAACTGTGCCGCCACCTCGGTGAGGTGCGCGACCGTCCGATCACTCTGGTCCCGATGCAGATGCCCTCGTCGCATCCGTGTGGCATGTGGGTCGCCGCACGCGACGAGGACCTCATCTTCTACGACGCGAACACCACCGGCGCGCATCAGGAGCACATCATCTTGCACGAGCTGGGCCACATCATCTGCTGCCATCGCGGGGCAGGGGGGCTGGACGAGGCGGCCGCACGCCTCCTCTTCCCCAACCTCGACCCCCAACTCGTACGCGACATGCTCCTGCGCGCGACCTACGACGACGCCCAGGAGCAGGAGGCGGAGATCATCGCCTACTTCCTCTCCCAGCGGATGGGCGACGCCGAGCAGCGGCACGGCGCGGAGCCGGCCGCGCAGGCCGGCCAGGACGGCAACCCCGCCAGGAGCGCCACGCTCAGCCGCATCGAACGCACCCTGATCTGACGTGGCCCCGTTACCGCCCGGCGGACGCAACCTCCTCGGCCAGGATCGCCACGGCCCGGCGGATGTCGTCCTCGCGGTGCTCGCTGGTGACGAAGAACCGCAGTCGCGTCAGCCCCTCCTCCACCGCCGGGTGGAAGATCGGGTCGGCGATGACGCCCCGGGCGAAGAGCGCGTCCGCGACGTGCAGGGTCTTGGCCGAGTCACCGAGGATGCACGGCACGATCGGGGTGTCGGCGCTGGAGCCCGTCGCCAGACCGGCGGAGGCGGCGAGACCGAGGAAGAGCTCGGCGTTGCGCCGCAGCGCGCGAACCCGCTGCGGCTCCGCGGTGAGCAGCTCGGCGGCGGCCAGCGCCGCGGCCGCGTTGGCCGGGGTCAGGCCCACGCTGTAGACGAAGCCGGGCAGGGTGTGGCGCAGCCAGCGCACCGTCCGGGCCGAGCCGCCGAGGTAACCGCCACAGCTGGCGAAGGCCTTGGAGAGGGTGCCCATCCACAGGTCCACGTCGGACCGGTCGACGCCGAAGAACTCGCCGACGCCCCGGCCGTGTTCGCCCACGGTGCCGATGCTGTGCGCCTCGTCGACCAGCAGCAGGGCGCCGTAGCGCTTCTTCAGCTCGATCACGGCGGGCAGGTTCACGAGGTCCCCGTCCATGCTGTAGGCGCCCTCGACGGCGATCAGCACCCGCCGGAACCGGGACCTGTTGATCCGCAGCATGTGCTCCAGCTGCCCCATGTCGTTGTGGGCGAAGGGGCGCCGCGCCGCACCGGACAGGGCACAGCCCTGGAGGATGCTGTCGTGGGCGAGGGCGTCGTGCAGCACCAGGTCCCCCGCGCCGACGAGGTGTCCGACGGCGGTGACGTTGGTGGCGTGGCCGCTCACCAGCGTCAGGCAGTCGCCGACGCCGAGGAGCCGCGCCAGGGCCCGCTCCAGGTCGACGGTCAGGCCCCGTTCGCCGGAGAGCACACGGCTCGCCGAGACCGAGGTGCCGTACCGCTCCACCGCCCGGTGGGCGGCTTCGTTGACCGCCGGATGACCGGAGAGCCCGAGGTAGTTGTAGCTCCCGAAGGACAGGCAGGCGCGGCCCCCGACGACGGTCGTGTCGCGGATGGTGCCCTCGTGGATGCGGAAGTACGGGTTCTGCGCGCCACTGTCGGTGATCCAGTCGAGGCGCTGCTCGAACTCGCCCACCTCGGGGAACTCCTCGACACCGGCCGTGTCGGCGCCCCATTCGGCGGTGGGATGGGGGACGGCCGCCCCGGCGGGGGCGGCCGTCCGCGCGTGGTCCGGATCGAGGAGTTCGATCAGCCGGCCGACGGTGAGTTCGCGCGAGAACAGCTCCTCGGCCCGGGCGCCGGGTATGCGCCCGCCGATCGTGACCTCGAGCTCCTGGAGCATCAGGGAGTCGAAGCCGAGATCATCCACCAGCAGCATCCGCTCGCTCAGCTCGGAGAGCGGGAAGACCCCGGTCCGGGAGACCTCTTCGAGCACGATCGAGGCGACGGACGCCGTGGGTGCGGCGGGCACCGTGGGCGCGGCGGGCACCGTGGGCGCGGCGGGCGCCCTGGACTCGGCGGGCGCGCCGTCGGTACGCGTCGCGGAGGGTGCGGTGGGTGCCGCGGCGGGCGCCGGATCCGACACCTCGCGCGCCGAGTCGTCCACGACCCAGTGGCGGCGCGGGGCGAGGGGACTCGGCGGCAGGGTGCACGGAGGTGTCCGCACCGTCGCGGGCCGGAGCACGGGGCCCGTGGCGGTGTGCCCCGCGAGGGCTTCCGTACGGCCCGCCGCGGTCAACTGCGCGAGGGCATCGGCCGTGTCCCGCGCCACCACGTTGAGATGTTCTGTGAGGGGCGCGCGGCGGGCGAGCGTATCGGCCACCGCGGCCAGCGGCGGCCGGTCCACGGCGATCGTGTCCGCCAACTCCCGCGCGTAGCGAGCCAGTCCGGTCCGGTCGCGCGCGCTGAGGAGGAGTATGTGCGGCCCCTCCTCCGCTGCCGCGCGGGGCGCCGGCGCCGTGGTGCACTCCTCCACCACCAGGTGGACCCCGGTGCCGCCGAATCCGAAGGCGCTCACGCCAGCCCGTCTGGGTCCGCCGCCGGCCGGCCACGGGGTCGGCGCGGTCGGGACGGTCAGCCGGGCGGCGTCGAGCGCGGCGCGATCGGCCGGGCCGCCCTCGCTCTCCGGCTGCGGGGGTATGACGCCGCGTTGCACGGCCAGGACCGACTTGATGAGCCCGGCGATGCCCGCGGAGTTCAGCGAGTGCCCGACCACCGCCTTCACGGCGCCGAGGTAGGCGGGTTCGGCCGCCGCACCGCGCAGTTCGCGCAGGACCCCGAGCTCGACGGGGTCGCCGACCGTGGTCCCGGTGCCGTGTGCCTCCAGGTAGCCCACCGCGGCCGGGGCCAGGCCCGCGTCGCGGTAGGCCCGGCGCAGCGTGCGGAGCTGGCCGGCCGCCTGGGGGTGCATCCCGCCCTGCACGGTCCCGTCGTTGGCCGTTCCCACGCCCCGGATCACCGCGTAGACCCGGTCTCCGGCCGCCAGCGCGTCGGCCAGGGGTCGCAGCACCAGGACCCCGGCGCCCTCGCCCAGGACGAAGCCGTCGGCCCCGGCGCCGAAGGGCAGGCAGCGGCCGCTGCGCGAGATGGCGCCGATCCGGCACAGCCCCACCAGCAGGTCGGGGGTGAGGATCAGTTGGGCGCCGCCCGCGAGGGCGATGCGGGAGCGGCCTGCACGCAGTGCGTGCACGGCGTTGGCCACGGCCATGAGTCCGCCCGAGCAGGCCGAGTCCAGCGCGTAGCTCTCGCCGTGCAGGTCGAAGACCGAACTGATCGTGTTCGGGCCCATGTTGAGCAGGAGTCCGGCCACCGAGGTGCCGTTGAGGCCGTCGACCGCCCCGACCGCCTCCGACAGGCGGGGGTGGGCGGCCCGCGCGCCGAACTCGCCCCCGGCCAGCTGGCGCATCCGGATCTGCAGGGTGCTGAGTTCGCGGTAGCCGCCCTCGGTGAGCGCCGTGATCACCGAGGTCTCCTCGCGGTCGAAACCGTCGGCCTCCCACCCCGCGTCCTGGATCGCCTCACGGGCGAGGTCGATCAGCAGGCGGGCCTGCGGGTCCATCGCCCGGGCCCGGCGCGGCGGGATGCCGTAGTGGGCCGCGTCGAAGTGGCCCACGTCCGGCAGCAGCGCCATGGTGTCCGTGTACGCCGAGGAGGTGTCACGGAAGTCGTCGCTGAGGAAGGACGCGGCGCGCCACCGCGAGTCGGGAATCCTCGAGAACTGCGCCTGCGGGGCCGTCAGGAGCCGCCAGTACTGATTGACATCGCGCGCCCCCGGGAAGCGGCACGCCATCCCCACGACGGCGATGTCCGCGCGGCGCGTTCCGCTCGGGTCCTCTATGTGGTCCATCCCTGTCCTGTCACCCATGTCATTCGTCGGTCGCCACTCGCTCGCGCCACCAGTCCACGGTCGCCTTGACCTGCTCGTCGAGCGGGGTGGGCCGCGCCGCGAACGCCGTCTCGTAGGCGCTCGAATCGACGACGAACGGGCGGTCGAACTGGTAGCGGACCTCCTTCAGTTCGCGGATCAGCGGGGAGAAGAGGGCCGCCAGGCCGACCACGGCCGACGGCAGCCGGCGCACGGCGACCGGCCCCGTGCCCGCCTCGGCGGCGAGGCGGTCGACCATCCCCCTGACGGACTGCGGCTCCTGCGTCGGTACGTGCCAGGCCCGTCCCCAGGCCCGCTCGTCGCCCGCGACCTCGGTCAACGCCCGGGCCACGTCGGGGAGGTAGGTCCAGCTGTGCGGGGCGTCCGGGTCCCCCAGCGTGGTGACCGGCCTCCCGCGCAGCAGCGGCGGCAGCACCCGGCCGGCCAGATGGCCGCCCTCGGTGACTCCGGGTCCGAAGAAGTCCGAGGCGCGCACCTCGACGGCTCTGATCCGGCCCTGCTCGTGCAGGGAGCGGGCCTGCTCCCAGACCGCGGCGCGCACCCGCCCCTTGGGGCCGGTCGCGGCGAGCGGCAGCTCCTCGGTCAGGGGGCCGTCCACCGGGCCGTAGGCGTAGAGGTTGCCGAGCATGACCAGTACCGCCCCGGTCGTCTCGGCTGCGGCGCAGAGCGACGCGGCCAGGGGCGGCCATTCACTCGCCCAGCGGTGGTAGGGCGGTGCGGCACAGCTGTGGAGTGCGGCCGCGCCCCGGGCCGCCTCGGTCAGCCGCTCGGAGTCCGTCGCGTCCAGCGCGACGTGCTCGATTCCGGGTTCCGGGCTGCGGCCCGATCTGGTGACGACCCTTACGGTATGGCCCTGTTCGGCGAGGAGCCGGGCAGTGGCGGCGCCGGCGGGTCCAAAACCTATGACGACATGAAAGCTCACGGACGCACATTAGCGCGGGCCACCGACACCCCCGGCACGGGTGATCGGCTACCGGCCAGCGCGCGGAGGCGATCCGCCGGACACTTGGCCCATGGGCAACCATTCCGCCGGCGCGCCCGACAACGGGCCCGCCGTCTCCCGCCAGGAGTTCGACACGCTGTTCGAGTCGGTCCTTACGTGGGGCCGATGGGCCGCGGCCGACCGCGGCGCCTGGAACCGGGTGACGGCGGACCACGTGCGCAGGGCCACCGCCACCGTCCGCTCCGGGACCGCCGTACCGATGGCGCGGCCCTGGGACACCCGCCCCGGCCCGGACAACACCAGGCCCGCGCTGCACTACATGTCCGACCTCGGCGACGTGGAAGCCCCGGAACCGACCGTGCACAAGGACTTCCTCGGCGCGGACTTCCACGGCAAGGCCATGACCCATCTCGACGCGCTGTCACATGTCGCCTACCGAGGGCGACTGTACGGCGGCCGCGCGGCGCGCGAGGCCGTCGGTGCGACCGGGGCCCGGTTCGGCGCGGTGTCGGAGCTCGGCCCCCTGGTCACACGGGGCGTGCTGATCGATCTGCCCGCGGTCCTCGGGATCGATTGGCTCGAACCGGGTCGTGCGGTGCACGCGCGCGAGCTCCTCGCGGCCGAGGAGGCGCTCGGTGTGACGGTCGGGGACGGGGACGCGGTGCTGCTGCGCTCGGGGGCCCTGCGCCGGCGCCGGGAACGGGGCCCCTGGAACCCGGACGCGGCGAGCGCGGGGTGGCACGTGGACGCCCTGCCCCTGCTGGCCGAGCGCGCCGTCGCACTGCTCGGCGGTGACGGGGACAGCGACGTACGCCCTTCACCGGTCGAGGGGCTGCACTCCCCCGTGCACACGCTCGCCGTCGCGGCGATGGGGGTGCCCCTGCTGGACAACCTCGACCTCGAACCGCTGTCCGCGGCCTGCGCGGAAGCGGGCCGGTACGCGTTCCTGATCGTCGTGGCACCGCTGAACGTCCCGGGCGGCACGGGCTCGCCGGTCAGTCCGGTCGCCATCCTGTGACGGCCCGGCCCCGAGGCGCCGCTCGATGCCGCTCGATGCCTGCGATACCCCTTGATCGGTTCGCTGCCCTGCTCACCGCCGAAATGTGAGGATTATACTCAAATCTGCGACCGAGGGTGCTCCGGCGAGGGGAAGTGATGCACATGGGGGTCGTCGGAGACCGCATCGGCCCCGTGCGTTCCCGTGACCGATTCCTGCAGGGCGAGTCGGTCGAGGGGAGCGTGAGAAGTCCCATCCTGAGCTCGTGGCAGCGCAGCCGGCTGCTCGGGCTCTCGCCCGACACGTCCGAGCTGCCCTTCACGGAGGACTTCGACCCGGACGCCGCCCTGCTGCGCGCCGCGGATCCCGTGCTCGACCGACTCCAGGCGATCTTCGCGGGCAGCCGGACCAATATCTGCCTGGCCGACGGTCACGGCATGGTGCTCGCGCGCCGCTTCGGCGAGAAATCGATGGTCAGGCAGCTCGCCGCGATCCAGATCCTCCCCGGGTTCGTGTTCGCCGAGCAGTTCGCCGGAACGAACGGCATCGGCCTCAGCCTCGCGGAGCGGCGCCTGTGCCAGGTCTACGGCGCCGAGCACTTCGCCGAGCGGTCCCAGTCCAGCGCCTGTACCGCGATCCCGCTGCGCGACCAGCTCAGCGGGCACATCAAGGGCGTCCTGTGCCTCGGGTACCCCTACACCGAGGCCGACCCGGCCCTGATCCCCGTGGTACGCAAGGCGGCCGAAGCCATCGAGCGGCGGCTGATGGACCAGAGCTCGGCACGCGAGCGCGCTCTGCTCCAGGCCTATCTCGACGCCGCGAGCCTGAACCAGAACGGCGAGTACGGCATCGACGGGCACCCGGTCGCCCTGGACGAGTTCCTCCGGAGCGAACTGGAGCAGAGCGATCAGAGCACCCTCAAGGAGAGGGCCACGGAGCTGATGTCCGCGGACCGCCGGGCCGCCGCCGAGGTCCCGCTGTCCCGCGGCCGGTGGGTCACGCTCGTCAGCCGCCCGGTGACGAGCGCCTCCGGGGTGGAGGGCGTCGTGGTCGAGGCGCTGCTGCCCGAGGACTCCGAACGGCACGCCCCCGCTCCCACCCCCACCCGGCACGCCGGGGTCAGAGGGCTGGTGCTGGTGGGCGAGCCCGAGGTGGGCAAGTACGCCGTCGCCGCGCGGCGCCGCCTGGAGCTGCTGGCCGAGGCCAGCAACCGCATCGGCACCACCTTGGACGTGAGCCGTACGGCCTGGGAGCTCGCCGAGACGGCGGTCCCCAGGCTGGCCGACTTCGTCACCATCGACCTGCCCGAGGCGGTGCTGCGGGGCGAGGAGTCCCCCCGCCCCACGTCCGTGATGCACCGCACGGTGGTCCACGGCATCCGCGAGGACTGCCCCTTCTACCCGGTGGGCGAGCAGGTCAGCCTGCGGCCCACCACGCCCCACATGCGCTGCATCGCCACCCGGCAGCCGGTGCTGGAACCCGATCTCAAGGCCGCCTTCGGCTGGCTCGCCCAGGACCCCGCGCACGCCGAACTGCTCCTCGCGCACAACATCCACTCCCTCATCACCGTCCCCCTGTTCGCCCGCGGCGCCATCCTGGGCGTCGCGAGCTTCTACCGCTCGCAGAGCCCCGCCCCCTACGGCGACGACGACCGCTCGCTGGCCCAGGAGCTCGCCGCCCGCGCCTCCCTCTGTATCGACAACGCCCGCCGCTACACCCGCGAACACACCCTCGCCCTGTCCCTGCAGCGCAGCCTGCTCCCGCGCGGCCTCCCCGAGCAGAGCGCCCTCGAGGTGGCCCACCGCTACCTGCCCGCCGAGTCGGGAGTGGGCGGCGACTGGTTCGACGTCATCCCGCTGTCCGGCACCCGGGTCGCCCTCCTCGTCGGCGACGTCGTCGGCCACGGGCTGCACGCCGCCGCCACCATGGGCCGGCTGCGCACCGCCGCCCGCAACTTCGCCGAGCTGGAACTCGCCCCCGACGAGCTCCTCACCCACCTGGACAACCTGATGGTGCGCCTCGACCGCGAGGAGGGCGGCGACACCCCCGACTCCGCCAGCACCGGCATCGTCGGCGCCACCTGCCTGTACGCCATCTACGACCCCACCTCCCAGCTGTGCACGATGGCCCGCGCCGGCCATCCTCCGCCCGCGCTGGTCCGGCCCGACGGCAGCGTGTCCCTGCTGGAGCTGCCCGCCGGTCCCCCGCTCGGACTCGGCGGTTTGCCCTTCGAGTCGGTCGAGATCAAGCTCCCCGAGCACAGCCAGCTCGTCCTGTACACCGACGGGCTCATCGAGGACCGCCACCGCGACATCGACGTGGCCCTCGACGCCCTGAACCGCGCGCTGGCCCACCCGGACCGCGCGCCCGAGGAGACCTGCCGGGCGGTGATCGACGCCGTGGCGCCCGCGCACCCCGCCGATGACATCGCGCTCCTCGTCGCCCGCACCAACGCCCTGCCCCGGGACCGGATCGCCACCTGGGACCTGGCCGCCGACCCGGCCCTGGTCTCCGAGGTCCGCGGCGCCTGCGTCAGCCAGTTGAGCCGGTGGGGGCTGGAGGAGTCCGCGTTCGCCACGGAACTGCTGATCAGCGAGCTGGTCACGAACGCCGTCCGCTACGGGACCGCACCCATCCGGGTCCGCCTCATCCACGACCGCAACCTGATCTGCGAGGTGCACGACGCGAGCAGCAGCGCCCCGCGCATGCGGCAGTCGGCGACCACCGACGAGGGCGGGCGCGGCCTGTTCCTCGTCGCGCAGCTCGCCCAGTCCTGGGGCACCCGGTACACCACCGACGGCAAGGTCATCTGGGCCGAGTGCAGCCTGACGGCGGCATGACCCCGGCTCGTTGGGCCATCGGGGGCACAGGGCGTGGCGACATACCGGGAACGGATGGCCATATCCCCGTAGAGTGCCGCGTACCGTCGGGAAGAACTCGGAGGCCGACCCCCGGAGAAGTCTGTGCATGACGCTCCCGACCCCTGGACGGGCCCACCCCCGCGCTCCGGCGCCGCCCCACTGGTCCGGATGCGCGGCCTGAGCAAGCGCTTCGGCGGCACGCTCGCGCTGGCCTCGGTCGACCTCGACATCCACCGCGGCAGTGTCCTCGCCCTGCTCGGCCCCAACGGAGCGGGAAAGTCCACCCTCATCAAGGTGCTCGCCGGGGTCCATCACGCCGACGAGGGCGCGATCACGGTCGCCGGCCATCCCCTCGGCAGCCACACCGCGACCCGGAGCATGTCCTTCATCCACCAGGACCTCGGTCTCGTCCCGTGGATGACGGTGGCCGAGAACATCGCCCTGGGCACCGGCTACCCCCGCCGCCGCGCACTGATCTCCTGGCGGCGGGCCCGGGAGCGCTGCGACGAGGCCCTGCGGATCGTCGCCGGCCACCTGGACGCCGAGGCCCGGATCGCCGATCTCGGCCCCGCCGAGCGCTCGCTCGTCGCCATCGCCCGCGCGCTCTCCACCCGGGCCGGACTCATCGTGCTCGACGAGCCGACCGCCACCCTCCCCGCCGCCGACTGCGCGCGGCTCTTCGAGGTACTGCACGCCCTGCGCGACCGCGGACACGGCATCCTCTACGTCAGCCACCGGCTCGACGAGGTCTACGAGGTCGCCGACACCTTCGCCGTCCTGCGCGACGGCCGGCTGGTCGACCGGGGCCCGCTCGCCGGCCACAGCCCGGCCCGGCTGGTGCGTGCGATCGTGGGCCACGCCCCGTCCGGGCACGCACCGGCCGGGCACGCACCGTCCGACCGGGCGCCCGGCGCACCGCCCGCCGCCGGCACTCCCCTGCTGCGCCTCGACGGGGTGCGGACCGCGTCCACCGGGCGCGTCGCACTGGACCTGTGGCCCGGCGAGATCCTCGGCATGGTGGGGCTGACCGGCGCCGGCCACATGGAGCTGGGCCGCGCCCTGGCCGGCGCCCGGCCGATCCTGGAGGGGCGGGTACGGCTCGACGGGCGGCCGTACCACCCGCGTACGGTCCACGCCGCCCTCGACGCCGGCGTCGGTTTCGTGGCGGCCAACCGTCAGGAGGAGGGCTGCGCCGCCGATCTGACGGTACGGGAGAACTTCCTGGCCAACCCCCGTGCGTCCGGCGCCGCCGCCGCACACTGGATCAGCCCGCGTCGCGAGCGCGCCGAGGCCCTCGCCCTGATCGACCGGTTCTCGGTGCACCCCCGCGAGAGCGAGGTGCCGATCGCCACCCTGTCCGGCGGGAACCAGCAGAAGGTGATGGTCGGCCGCTGGCTGCGGGGGC
The DNA here is from genome assembly GCF_044761485.1 of Streptomyces sp. NPDC097617. NCBI lineage: Bacteria > Bacillati > Actinomycetota > Actinomycetes > Kitasatosporales > Streptomycetaceae > Streptomyces > Streptomyces sp. NPDC097617. Next base: position 236,007 of record NZ_JBIWCL010000002.1, read on the forward strand.
ACCTGCGCCTGCTCATCCTCGAAGAGCCGACGGCGGGGGTGGACATCGGCGCCAAGGCCACCATCCACCGGCTGCTCGACGACGCGCTCGCCTCCGGCCTGGGGGTCCTGCTCATCTCCACCGATTTCGAAGAGGTCGCGGACGTGTGCCATCGCGCGCTGGTGTTCGTCCGCGGGAGCGTGAGCGCAGAGCTGAGCGGTGGGTCCCTCACCGTCGCCGAACTCACCCGCACCGCCTCGGCGATGCCCGCGATCACCGGGACCGCGACGGACCGATGACCACGCCGCCCCCGCCCCGGCCCCCGTCCTCGACTCCGCCGCCGCCCTCGCCGCCGCCCGCCCCCTCGCTGTCGCCGCGGTCCCTGCTGAACCGTCTGCGGGGCCATCACCTCGGCACCTACGGCCTGCTGATCCTCGCCGTCCTGCTGTTCCTGGTCTTCTCGCTCGTCCTGCCGGACACCTTCCCCACCCGGGACAACGTCTCCTCGATCCTCTCCAACCAGTCCATCCCCGCCATCCTGGCGCTCGGTGCGACGATCCCCATCGCCACCGGCAAGTTCGACCTGTCCATGGGCTACGGCCTCGGCCTGGCCCACGTGATGGTGCTCCGGCTCATCGTCGACACGGGCTGGCCCTGGCCCCTGGCCTGCCTCGCCGTGGTCGTCGGCGGGGCGCTGGTCGGCGTGCTCAACGGCGTCATCGTCGAGTACGTGCGGATCGACTCCTTCATCGCCACGCTCGGCACCGGCAGCATGATGTACGCCGTCACCGGCTGGATCACGGACGGCTCCCGGATCGTCCCCGGCCCCGAGGGCCTGCCCGCCTCCTTCACCGGCCTGTACGACTCCCGGTTCCTCGGCCTGCCCCTGCCCGCCTACTACGTCCTGGCCCTCGCGGCCGCCCTCTGGGTGCTCCTGGAACGGCTGCCGCTCGGCCGGTACATGTACGTCATCGGCTCCAGCCGGCGCACCGCCGACATCATCGGCATCCCCCGCCACCGGTACTCCGTCTACGCCTTCGCCGGATCGGGCCTGGTCACCGGCCTCGCCGGCGTGCTCCTCGCCGCCCAGCAGCAGACCGGCAACCCGAGCGTCGGGCTGGACTACCTGCTGCCCGCCTTCGTCGGCGCGCTGCTCGGGTCCACCACGATCAAGCCCGGCCGCGTCAACGCCCTCGGCACCGTCGTGGCCGTCGCGGTCCTCGCCATCGGTCTGGCCGGCATCGGCCAGCTCGGCGCCGACTTCTGGGCCACGCCGCTGTTCAACGGCGCCACCCTGCTCATCGCCGTCGGCCTGGCCGGCTATTCCGCCCGCCGCCGACTGCGCACCCGTTAGAGAAATCCGTACGCGCACCGCGTCAGGAGCACCGTGTACCCGAAGGCCCCGCACCGCAGGACCACCCGCACGACCGCCGCCCTGCTGGCCGCGGCCGCCGCCCTCGTCGCCGGCTGCGCGGGCGGCGGCCCCTCCACCGGCGCGGCGCCGCCGGAGGCGGGCTGCCCCGGCGTCCTCGCGGGCGCGGCGGCGGCCGTCGCGCGGGCCGAGAAGGCCGACACCTCCTGGCGCGGCCCCACGACCGGCCCCGCGGCGGTGCCCGGCAAGTCGATCGTCTACGTCGCGCAGACCATGACCAACCCCGGCGTCGCCGGCGTCGCGAAGGGCGTCGAGGAGGCCGCGAAGGCCATCGGCTGGCAGGTCCGGGTGATCGACGGCGACGGCACCCCCGCCGGGATCCAGGCCGCGCTCAGCCAGGCCATCACCCTGGCGCCCTCGGGCATCGTCATCGGAGGCTTCGACCCCCAGCTGACCGCACAGCAGATGGCGCGGGCCGAAGCGGCGGACATCCCGGTCGTCGGCTGGCACGCCGTGGGCTCCCCCGGCCCGAGCGAGCGGCCCAGGCTGTTCACCAATGTCACCACGAAGGTGGAGGACGTGGCGCGGATCAGCGCCGACTGGATCATCTCCCGGTCCCGGGGCGCTGCCGGGGTCGTCCTCTTCACCGACGGCTCGATCCCGTTCGCCCGGAACAAGTCCGAGCTGATCCGCAAGGAGCTCGCCACCTGTCCCGGCGTACGTCTCCTGTCGTACGAGAACATCCCCATTCCGGACGCCGCGAGCCGCACCGCGCAGGCGGTCTCCGGGCTGCTGTCCCGCTTCCAGGACGACTGGACGTACTCGGTCGCCATCAACGACCTCTACTTCGCCGACGCGGCCCCGGCCCTGCGGGCGGCCGGCCGGCCGGGCTCGGGACCGCCCTTCAACGTCGGTGCGGGCGACGGCGACCCCTCCGCCTTCCAGCGGATCAACAGCGAGCAGTACCAGGCCGCCACCGTCCCCGAACCGCTCAACCAGCAGGGCTGGCAGATCGTCGACGAGTTCAACCGCGCCTTCGCCGGGCGGCCCGCCAGCGGCTACGTGGCTCCCGTGCACATCGCGACGGCGCGCAACAGCGAGGGCGCCACGTCCTGGGAACCGTCGGGCTACCGCGAGGGGTACCGCAGGATCTGGGCCGGCTGACGGCACGGCGCGGCGGTACCGGTCCCGCACGGGGCGGGGACCGGTCCCCGCCCCGTGCCGACCGCTATTGGTACGGGTCGAAGGGGATGCCCGCCGGCTTGGCCTCCGCGAGGTGGGACGCGAAGGAGCCGTCCTTCAGGCCGAAGTGCGCGCTTGCGAAGTCGGCCTGGGTGAGCTTGTCCCGCAGGGTCGCCGGATAGCCCGACCACCCGACGAGCGTGGGGAACTGCCACGTGCCGCGGTGGTTCTCGGGCGGCTCGTCGTTGGTGTTCGCCGCGCGGAAGCAGTGCGTGCCGATGCCGTCCTTGTGATAGACGATCTTGGGGTGGTTGCCGTCCCAGCGGATCTGGTCGCGTGAGTGGATGTTGAAGTCGCCGTGGGCGGAGGTCGCGACGTACTTGGCCTCGTTGCCCTGGATCCAGACGACCACGTGCTCCCAGTCGTGGCGGTGGCCGCCGAGCTCGATGCCGGGAAGGGCCTGGTCCTTCTCGAAGTAGAGCGCGTAAATGACGGCACACCAGCCGTTGTTGCACTTCCAGCGGGAGTAGCCGTTGGTGTTGGCGAGGTCCGAGGCGTCCCGGCAGCTCCCGTTGAGGGCGCCGGTGGGCTTGAGTCCGCCGTTCAGCACACCGGTCGGGCCGATGGCGGGTGTCGGATAGCAGCCGTCGGTGTCGTAGTCGTAGGCCGGCTGATAGGTCGACTCGATGGCCTCGGACGTGCCGGGGAGCGCCGGGGGCGGCGCCGCGAAGGCCGCCTGGGGAACGGCGACGACCACCATGAGGGCAGCCCCGAGAACCACTAATGATCTCTGAATGTGACGGTTCGTCCGCAAAACGGGCCTCCTGGCCGACCGGGTGCGAGGGGTGGCGGACGCATCGCGGCGGAACACCGTCGACCGACACGCCGGGAGCATCATTCGCGAACCGGTGTGGCGCGGCAAGAGGCCGGGCAGAGCTGTCTCCTTGCGCACCGAAGGGCCGGAAAAGCCGTGTACGCAAGGGGAATTGACTGAATGTCAGTAATGCAGGGGTGACACGGACAGCCGCCGCCCGGCGGACGGCCGGGTACGGCGGCGGAGCGTCACGCTCTCATCATCAGAGGGTGTTCATCAGGATGATGGCCAGGAGGTCGAGGAGGATGACGGCGACGACGGCGCCGATCATGATCCAGGCCTTGCGCGATTCGTCCATGCGTACGAGTCACCTCCCGGCTCGGGCGGGTACGGGCCACCGCGCGCGGTCCGGGGACCGCACGGGGGACTCGTCCACCTCTGGCCATGATGACCCGGTTCCGCACGGAGCACAGGTCGGGAGACCGGGCAGGCCGGGAGACCGGCCCTGGGGCCCGATGCACGCGGCGGGTCAGGCGACCCAGGTGCCGGTCATGCCGATGACCGCCGAGCCGTCCTGGTCGGTCAGCTTGTTCCCGGTGAAGTCGCGCGCCCAGTCGGAGGTCTGAATGCGGAAGGCGGGCCGCTCGGCGGTCAGCGCCTCCACCACGGACTCGGCCGCGCCTTCCGGCGTCTGCGCGCCGTTCAGGAACTGGCCGACCGTGCGCTCGACGTAGTTGCGCAGCGCGTCGGAGTACGGGCCGGCCGCAGCGATGCGGGCCTCGAGGTCGAGGTCGATGTTGTTCACGAACTCGGTCGCCACGGCGCCCGGCTCGACGACGGAGACGCTCACCCCGACGGCGCCCGCGACGGGGGCCAAGCTCTCCATGTAGCCCTCCACGGCGAACTTGGCCGCGCAGTAGGCCTCGTTGAAGGGCTGGCCGACGACGCCGCCGACACTGGTCACCGTGATCAGGCGGCCGCCGGTGGCCCGCAGGTGGGGCAGGGCCGCCTTGGAGACGTTCAGGACGCCGAAGAAGTTGACCTCCATGACCTCGCGGACGTCGGCCACGGATTCGAGCTCCAGCGTGCCCACGTGCCCGGCGCCGGCGTTGTTCACGACCGCGTCCAGCCGGCCGTAGTCGGCGATGACGCCGTCCACGGCGGCGGCGACGGAGGCCTCGTCGACGACATCGAGCTGTCGGATGTCGAGTTCGACGCCCGCCTCGACGGCGGCCTTGCGCAGGGCGTCGGCGCGGCTCGTGTCACGCAGGGTGGCGACCGTGCGCCAGCCGGCCCGGGCGGCTGCGACGGCGGCTGCCAGACCGATGCCGGAGGAGGTGCCGGTGATCAGGACGGTGCGGGAGGGGGTGGCGGGGGTGGCGGGGAGGGTCGACATGACGGGGCCTTTCACGGGGGGTGATTTATGTGCGTGCACACACACTATAAAATTATGTGCGTGCGCACGCAAGCTCTAGACTTCCGACATGCCGAAAAAGCTCACCGAAGCCGAGACGCCCGCGGCCGACTACGCCTTCTACGGGCTGGTGTGGGCCGGAACCGTCATGACCGACCGCGTCGACCGTGCCCTGGTCAAGGCCCACGACCTCCCCGTGTCCTGGTTCGAGGTCATGCTGTGGCTGGCCTCCAGCCCCGAGCCGGTGCCCGCTTCCGTCCTCGGCAACAGCACCCTGCTCAGCCGCAGCCAGGTCTCCCGCGTCGTGGACGCCCTGCAGACCCGGGGCCTGGTCACCCGTACGCCCTCCGCGCGTGACGCCCGGTCGGTGGAGGTCTCCCTCACCGAGGCCGGACGAACGGTGTTCGCCGAGGCCGACACCACCCGGCGCGAGGCCCTGGCCCCGGTCTTCACCGAGCTCCTCGACGAGCGGGACCTGGAGGCGCTCGGCACCGTGTGGCGCAAGCTCAAGGCCGCGAAGGCCGCACAGGCCGAACAGGCCGAACAGGAACGCACGAGGTAGACCCCGCCCGCCCGCCCGCCGCGGGCCCCGGTCAGGCGCCGAGGCCGTCAGGGGTGAGGGTGGCGGCGGCCGCGAAGAGGCGGGCGCAGCGCCGCGTCATGGCTTCCGGGCTCTGCTCCGGGTGCTTGACCCACCAGCGGACGAGGGTGGCGACCAGATCCCGCCAGACGTACTTGAGCGCGTCGGCGTCCAGCGGGTCGGTGGAGCCGGCCGCGCGCAGCAGTTCGGCGGTGCCGCCGGCGGCGAGCCGGTCGATGGCCGCCCAGTACTCCGAGGCCCGACGGGCGGCCTCACCGCCGGGCGGCAGGGTGGTGTCGTAGAGCACGAACCACGCCTCGCGCCGGCCCTCCAGGGCGGTGAAGATGCCGTGGAGCACGCGCAGCGGCGTGTGGGGCGCGGCCCCGCCCTCCCCCATCGCCTCACGGACAGCATCCAGCAGCCCGTCCCCGACGGGGACCAGGCAGGCGATGTACAGGTCCTCCTTGCTGCCGAAGTACTGGTGCAGGAGCGTCTTGGTGACGCCCACGCGTGCGGCGATCGCGGGGAGCGAGGCGGCGGCGAAGCCATGGGCGCCGAACTCCTCCGCGGCCGCCTCCAGCATCTGGCGGCGCCGGTGCTCCCGCGGGACTCCCTTGGTGCCGGCTTTCGAGGAAAGGGTTGCCATGAGCCGATATTATCAGTAGGTAATTTACCCCTAGGTAAATTACCTCTACCCCTGGAGCGCCGCCATGGCCGGCACCACCCCGCAGTCCACGTCCCACACCCGCTCCTGGTGGGGCTGGGGCTGGACGGACGCGCATCCCGACGACGCGGAGTGCACCGCGATGGGCGCCCTGCTCCCCGGCACCCTCGGCCGCCCGCTGCCCGTGCCCCGCGTGAGCGACCTGGGCATCGGCAGCCCCGCGGCCGAACCCCCGCGCAGCCTCGCCCACCTGATCAGCACCGATCCCGGGGACCGCGCCGCCCACTCGATGGGCAAGGCCTACCGCGACGTGGTGCGCGCCCTGCGCGGCCGCCCCGGCCGCATCCCCGACCTCGTGGCCCGGCCGGCGGACGACCGGGGCGTGGCCGATCTGCTGGACTGGGCCGGTGCACGGCAGGTCGCCGTCGTCCCGTACGGCGGGGGCTCCTCGGTCTCAGGTGGCGTCGAGTACCGCGGCGACGCCCACCGGGCGGTGATGTCCCTCGACCTGACCGCCATGGGCCGCGTCCTGGAGGTCGACACCGTGGGCCGGGCGGCGCGCATCCAGGCCGGCACCCTCGGGCCGAGTCTGGAGGATCAGCTGCGGCCCCACGGCCTCACCCTGCGGCACTTCCCGCAGAGCTTCGAGTTCTCCACGCTGGGCGGCTGGCTCGCCACCCGCGCCGGCGGTCACTACGCCACCGGCCGCACCCACATCGACGACTTCGTGCAGTCGCTGCGCGTCGTCACCCCGGCCGGCACCGGCGAGTCGTGGCGGCTGCCCGGCTCCGGGGCGGGCCCCTCCCCGGACCGCCTGTTCCTGGGCTCCGAAGGGGCTCTCGGCGTGATCACCGAGGCCTGGGTCCGCCTGCAGGAACGCCCCCGCCACAAGGCTTCCGCAGCGGTCTCCTTCTCGGACTTCCAGGACGCCCTGCGGGCGGTGCGCGCCCTCGCGCAGTCCGACCTCTCCCCCGCCAACTGCCGCCTGCTGGACTCCGGCGAGGCCGCACTGTCGGGTGCGGCCCACGACGGCCGCTCAATACTCGTGCTGGGCTTCGAGTCGGCGGACGAACCGGTGACCGCCCTGCTGGAACGGGCCGTCGCACTCGCCCGCTCGCACGGCGGCCGGCACGGCGGGGCGGGCGGGTCCGACGCGGCCGGCGGTCCGCCGCAGGCCCCGGGCGGCGACGCGGCCGTGAGCGCCTGGCGGTCGGCCTTCCTGCGGATGCCCTACCTCCGCGACGGCATGGCCAGGATGGGCGCGGTGGCGGAGACCTTCGAGACGGCGGCCACCTGGGACCGGGTCCCCGGTCTGATCGAGGAGGTACGCAGGGAGGTCGGCGCGGCGGCGGTCAAGGCCACCGGACATCCCGCGACCGTCAACTGCCGTCTGACCCACGTGTATCCGGACGGCGCGGCGCCCTACTTCACCGTGCTGGCGGCCGGCCGGCCCGGTGACGAGGTCGCCGTCTGGGACGAGCTCAAGGCCGTCGCGAGCGAGGTCCTGCACCGCCACCGGGCCACCATCACCCACCACCACGCCGTCGGCCGGGACCACCGCCCGGGCTACGACCGCCAGCGCCCCGAGCCCTTCGCCCTCGCTCTGCGGGCCGCGAAGGGGGCGCTCGATCCGCGGGGCATCCTCAACCCCGGGGTGCTCGTGGACTGATCGGGCGGGCCGCCCCGCACCCCGAAGGGGCCGGGTCCGTCGGACGACGGCCCCGGCCCCTTCGGCCGGCGTTCGGCGGACCGGCGGCCGGCGTGCGCTCAGACGCGGTCGGCCGCGATCAGGACGTACTGGAAGGAGCCGTCCCTGTAGGACTCGATGAACGCCTCCTCGATGCCGGTGACCAGGGAGGAGGTGGCCCGCAGCTCCCAGTACGGCAGGGTGTCGGGGGTCAGGTCGATCACGGCCTGCGGTACGAGGCGGTTGTCGGCCATCGCGCGCAGGTACTCACGGCGGGAGTGGATGTTGCACTCGAAGTGCGCGTTGATCTGGGAGACCCACTTCGAGGGCTGGCCGTACCGCGGGTTCCAGCAGCCGGTGATGGTCACGTACCGGCCGCCGACCGCGAGGACGCGCGAGTGCTCCGCGAAGAGGTCCTGCAGATCGACGTACATGCTCGACTCGTTGTTCCACGAGCCCGCTGCCTGCCCGGTCTCGAAGGGCGTGCTGAGCATGTTGCAGACGCGGGCCCGGACATGGTCCTCGATGCCGAGTTCCTGGGCGCGCCCGTTGGCGAAGTCGGCCTGCTTGGCCGACAGGGTGACGCCCTCGACCTTGCACCCGAAGCGCTGGTGGGCCATGACCATCGAGCCGCCGCGGCCACAGCCGGCGTCGACGAGGGTGTCGTCGCGCTCGATCGGGCCGAGGTGCTGAAGGAGGAGTTCGGCCTGCGCCGACTCCAGCCGGTGGAGCTCGGCGATCAGCTTCTTCTCGTATGCGCTGTCCTCGGTGTCACCGAGGGCGGCGTGGTCGATGTCGCCGATGCCGTAGTGGTGGTGGTAAAGGCCGTCGACGTCGCCGAGACGGAGGTTCACCGGCCTGGCCTCGTGGTCCCAGTAGCGGGCGATGTCCCCCTGGTAGGGGGTCGCCGGTCCGGGGATGAACACGGAGGAGGGACCGGCGGCGGTGGTGAGATCGGTGCTAGTCATGAACAATTCCCATCTTTACCAGAAATCGGGCAGGCTGTAGCGATAGGTGTTGGTCTGGTGCCAGTAGTGGTTGCCGTCCACCCATACGGCCACCCCCCGCAGGAAGCGCTGCACGCTCGGGACGGGGCAGGCGAGGGCGAGCTCGGCGGCCGCGGCCTCGAAGTCGTGCATGAGGTCGTTGTGGACCTCCACCGCCTTCAGGTAGGCCTCCTGCTCGGAGCGGGCCTCACGTTCGGCGATCACCACCGGCAAATTCAAATGCCTACCGGGACTGGCCAGTTCCTTGGTGTAGGAGTACAGGTCGTTGACAATCGTAGTGGCGTTGCCGGCGAGCGCGATGACCCGCTGCATGGCGGGCTGCGCGTGGAGGTCCGCAGGCAGCTCGTAGCCTCCGACCGCGTCGGTGATGGTGGGGCAGGGACGGAAGTTGTTGAACTGACGCATCGCCAGGTACTCCCACACCTCCGGGACGTACTCCGTCTGCGCCCAGGCCCCCTCGGCGAGGTAGCCCATGTGCAGTCGGGCCATGTCGTGCCGGTACCGGTCGGCCTGGGAGGCGGTCGTCGCCTGGAGGAAGTACTCCATGGCGGAGCGGTAGGCCCGCCGGGGTGCGTCCGAGAGCAGCGACGCCTCCCACTGCGGCGCGTACTCCTTCGTCGTGTGCAGGGCGTCGAGCGCGGTGTGGGCCAGCAGGAGCCGCCCGCCGAGGCCGACGGGCGAGCCGCCGTGGTCCTCGCAGTAGCAGTCGTCGACCGCGTTCTCGGCGACCATCAGCCGGGTGGCGAGCATCAGGTGCTCGACGCTGGGGGCGTCCGGATGGCAGGCGACCATGTAGCGCCCGACGGAGAAGCCGTCGAACTGGTCCTCCCAGTCCTCCGGGTACAAGGAGACCTCGTCCAGCGCCCAGGCCTTGACCCTGCGGCTGAGTTCCTCGACCCGCACGGAGTCGGGCTCCGCCACCGGGTGGTGGTAGAGGCCCGGGATCGGGTTGCCGGCGGCCGGCGCCGACGCGGCGGGCGCCGAGGTCTCGGCCTCGCTCCGGGACCAGTGCAGGCTCTCCGTGCCCAGGCCGCTGGGTCCGCGCAGGATCCGCTCGAGGGCGGCGCTCGGCTGCGGCGCGGCGACCGGGGCCGCACCTTCGTCGAGTACGGGTACGGATGCGGGTACGGGTGCCGGAGGGGACGCGGGCGTCAGTGCGGGGGGACCCGTGGGCAGGGCGGGCGGGGACGGGGGCGAGGGCCGGACGGGCCCGTCGCCGGCGGTGGGTTCGACGCCGGCGGCCAGGGCGTTGGCGAGGATGTGGGCCCCGAAGGAGGCCGCGGCGGCAGGCAGGCTCGACTGCAGAGGGGAAGGCCCAGGATCGGGCATCCGTAACTCCTTGGTGACGTCAGTGGGTTGTCCCGGATCCCGGGCATGCTCGGCGGGCCAGGACAGGCACAGGTCCTGGCTGTCGCGGCCGTCGGGCAGGTCCTCTTAGTCCCGCCTGCGGGCGATCTGCACGTTCTCCAGCACACCGAGCGCGTCGGGCACCAGGATGGCTGCGGAGAAGTAGGTGGTGACCAGGTAGGAGATGATCGCCTGCTCGCTGATCCCCATGAAGCGCACCGACAGGCCCGGTTCGTACTCCTCGGGGAGTCCGGTCTGGTGCAGGCCGATGACGCCCTGGTTGTCCTCGCCCGTACGCATGACGAGCACCGAGCTGGTGTTCTCCTTGCTGATCGGGATCTTGTTGCAGGGCAGGATCGGGACCCCGCGCCAGGCCGGGACCTGCTGGCCGCCGACGTCGACGTGGTCCGGGTAGAGCCCCCGGGCATTGAACTCGCGCCCGATCGCGGCGATCGTCCGGGGGTGGGCGAGGAAGAACTTGGAGCCGCGGCGGCGGCAGAGCAGCTCGTCGAGGTCGTCCGGGGTCGGCGGGCCGGAGTGGGTCTGGATCCGCTGCTTGAAGGCGGCGTTGTGGAGCAGACCGAAGTCCCGGTTGTTGATCAGCTCGTGCTCCTGGCGCTCGCGCAGCGCCTCGATGGTCAGCCGGAGCTGCTCCTCGGTCTGGTTGTGCGGCCCGTTGTAGAGGTCGGCGACCCTGGTGTGGATCCGCAGTACGGTCTGCGCGATGGAGAGTTCGTACTCGCGGGGCTTGAGCTCGTAGTCGACGAAGGCGCCGGGCAGGTCCGCCTCACCGGTGTGGCCGGCGGACATCGCGATCTCGGCCTCGCCGTGCTTGTTCTGGCGCTGCTGCGGGAGCATGCTGAACCGGTCGATGTGGGACTGGAGTTGCGGCGCCGCGGCGAGCACGGAGGCGAAGTCGGCGCGGGAGAGGGTGAGCAGGACACCGGGGGTCTCGGCGGTCGCCGTGTAGTCCCAGGTGGCGTCGGCGTCCAGGAGGGCGTTCTCGCCGAACCGGTCGCCGTCGGCGAGCACGGCGACGGCGACATCGTCACCGTACTTGCCCACGGAGGTCTGGCTGATCCGGCCGTGGGCGATCAGGTGGATCTGGTCGGCGGCGGTGCCGCGCTCGACGATGAGCTCACCGGCGCGGAAGTCGCGCTGGACGCAGCGGCCGGCGAGCGCGGTCAGCACCTCGTCGTCCTCGAAGCCGCGCAGCAGGGCCAGTTCGCCGAGCTCGCGCGGGATCACCCGGACGTTCGCGCCGTCCTGGACGAACTCGATGGTCCCGTCGCCCACGGTGTAGGTCAGTCGGCGGTTGACCCGGTAGGCGCCGCCCTTGGTCTCCACCCAGGGGAGCATCCGCAGCAGCCAGCGGGAGGTGATCTCCTGCATCTGCGGGGCGGACTTGGTCGTGCTGGCAAGGTTGCGGGCGGCCGCCGTGCTCAGGCTGGACTGCCGCGGCGGCTCCAGCTGCGCTTCCGGGCTGGTGTCAACGCTCATCGGGCGAGCTCTCCTTCGTAAGGGCGGTGACCGGCGCGTGCGCGCGTCACCGGAGAACGAGGAAAAAAGGGGGTGAATATCCGGGAATCCGTCCAGATCCGCTGGAACAGTAACGGCCGGGTACGCCCACTTGAGCCTGAAAACCGTTGGCATTAACTCAATGCAGTGATCTTGCCTCGCAGGTGGTTTGCCGGGGTTATGGATGATATTCGGCCTTACTCACGAACACGGCCGGAAAGCAGCGGCGGTGGGCGGCCATCGGCCGGAGCGTGCCCGGCCGCCACATCGCCGTCACCTCCAGCGGACCGACCGCCGGGCTCCGCACAGCGGTTAAGCCGAATGGGCGGTGGAGCCCGACGTTCGACGCGTCGGCCGTGGCCCCAGGGCGCGCGGGCCGCAGCCCACCAGGGCACGGCGGCGGCGACGGGCCGCCCGTCCCGATCGGTCAGAAGGTGGCGGCGGCCGCCGAGGAGCGTGGCGTGGGTACGCAGTGCGGCGGCGAACCACGCCTGCCGTATGCGGTCCGATCCGCCCGCGAACCAGGTCATGGCAGACCAGGGGCAGCGCGGGAACTCCCCGTAGTTCGAGCCCGTCCTGAACACGATCGGCGTACCCCTCTCCGGACCGGCAGGCCCCGCACCCGGCCCGATCGGGTGCGAGCCGACAAGGCGTACACCTCCCGCAAGAACCGCGCCTGCCTGCGCCGTCGCGGAATCCGCTGCACCATCCCGGACAAGCCCGACCATGCCCGCAACCGCAAGAAACGCGGCTCTCGCGGCGGTCGGCCGCCGAAGTTCGACCCGCAGGACTACAAAGCTCGGCACGCGGTCGAATGCGGCATCAACCGGCTCAAGAGACACCGGGCCGTGGCCACAAGATGCGACAAGCTCGCGGTCCGCTACGAGGCGACCGTCCTCGTCGCGGCCATCAACGAGTGGCTGTGACCACTCACACGGCGCGCTGCATGCACACCAGCTGAGCCCGCTCGTCCCACGAGTCGGAGACGGTGAAACCGATCCGCTCGTACAGGCCGATGACGTCGGCCCGCCAGGCCCAAACCGACAGCCGAACCATGCCGACGCCGCTTTCCACAGCATGTGCCAACGCGGCGCTGACCAGGCCGGATGCGATGCCCCGGCCCCGGAATGACGGGTCCGTCCAGAGCCTCTTGACCTCGCACTGCCCGCTGACGGGGGCAGTCACCACCAGGCAGCCCACAGCAGTGTCCCCACTCAACGCGACCAGCACGACGTCATCCACGAACGCTGTCTGCGGATCCAGGACCTCTGCTCGGTAGCGGTCTGGCAACCCGTCCACGTCCGTGACGGCCTCGCCCTTCTCGGCCTGCGTTTGCAGATGGTAGGCGGCCAACAACTCGGCCGGCCCGCCCTCGGCAGAAGGATCCTGACCTGGCCAGTGGCCGACGACAACCCCGCGTTGATCAGTCATGCCGCCAACATCGCATGCCGCAAGACGGAGCCCGAACCAGCACCTTGATCCACTTTGAACACACGCCCTGGTACACCCTGCTGATTTCCCGGCCCAGGAACCGAAATGATCACGTTTGGCGTCTTCGCTCTCACATGGCCGGCCAGGAAGAGGAGAACCTGACGTGAAGACCCAGGGCGCATCACCGTCCCGCCGCGCACTGCTGACCGTAGGAGCGGGGGCGGCACTGGCCGCCACGCTGCCGGCCGGCGCGGCCCGCGCCGCGTCCCGGCACGGCGAGGGGGATGTCGTGGCGCGACTGCGCGGACTGGAGCGCGAGTACGGGGCACGGCTGGGGGTGTACGCGCGGGACACCGCCACTGGCAGGACCGTGGTCCACCGGGCCGACGAACTGTTCCCCATGTGCTCGCTGTTCAAGACGGTCGCCGCGGCCGCGGTGCTGCGCGACCTCGACCACGACGGCGCCCATCTCGCCCAGCGCATCCACTACACGCTCCAGGACGTCACGGACGCGGGCGGCGGATCGATCACGGAGAAGCCCGAGAACATCGCGGGCGGCCTGACCGTGGCCGAGCTCTGCTCCGCCGCCATCGCCCAGAGCGACAACGCGGCCGGCAACCTGCTGCTGCGCGAGCTCGGCGGCCCCACCGCGATCACCCGCTTCTGCCGCTCGCTGGGCGACCGCACGACCCGGCTCGACCGGTGGGAGCCCGCGCTGAACTCGGCGGAGCCGTCGCGGGTGACCGACACCACCAGCCCCCGCGCGATCGGGCGGACGTACGCACGGCTCGCGCTCGGCGACGCGCTGGACTCCGGGGACCGGGAGCAGCTGAAGCGGTGGCTGCTGTCCAACACCACCAGCAATGACCGCCTGCGGGCCGGTCTGCCGAAGGACTGGGCCGTCGCGGACAAGACGGGCGCCGGATCGTACGGGACGAACAACAACGTGGGCGTCGCCTGGCCCCCGGGACGCCCGCCGGTGGTCCTGTCCATCCTGTCGACCCTGCCGGAGGCGACGGCGGCGCGCGACAACACGCTGATCGCCAGGGCCGCGAAACTGCTGTCGGACGCGCTCGTCTGACGGTGGTCCGGATCCGCGGGCCCCGGTGTCAGTGCCCCCGGGCACACTGGTGACCATGCTCGCGATCACGGTCCTGACCGAACCCGGCCCCCGGCACGTACGGCCCGCCGAGGGGGAACTCGCCGCGCTGGTCCACCGGATCGGCGGTGAGGGCGACCGGTTCCTCGTCGTCCAGACCATCCCCGACCTGCCCGACGTCTTCATCCAGGTGTGGCACGCCGCCGGCGGTGCCTACACCCTGGAGCACCGGGCCGGCAGCCCCGAGCGGCACTTCGGTACGTCGGTCGACGGGCCGGAGTCCGTGATCGCCACCATGACCGCGTGGGCGTCCGGCCGGCCGGACGGCTGGGACGCCGGGCAGGTCTGGGAGCGCGCGGATTTCCCGCCCGTACCGCCGGTGCCCCCGCTCGAACTCGACGAGGAGGAGCGGGGGCTGCTGGAGGACCGGGTCCGCACGGTGCTGGCCGGTGGGTACACGACACGGGACCGGCTCGCCGAACTGGCCGAGGACTACCTCGTGTCCGGGGACCGCAGGCCCCTCTCCCGCGCCCAGGCCGCGGCGCTGGCCGACCGGATGTGGCTCGAACGGGTCGAGGAGCAGGCCGGCTGGGAGGGCGAGACCGATCCGGAACGGCTGTCCCGGGCCTTCGCCGAGCTGGACGCGGCGGGCATCACGGCCCGCGAGAACTTCACCTGCTGCCGCGGCTGCGGGGAGGCCGAGATAGGCGCGGAGGGCGGGCCGGGGGCCCGCGGCTTCGTGTACTTCCACGACCAGTGCACGGACGCGGCGGCGGCCGGCCACGGTCTGTCGCTCCTGTACGGCGGCTTCGACGGCGCCTCGGCGACCACCGCCGCCGTCGGCCGCGAGGTCGTCGCCGCCCTGTCCCGTGCCGGCCTGCCCGCGCAGTGGGGCGGCGACCCGGGCCGGGCCATCACCGTCACCCCGCTGACCTGGCACAGACGGCTCGTGGGCTAGCGCGTCTCTTGCGGATCACCGCACAGCGTCGTCGTTCGTCCGACGGTGGCGCAGGCCGTCCAGGTTGAGGTCGAGGAGGCGTTCGGCCTGGGCCCGCTGCTCGGGGCCCGCCGAGGTGAGGGCGATACCGGCGAGCGCGGCGAACATATCGGTCGAGCTGATGTCGGACCTGATCGCATCCGCGGCGGTGCAGGCCTCCATGAGCGAGGTGAGGGCGTCCTGGATCAGCCGGCGGCTGTCGGCGTACGGATTGCTCCCCGCCGCGAGGACGGCTCGCATCGCGTCGGCCATGCCCATCTTGGCGGTGGCGTAGTCGATGAAGCGGCGCGTCCAGGCGCGCAGGGCCTCGTACGGCGGCAAGGTCTCCAGCAGGGTGGGGACGCAGTCGCACAGGCGGGCCACCTCGTTGCGGTAGGCCGCCTCGATCAGGGCCTCCCGGGTGGGGAAGTTGCGGTAGAGGGTGCCGGTGCCCACCCCGGCTTCCTTGGCGATCCGGTCGAAGTGCGCCTCCAGCCCCTGCTCGGTGAACACGCGCACCGCGGCGGCCAGGATCTTGTCCCGGTTGCGCTGTGCGTCGGCCCTCAGCGGGCGTCCTGCTTCTGCGGCCATCAACGGCTCTCCCTGCTCCCCGCTTGCTAAGTGGAGGAGCCTCCACTTAGTGTGAGCTGAAGTGGCGGCGCCTCCACTTTCACTCTAGGGCATGCCCTCGGCCTGCCCCGTTCCTCCTGCGAAAGGACTCCCGCCATGTCGGGAATCGAAGGCAAGATCGTGGCTGTCACCGGCGCCGGAAGCGGCATCGGCGAGGCCACCGCCCTCCTGCTCGCCGAGCGGGGCGCGAGGCTGGTCCTCGGCGCACGCCGCACGGAACGCCTGGAAGCACTGACCGCCCGGATCCAGAAGGCCGGCGGCCAGGCCGCCTGGATCCGCACGGACGTCACCCGGCGCACCGATCTGGTCGGCCTCGTCGACCTGGCACGCGAGCGCTTCGGCGGGCTCGACGTCCTCGTCAGCAACGCCGGGGTCGGGCTGATCTCCCCGCTCGACGACCTGCGCGTCGACGACTGGGAGGAGATGATCGACGTCAACCTCAAGGGCGTGCTCTACGGGATCGCCGCGGCGCTCCCCGTCTTCCGGGAGCAGGGCAGCGGACACTTCGTCAACACCGTCTCCACCGCCGGACTGCGCGTCGTGCCGCTCCAGTCGGTGTACGCGGGCACCAAGAACGCCGTGCGCACGATCTCCGAGGGGCTGCGCCAAGAGGCCGGGGACAGCTTGCGCGTGACCGTCGTATCGCCGGGGGCCGTCCGTACGGACTTCACGGAGCGCATGGACCCGCAGGCCCGGGCCCGGATCGACCGGATGATGGAGACCGCGCTCTCGCCGGACGCGGTGGCGCGTGCCATCGCCTTCGCCATCGAGCAGCCGGACGGGGTCGACGTGGGCGACATCGTCGTGCGGCCCACTGCGCAGGCCTGACGGGGGACCGGCTCCGGCCCGGTCGGCCGGTGGCCCCGGTCCCCCGACGGAGCCGGTCCTACGGGGCCATCTCGTACGCGCCGGACAGCGCCTCGACGCGCGCCCAGACGTGCGCCGCGCGGGCCTCGTCGACGACCGGACGCCGGACCGCGCCGAGCGCCCAGTCCTGCTGGGCCGCGGTCGCGGAGTCCTTGCCGTACAGCTCGACGGCGTGTCCGGAGAAGTCGCGGACGAGGACGGAGAACAGCTCGTCGAGCACGGACTCGTCCAGGTCCGTCAGGCGGGCCTGCTCCAGGACCAGCTGGCCGTAGACGACCAGCGCGAACAGCTGGCCCACGGAGAGGAGGAAGTCGAGGTCGCGGCTCTGCTCCTCGTCCGGGGCGACGGTGGCCACGAACCGGCAGAGGGCGTCGGCCTGCTCGCGGAACAGGGCCACATTCGGCACCGCGGCGTACGCGTCGTAGGCGGTCCGCCAGTCGTGGAAGCGTACGGAGCCCAGGCCCCGGGCCGGTCCCTGCTGGAACAGGAAGGCGTCGTCGGCCGCGTCGAGGCGGGTCGGCACCTCGGGGTACTCGGCCGGGTTCAGCAGGTGGTTGTGCATGAACTTCAGGATCAGGGCCAGGTTGACGTGGACCGTGCCCTCGAGCTTGGGGAGCCCGCGGATCTCGATGGCCGCCTGCGCGAAGTAGTTGTCCTTCTCGAAGCCCTTGGCGGCGATGACGTCCCACATCAGGTCGATGACCTTCTCGCCCTCCGTGGTCACCTTCATCTTCGTCATCGGGTTGAACAGCAGGTACCGGCGGTCGTCCGGGCCGGCGGTGCGGAAGTAGTCGACGGCGCGGTCGCTGAACAGCTTCATCCCGACCAGGCGGACGTACGCGTCGGCCAGCTCCCGGCGCACGTGCGGGAAGGCGGTGACGGGGCGGCCGTAGAGGACCCGGTTGTGCGCGTGGGTGACGGCCTCGTACATCGCGTGCTCGCAGATGCCGATGGAGGCGGTGCAGAGGTTGAACTTGCCGACGTTGACGGTGTTCAGGGCGGCGTCGAAGGCGGCCCGGCCGGTGTGCAGGACGTCCTCGGCGCGGACCGGGTAGTCCTCGAGGCGGAACTCGCTGACGTACTTGGAGGAGTCGACGACGTTCTTCACCAGGTGGTACGCCGCGTGGCGGCTGTCGGCGGCGAAGAAGACATAGCCGTCGGGGCCCTCGATGTCGGTGCGGCGGCCGAAGACGGAGACGAGGCCGGCCGCGTTGCCGTTGCCGATGTAGTACTTGGAGCCGGTGGCGCGGAATCCGCCGACGCCGTCCTCGTCGATGGACGGCTGCAGCAGCATGTCGGTGGAGTAGATGTCGGCGCCGTGCGTCTTCTCGGACAGGCCGAAGGCGAACACCTCGCCCTCGGAGAGGAGCTGCGCGGCGCGGTCGCGGGCTTCGGCGTTCTCGCTCTGCCAGACCGGGCCGAGGCCGAGGATGGTGACCTGCCAGGCGTACCAGTAGTCGAGGCCGTAAAAGCCGAAGATCTCGTTCAGCGCCGCGATCCGGGCGGTGTCCCAGCGCTTGTCGGACTCTCCCTCGCCGGCGGCGGCGGCCGGGGTCAGGAAGGTCGCGAAGAGCCCCTCCTTCGCGGAGAAGGCGAGGAAGTCGGCGAGCCAGGCCCGGGAGCGGTAGTCCTCGATCAGCCGGCGCTTGCCGCGGCTCTCGAACCAGTCGACGGTGGCGCGCAGCAGCCTGCGGGTCTCGGGGTCGAAGTGCGCCGGGTCGTAGGTGTTCGGGTTGAAGAGCAGGGCGTCTGCCATGGAGGTTCACCTTCCGAGGGGTTGGAGGATCGGGAGCCGGTCATGTGCGTGGGGGGGGCGGTGCGGCGGCGGCGCGGTGCGATTCGGGGGGCGGTGCGGGTCAGCCGGTGGCCGTCGGCGGGTGCCCGCCGAGCCGGTGCAGGGTGGCGAGGACGTCGTCGAGCCAGGCGATCGTCATCCGCTCGTACGCGATGCCGCCGCGCAGCACCACGTGCTGGAGCTCCTGGCCGGCGTCGAGGGGGGCGGGGGCGTCCGGCCCGGTGAAGTCGCGCAGTTCACCGGCGAGGTAGCGGGTCAGCCGGTCGCTGTGCGCCCGGTGGTGACGCTCGACCTCGTGGATGAGCGCCGCAGGATCGTCGAAGGCCACGCCGCGGATCTTGACGGCGAGGTCGTGGCGGAGGCTCTCGGGTTCGATCGGCTCGTGCAGCCATCCGGCGAGAGCGGCGCGGCCGGGGGCGGCCACGGAGTACTCCTTCTTGTCCGGTCGGCCCTGCTGCGGGACCTCGCGGACGGCGAGCAGACCGTCGCGCTCCATGCGCCCCAGGACGCGGTAGATCTGCTGGTGGGTGGCGGTCCAGAAGTAGCCGATGGACCGGTCGAACCGGCGGGCCAGCTCGTAGCCGGAGCCCGGCTTCTCCAGCAGGGAGACGAGGATCGCGTGGTCGAGCGCCATGCCACGATCTTTCTATGCAACTCGTTGCATAGACAAGCGGGAGCGATCAGGTGAGACGCGGCTCACCCGCTCCGTCGGTCCCGCCCGGTCAGGGCGGGGGCATCAGACGCTTGCGTGCGGTGTGCGCCGACGGGTCCCGCGCCCCTTCCAGGAGTACGCGGACCCGGGTGAGGCTTTCGGCCAGCTCGGGCGACGTGGCCGCGAGCAGCTTCAGATCGGTGCGGCCGTCCAGTTTCTGGGACCACAGGACTCCGCGTCCCAGCTCCAGCAGTTCCAGGGCCTGCGCCGGGTCTCCCTGCGCCAGCTGGTCGGCGGCCGCGCTCGTGGCCAGACCGGAACCGGCCGCCTTGAGCCGGCCCTCCTGGCTGAGGCGGTCCAGCCCGCGCCAGGCGGCGAGCGGCAGCAGCCGCACGGCCAGGGAGCTCGCCTCCGCAGCCTCGGCCGAGCCGGGGTTCAGCTGCCCGCTCTGGGCGCTCCAGTAGGACGCCGCGTGCAGCCTGCTGAAGGCGGGGGCCGCCTCCCGGTGCGCGGCGAGCCGCCAGGCATCGGTGGACCTGCGCCAGAGCGGGGCCGCATCACGCTCCGCATCCGCCGGACCGGACGCCGACGGATTGTCCCTGATGTGGACGGCCCACTGGCGCAGCGTCGACGCCAGCCAGATCAGCACCCGGTGCGTGCCGCTTCCGCCCCGTGCGGCGGCCGCCTCCAGGATGTCCACGGCTTCCTCGAGGCCGTCGGTGGAGCCCTCGACTCCCGCCCGCCCGGTCAGGATTTCCACCTGCGGGAGCCAGTGCGGATCGCGCGGTGCGCGCCGCCGCAGTACGGAGGCCGCCTCGGTGAAGTCCTCCACCCGGTTCAGGGCGAGGCCCTGCCTGGTCAGGGCATGGACCCGGTGCAGCGCGAGCGTGGGGCCCTCGTCGTCGCGGCGGGGCAGGAGCCGGTCCGCGTCCTTGAAGAACCACACGGCCCGGACGATGTCCTCGGCCGCGCCGAAGTATTCCCAGCGCTCTGCCAGCATTCGGCCGTACTGGCTCAGGGCGATCCCGCGGCCGTGGCCGTAGCTCGCCTGCCCACTTGAGACCGCCCAACCCCATGTACGGGTGTACGCCTCCGCCTCCTCGCTGACCCGCACGGCCCCGTGGAAGTCGTCCAGGATGCGCAGGTAGGTGAAGCGCGTGTGGAGGACGTCTCCGAGGCTCATCAGGATGGATGCCTTCGCGCCCTTGTTCATCCGCGGCCAGGGTCCGGCCCCTTCGGTGCTCCAGGATTCCCGCCACAAGCGCCGCAGCCTTCGGCGCCTCGACATCCTGGGGGCCGCGTCCGCGGCCCGGCACAGGTCCCAGGCCTGCCGGTAGGCGGTGATCGCGTCGTCCACGTCCTGTTGGTCGCCACGTTGCTCGAAACGCTGCACGAGCGCCTCCCCGAGCACGCTCCGGTCCAGGGCCTCCGCTTCCCAGGTGGTGGACGGTTCCATGAGCGTGCCCCGGGCGAGGTCGACGGCCCGGTCCAGCACCGCGGGGTCGTGGAGCACCTTCGCACACTCGAGGAGGGCGAGGACCCGCGTTCGCCCCATCACGTCGCGCCCCCAACGCGACAGGCGGCTGTCCCGCTCGGCAACGCCGTCCATCTCGCGGATCAGCTCCGCCAACGCCTCCGCGTCCTGTCGTTCCACGGCCCGGAAGAGGCGCCCCATCAGGGGCCGCCAGCGGAAATGGAACGAGGCCGCGTAGCGGAGATCTCTCATGAGCACGCTTCCACCGTCCTCAGCTGGGTCAGGGCCGCTGTTGCCACCTCGACGGTCGTCGCGCCGGTCTTGAGCAGGATCTTCCCCTCGCCCACCCGGGTGACGGTGCCGCAGAGCCGGCCCGTGGCGGGCGTCGTGAGCTCCACCGCGGGGGGTTTGGCGCTCGGCCCGTACCAGGTGGCGGCGAGGGCGGCCACGAGGAACAGCGTGCAGGTGAGGGTCGACGCGACGCCGAGCCGCAGGGCCCGCAGGGCGTCCCCGACCTCCAGGTGTTCCACCGCCGCACGGGTGGCCCGGGGTCCCAGCGGTTTCGGTTTCAGCGGTCCGTGGGCCGCCCGGTTCAGCAGGTACGCGCCCCAGGCCCCGCACAGCAGGGCCACGAGCAGCAGGCACCCCACCACGACGGCCCAGGTCTTGTCGAGCTGTCCCACGTCGGACCGGCCCTTGATCAGGCCGAAGCCGACGAGTCCGGCCATGAGCGCGCCGGCCGCGTTGCGCCACCCCAGGGCGGCCGCCCGCAGTCTGGGCAGCGCTTCCCTGGCCTGCCGGTTGCGCTCCTGGGCGGCCAGGAGGTCCTGCGCGCGGGCCGGTGGGCCGGCGCCGATCCGCGGGGGAACCCGGGGAGTGGTCATGACAGGGTCAGGGTCCAGAAGGCCCCGCAGCCCGTACGGTCCTCGGGACGGCCGTCGTGCGTGCCCGGGCAGTCGCAGCTGATCGGGAACGGAGGGTTCGCCGTGGCCGCGGAGGTGGGTGCGGGCGACGGAGCGGGGGCGGCCGCGGGCTGCGCCGCGGACCGGCGGGCGCCCAGCAGGGCGCGGTAGTCCGGTTCGAAGAGCGGGACCGCCAGCGCCGCCCCGCAGCGCGGGCAGACGCAGGTGAGGGTGTAGTCCTTCCCCTTCACGTGCGCGACATCGTGGTTCGCGACCACGTCCTGGGCATAGCGGGGGTCCGTCGTCTCCTCGTAGGGGACGGGCTGGTGGCTGTGCGGTATCAACTGCGGTGTCGTCATGCCGCTTCCTCGCTGCCTTCGGTGGCGCTCGGTCGGTCCGGTCAGGGGCCGATGTGGACGAAGTGAACCCAGGTCGTCAGGGTCGAACGGTCGCGGTCGCGCATCGCGCGCACCGCGCGGTGCAGACGACGGGCCGCGTCGGCGGGGTCGAAGTCCGCCGGCCCGGCCGCGGGAACCGGCTCGCCGTCGGGGGTGGCGCCGTTCGCGTAGAAGTCCCGGGTGATGTCCGCGGCGGCCCCGTCGTGGACGGACCAGAGGGTGCCGATCACGTGCCGGAAGCCCGCGACGTGCAGGGCACTGGCCAGAGTGATCGCCTCGTCGATCAGGTCGATGCCCCCGACGGCCGTCTGACAGGCCGACAGGAACGCGAACTCCCCGCTGTAGCTGCGCTGCGCGAGGTCGTACACGGTGAGTCCGTCCTCCCGCAGGGCGATCGTGCCCAGCCCGGGATCGTTCATGTCCTGTCCGGCATGGCTGCTGAAGTGCGCCCACGGATGGCGCTCCAGTTCCGCCAGGACCGCCTCGGAAGTCGCGTCGGCGCCTTCCAGGCGGGTCAGGCGGGCGCCGAAGCACCCGGCCAGTGTTTCGCGGTCCGCCGCGATCGACGGCAGGGGCGGCAGGCCGACGGGTTCCGGCGCGACGAACAGCATCCGGCCGTCCCCGGCACTGTTCCCGGCGGGGACGGCCGAGGCCGGCCGGGTGCGTGTCGTGAGGAGCGCGCGAACGGTCGGCGTGTACGAGGAGACGACCCGGTCCAGGACCGTCCTCGGCGGGCCGTCCGAGGCCTCCCCGTGGTGCCCGGCGGCGTGCAGGGGCAGCAGGTTGAGCAGGCCGGTGGGGCACCACCACAGTCTCGGGAGCGGTGCTCCGGCGACCGGCGGACCGGTGTGCCCCAGGGCGTCGAGAACGGGACCGGCGATCTCGTCCCAGAGCCACCCGGTGACGGCGCCGAGCTCGCTCTCGGCCGCCGCCCGGGCGGCCGACAGCGCCACCCGCGCGGCGGAGATCCGGTAGAACGCCTCCGGAGACCGGTCGCCGAGGTCGAACTCCCGCTTCGCCGCCTGGAGCTCCCAGCCCGCCGCCTCCATGGTGCGCAGGACCGCCAGGTACGCGACCGTTCGCTCCTCCACCGCGCCGGCGGTCACCCCGGGCAGCGGCAGGTCCCCTACGCCGGCTCCCGTGATCAGCAGGGCGTCGCAGCGCAGGCCGCTGATGTTGACGGCCACGACGGCTCCCTCGCCGCCCGCGGCCGTCAGCGAGGCCGCGCGGGGCGGACGCAGGAAGTCGGCCAGTTCGGAGATGCCGCGGGCACGCCCCAATTCACGTACCTGGCCGACGAGTCGGTCCCATTCCCGGGACAGCGCCACCCGCCGGTCCACCGGATGCGCGTCCCGCCGGTCGTCGTCCTGCACCTGTCCCTCCCCCACCCCAGAGCGAGGGTAGACAATCCGCCCGCCGGTGTCCGCCGTTCGCGGAGACGAGTGGTGGGCCGGCGCCCGGGGTCCCGCTCGTCGAATCCACCAGCGCGCCCCTCGCCCTCGTGGGGGGGGGCCGGGCAGCGCGCCGCACGGCGTACGTGTGTGCCGCAGCCGCCACCGCGCTGCTGATCACCTCCTGCGGCGCGACCATGCTGCGCCGCGGCTGGTCGTACTACGACGGCCTGCGCGCCGACGGCACGCCGGACGCCGGAATGCTCTTCGTCGCCTGGCAGTCCGACCCGCGCACCGGCTTCGTCCCCGTACAGCGGCGACTCGCCCGGGGCGACGCCCTCGGCCGCTACCTGGTCCACGAGGCCTCGTCGCTGTTCGTGGTCCCCGGCGGCGCCCGGGCCGGCGAATACGTCGGCCAGGCCCTGCTGGAGGGGGCCGGCCGGGTGGATCCGGGAACCACGGGGCCGCGGCGGGCGTTGGTGCGACCATAGGAAGGTGATCAGCCGGTCCCACCGGCCGGCTGGCCCCCGCAGGCACCCGCGCCTTCCGATGACCCCGAGGGGAGCCGTTCATGAGCACGGCGAAAGACCTGTTCATCATCGCGATGGAACCGCCGCCGGACCGTTCCGTCGGGCAGGGAGACCTGTCGCTGGCCCTCGCGGGAGCCGAGCTGATCGATCTCCTCGACGCGCAGGCCGCCTCCCTGGACGGCGACCGCATCGTGCCGGGCGGGCAGCCGGAACTCCACGATCCGCTGCTGGCCGAGGCCGCGTCGGCGCTCACCCGCCAGGTCCCGTACGAACGGGTCGACGACTGGCTGTGGCGCCGCGGCCGCGACCTGTCCGCGACCTACCAGGCCGCTCTGGAGGAGGCCGGTGAGCTGACGCGCGGACGGCGCGGCCTGCTCCCCTTCGGCAGCGACCGGATGGAAGTGGCCGACGGCCCCGCCCGCCGCCGGGCCCTCGGCCGCCGGGAGGAGGACGAGCCCGTTCTCGCCGCCCTGGCCACGGTCGTGGGCATCAGCGGCGGCGACTCCGAGGCCGAACCGCGCCCGGACGACGAGGCGGTGACGACCGTCCTGGCCGTGGTCAACGACGCGGTGATGGAGCTGGAGGCCGTACGCCAGCGGCGGACCATCGAGAACGCGGCGTTCGCCAACATCTGGCGCGGTCCCTGAGGCACCCGCCGCCGGTGCCCCGTCGTGTGCCGGCGCGGACCGGCGCGTCAGCCGGCGTCGAGGACGAGGTCGGCGCGGTGGCGGCCCCGGGCGACGAGCCGGGCGTTGGGTTCGTCCGAGCGGGCCACCCAGGCGCGCGCGTACGCGGGGTCCTTGCCGTGCCGCACGTGACGCTCGATCAGCCGGTCCAGGCGCAGGTCCTCGGCGGGAGCGAGGTACCAGGCCGCGTCCAGCAGGGGCCGAACCGAGCCCCACTCCCCCGCGTCGTGCAGCAGGTAGTTCCCCTCGGTGATCACCAGCGGTACGTCCGGGGCGACGGGGATGCTGCCCGCGATCGGCTCCTCCAGGGAGCGGTCGAAGGCGGGCGCGTACACGGTGGGCCCCTGCGGTGCGCGCAGCCGGCGCAGCAGGGCGACGTAGCCGGCGGCGTCGAAGGTGTCCGGGGCGCCCTTGCGGTCGGCGCGGCCCAGCCGGTCCAGCTCGGCCCGGGCGAGGTGGAACCCGTCCATCGGGACCACCACGGCCCGCTCCGGTCCGAGCCCGTCCGCGATCCGGGCCGCCAGGGTGGACTTTCCGGCCCCCGGGGGCCCGGCGATGCCCAGGATGCGCCGCTCGCCGGCGGCGGCCAGCGCCTCCGCCCTCCTTGCCCAGTCCGTCGTACGCATCCGTCCATCCTGCCCGAGGAACACCGCCCGGTGTCCCCGCCCGCGGCGCCGGGCGGGGACACCGGGCGCCGGGTCAGCAGCGGGGGCAGGCGTCCCGGATCACGCGCCAGGTGAAGGTGGTGGAGGCCGTGGCGCCGGTGGCGTCCTTGGCGGTGACGGTCACCGTACGGATGCCGCTGCCGCGCAGGAGGCCCGAGACGAGGCCGGTCGAGGCGTTGATCGAGGCACCGACGGGCAGGTTGACCGCCGACCAGGTGTAGGGAGCCGCGCCGCCGTTGGCGCGCATCGGTAAGTACGCGGAGTCGTACTGGAGGGACACCTGGTTGCCCGGGTTGACCACGGACGGGGCGGCCGCGGCCGCGGTCCGGGTCGGCGCGGCGGTCGTGGTGTGCGGCGCGGCGAAGGACGGACCGACCGATGCGGCCAGGACGGCGGTCAGGCCCACGGCCAGCGCCGCCAGTCTGCGAGGAGCGCGCGAGGTGTGCGCGGTGCGCGTGGATGTGCTCAACAGGACCTCCGAAATCGTCGGGAGAGAGCGGCGTTTCCGGCACGGGTCCCGGGGCCGTCATCACCCGTTGCGGGTATGCATGTTCGAGGTGCGTGGCGCGTCGGAATCATAGGCGGGCGCGGCCGTCCCGTCGATGGCGCCGCGAGCGGCCCCGCGGGCCTACGATGTCCGCCATGCCCGGTTCGGTCCGCGTTCCGCTCGACCCGCCGCCCCGCGCACGACTGCGGTCCGCCGCCCGCTTGGCCGTGTGCGCCGCCGTGCCCTGGTTCCTCTGCCTGTGGTGGGGCACGAGCACGGTCCCGGTGCCGGCCGCCCTGCCGGCCGTACTGATCCTCCGCGACGACGTGTACGCCGCCCCGCGCCTGGGGTGGGACCGGCTCGTGGGCGTCGTCGTGGGCGTGGTGCTGACCGCGCTCGTGCTGCACTGGCTGCCGGCGCCCACGGCCGACTCGGTGAGCTCGGTGTCGTGGGCCGCCTCGGCGTCCTTCCTCGCCGTACTGGCCTGCGGTTGCGCGGGCATGTACCTGATGTACCGCGGCGGCACCCCCAACCAGCAGGTCCTGGTCACCGCGCTGGTGATCTACGCGACCGCCACCCCCGGCTACGCTCTGGCCCGCCTGGCGGAGAGCGCCGTCGGCATCGCCACCGTCGTCCTGCTCGGGCCGCTGCTGTGGCCGCCGGACCCGTACCGGTCCGCCGCGGCCGGCCTCGACGCGTACCGGGGCGAACTCGGTGGCCTCCTCGGCACGGTCGCCACCCGGCTCGGCTCCGGCGGCCCCCCGGCCGCCCGGGATCGCCCCGAGGAGGCACAGCTGTGGGGGCGACCGGGGAACGGCCTCGCCGCCTACGAACGGGCCGCCCGGCGCACCCGGCTCACCCGGCTGTACCTCCGTACGCCGGGCCGGCCACCGAACGGGCTGGAGGAGCGGTTGAGGCTCGCCGCCCGGACCGCCCTCACCCTCCAGTACTTCACCCAGGAGCTGCGCGAGCGCGCCCGGACCGACGGCCCCGCTCCGCCCGCCGGGGCGGACACCGCCCTGCGCGACCTCGCCCCGCTGGTCCGGGCCACGGCCCGCACCGTGGACGCCGCCCTGCGCGACGAGGACCGCGCGGCGGCAGCGGCCGACCTCGACCGCTCCCGCGCACTGGACCTCGCCCACCGCGCGGCCCACCCCACCCGGCACGACGTCGTCCTGCGGGCGGGCCTGCACCTGACCCACGAGGCGGTCGCCGAGCACCTCGCGGCCCGCGGCTGACGACCGTACGGGGCAACGCCGCGCGGGTCGGCCGCCGGCGACGGGTCCGACGCCGGTGCTCCGGGCAGAGTGGCCCTCCTCGGAAGCAGCCGTGCACGGAGGAGGACGAGGATGCCGTGGGACCTGGCGCTGGCACCCGACACGGTCGCCCGCTGGCAGTTCGGCATCACCACCGTCTACCACTTCCTCTTCGTGCCGCTGACGATCTCCCTCGGCGTGCTCGTGGCCCTCCTGCAGACCGCGTGGGTGCGTACCGGGAAGCGGAAGTACCTGATGGCCACCACCTTCTGGGGGCGGCTGTTCCTGATCAACGTCGCGATGGGCGTGGTCACGGGCATCGTGCAGGAGTTCCAGTTCGGCATGAACTGGTCGACGTACTCACGGTTCGTCGGCGATGTCTTCGGCGCGCCCCTGGCCTTCGAGGCGCTGATCGCCTTCTTCCTCGAATCGACCTTCATCGGCCTGTGGATCTTCGGATGGGACCGCCTGCCGAAGCGGATCCACCTGGCCTGTGCCTGGGCGATGGCCACCGGGGCCCTGCTCTCCGCCTGGTTCATCCTCGCGGCCAACTCGTGGATGCAGCATCCCGTCGGCTACCGCATCTCACCCGAGACCGGGCGCGCCGAACTCACCGACTTCCTGGCCGTGCTGACGCAGGAAACCACGCGCGTGGTCGTCTACCACACGCTCTCCGCCGCGTTCGTGACCGGCGGGGCCTTCATGGCGGGCGTGGCCGCGATCCACCTGCGGCGCGGCCGGCACGTTCCCGTGATGCGCACCTCGCTGCGCCTGGGCCTGGTCACTCTGGCCGTCTCGGGCCTGCTCGTGGCCCTCAGCGGGGACACGCTGGGGAAGGTCATGTTCCAGCAGCAGCCGATGAAGATGGCCGCGGCCGAAGCCCTGTGGGAGGGCCAGACCTCCGCGCCCTTCTCGGTCTTCGCCATCGGTGACGTGTCCGAGGGGCACAACACCGTCGAATGGTCCGTCCCCGGGCTGCTGTCCTTCCTCGCCGAGGGGAACTTCACCGCCTACGTCCCCGGGATCAACGACACCGCCGCCACCGAGGAGGCGCGGTACGGCCCCGGCGACTACCTCCCGAACGTCGCGATCGCCTTCTGGGGCTTCCGCTTCATGATCGGTTTCGGCATGGCCTCCTTCGGCCTGGGCCTCCTCGGCCTGTGGCTGACGCGGCGCCGCTTCCTGCTCCGGCCCGCCCTGCGCACCACCGAGGACGAGGTGCCGCAGCTCGCCCTCACCAGCGGTCGCCGGCTGCCCCCGAGGGTGGCCACCTGGTACTGGTGGCTGACCGTGTGGACCCTGGCCTTCCCGCTCGTCTCGACCTCCTGGGGCTGGATCTTCACCGAAATGGGCCGTCAGCCGTGGGTGGTGTACGGGCTCCTGCGCACGGTCGACGCCGTGTCCCCCGAGGTCTCCCAGGGCGAGGTGATCGCCTCCCTCACGGCCTACACCGCGCTGTACGCCGTACTCGCCGCGATCGAGATCAAGCTGATCGTCGCGGCCGTGCGGGCGGGTCCCGCGGAACCGGCCGTGCACGAGCTCGACCCGCCCACCCGGGTCGGCGGCGACCACGACGACGACAACGACCGGCCGATGGCGTTCTCGTACTGACGTTGACGTGTGCGGTGCGGTGCGGTGCCGGTCGGGGCCGGCGGCCGCGCCACCGGTAGGCTCGTGCCCCGACCGGGGAGATGAAGAACGATGACGTTGAACGCGGGCCCGCGGGTGGGCAGCCGGGTGAAGCTGGCGGCGGAGCTCAGGCTGACGACCGGCCCGGTCGCACCCGAGGGGGAGGCCGTCGCCGGCTTCCTGGCGCTGGCGGCGGGCACCGAGGGCGCCGTCGAGCGGGTGGACGAGCACCATCCGCAGAGCGGCGAGGACGTCATCGAGTACGAGCGGCTGCGGTCGCTCCTGGACTCCTTCGGGCACCAGATGCCCGAAGGAAGCAGGAAGCAGCTGGAGGACAAGGTCGTTTCCCTGGAGCCGGCGTGGATCGCCCACCAGGAGCGGAGGCTGCACGTGACGGTCCGCGTCCGCTTCGACAACGGGTTCGTCCTCGACGGCGCGCACGCGGAACTCTTCACCTCCGCCTGAGGTTCACGCCACCCGTCCCCCGTCCCGGATGCTCGCGCGGACGTGTTCCGGGTACCAGTTGGTGAACTTCACCGCCAGGACCAGCAAGGCGATGGGGACGACCCAGTTGAGCCAGTCCCCGTGGTGCCCGGTCCGCGCGGTGATCAGGCCGAAGACCGCGATGACCGCGCTCGCCAGGGTCTGCGCGTACGTCTCCAGCCACATCAGGTCCTGGCGGTCGAGCACCAGCGCCAGGACCGAGATGACGGCGAAGAACACCAGGCCGGTGACCTCCAGCAACTTGAGGCTGCCCCGCCGCATGTCGGCCAGGTTCAGCACCAGTGAGGCGATCAGCGCGGTGAAAGCGGCCAGTTTCCAGGTACTGGGGCCCGCCGCCACGTCGAAGATGATCCACGGCGCGAACCCCAGGAAGATGCCGGAGCGGCCGGCCCCAAGAGCCTTGCCATCGGTACGGTCCGCAGCAGCCATCGGGCCTCCACAACGGTACGGAGCGGGGCGCCCCGGCGTGCCGGAACCGGTACCCGCCTCGTTCCCCGTCCTGCGAGCGCCCGCGACCGGCCGCATTCCGGGACGGAGGACCGGCAACCGCGGGGGAGGCCGACGGGCCGGTGGAGCCGCCTGGCAGGCCCACCCGACGCGCGTTTCACTGGAGGGTGGCGTACAAGCGCGCCGGCGCCGGACCGTGCACCCCGGGAGGTCCCGTGAACACGTACGTGCCACCCCGCTTCGACCCCACCCGCGTCCCCCACCTCCTCGGGAGCTTCGCGCCCGTGTCCGAGGAGGTGGACGTCGCGGACCTGGAGGTGACGGGCGAGCTGCCGGACACCCTGGACGGCCTGTACCTGCGCAACGGCCCCAATCCGCGCTTCACGCCGATCGGCTCGTACCTGTACCCCATCGACGGCGACGGCATGCTGCACGGCGTGTGGATCTCCGGCGGCCGGGCCCGCTACCGCAACCGCTTCGTGCGCACCCCCGCGCTGGTGGCCGAGGAACGGGCCGGCCGCGCCCTGTGGGGCGGCCTCGGATCGCTGATCGTGCCGGATGCCGACCAGGTGGGACCGGAACTCGCCGGGACCTTCAGGGAACTCCCCGACATCAACGTCGTCCGGCACGCCGGCCGCCTGCTGGCCCTCGCCGAGTCGGCCTGCCCCTTCCGCGTCGACAACGGGCTGGCGACGCTGGGCCGCGAGGACTTCGGCGGGGTCCTGCCGGCCGGCATCACCGCCCACCCCAAGATCGACCCGGTCACCGGCGAGATGGTCGTCTTCTGCTACGGCCTGGAGCCGCCCTACCTGACCTGGTCCGTCATCGGCCGCGACGGCACCGTCGGCCGCGGGCCCACCCCCGTCGACGGGGTCGACGAGCCGATGATGATCCACGACATGGCGCTGACCGACCGCTACGCCGTCCTCGTCCTCGCCCCGGCCTTCTTCGACCTGGCCGCGGCCATGGCGGGCGGCTCCTTCCTGGCCTGGCGCCCCGAGCGCGGCACCCGCGTGGCGCTGATCCCGCGCGACGGCGGGCCGCCGCGCTGGGCGGCCGACGAGGCCTTCTGGGTGTGGCACACGGTGAACGCACACGACGACGGGCCCGGCGCGGACGCCCCGGTGGTCCTCGACTACGTGCAGTGGAGCCGGCTGGCGGTCGGCGGACCGCAGGAGGACTCCGACCCGGTCAGCGGCGGCCTGGTACGGGCGCGCATCGACCCGGTCGCGGGAAGCATGACCCGCACCCTGCTGGACGACTCCCGGGTGGAGTTCCCGCGGGTCGACGACCGGCGCATCGGCCGGCGCCACCGGTACACCGCGCTGGCCACCGGGACGGGTCGGACGGACCTGCTGCCCGGCGAGTACGACGCCGTGCGCTGGTACGACAGCCGGACCGGCACCTCCCGCGTCTGGTCGGCCGGGAACCTCTCGGTCGGCGAGCCGGTCTTCGCCCCCGAGCCCGGCTCCTGGGGGTCTTCCGACACCGCAGACCCCTCCGACGACGGCTCCGACGCTTCCGACGGCTCCGACGGCTCCGACGGCTCCGACGCCGAGCAGCGCGGCTACTGGCTGACGTTCGCCACCGACCGTACGGACGGCTCGAGCTGGTTCCTGGTCCTCCCGGCCGAGGACCCGGCCTCCGGCCCGGTGGCCCGCGTCCGCATCCCCGTCCGCGTCCCGCTCGGCCTGCACGGCTGCTGGCTGCCGACGCAGGAGTGAACCCCGCCCGACGCGCCCCGGCGCCCCGGCCGTGCCACGCTGTTCCTTGGCCTCGGGAGGAGACAGCCGCGACGAACGGAGCGCGCTGTGAGCGGACCGATCCACCCCGCACGGCCGCGGCGCGCCGCGGCAGCGGCCTGCGCCGCCCTGCTGTTCGTGGCCCTCGCCGCGGGTACGGCGACCGGCGCGGACCCGACCCCTTCGCCGTCCTCCCCGACGCCGCCGTCCTCGCCCTCCGCATCCGGCGACACCGGCCTCGGCGGGCTCGACCCGCGCATCACGGCGATCATGCGGAAGCCGGAGTACCGCAATGCCCAGTGGGGCCTGTTGCAGACCGATCCGGACACCGGCCGCGTGGTGCACAGCCTGTTCCCCGAGCAGTTCTTCATCCCCGGGTCCACGGCCAAACTGCTCAGTGTCTCGGGCCCGTGGCAGACCCTCGGCGCCGACCACCGCTTCGTCACGCCCGTGCATGCGGTGGGCGAACGCGACGGCGCCACGCTGACCGGCGACCTCGACCTCGTCGCCCAGGGCGACCTCACCATGGGTGGCCGGACACGCCCCGACGGCACGGTCGCGTACACCGATCTCGACCACACCTACGCCAACGACTTCCCCGGCGCGACCCTCACCCCGGAGAACCCCCTCGCCGGGATCGACGAGCTCGCCCGGCAGGTGCGCGCCTCCGGCATCACCCGCGTCGACGGCGACGTGATCGTCGACAGCCGGCTGTTCCTCCCCGACCCGGAGCTCGTGCCCACCCCGACGCCCCTGATCGTCAACGACAACCTGATCGACCTCCTGACCACCCCCGGGGACCGGCCCGGCGCGGACGCCGCGCTGGGCTGGCGGCCGAAGGTCGCTCCGTACCACGTCACCTCGGAGGTCAAGACCGTGGCGGCCGGAAAGCCCACCGCGGTCAATGTGACGGCCACCGACGGCGGCACCCGGATCCGGCTGACCGGAACGATAGCGGCGGACTCCGAACCGCTGCTGCGCACCTCCCCCATCACCGATCCGGCCGCCTTCGGACGCGTCGCGCTGATCGAGGCGCTGGAACGCGCCGGGGTGCACGTGACGGCCGACCCGTCGGGCCCCAACCCCGTGGCGCGGCTGCCGCGCGACTACGACGGGCGGCCGCGCGTGGCCGCGTACACCTCCCCGCCCTACGCCGAGTACGCCAAGCTGATCCTCAAGGTCAGCCACAACCTCGGCGCCAACCTCGGCATCTGCCTGCTGGCCGTCACGGCGGACAGCAACCAGTGCCCGGCCGGCTTCCCGGTGCTCGCCGGCTTCCTCGACCGGGCGGGCGTCGACCGCGGGCAGGCGCAGCTCATGGACGGCCGGGGCGGCAACCCCGCCGACCGGGCCACGCCGCAGGTGCTGGTGCAGATGCTGGCGTACTGGCAGCACGGCCCCCAGGCCCGACTGTTCCGGGAGGCCCTGCCCATCCTGGGGGTCGACGGGCTGCTCGCCGAGAACTGCCGTACCTGTCCGGCGAAGGGGAAGGTGTTCGCGAAGACGGGCGC
Source organism: Streptomyces sp. NPDC097617 (assembly GCF_044761485.1). Lineage (NCBI taxonomy): Bacteria > Bacillati > Actinomycetota > Actinomycetes > Kitasatosporales > Streptomycetaceae > Streptomyces > Streptomyces sp. NPDC097617. The sequence continues at coordinate 268,643 of NZ_JBIWCL010000002.1, forward strand.
GGCGGTCGGCGGGGACGCCCTCAACGACCGGCTGGCCGTCGGCGCCATCACGATCGCGGGTTACCTGGACAAGGGCGGCGGCCGTTTCGACACCTTCTACGCGGGCGTCAACGGCGCCTCCACACCGGGCGCCGACCCCACCGAGGTGCTGTCCATCGCCAACGACCTCGCCCTGATCGCCGCTTACCTCCAGGAGTCCGCCTCCTCGCCCTGACGCGCGCGTCAGTACGCCCCGATCGACCGGAGGACGCCCACCACTTCGTCGTGGACCGCGATCAGCCCCCAGGAAGTAAATCAATGGGGTCCTGCGGGCGGATCTGCCAGCATCCTCACCATGGGTGCAATGAACGCAGTGGCCGGCAGGGTCGCCCGCGGAGCCACCGTGGAGTTCCGGCCGACCGGCTCGTCGATGGTTCCGCTGATACGCAGTCGTCAGCAGGTGGTGGTCGCTCCGGCCGACCCGTCGAGGCTCGAGGTCGGGGACATCGTCCTCGCCCGCGTCGCCGGGACGGTGTACCTGCACCTGGTTTCCTCCCTGGACCCGGCGAGGAAGCGGGTCCGGATCAGCAACAACCGGGGCCGGGTGAACGGCTGGACCGGCCACGACCGGGTCTTCGGCATCTGCGTGGCCGTCGACGGTGTCCCCCGGGCGGGAGCCGCGGCCAGGACGCGGCGCGACAGGTGAAGCTGCGCGTCACCGTCCACCGCGCCCGGCTCGGAGCGATGGAGTTCAAGGTCATCCGACCGGCCCGGCCCCTGGTCAACGCCGTACTGGTCGACCACGACAGCCACTTGGACGCCTACCTGGACCAGCAGGCGGCGAAACTGTTCGGCGGCCTGTGGACGCTCGCCTCCTCCTCCCCGCGCTCGCTGATCCACCTGCCGGTGCGCGGAAATCCCGCCCCCGCGCACGAACCGCCGGAGCCCCGCACCCGGCAGCTGGACCTCGTACTGCTGGACCACTCACTGCAGTTCGCGCCCTCCCGCTGGAAGGAGCTCCGCGCCCGGCTCGACCCGGGACGCCCGCGGACGGTGGAGCTGCCCGCACCGGATCTCACCGACGACCCCTCGGCCTTCCAGGGAGAACGGCACTACCGGGAGAACCGGGACCTGTTCCACCAGCACCTCCACGCCGAGACCCTCTTCATGACGGGCAGCGCGAAGGTCTTCAGGGACACGGCCCGCCATTTCGTCGATGTCGCCCGCAACGGCCCCGGATACGTGTCCGACAACCCGCGCTGCCCGCACTTCTGCACCCAACTCCACGCCGACGCCGGCGTCCTCGGGAACGCGCGCGAGATCCACATCGAGTACTGCGACGAGTGGAGCCCGTGACCCGGAGCCGAACCCACTGGGGCCGGCCGCCTCCGAGGTCGGGGATGTAACACTTCCGGGCGCTGCGACCAAGTAGAGACGTAAGGCAGCACACGCCCGACCTGCCCCAGGGAGCGATCCGTGCCAGCGGAACATCCGACAGCACCACCCCTGCGCGACCCCGACGGGTTCGCCGTGTTCTACGAGCAGCAGTTCGACAACGTACTCGGCTTCGTCACCCGGCGCGTCGACAGCCCGCACCTGGCCGCCGACCTCACCGCGGACATCTTCGTCGCCGCACTGGAGAACGCGCACACCTACGACACCCGCCGCGGCGCGCCCGCCGCCTGGGTGTACGGCATATCCCGCAACGTCATCTCCGCGCACTTCCGCGGCAGCGCCCGCGAACAGCACGCGGTCGCCCGCATCGCCGGGCGCCGCCTCCTGGACGACCAGGACCTCAGCGCCATCGAGGGGCGGATCGATGCCGCCCGCGCCGCCCGGCAGATGGCAGCCGCCCACGCCGCGCTGCCCGACCCGCTGCGCGAGGTGCTCGACCTGGTCGCCCTGGACGGGTTGACCACCCGTGAGGCCGCACAGGCGCTGGGCATCGGCTCGGCCGCTGCCCGGGTGCGGCTGCACCGCGCCCGCAAGGCCCTGCGCAGCGCCCAGCAGACCCGCACCGACCACCGCGAAGCCGTTCTGGAGGCCACCCAGTGAACGCCCCCCTGCACTTCAAGCAGCAGCTCGCGGACGAGCTCCACGCCCGCGCGACGGCCCTGGCCGCCCCGACGGGCCACCGCGTCCGGACCCGCGCCCCGCGCCGTCGGCTCACCTTCGCGCTGGGCGCCGTCGCGGCGACCGCCGCGGCCGTGGCTCTGGCCGTGTCCACGGCGCCGGCCGGCGGGACGCACGACCCGCGGGCCGCGCCGGCACCCCACGGCTCCGGGAGCGGCACGATCGACATCGTCAACGCCGACTACGTGGTGAAGTCCATCCCGGACGGCACGATCGCCGTGGAGGTCATGAGTCCCCAGGGCATCCCCGGGCTGCAGGCCGCTCTTCGCCGAGCGGGCATTCCCGCGGCGGTGATGGGGATGTCGGCCTCGTGCGGCGCGACGATCCGCTACGACGAGAGCGCCGACCTCATGGGGGTGTTTCCCCAGGACCGCGGGGACAGCGGGATCGACGGGCACTACTCGCTGATCAGGCCGAGCGCCGTCCCGAGCGGGTCGCACCTGTTGTTCGTGGCGACGACAGGACCGCACGGGCAGGTGGGCGCGCTGCGGATGTCGGTCGTGCGCGAGGTGCCCAGCTGCTTCCCGGAGTCCAAGAACGACATCGGCGAGGGCTACGTCGCCCCGGGCACCAACCCGTAGGCCACCCGGCCCGGACGGCACCGGCCCTGCCGGCAAGTTCCTCGTAGGACGGTGCGCGGACCGTGACCGCGGTCCGCGCACCGCCACCCTCCGGCTGCTCGTCGACGGCCTGTACCCCACTCCCGAGGGGCACCGGGCGCTCCACCGTCACCTCGACGCCGTGAGCCGCTGAGCCGTCGACCGCCGCGTCACCGCACCGCCGCACCACCTCAGAGCCTCAGCGCCTCACCACCCGTCACGATCTTGGTGAAGCCCCTTGTAACCCCGGGGTGGCACCGCCCGACACATGCGCGCAACAGGGACTTCCTACGTTGGTCCGCAACGGGATCGAGGGGGGCTGCTGTGGCGGAGACGAAGGCCGCGAAGGGGCAGCAGGTGCGTACGGTCTGCTCCTACTGCGGGGTCGGCTGCGGGATCGTCCTGGACATCGCCACGGGCGCCGACGGGCGCCGTACGGTGGCCAGGGCGGTCGGCGACAAACAGCACCCCGCGAACGCCGGGCGCCTGTGCACCAAGGGCGCCACGCACGCCGACATGCTGGCCGCCCCCGGCCGGCTCGAGACCGCGCTGGTCCGCGGCGAGCGGGGCGCCGAACCCACCGCCGCCCCGGTGGCGGCCGCCGTGGCCGAGACGGCCCGGCGCCTGAGGAAGATCCTCGACGAGCACGGCCCGGACGCGCTGGCGCTCTACGTCTCCGGCCAGATGTCCCTGGAGGCCCAGTACCTGGCGAACAAGCTCGCCAAGGGCTTCCTGCGGACCAACCAGATCGAATCCAACTCACGGCTGTGCATGGCGAGCGCCGGCAGCGGCTACAAGCTCTCGCTCGGCGCCGACGGGCCGCCCGGCTCGTACGAGGACTTCGACCGGGCGGACGCCTTCTTCGTCATCGGCTCCAACATGGCCGACTGCCACCCCATCCTGTTCCTGCGGATGATGGACCGGGTCAAGACGGCCGGCGCCAGGCTCATCGTGGTCGATCCCCGGCGCAACGCCACCGCCGACAAGGCCGACCTGTTCCTGCAGATCCGGCCGGGCACCGACCTGGCCCTGCTCAACGGCCTGCTGCACCTGCTCGTCGAGGGCGGCTGGACCGACCCCGGGTTCATCGCCGAGCACACCGAGGGCTGGCAGGACATGCCCGCCTTCCTGGAGGATTACGCGCCCGCGCGGGTCGCCGAGATCACCGGGATACCCGAGGACGACATCCGGCTGGCCGCCCGCTGGATCGGGGAGGCAGGCGCGTGGATGAGCTGCTGGACCATGGGCCTCAACCAGTCCGTCCACGGCACCTGGAACACCAACGCCCTGGTCAACCTGCACCTCGCCACCGGCGCCGTCTGCCGTCCGGGCAGCGGCCCCTTCTCCCTCACCGGCCAGCCCAACGCGATGGGCGGACGGGAGATGGGCTACATGGGGCCGGGGCTCCCCGGCCAGCGCTCCGTCCTGGTGGCGGAGGACCGCGACCGGGTCGAGGAGCTGTGGGGCATTCCGAAGGGCACGCTGCGCACCGACGTCGGGAGCGGCACGGTCGAGATGTTCCAGAAGATGGCCGCCGGCGAGATCAAGGCGTGCTGGATCATCTGCACCAATCCGGTGGCCTCCGTCGCCAACCGCAGCACCGTGATCAAGGCGCTGGAGACCGCCGAACTCGTCATCACACAGGACGTGTTCGCGGAGACCGAGACCAATGCCTACGCCGACATCGCGCTGCCCGCCACCCTCTGGGCCGAGGCGGACGGGGTGATGATCAACTCGGAGCGCAACCTCACCCTGGTGCAGGGGGCGGCCGACCCGCCCGGCGAGGCCCTCCCCGACTGGCAGCTGATCGCCGAGGTCGCCCGCGCGATGGGGTTCGCCGAAGCCTTCACGTACGCGTGCGCCGAGGAGGTGTTCGAGGAGCTGCGGCAGGCCTGGAACCCCAAGACCGGCTGGGACCTGCGCGGAGTCACGTACGAGCGGCTGCGCTCGGGTCCGGTGCAGTGGCCGGCCGCTCCGGACGGGCCGGACCGCAACCCGGTCCGCTACCTCAACGACGGGGTCAGCCAGACCCTGGCCGAGCGCCCGGACGGCAGCCGCCCCCGGCTGGTCTTCCCGACAGCGACGGGACGGGCGGTGTTCTTCGCCCGCCCCCACCTGCCGGACGGCGAACTCCCCGACGACGACTACCCGTTCGTACTCAACACGGGCCGGCTGCAGCACCAGTGGCACACCCTGACCAAGACCGGCCGGGTCGCGGGGCTCAACAAGCTCAACCCCGGACCGTTCGTGGAGATCCACCCGCAGGACGCGGCCGCGCTCGGCATCGCGGAGGGCGACGGGGTGGAGGTGGCCTCCCGGCGCGGGCGGGCCGTGCTGCCGGCCGTGGTCACCGACCGGGTCCGGCCCGGGAACTGCTTCGCCCCCTTCCACTGGAACGACCTGTTCGGCGAGTACCTCAGCGTCAACGCCGTCACCGACGACGCCGTCGACCCGATCTCCTTCCAGCCCGGCTTCAAGATGTGCGCGGTGACCCTGACCAGGACGCTGGCCCCGGTCCCGGTCCCGGTCCGGGCCCCGGCCTCCGCGGCGGCCCTCTCGCCCACCGCCGCTGCCTCTCCTGCCCCTGCCTCTCCTGCCCCTGCCGCCGCACCCGCCCGGGTCCCGTCGGAAGGTGCCGTCACGACCCCGATCCGTCATCCGGCGGCCGCCCCGGCCGCCGCCGCTCTCACCGCCCTGTTCGGGCTCGACGACCACACACCGCCCGCTCTCTCCGACCGGGAGCGCCAGTACCTCGCCGGATTCCTCACCGGGCTCGCCTCCGCCCCGCCCGGCACGGGCGTCCCGGCGCTTCCGGCCGGCGCCCCGTTCGAGCCCGGCAGCGCGCTCTGGGTCGACGGGGTCCTCGCCGGCACGTACTCGCGTACGGCGACCGCCCTGGCCACCGCAGCCGCCGCGGCCCCGGCCCCGGCCCCGGCTCCCGCGACAGCGGTGCCCGCCACCCCGACCCGGCAGGCCGTGGTCCTGTGGGCCTCGCAGACCGGCAACGCCGAGGAGCTCGCCGCCACCGTCGCGGCGGCCCTGACCGACAGCGGCTCCCCGGCGAGCGTGCACGACATGGCGGACCGCACACCCGCCGCCCTGACACCCGGTACGGATCTGCTGGTCGTCACCAGCACCTTCGGCGACGGAGACGCTCCGGACAACGGCGCCGCGTTCTGGGAGTCCCTCAGCGCCGCCGACGCGCCTCGCCTCCAGGACGTCCGGTACGCGGTGCTGGCGCTCGGCGACTCCGCGTACGGCGCCTTCTGCGGCCACGGCCGCCGGCTCGACGAGCGCCTCCAAGAGCTCGGAGGCCGTCGCATCCTGCCCCGGGTGGACTGCGAGCCCGACTACGAGGAACCCGCGGGCCGGTGGCTGGAGCAGGTGCGCGCGGCGCTCTCGGCCGCCCCCGAACCCGCGACCGCGGCTGCCCCGGCGGCCGCCCCGGCCCCTGCCCCGGCGGCTGCCGAGCGGCCCCGCCCCGCTCCCGACCGCAACTCCCCCCACACCGCACGCCTGTCGGGCAACCGGCTGCTCAGCCTGCCCGGCGCCGCCAAGGAGGTCCGCCGGTTCACCTTCGACCTCGGCGAGGACGGCCCCGCGTACGAGGCGGGCGACGCCCTCGGGGTCCAGCCGGTCAACTGCCCCGGCCTGGTGACCGAATGGCTGGCCGCCACCGGTCTTCCCCCGGACGCGGAGGTCGCCGTGCCCGGCCGCGAGCCCATGCCCTTCGCCGAGGCGCTCCACCGGCACCTGGACATCACCCGTCTGACGCCCGAACTGCTGCGCTTCATCACCGAGCACACCGGCGACCGCAGGCTCAAGCAGCTGACCCGCCCCGACAACAAGGACGGTCTCGCCCGGTGGACCTGGGGTCGCGGGCCCGTCGACGTCCTGGCCGAGTTCCCGGTCCGGCTGAGCGCCCAGATGTGGGCCGAGCGCCTGCGGCGCCTGCAGCCGCGGCTCTACTCCATCTCCTCCAGCCCGCTCACCGACCCGCGCCGGGTCGGCCTGACCGTCTCGGTGCTGCGCTACGAGGGACCGGGCGGCCACCACCGCAAGGGCGTCGCCTCCGCCTTCCTGGCGGACGCCGAACCGGACACCCCGGTACCGCTGTTCGTCCAGAGCTCGGCGCACTTCCGTCCTCCCGCGGGCGCGGACACCCCGGCGATCATGGTCGGCCCGGGCACCGGGATCGCCCCGTTCATGGGCTTCCTGGAACACCGCCGCGCGCTCGGTCACCGGGGCGCCAACTGGCTGCTCTTCGGCGAACAGCGCCGAGCCACCGACTTCTACTACCGCGAGGAGCTCGAGGAACTCCACCGGCACGGCACGCTCACCCGCCTCGACCTGGCCTTCTCCCGGGACCAGCGGGCCAAGGTCTACGTCCAGGACCGGTTGCGCGAGCACGGCGCCCTGGTGTGGTCCTGGCTCCAGGACGGCGCCCACTTCTACGTGTGCGGTGATGCGAGCCGCATGGCGAAGGACGTGGACCGGGTGCTGCGCGAGATCGCCGTGACGCACGGCGGCCTCGAGGAGGACGAGGCCGCCGCGTACCTGAAGCAGCTCTCCGCCGCCAAGCGGTACGGCCGCGACGTGTACTGAGCGTCTGCCGGGGGTCCCGGGCGGGCGCGTCAGGCGAGGTCGAGGAGCTGCTCGTAGAATCCACCGAAGCCGCGCTCCCGGTCGACGAGGTGCAGTTCGAGGATCCAGTGGCAGGTCCGGCCGGCGCGGTCGGTGCGGCGCAGTGGGGTGTCGTTCTCGGGGGTGATGTAGGAGTCGGCCTTGGCGCCGTCGTTGGTCTCGTGGGGGAACTCTCCGACGAGGTGGCCGGCGTGCCAGATGCCGACGGCCCAGCCGGCCTCGGCGGCCAGCCGCTCGACCTCGGCGTACAGCTGCCGGCCGGTGATGTCGGGACGAGCGGCGAAGTGGGCGCGCCCGGCGTCGAAGATGCGGGGCAGGTCCGCGAGCATGCGGTGCTTGTGCGGGTCGTCGCCGAAGACGTAGGTGCGGCCGAAGTCCGCCTCGTACTCCTCGAAGATCGGGCCGAAGTCGGCGAAGGCGATGTCGTCGGGGTCGATGAGCCGGTCCGGTGGGGTCTCCCGGTACGGCAGCAGGGTGTTGGGGCCGGAGCGGATGATCCGCTTGTGCCAGTGCTTGGTGGTGCCGAACATCTCGTTGGCCAGATCGCGGATCAGGTCGCTGGCTTCGCGCTCCCCGCGCCCGGGCACCACGAGCCCGCGTGCCTCCACCTCGGCGAACAGCGCGATGGCCTTCTCCTGCGCCGCCACCAGCCCGTGGACGCGCCGTTCCTCCAGTGCGTCCGTCGTCCCGAGCGTCACGAGGCTTCCCTCCGTCGTAGTGGGCGCACGGCCCGGATGGGCCCGACCCGGGGGCGCGCCTGCGCGAGCGCGTGCCTCCGAGTATGCGCATGCCCCTGTGCGGACGCATGCGCATGTGATCCTCAAAGGAGCGGACGGCTCCGGGTGGCAGTTCGCCGGGCACGGCTTCAGCCCCAAGGGACACCAACTGGCCGTCCACCCGCGCGCCGCGCTCACCTTCTACTGGCCCGAGCACGAAGCCGTCTCCCTCGCCGACCGGGTCCTCGTACTCGACCACGGCCACGCCCTCCAGGACGCACCGCCCGCAGAGGTGACCCGCAACCCGCGCTCCCCGTGGGTGGCCCGCATGCTCGGCCGCAACGCCTGGCCCGGAATCACCACGGCGGACGGGCTCACCCTCGTCGCCGGCGGCTCCGTCGTGGTGGCGGAGCCCGGGGCGGAGGGCTCGCAGGCGCTGGCCATCGTGGCGCCCGAGGCCGTCTCCCTGCAACGCGAGCAGCCGTCCGGCAGCCCCCGCAACGTGTGGCCCGGCACGGTCCGGGAGATCACCGCGGCGGGCAGCAGGCTCCGTGTCCCCATCACCTCGCACGCCGCCGCCGACGTCGTCTCGGAGATCACCCCGCAGGCGGCCGCCGAGCTGGCCATCGCCGACGGCACCGAGGCGTGGTGCAGCGTCAAGGCCACCGAGATCACCCTCGTCCCCCCTCTGAGCCCGCTGGGATCCGACCGGGTGGACACCATCCGCCCCACCCGCCTCACGGACCGGAGCGCATCTGGTATATGCGGCCCCCATGTGGGCATGCTTGCGCAGATACAACTTGAAACAGGTCCACCGGCTCGAATGCGAGGACTTACGTATGGCGGTGGTCGTCACGCAGCACGCGGCCGGACCCGCGCCGAACGCCGTGCGCCGGCTGCTCGCCGCCGCGGGGCTGAGTTCCCGGACCGTCCTGCCGCTGCCCGCGGGCGACGCCGGGCCGTCCGCCCCGTCAGCCGATCTCAGCGGCGTCGAGGGTGATCGTCCTGGACCCCGCCGATCCGGCCTTCGTACGGGAGGCACTCGCCGCGGAGGTACCCTCCCGGACCCGTCCGCGGCCCTGCGCGAATGGGCCCGCGTCACGGCGGTCGACGGTGTCCTGCTGCTCTTCCACCCGTCGGGACGCGCGGAGCGCGCCGCCCGGCACGGCCGCACCCCGGACCCCGGACCCCGACGACCTGCTCACGGAGGGGTACCCGCGGAGCGCGCTGGGGTACGCGGGCTGGCACCTGGCGGAGTACGAGGACGCCGCCGGGCACTTCCTGGCCCGCGCGGTGCCGCGCGGCTGACCCCGTACGCCCTCGCTCAGAGGGGATGTATCCGGTCGATGCCGTACCAGTCCGAGATGCAGGCGGCGACCCAGTCCCGGTCGTAGTCGGAGGTGAAGAAGGGCTCGGCCAGGGTTGCGATGTGCAGGGGCCGGTAGCCGAGGTCGGTGGCACCGGCAGCGACCTCGGTCCGGATGCGGGAGTTCTGGGCGTCCCAGGCCACCGCCCGGGTGACCGTGGCCGTGGTGAGCTGCTTGACGTTCGGAACGAGCACGGCCAGCGAGGCCAGCGCCAGTCCGGTCGCGACGACGACACCCGCCGGCAGGGCCGTGGCCGCGGCCCCCCGGAGCGCCAGGAACCGGCGGGCCCACACCCCCAGCAGCACCCCGTAGACACATAGCGCCAGTTCCATCGGCACGAGGTAGTTCGTCCAGGTACGGGCGTACGTCCACCCGGTCGGTCCGTAGCCGCTGCGCAGGCCCAGCACCACCGCGAACGACCCCAGCACGACGACGGGCACCGGAAGCAGCAGCAGGGCGACGAGCATCCCCCGCGGGACGTCCCGGCCCGCCGCCCGCTTCACGGACGCGGATGCCGGTGCGGATGCGGATGCTGGTGCTGGTGCTGGTGCTGGTGCTGGTGTAGATGCGGATGCGGATGCGGATGCGACGAGCCCGGCCCCGAGGCCCAGCAGGACGCCGACGGCGGCGGCTCCGAGGTAGGCCCACTGGCCGGTGACGGAGTCCCACATGCGCAGCCAGTCCTCGTAGGTGCCGCGGAGTTCGTCCGCGGAGAGCATGGACTCCCGGGGCGGTTGCTGGGCGCGGCGCCACCGGGCGCCGGGGGACGTGTAGAGCACGGTCAGACCGCAGACGAGCCCGGCGCACCACAGCAGGCACCAGGTGAACGGATACCAGGTCCGCGCGAGCTTGAACGGGGGCGGCGTCAACAGGGCGAGCGCGCCCGCGAGGAGGCCGCTGACCAGGGCGAAGGACTCGCTCAGGGTGCCGATCGCGAAGCCGATGAGGAGGGCGGCGGCGAAACCGCCCGCACGCACGGCGGCCCGCTGCTGACGGACGGTCCACACGGCCAGCAGCAGCGCCCACGCCCCGATCACGCTCGGAACGGTGTGGGAAATGCTGGCCGGCGCCCACAGCAGTACCTGGTAGCTGCGTGTTCCACCGAAGTAGACCAGCGCCTGGACGGCCAGGGCGCCCGCGACCAGGAGCAGCACGCGTGGTCGGCGGCCGAGGTGGCGCAAGAGCTGGATCCCCAGCAGGACCAGGCCGACGGTGAGGGCGACGACGATGACGGTCGGCAGGAGTTTCACCCCGGCGAGGCCGTCGCCGTAGATGATGCCGCTGAGGAAGGCGTTGGTGATCCGGCCGTTCTGGGTCGCGTAGAAGTCGTGCGTGATGCCGAGGACTCCCAGGTCGCGGGACTTCCAGGCGGCGCACCAGTCGTCCGAGGTGGGCCGTACGTACAGCCCGAGGAAGCAGCCGACGGCGATCAGCGCCCCGGCCGCCGCCGCGAGGCAGCCGCCCGCGACCGGCAGGACCCGGCGGACGAACCGGCGGTTGCCCTCGGTCGAAGCAGTGCTCATTCACCCGTCCTTCGCAGCGACGCGCGGCCGTTCCGGTCACCCCAATGTGCCCGGAACGCCGTCCGGCGGCATCCGCGAGGGGTCCCGCCCGGACGGGTCCCCGGCCCCTGGTCCCCCGCGCCGCCGGGGCGTTCGCGCCCCCGCGGGACCGCGGCTCCGCTACTCCGTGCGAGAACTCCGGGCCGCGCCCCGGCCCTTCGCTCACCCGGGCGGCGGTATGTCGTGGCGGGCCGCGCGACTCCGGCCGACGATGGCAACTCCGGGGGCCGAGCGCGCGCAAGCCCGACAGAAGGAGTGGCGATGCCTGCTGCCCTGCTCGTTCGATGGGCGGCCGTCACGGCATCCCTCGCGAGCGTCGCCCTCCCGGTGTGGGCCGCGGCCGGCCCCGTCGGCCGCCCCGCCGACGAGGAGCGGCCGGTGTTCTTCGTGCGGCCCCTCGGACACCAGATCCGTGGCGACGCCGAGGGCAACTACGCGCCGCTGTCGATGCTCGCCGCCCCCACCGTCGGGCTCCTGGCCAACGCCGACGCCGCCGAGGGGATCCCGCCCGCCGTCGCCGAGGGCGCGCGGTACGTCGAGCGCAGCTACGTACTGCGGCAGCTGTCCGGCCGGTGGAGGTACCTTCCCGCCGGCCGGACGGCATCGGTCGTGGCGGCCCCGGAGGATCCGACGGCCCGGCTGCAGATCGCGGAGAGCCGCGCCTGGCTGGCCGCCGGCCGGGTGCCGGGCCGCTCGCCCGTGCAGCGCGCGGCGGCCGAGCGGGCCCTGCTGGCCATGCGCGGCCTGCTCCGGCCGAACGGGGCCATGGCGGCGGGGTGGTCGCACGGCTGGATGTACTCGTGGCCGCGCGACTCCGGCTTCGCCGCCGCTGCGTTCGCGCACACCGGCCACGACGCCGAGGCCTACCGGATCCTGCGCTACAGCGCGGCGACCCAGCGCGAGGACGGCACCTGGGAGGCGCGGACGAAACTCGACGGATCGGGCCCGCCGGACGGCAGGAAGTGGCAGCTCGACGCCAACGGCTGGGTTCCCTGGGCCGCCTGGCAGTGGTACCGGACGGCGCCGCCCGCCACCCGAGGCGCCCGGCTGGCCGGCCTCTATCCGATGATCCGCAAGGCGGCCGACCGCTCGGCTGCCTCCCTGGGGGCGGACGGACTGCCTCCCGCCTCCCCGGACTACTGGGAGGTGATGACCACCACGACGAACATCGGTACGGCCGCTCCCCTGCTGGCCGGGCTCAACGCCGCCGCGGACCTCGCCGGAGAGCTGGACCGGCCCGGGGACGCGGCCCGCTGGAGCCGGGCCGCCGGACGGCTGTCGGCCGGGATCGCCAAGAGGTTCGCCCCCCTGGGCTATCAGCGCACCGTCGACGGACAGCACGGGCGGGACAGCGCGGTGGCCTTCATGGCGCCGCCCTTCAACACGGCCCCGGCCGACCTGCCCCGGGCGCTGGAGACCACGTACGAGGCGCTGCTCCTGCCGAGCGGCGGCCTCACCCCCGGCAACGATCCGACGGCGCCCTGGGGTGCGAACGCCTGGACGCCCAGCACCTCGTTCTTCGCCCTCGCATGGGCCGGTACGGGGAAGCCGGCGAAGGCCGCGCGGGTGCTGGACTGGGTGCTCTCCAAGCGGAACTCGCTCGGGGAGCTGCCCGAGAAGGTGGACCGGCAGGGCCGGCCCTCCTCGGTCGCGCCGCTGGCCTGGACGGGCTCGATCGTCGTCCTGTCCCTGGTGGCACTGGACGGCGGGGCGCTCGCCACACCACCGTCGGATCCGGATCCGGATCCGGATCCAGGTCCGGGTCCGGGTCCGAGCCCGGGTCCGTAGGGGTGTCTCAGACGGGATCCGTCCCGTCACCGGGCGGCGGAGCGGTGCGCAGGCGCTGCAGCTCGGCGATCAGGCGCCGGTAGGCGAGCTCTTCGGCCTCGACCGCGTCCCGGAACGGGATGTGGTCCGGGTCCTGTCGCGATCGGGCCTCCCGGGCGGCGGTGATGCGGAGCTCCCGCGCCCGGTCCAGTTCGTTCATCGCGGCCACGGTCTCGACATCGAGCAGCTTGTGGTCGAGGACCTCGGCGAAGGCCCGCTCCATCGGCGCGGTCAGTCCGTCGAGCTTCAGTGCGCAGCCCGCCGGGGTCGCCGCCGGGCCGCAGCCCTCGTCAAGGGCCCGGGACAGCGAGGTGAGGGCCGTGCCGAGCTGTGGGTATTCCCACTCGGGCACGGTGTCGTCGCCGCATCCGGCCACCAGGGCCGTGACGGCGGTGCAGGCGACGAGGGCGGCCGCCGCGCGGTTCGTTCCCGGTTCCCTGCACCTCCGTCGGCCGCCCCGGCCGAGCAGCCCGGGCCGCCCGCGTCGGCACGAGATGAGAGGAGGGGTCATGGAGCCCCGATCGCCCGTTGGTCCGAGTGCGGCCGCCGTGACACCGCGAGGTGGTCTGCCCGCCATCCTCGCCCGCCCCGATCGGCCCTGCCACCCGGCGGGCCCGCAGGTCACCGAGGGGGCTGTCCCCCGGCGACGCTCGAGCCGGGGCGTCCGGCCTGTGCGAGCGTCCAGGGCTGGACCGCCCGGTGCCACGGGTTGGGGGTCCGGCTGCCGACCGGTTCGGCGCCGCCCGCCGGGGCGCTGGTGATGACGTGCAGATCCGCGTCCAGGCCGAGGGCCGCGGCGACGGCCGTACCGGCCCCCTCGGCCACGCCCGCCGGGGCGCCCGTGTACAGCATCTGGGACTCCTGCCAGGCCTGCGGGCCGCCGATGCCCGCCACACCGACCGTCCCCGCGCCCGCGCGTCCCGCGAGCAGGTCGCCCGCGATGCCCACCGCGCCGTAGCCGCCGAGGCCGCCGGCCTCGGCGACCGGGGAGAACTCCGGCGCGGCCCCGTCGGCGCGGCCCAGGCTCGTGGCGACGCTGCCGAGGCCGGGCCTGCGGAAGAACAGGCGGACGCCGTCGCCCTCCGGGCGCACCGAGAGCGCGCCCGTGGTCTGCGGCAGGCCGGTCGGGAAGGGGCCGCCGTACGGGGCGCCCTGCGCCGGCCGGACCCAGGCCAGCACGGACCCGGCCGTGGCCGCGTACACGTGGCGCCGTCCCGACGCGTCGGTCGAGGCGACCGGGTCGCCCTGGAGGCCCGCGCCGCCCAGGGCCCGCCACGCTCCGAACGCGCCACCGGGCGTCGCCTGCTCCCGGGCGCGCAGCGTACGCCGGGAGTCGCGTACGTACACCGTCATCCGGCCCTCCGGATCCACGGCGACGGCCGGCCCGCTGATCGCCGACGTGCCGGACCGGTCCGCGGTGTCCGGGGTGCCCAGCGACTGCCACGGACCGAATCCGCCGTCGATCTCGGCCTGGACGGCGTACACGATCTCGCGACCGTAGTCCTGGGGCGTCGCGCCCAGGGTGGTGCGGGTCGCGAACACGGCGATCCTGCCGTCCCACAGCCGGACGGCCGAGGCCCCGGAGTCGATGCCGTCGCCGGTCAGGAACTCGGGTCCCTGCCAGGGGGCCTGCGGGCCGCTGCGCGACCAGTACGCCATCCGGCCGTCGAGGGCGGTGAAGGCCCAGAGCCGTCCGGAGACGCCCTCGGCCATCCACGACGTGCCGTCGCCGCGGCTGTAGCGGATGGTCTGGCTCCAGCCGGCCCCGGCGGGCCGGGTCGCGGTCTTGCGGTCGCCGCAGCCGGCGGTGCTGCCGCACCAGTCCTGGTGGTCCATCCAGGCGTAGGTCTCGAGGTAGCCGAGCTTCTCCTCGGCCGTCTGCGGGTCGAGCGTCGGGGGGAGCGAGCTGTTCGGGTAGCTCACGTAGTTCTGGACCGAGAAGTGCGGCCGGTCCGCGGTCTGCGCATAGCGCTCGGCGGCGGCCTGCACGAAGCGGGCGCCGTACATGTGGTCCTGGTGGTCGAGGAAGGCACCGCCGCCCTCGGCCCGGCCGGGGGTCGGGTCCTGCGTCCGTATCGTCGTCGGCCGGTACGCGTCGAACACGCCCGCTATGGCGGCCACGGCCTGGTCCTTCGTGTACGAGAACCAGTTCTTGACCGGGGTCCCGGAGGTGAGCTGGGCACCCAGGGCGGGGGTCCGGCCGTCCCACAGGCCGCGGAGGCTGTCCGGGTTGTCCCCGGAGATGCTGCGGGCCTCGCGGAGCTCCATCCAGACCAGGTTGACCTGGGGCCTGGAGACCAGGACGTCCACCTCGGCGCTGCCGCCCCCGGCGGTGGGTACGGCCTTGCGCTGCCAGGCGCTCGTGCGGTCCCCGGTGGCCATCTGTGCGTACGCGGCCCGTATGCCGTTCTGCCGGGCCTCCGCGTAGGCGGCTCGGTCGGCGGGTCCGGCGGCGTCCTGGAGGTGCGGGCTGTGTGCCTCGTTCCTGCCGTCGGACTCACCGGAGGTCAGGTAGACGGTGGTGACCTTGATGCCCGTCGATATGGAGCGGCTCAGGTCCGGGTTCATGAAGAAGAGGTCGTCGTCGGGATGGGCGACGACCTGGAGGGCGGAGCCCTCGGTGACGCTCGGGCTGAACACCACCTCGGGGGCCGCCGCCCGCTGCTCGGCCCCCTGCGTCCCGTATCCGTAGGCCCAGGTCGTCACCCCGGCGACGCCGACGGAGAACGCGGCGAGCAGGGCCGCGAGTCGGGTGCGGCTGGCCAGGGACATGTAACGCGCCTTGGAGGTCGGTCCGGTGCGGGAGTTCCGTCGGGGAGGTCGGTCGGTGTCCCGCTGGCTCCACTGCTTCCGGAGACGACCGGGGCCGATTATGTCCCGCACGTTTGCGGCTGACACACCATCAAGTCGCTTATGACGGGAAAGCCAGTTGTGCTCGAAATGTGGAGAGAATGCCCTATTTGTCACTCATCGCGGGATATGCCCGCTAAACCGGTCCGAATCGGCGTATGCGCTGGCCACGGGCCGGTTCGCGCGACGCCGACGGGCCGGCGAGCGCGTCGGCCCGCCGAGCCGGCGGCCACGCAAGTGGCGCATCGCACACCGCCCGTGCCGTGCCGGGAGTCGGCCGGGCCCCTCGCCGCACGTCGCCGCAGCCGGATGACCGGTGAAGGAGGCCCGGAAAACGCACAGGCGGTCCGGCAGCCCCGGCCGTAGCATGGATAAAACGGCCATAAACGCCACATTTTTCGTATCCCTTTCGGGTGGACCGAGTCGCTCGACCGGCGTGAGGACGTTCGATGCCGACGAAGCGCACCAGGGCCCGGCACCCGCGCCGCGGGGTCACCGCGATCACCGCTCTCGCGGCCACGGCAGCCGCGTGCCTGCTCTCCGGGGCCTCGAGTCCGGAGCGGCGGGCACCCGCCGCGGCCGCGGCTCCCTGCCCCACCGCGCCCTCGGACAGCTTCTGGCACGCACCCGTGGACGGCCTTCCCGTCCACCCGAGCTCCGACCGGTACGTCGCCTCGATCGGCGCCGCCGAGCCCCTCCACCCGGACTTCGGATCGGGTCTCGTGGAGGGCCGGCCGTTCGGCATTCCCATCACCGTCTCGGACACGACGGTGCCGGAGTCCAAGGTGACCCTGGACTACCCCGAGGAGAGCGACACGTCCGGCTACCGGATCCCGCCGAACGCCGGAATCGAAAACGGCCCGGCGAGCGACGGGGACCGGCACGTCATCGTCTGGGACCGGGCCCTGTGCAAGTCCTACGAGCTCTTCGACTCCGAGCGGCAGGGCGGCGGCAACGCCTGGCACGCCGGCTCGGGCGCGATCTTCGACCTGCGGTCGAACGCACTACGGACCGACGGATGGACATCGGCGGATGCCGCGGGCCTGGCCATCCTCCCCGGCCTGGTGCGCTACGACGAGGCCGCCGGCGGGCGGATCGACCACGCGATCCGCATCACCGTCCCCCGCTCGGACCAGAGCTACCTCTGGCCCGCGCGGCACCAGGCGGGCACGGCGGCGGACAGCTCGCTGCCCCCGATGGGGCTGCGGCTGCGCCTGAAGAGCTCGGTGGACACCTCGCAACTGGCCCCGCAGGCCAAGGCGGTGGCCGAGGCGCTGAAGAAGTACGGGGCGATCGTGGCGGACAACGGCTCACCCTGGTACATCACCGGCGAGGAGAGCTCCCGTTGGGACAACTCCCAACTGGACGGACTCAAGAACTTCAAGGGATCGGACTTCGAGGCGGTCGACGCGTCCGGACTCCAGCAGTCGCCGGACTCCGGAGCCGTCGCACCGCAGTGAGCGCGGACGCCGGCGGGTGGGCCGGTGGTGCCGGGCATCGCTCAGCGCTTCAGCATCTTGGCCAAAACTTCAGCGGGTTATTCAGCATCTTGTGCATTGCTTCAGCGGCTGCCGAGTGGAGCGCCAGCTGATCTTGGTGGTGGAAGTCGTACGTGGGCGTGTCTTGTACGACTTGGCGGGCGACCAGGCGTTCGAGGAGGCCGGGGGGAGGACGTAGCGCTTCGTGCGCAACGGCATGGACAGGGGCCTATACGCCATCCACTTCGGCGCACGTGTGACTAGGAAGCGTCGAGGCGTTCGGTGAGGCGGCCGTACAGCTCGGGGCGGCGGGTGCGCATGAGGCCGAACTCCAGCCAGTCCCGCCGCTGGTCGAGGTCCAGGTCGGCGACGAGTACGGCCTCGCGGTCGCGCGGGGCGCGCAGCATCACGCGGCCGTAGGGGTCGGAGATGAAGGAGGAGCCGTAGAAGGTGGAGCGGCCCTCGGTTCCGACGCGGTTGGGCACGATCATGAAGAGGGCGTTGGCCAGGCCGTTGGCGCTGATGGCGTGCTCCCACATGGGCCGGGTGTCGAAGTCCGGCAGGTCCACCTCGGAGCCGATGGCGGTGGGGTGGACGAGGATCTCGGCCCCGGCCAGCGCGTAGGCGCGGGCCAGCTCGGGGAACCACTCGTCCCAGCAGGTGGGGAAGCCGAAGCGGGCCCCTTCGTGGGCGAGGACGGGGAAGCCGCTGTCACCCGGGCGGAAGCACAGGTCCTCGCGGTAGCCGGGGAAGGCGGGGATGTGGTTCTTGCGGGTCCGGGCGATCAGCTTGCCGTCGAAGTCCACGCAGACGGCGGTGTTGTAGCCGAGACCGCCGTCCTCGGCGCGCTCGTAGAGGGAGGCGTGGACGGTGATGCCGAGCTCGGTGGCGAGCTCCGTGGCGAGGGCGACGGTGGGGCCGCTCTCCACGTCCTCCAGGTAACGGGCGGCGCCGTCGGCCATGGGGTCGTCGGTGTTGCAGAAGTAGGGGCTGCGGGTGAGCTCGGGGAGGCAGACGACCGTGGCGCCCTGCCCGGCGGCCAGCGCCACGCCCTCGCGGAGCCGGTTGTCGTGCTCGGCGGCGTCCGCGTACCAGCGCATCTGGACGAGGCCGACGCGCAGCGGCTCGCGTTCGCCGGGCTGGGTGCGGCCGGGGGAGCCGAGCGGGGATCCGAAGGAGGTGAGGAGCGCGTACGGGGTCACGGGCGGTCTGCTTTCGAGAGGTCGAGGGGTCGAGAGGTCGAGGGGGAGGGTTCGGCACCCGCCCCGCCGCTTGTCTGGCTGAATTTTCAGTCAGAATGCGGGATACGGAAAGGATCAGTCAAGAGGAGAATGCCGGAACGTTCCGGCAGAACATGAATGTAGACCGTGCCGGAACGTTCCGGCAAGGCCGGACCCGAACGTCTAGAATGCGGCGCGTGACCCCACCTGCCGTGACCCTGCTCGATGTCGCCCGCGCCGCCGGCGTCTCCAAGAGCACCGTCTCCGACGCGCTCCAGGGCTCCGGGCGGGTCGCGGAAGCGACCCGGGACCGGGTCCGCGAGATCGCTGCGGAGCTGGGCTACCGCCCCAACAGCGCCGCCCGCCGACTGCGCCGCTCCAGCACCGGAGCCATCGGCCTGCACCTTCCGCAGACCGCGACCCGGCTGGACTACTACATGAACCTGGCCTTCGGCGCCGTGGAGCGCGCCCAGGAGGGGGGCCTGGACGTGGTCCTGCTCGCGCCGGCCGGCGCCGCCTCCGGCCCGCTCGCCTCGCGGGTCGACGGGCTGCTCGTGATCGACCCCGAGGTGGGCGACAGCGCGGTACCCGGACTGCTCGACGCGGGCGTCCCGGTGGTCACCGGCGAGCGCTACCTCGGCCCCTCCCCCGCCCCCTCCGGCGCGGTCGTCTGCGACAACGCCGCCTCACTGACCGCGCTCCTCGACCACGTCCGCGACCGCGGCGGCCGCCGCCCCGCCCTCCTCGCCCCCGAGGGCGCCTCCGCCTGGGCCGCGGCCCTGCGCCGGGCGGCGGCCACCTGGGGCGCCTCGTACGGCTGCGAAGTCACCCTGCTCACTGTGCCGTTCGCGGCGACCGCCGCCGACGCGGAGGCCGCCACCCGCGAACTGCTGGCAGCCGACCCCGCAATCGACGCCGTGCTCTGCGCCCCCGACGGGGCGGCCCCCGGAGCCCTGCGCGCCGCGGCCGCCCTCGGCCGCACGGTGGGCGCCGACCTGCTCGTCGCCTCGTGCGTCGACGGCGCCGCGAACCGGGGCGCGAACCCACCCGTGACGGCGGTCGACCTGCGCCCCGCCGCGTACGGTCGGGCCTGCGCGGAACTGCTCTGTGACCTCCTCGCCGGCCGCGCGGAGCCCGACACCGTCCGGCACCATCCCTGGGCCCTCGAAACCCGGCCGTCCACCGCCGGAACCCGCTAGACGCCCCAGAAGCGCCCGCACTACGCTGGCGGCCGTGCCGATCCGTCAACCATCGTTCAGCGTGGACCCCGACGTCGAGCTGCCCGTTCCCGCACCCGGCGAGATCTGGACCGTCGGCGCCGTCATCGTCAACGACGACGGTGAGGCCTTCGCGCAGAAGCGAGGCCCGAACCGCCGCCTCTTCCCCGACTCCTGGGACATCGTGGGCGGCCATGTCGAGTCCGGGGAGAAGCTCCTGGAGGCGCTCGCGCGCGAGGTCGAGGAGGAGACCGGCTGGCGCCTGCGCCGCGTGCGGCGGTTCCTCGGCGCCACCACCTGGACCGGTGACGACGGCGGCGGACTGCGCCACGAGGCCGACTATCTCGTCGAGGTCGAGGGCGACTTGGGCCGTCCTGCTCTCGAATGGTCCAAGCACTCCGCCTGCGGCTGGTTCGGACCCGGCGACCTCGACCGCCTCAAGGAGAACCGCCTCCCCGGCGAGTTCCTCGTCCACGACCTGATCGCGCGGGCCCTGCAGGATCGACCAGAGACGGTCTAGCTCCGGTCCGGGCGCAGTTCGATGTGGTCCGCGGCCAGGTCGACCGCCACGCGGTGCTCCATGCCCAGGGCCTCCAGGAACTTCGGCGGGAGCTGGACGCGCCCGGAGCGGTCCAGGACCACGTACTCGCGTTCGCTGATCGACTCCTCGCCGTGCTCGTCGGTGACGAGCCGGCGCAGGACCTCGCTGCTGGTGCGGCCGTCGCGGATCGCCACGGTGCGGCGGACCTCGCCCGCCACCATGGGGTCGTGCGTCACGATGACCACTGTCACGCCGAGTTCCTTGTTCACCGTGCGGAAGGTCTCGAAGACCGCCGCGGCCGTCTCCGAGTCCAGTTCGCCGGTGGGTTCGTCGGCGAGCAGCACCTTGGGGTCGTTCGCCATCGCCACGGCGATCGCGACGCGCTGCTGCTGGCCGCCGGACAGTTCCGTCGGGCGCCGGTGGGCCAGTTCGCCGATCCCGAGGGCCTCCAGGATCTCCGCGACGCGGGCCGCGCGGCGGGCGCCCGCGCCGCGGCGGGGGCTGTCGCCCTTCAACTGCATGGGCAGGGCGACGTTCTGGCCGGCCGTCAGGAACGGCAGCAGGTTGCGGGCCGTCTGCTGGAAGACGAAGCCGACCGCTTCGCGCCGGTAGCGCAGCCGGTCCCGCGCCGACAGTTCCAGCAGGTCGTAGCCGGCGACCGCCGCACTGCCCGCCGTCGGGACGTCGAGGCCCGCCAGGATGTTCAGGAGGGTGGACTTGCCACTGCCGGAGGCGCCCACGAGGGCCATCAGGTCGCCCTGGTCGACCGTCAGCTCCAGCCCCTGGAGGGCCTGCACCTCGATGCCGTCCTGGCTGAAGATCCGGACCAGGCGGTCGCAGGCGATCGCGGCGTCCGCCGCCGGGGTGCGCGGCTCCGCGGCGGCCGTCGCCCGGCGGCGGAGCTCCTCGTACGTCGGCTGGTCGGTGTTCAACGCTGGTCTCCCGCTCTCAACTCGGTGGTGATCTGCCGTCGCCCGGATGTCGCCGCCTCGGCGAACACGGCCGCGGCGACCAGGGCGGCCAGGCCCAGGGCCTGGGTCAGTACGGGCCCCGCCGTGAGCCGTACCCCGTTCGGCACGCGCGCGCCGACCAGGGTGGACAGGTCGATCGCCGGGCCCAGCAGGGCCACCGCGGCCGCCGCCACCAGGGCCCCGCCCAGGGTCGCTGCCAGGGTCTGCGGCAAGGTCTCGGCCAGGATCAGGGCCACGCCCTGCCTGCGGCGCAGCCCCATGGTGCGCAGCCGGGCCAGCAGCGCCGCGCGGTCGGGCACGGTCTGCATCAGCGTCAGGAGTACGGCCAGCAGCGCGAAGCCCGCGGCTCCGGCCACGGAGGCCCAGAAGAGGCGCTCGGCCGACCGCTGGAGCGGATCGGCGCCCAGTGCGGTGACGGCCTCGGCGCTGGTGCTGACGGGGTACACCTCGTCGGACGGGGCGGGGCCCGCGGCGGAGCCGGAACCCGGGATCGGAGCCGGGGCCGGGGCCGGGGCGGGGGTCGCGGAGGCCGCCGGGAGCTTGGACCGGACGAGCGCGCGCAGCCGGTCCCCGTCGACGGAGCCGAGGCCGAGCCACCGGTTCGGGTGGTCGGCGCCACCCATGAGGGCGCTCGCGGCGCCCGCCGGCAGGACCACGGTCGCGGCGGCCCGGGCCGGATGGGCCGGGGTGCAGTCGATCACGCCCACGACCCGTGCCCGCAACTGGCCGCCCTCGCCCGGCAGCACCGTGTACGTGCCGCCCTGCGCGGCCTGCCCGGCCAGGCCCGCGCTGAACAGCGCGGGCACCGGGGCGTCGGCGGACTGCGTGCCACTGGTGGCCAGCAGGGCCGGGTCGAAGGAACCGCAGCCCAGAACCCGGGACAGCTCCGCGTAGGCGGCCGGCTCGGCGACGACGACGGTGACCTGGCCGGACCGCTGGGGGGTGCCCAGTACGGAGGAGTCATGGTCGATCCACAGCGGTACGGAGGTCCGCACGCCCGGCAGCTCGCCCGCGGCCTTCGTGAGCCCCTGCGGGAGCGGGGACTTTCCGTACGCTGAGATCGCCGCGTCGCCCCCGACGGTCAGCCGGGCCACGTCCAGCCGGGAGGAGTCCACCGAATTCAGGACGGCGCCGCCGAACCCCCCGGTGGTGATGGCGAGGAGCAGCGCGACCATCGGCAGGACGGAGGGGCCGGTGCGGCCTCGGCCCCGTGTGCCGGTCGTCGCCGAGCCGCGGGCGGCCCGCGCGAGTCCCAGGAAGCCGACCAGTCCGGAGCGGCGGCCGGCGGCCCGGGCGAGCCGGCCGGTCACCACCGGCTGGAGCCGGGCCAGCAACAGTCCCCCGCACAGGGCGAGCAGCATCGGGGCCGCGATCAGCAGCGGGTCGGGGTCGCCACCCGGCGACGCGACCCCGCGGCGGCGGACCTCCAGTACGGCGGCGGCGGTGGCGACGAGGACGAGCAGTTCGGCCACGGGCCTGCGCCACCGCCCGGCCGGGCGGGCCGGGGACAGCAGGACGGCGGCCCGTACGGGGAAGGCCAGCAGTGCGAGCAGGGCGACGGCCGCCGCCGACAGCAGTGCGGGTGCGAGCCGGGGTGTGGGCAGCAGCAGTACGGCGAGCGCGGTGGCGGCCGCGGCCGCCGGGAGCACGGTGACGGCGCCCTCGCCGAGGAGCCGGCCGACGATGGCGGCGCGCGAGCCGCCGCGCGCCAGCAGCAGCCGCAGTTCGGCGTCGCGGCGGTCGGCGGCGAGTGCACCGGCCAGACACAGGACGACGAAGGCGACGCCGCCCACCCCGGCGGGTCCGATCGCGGCGAGCGGCGCCGCGGCCTGAGTGCGGGCGCGGGCCTGTTCGAACAGTTCGGGCAGCCATGAGGTGGTGCGCAGCCGTGCCCGGCCGGTCTCCCGGGTGAGGGCGGCGGCGGTGGGCCCGGCGACGTACGAGGCGATCTCCTTGCTCGTGGCGTCGAGCCGGTCGGCGCGCAGGCCGCCGACGTCCACCGGCAACCGCCAGAAGTCCTCGGCGGTGCGGCTCCAGGTGCTCATCCGGTCGAGGTCGCCGGTTCCGACCAGGGCGTCGACGTCCCAGGAGAGGTTTTCGCCGTTGTAGTGCTCGCAGGCACGGGCGAGGCATCCCAGGTTGTCGACCCAGAAGTCGTCGCTCTCGTCGAGGACCGAGAAGAGGCCGACGACCTCGACGGAGGGGGTGCCGTCGACGCGGGGCGCGCTCTTCAGGACGGATCCGACGCGTGCGCCGACGGTCGCGGCGGCC
Source organism: Streptomyces sp. NPDC097617 (assembly GCF_044761485.1). NCBI lineage: Bacteria > Bacillati > Actinomycetota > Actinomycetes > Kitasatosporales > Streptomycetaceae > Streptomyces > Streptomyces sp. NPDC097617. Next base: position 292,018 of record NZ_JBIWCL010000002.1, read on the forward strand.
TTCTGCGAGAGGACGACCTCCAGGGGTGCGATGTCCGCGGTGGCGCCCTGGGGCGGGGCCGTGGCTGTGCTGCTCGGCCAGCGCCCCTCGGCCAGCTTGACGTGCGACTCCGCCTGGCGGACGTGCAGGAGGTCCATGGCGGGCGGGAAGCCGGACGGGCGGGACAGTTCCGGGTTCAGCAGCGGCTGCCGCTTGGTGGTGCGCGTGCCGTGGACCGTCCCGTCCGGGTCCACGCGGAAGGTGGATCCGGTGGCGGCGAGCAGTTTCTCCAGCGTGGCGTCCAGGGCCTGGGCGCTCTGACCGGTCTCCGGAGCGGGCGCGGTCACCTGCAGGCTGGTCTTCGTCGATCCGCTGTGTTCCAGGAAGGACCGCAGGGCCTGGTCGGCGCCCCGGTCCTGGGCCCGGGGCAGCGCGGCGGCCAGCAGGACGGCGACGAAGGCCAGCGCGGCGCCGAGCACGGTGCCCAGCGGCGCCGCCCGCAGCCGGGTCCTGACCCAGGGCGCGGGCCGCGGAGCAGTCGACGACGGCGGGACGGTCGACGACGGCGGCGTGGCGGACGGCGGGGTGGCGGCCGGCGGCGGGGCGGACGGCGGGGTGGTCACATCTCCTCCACGGGACGCAGCCGGGCGGCGATGTCGCGGCCCCGGGGGCCGCTGAGCGCGGCCGACAGCAGGGGTACGGCTGCGATGGCGGCGACCGTCAGCACGGTCTGCCAGAACGGCATGTCCACCTGTACGGGCGGGAAGGGCCGCCCGGCAGCGGGTGTCAGCACGACCAGCGGCGCCATCACGTGGGTCAGGGCGATGCCCAGCCCGGTCCCGACGGCGGTCCCGATGGCGATGAGCACGCCGCCCTCGGCCGCGGACGCCAGGGCCAGCGATCGGCGCGGGGTGCCGAGCGCGAGCAGGACCGAGAACTCCCGGCCGCGCACGCGCCGTTCGGCGGCGGTGGAGGTCGCGAAGCCGATGGCCGCGAGGACCGCGCAGGCGGCGGCGAGCGCGACCAGCGCGCTCTGCGGTCCGGCGCTCAGCGGGTCGTCGAGCAGCCGCTCGGTGATCTCCTCGCGCAGTTGAACGCGCTCCATACGGGCGCTCTCGCGCAGCCGGTCCGCCGCGCGGGCCGGTATCGGGTCGGCGGCCGAGGTGGCGGGCAGCCACCACTCGGTGGGCGAGCCGGGCTGCCGGCCGGCGGACTCCAGCAGGAACCGGCCGAGTACGTGCAGGTCGACGGCGAGCGCCGACCGGCCGGCCACGGGGAGGGAGTCCAGCGAGGCGGTGATCCGCACGGGGACGTCGGCGCCGTCCAGCGTGACGGGGACCGTATCGCCCACGGAGGCGCCCAGGGACCGCAGGTAGGTGGTGGTGGCGACGGCCGGGACCGTGGCGGCGGGCGGCGCGGCGGGCGCCGGGAACAGCACGGTGTTCACACCCTGGAGGGTGCCGAAGCCGCCCCAGTAGCGCAGGCGCAGCAGGTCTGTGGAGCCGTCTGGGACGGGGATCGGTTCGGGGACGCGCGGCGTACCCGGCCCCGCGACGGCCGAGGAGCGCCAGCCGCCGGTGGTCGCGGGTACGGCGACGCCCGCGGCGGCGCCGTCCGCGGTGTCGCAGACGGCGATCCCGCGCACGGTCAGCTCGCTGCCGTTGCCCGGGTGATCGCCGTCCCCGGCGTACGAGAGGCGTATCCCGGCCAGGGTCAGCGGGGTGGCGGCCGATCCGACCGGGGCGCCGGTCAGCGCGTCGAGGAGGAAGGGGAGGGTGGCGTCGCCGGCTTCGGGCAAGGTGACCGAGGCCGTCCCGTAGGTGGCCCCGAACCGGTCGCGCAGCAGCAGGCTCACGGCGGCCCAGCTGGTACCGGAGGAGCGTACGGACACGGCGAGGTCGATCCGGCGCGGGGAGCCGGGCAGGGCGGCTCCGGGCCCGGCGGGGGCGGGGTCCGCCGGTGCGGCGAGCGGTGCGAACAGCTCCCGCATCGAGTGCCCGGCGTGCAGGTCGGCGCGCAGCGGCACTCGTTCGCCCACCTTGGCTGCGTCCAGCGCGACGATGTCGGCGGAGTTGCCGTCGGGCAGCTTCTGCTCGCGGCGGACCACCGGGATGAGGCGGTCCCCGCCGGGCAGGGCCGCGTAGCGTCCGCCCTGGCCCATCGGGGACATGCTGCTGCCGGAGATCCGCAGGCCGCCCGCGGTCGCGAAGTCGGCCTGGTCGCGCTGGGACGCCGACCAGGCGGCGTGCTGGCCGAGGGCCAGGATCCCGCTGGAGACGGCGAGTACGAGCAGCAGTACGGGCCCGGTCGCCCGGCCGGGCCGGCGGGCGAGCTGCCAGCCGAAGAGGGCCGGGGCCAGGCTCCGGCCGCGGGCCGCCAGCCGTCCTGCGGCCCGCGCGGCGAACGGCAGCAGCCGCAGGACCAGCAGGGTGCCCGCGCACAGGGCGAGGGCCGGGGCGGCGACCAGGACCGGGTCGATGCCGAGCCCGGAGGCGTCGGGCGCGGGGGTGTCCGTACCGCCGTACTGCGCCAGTTGCTGGTAGCCGAGGACGGCGAGGACGACGACGGCCAGGTCCACGCCGGAGCGGGCGACGCCGGTCACCAGGGCCTGGCGGCTGCCCACGCGGCGCAGTACGGCGGCGGAGGCGCCGCGCAGGACGGAGGGCAGGGTGGTCAGCAGGACGCAGGCCAGGGCGCAGCCGGTCGCGACGGGCCAGACGAGCCAGGTGTCCGGTATCTCCAGGTGGACCCGCCCGAGCGGGCCGAACCGGCCGAACAGCCGCAGCAGCGGCGGGGTGAGCAGGGGTGCCAGGACGGCCGCGGGCAGGGCGAGCAGCAGTGACTCGGCCGCGGTCAGCACGCCGAGGCGGCGGCGGGAGGCGCCGCGCGCGGTGAGCAGGACCCGCTCCGGTTCCTGTCGGACGGTCAGGATGTGGGCGACGAGCAGCAGCGCGGCGGTCGACAGGACGGCGAGCTGGAGCGCGCCCATCAGCAGGGTGGACCGGGCGACGACCGTGCCCGCCCGCAGCTCGGCCAGCAGTTTGGGCAGTTCGGCGGCGGTCCGCAGGGAGCTGGCGCGTTCGAGCTCGGCGCTCGCGGGCTCGGTCGAGGCGCGGACGGCCTCGGCCTCGGAGCCGCTGACCGTGCGGAGGTCCGGGGTCAGCAGCGTGAGGCGGTGATTTTGCAGGAGGCCGCCGGCGGTGAAGGCGCTGTCGTCGACGAGGAGCGGGCCGTAGATGGCGAAGGTGTCGGCCTGGACCTCGCGGCCGCCGAGCGGGTCGAGCCGCCAGTACGCGGCGTCGGGATCGGCGGCCCGGTACACGCCGGTGACCAGTACGTTCAACGGCGGTCCGCCGAACCGGTCGTCCAGCCTGACCGGTGCGGGCAGTGCGGATTCGGTCAGGCCGAGCCGTGCGAGCGCGGCGCGGGGCACGGCCACCGGGGTCGGGGCCGCAGGGGTGCCCGCGGCGGGTGCGGCGACCGGTCCGGGCCACTCGCCGGCGAGCAGGCGTACGTGGTCCTTGCCGAGGGCGGCGAGCACGGTCAGGTCGGCGTCGCGGCCGGAGGCGGCCGCGCCGGGGAGTCCGTAGGACCGACTGCGGGCCACGCTCTCGGAGGCCACCGGCAGCCGTCCGAACACCGTGTCCGAGAAGGTCCGTAGGGACTCGTCGTCCTTGGCGCGGGAGGAGGCGGGACGGCCGCTGGTGACGACGACCGTGGTCCGGGGCCGTTCGGCGCCGCTCAGGGCCCGTCTGAGCCCCTCCTCGCCGACGCCGCGGGTGAAGGCCGTCAGCGCGGTGAGCGTGGTCGCGGTGATCAGTACGGTGAGCAGCACGGCGACGGCGAGCGGCCATCGCCCGCGCAATCGGCGCACGACGAAGCCGAGCACGTCTTGAATTCCTCCCCCGTCCGGACCCTCGGTACCGGATAGCGGACGATGTTTTCAGAAATGAGCGATTGAGGGAAGGGGCTTGCGTGATTGGTGCGACAGATGCGCAAATGCGATCAGAAAGCTTCAACAGCAGGGTGTGCGGGACGCGGGACCGGGCGCCCCACACGGACAACGCGACGGGGGAACACACGCGATGAGGGATCACCAGGAACCGGCGGCGGTCGCGACGGCGGCGCGGGAGCGGGACGGCCGGGGCGGCGGCTCGCCGATCGTGGTGGTGGACGACGTGCACCACAGCTTCGGCAGCGGGCCGCAGGCCGTCCACGCCCTGCGCGGCGTGTCCTTCGAGGTCCGCCGCGGCGAACTCACCGCCCTCAGGGGCCGTTCGGGCTCCGGCAAGACCACCCTGCTGAACCTCGTCGGCGGCCTCGACACCCCGAGCGGCGGCCGGATCACCCTCGACGGCACCGACCTGGCGGACCTCGACGAGAGCGGCCTGCTCGCCCTGCGCCGCGACCGCATCGGCTTCGTGTTCCAGTCCTTCGGCCTGATCCCCGTCCTCACCGCCGCCGAGAACGTCGGCGTCCCCATGCGGCTGCGCCGCGTCCCCGCCAAGGTCCGCGAGGAGCGCGCCCGGACCCTGCTCGCCCTCGTCGGCCTCGCGGACCACGCCGAGCAGCGCCCCGGCGAACTCTCCGGCGGCCAGCAGCAGCGCGTCGCCGTGGCCCGCGCCCTGGCCAACGACCCCGACCTGATCATCGCGGACGAACCCACGGGCCAGCTCGACTCCGAGACCGGCCGCTCGGTCATGGAGCTGCTGCGCGCGGTGGTGCGCAGCGAGTCGGTCACCATCCTGGTCGCCACCCACGACCCGAACCTGATCGAGCTCGCCGACCGGGTCGTGGAACTGCGCGACGGCCGCATCGTCGACACCGACTCATGACCCGAGCGCGTCCGCGCTGCTCCGCTGCCAGTAGGTGACCGTCAGCGAGCTGTCGTAGGCGAGACCGGCGGCCGGGAGGCCGGGAGTCGCGGACGCCCCGCCGTCGCTCAGCGGTGTACGGCCCTGGAAGGCGATCGTGAGCCGGTGTCCGGTCGTCCCGCCCTCGCCGCTGCCGTCGGCGGCCGACAGCAGGGCCCCGACGTAGCCCGACTCGCCCGGCGCGAGGGACACCACGGCCTGCGGCCGGGTCTCCGGTTGCGCGGCCGGAGCCCACTGCATCTCGTCGAAGCGCAGCACGGGGTAGTAGGTCAGGTCGCAGGTCTTCGACCCGGTGTTCCTGACCGTGATCAGCAGCTGGTCGAGCGGTCGGGAGACGGGCTGCGCGGTCGCGGCGGTGTTGGAGCCGTTGCACAGGACGCGCTCACCACTGCCCGACGGGGCCGACGGGGCCGATGAAGTCGACGGCGCGCCCTTGGGGGCCTGCGAGGTGTTCGGAGCGGCCGAGGGGGCGGCGGTCGTGGCGGGGCTCCCGGCCGCTGCCGTGGCGGGGCCCGAAGAGGTCGCCGCTCCCCCGTCCTTGAAGCCCGTACCGTCCTCGCACGCGGTGAGGGAGAGGGCGACGAGGGACGCGGCGACCGCGCCCGCCAGGCGCCGGAGTGAGTGCGGACGGCCGGTACGGGCGAGGAGGGTGCTGTGGAACGCGTGCATGGCTGACGACCTCTCATGGGGCGTGGCCGCAGGGCCCGGTCGGGGTCCGCCGGGACCGGCCGCCGGGAGCGGTGTGCTTGGATGACCACAGCCTGAGCGGTGATCCGTCCCAGCCGCCACATCTGTCGGCCAATCCGGAATGCTGGGATACCTGCACACGCTCTGAGCTGCGAAAACAACCTGTTCCTGGGATGCGGAACTGGACATGGGGTGGGAGGAACAGTGCCGCGGGACACGGCTGAACCCGGGTTCGCCGGGCTGCTGCGGGAGTTGAAGGACCGGTCCGGCCTCAGCTACGGAACGCTCGCCGGGCGGCTCCACATGAGTACGTCGACCCTGTCCCCGTCATCGTCACCGTCACCGTCCGCGGACTCGTCCTCGGGCCCCGTGCCCGACGCCCCCGCGACCGGCGGTGCAGGCGGCGGCAGCGGCGCGGGCGCCGGCGAAGCCGCTGCCGGTGCGCCGGTGAAGGTGACCGTCCGCCCCCACACCTGGGAGGCCCCCTGCGGCCAGCACTACCTGATCGCCAAGCCCCCGTCCCAGGTGGCGCCGCCCCCCGTGGAACGGGACGCACCCGCCTGGGTCGCGTCGGCCGGGGCGGTGCCCGCGGGCGAGCAGTACGTCACCCTCACCCTGCAGGGCTCCAGCAAGGACACCGTCGTCCTGGACGGCCTGGCCGTCCGCACCGTCGCCAAACGGGCGCCGCTCGCCTGGAACGACTACGCCATGGGCTACCCGGGGGTGGGCTGCGGCGGGAACGTCCCGACCCGCTCGTTCGGCGTCTCCCTCGACTCCGCGCGCCCGGCCGTCGCGCCCCTGGAGGGCCAGCGGGGCTTCCCGTTCTCGGTGAGCGAGGCGGAACCGGAGGTGTTCCACATCAGGGCCGCCGACTCCGCCCATGACGTGAGCTGGTACCTCGAGCTGACCTGGTCCCGTGGCTCCCGCCACGGCACCCTCACGATCGACCACAACGGCAAGCCCTTCCGCACCAGCGGACGCGACGGCCGGCCCGGCTACGAGTTCCCCCTCGGCTACGAGTTCCCCCTCGGCGGCGAGGGCTGGGTCGGGGCGGGCAAGGGTTCCTGACCCCGAGCTCGTGACCCCGCAGCTCGTGGCCCCGCACCCCCGCACCCCCTCGGCCGTCCGGGCCGGAACCCGCCACGGGCCGTTGACCAGGAGCGACCGGGCGCGCACCGGGAGCGCACCGCCCGCGGCGTCCCGGAGCGGTCCCGGAGGATCGCCCCTACGATGGGCGGGAAACGGCGCGGGCGGCTCGCCGTGCCGCCCGCCCAGAGGACTCGGGGTGGAGACAACGCATGGCACAGGCCGCCGACACAGCGCGGACCGTCATCCTGACCGTGGACGACGACCCGGGAGTCTCCCGGGCCATCGCCCGTGACCTGCGGCGCCGCTACGGCGCCGAGTACCGGATCGTGCGCGCCGAGTCCGGCGATTCCGCGATGGAGGCGCTGCGCGAGCTGAAGCTGCGCGGCGACCTGGTGGCGGTGATTCTGGCCGACTACCGCATGCCGCAGATGAACGGCATCCAGTTCCTCGAACAGGCCCTCCAGGTGTACCCGGGTGCGCGCCGCGTGCTGCTGACCGCGTACGCCGACACCAACGCGGCCATCGACGCGATCAATGTCGTCGACCTCGACCACTACCTGCTCAAACCCTGGGACCCGCCCGAGGAGAAGCTCTACCCGGTCCTGGACGACCTGCTCACGGCCTGGCGCACCAGCGACTACCGGCCGGTACCGGCGACGAAGGTGGTCGGGCACCGCTGGTCGGCGCGTTCCTCGGACGTACGGGAGTTCCTGGCCCGCAACCAGGTGCCGTACCGCTGGTACTCCTCCGACGAGCCGGAGGGGCGGCGCCTGCTGGAGGCGGCCGGGGCCGACGGGCAGCGGCTGCCCCTGGTGATCACACCGGAGGGCACGGCGCTGGTCGAGCCGGAGGCGCCCGAGCTGGCCGCCCACGTGGGGCTCGCGACGACGCCGACCGCCGAGTTCTACGACCTGGTCGTCATCGGCGGTGGCCCGGCCGGGCTCGGCTCGGCGGTGTACGGGGCCTCGGAGGGGCTGCGTACCGTACTGATCGAGCGGTCGGCGACCGGCGGCCAGGCCGGCCAGAGCTCCCGCATCGAGAACTACCTCGGTTTCCCGGACGGTGTCTCGGGTGCCCAGCTCACCGACCGCGCCCGCCGCCAGGCCGGCCGGTTCGGCGCCGAGATCCTGACGGCGCGCGAGGTCACCGGGCTGGGGGTCAACGGCGCGGCCCGCGTAGTCCACTTCTCGGACGGCTCGACGATCGCCGCCCACAGCGTCATCCTGGCGACCGGTGTCTCCTACCGCCAGCTCCACGCGCCGGGCTGCGACCGGCTGACCGGCTGCGGGGTGTACTACGGCTCCTCGCTCACCGAGGCGTCCTCCTGCCAGGGCCAGGACGTGTACATCGTGGGCGGCGCCAACTCGGCGGGGCAGGCGGCGATGTATCTGGCTCGGGGCGCCAAGTCGGTGACGCTGCTGGTGCGCGGGGAGTCCCTGACGGCGTCGATGTCGTACTACCTGGTCCAGCAGATCGAAGAGATGCCGAACATCACCGTGCGCACGCGGACGGTCGTCGAGTCGGCGCACGGAGACGGCCACCTGGAGCAGCTGACGCTGCGGGACGTGGACAGCGGTGCGACCGAACTCGTCGACGCGCAGTGGATGTTCGTGTTCATCGGCGCGGCCCCGCTGACCGACTGGCTGGACGGTACCGTGCTGCGCGACGAGCACGGTTTCATCCTCACCGGGCCGGACCTCACCGCGGACGGGCGGCCGCCGGCCGAGTGGGAACTGGACCGGCCGCCCTACCACTTGGAAACCAATATTCCCGGCGTGTTCGTGGCGGGCGACGCGCGCGCCCAGTCCGCGAAGCGCGTCGCGTCCGCCGTCGGAGAGGGAGCCATGGCCGTGATGCTCGTCCACCGGTACCTGGAGCAGTCATGAGCGGCCAGGCCATGCCGTGCAGCCCGCCGGAGATCGCCTCGCTGTTCCTGTTCGAGAAGCTCACCCCGGAGCAGCTCGGGCGGTTGTGCACCGAGGGGCGGGTGGAGCGCTTCGAAGCCGGGCCGGTGTACACGGAGGGCGGCCCGGCCACCTGCTTCTACGTGATGATCGAGGGCACCGTCGTCCTGTCCCGCCGGGTAGGGGGCGACGACGTCGAAGTGAGCCGCACCTCGCAGCGCGGCGTGTACGCGGGGGCCATGCAGGCCTACTTGGGCGACCAGGTGCCGCAGACGTACACCAACTCGATGCGGGTGACCGAGCCGACGCGGTTCTTCGTGCTGCCCGCGCAGTCGTTCGCGGACATCATGCGGGAGTGGTTCCCGATGGCGGCGCACCTGCTGGAGGGGCTGTTCTTCGGCTCCAAGAACACCCAGCGGGCGATCGGGCAGCGCGAGCGGCTACTGGCCCTCGGATCGCTGTCCGCCGGTCTCACCCACGAGCTCAACAACCCGGCCGCGGCGGCCGTCCGGGCCACGGCGACGCTGCGGGAACGGGTCGGCAAGATGCGGCACAAGCTGGCCCACATCTCCCAGGGCCAGTACTCGCGCGAGGTGATCGCCGACCTCATCGAGATCCAGGAGCGCACGGTCGAGCGCGTCGCGAAGGCGACGGCGCTCAGCCCGCTGGAAGCCTCCGACCGGGAGGACGAGCTCGCCGACTGGCTCGATGACCACGGCATCGCGGAGGGCTGGCGGATCGCGCCGGTCTTCGTGCAGGCCGGGCTGGACACGGACTGGCTGGACCAGGTCGCGGCGACCGTGGCCGAGGAGATCCTGCCGTCGGCCATCGGCTGGCTCAACTACACGGTCGAGACCGAGCTGTTGATGGACGAGATCGACGACTCCACCACCCGCATCTCCCACCTCGTGGACGCGGCGAAGCAGTACTCGCAGCTCGACCGCGCCCCGTACCGGGTCGTCGACGTCCACGAACTCCTCGACAGCACCCTGCTGATGCTGTCCGGCAAGATCGGCTCCCGGGTGCGGGTGGTCAAGGAGTACGACCGCTCCCTGCCGGACGTGCCCGCCTACCCGGCGGAGCTCAACCAGGTGTGGACCAACCTCATCGACAACGCCGTCTTCGCCATCGGCAGCACGGGCGGCGAGGGCAAGCTGACGGTTCGTACGGCGCGGGAGGGCGACCGCCTGCTGGTGGAGTTCCGCGACACCGGGCCCGGTATCCCGGCGGACATCCGCAGCCGCATCTTCGACCCCTTCTTCACCACCAAGCCGGTCGGCGAGGGCACCGGCCTCGGCCTCGACATCTCCTGGCGGATCGTCGTCAACAAGCACCACGGCAGCCTCCAGGTCGAGTCCGCCCCGGGCGACACCCGCTTCCAGGTCCTGCTGCCGCTGACCTCCCCCGACCCCGACCCCTCAACCGAGACCGGAACAGCCGAGGAGCCCGCATGACCGACATCGACGGAATCGACCCGAGCGCCCCGCCCACCGGCCATGGCTGCGTCGAGTGCGACGAGCTCGGCGGCTGGTGGTTCCACCTGCGGCGCTGCGCCCAGTGCGGCCACATCGGCTGCTGCGACTCCTCCCCCGCCCAGCACGCCACCGCCCACTGGAAGTCCACCGGGCACCCGTTGGTGCAGAGTTTCGAGCCGGGCGAAGAGTGGTTCTGGAACTACGGCACCGACGCCCTGTACGACTCCGGTCCCCGGCTGACCCCGCCGAGCGACCACCCAACGGACCAGCCGGCCCCCGGCCCGGCCGACCGGGTCCCCGCGGACTGGGACCACCAGCTCCACCGCTGACCTGCGGCTACCGCCGTGCGGCGCCGGGCGGGGTCCACACCGTGCCGCGGGCCTCGTACTCGAGCATGGTCTCGACGCCCGTCGCCGCGTCGGCGCCGAGTTCCCGGCGGACGAGCCACAGCGCGAGGTCCAGCACCCCGTCGTACATGACGACGTGCACGCGCAACGGCCCCGCCGGCTTCCCGGCCGGTCGCGGTTCCGCCGCGGCGGCCACCCCGGCGGCGCCCGCCAACGTGACCGCCGCACCGACCGCGGCCTGGGCCCGGAGCACGCTCCTGCGGTTCATCTGGTGATCCCCTCCGATCGTGCGGGCCGGCAGCCCGTTCCACGACAGGAGTCGAGGCCATGGGCGGCCGGGTTCCCGGGCCGGGTTGTGGCGGGCACGACAGGCCTAACGCCGCGGGCCTCCGACGGCGTAGACCGTGGTGCCCACCACGGCCAGGACAAGAGCGGTCCAGGTCCCGGCCGTCGTTCCGGGCGGCAGCAGCATCCAGGTCAGCACCTGCGTCACCCCGTCCGTCGTGGACGGGACGACGAAGGAGACCGCCAGCCACGCGAAGGGCGGGATCCACGCGTACGGCCCTCCGCACCAGGCCGCCCCGATCGCGACGAGCCCCATCAGCCCGGCGCTGTTGCGCACCACGAAGGCCGCGGAGGAGGAGGAAGTGGAGGACGCGACCGCCGACCCGCCGATCGGCATCTGCACCGCCAGCAGCACCGCGCCGATCAGCACACCGCAGAGCAGCACGTGCGCCGCCCTGCGGGGCAGCCAGTGGATGGCGGCCGTACGGTCCAACGCGAGGTCCTGCCCGCCGAGTCCGGCCGACAGCGCCGTCGCGCCCGCGGCGAGGGCGAGCGTGGACAGTCGCGGATCCATCGGCCCGCCGTCGCCGATCCGGGCGAGTGCCCCCACCGCCACCGCGCTGATCAGCACCGCGGCGAGCGAGGCGGGGGCCCGTCGCGAGCGTGCGTACAGCGTCAGCCATCTCACCGGGACGACTCGCCGGTCAGCGCGCCGAGCGGGTCGCCCGAGCAGGAGACGGCGGCGGCGTGCAGGGCGCCGATCCCCTGCCGCTGCTCCTCCCTCGGCCGTGCCATGAACTTCTTCCACACCGGTTCGGCCACAGCGGCCTGGTCACCCACGTCGTGCATGGTCCCTTCGAGCGGCCGCAGTTCCCCGAGGACCCAGGCGGCCGCGATGCTCTGGGCGGCGGCCTCCTGCAGTGTGCCGCTCTCGGTGTGGCTGCGGGGGCGGCACAGCGGGGCGATGCCCTGGGCGACCAGGGCCCGGGTCAGCCGCCCGCCCTCGGCGTCGCCGATCGCCGCGTCGTCGAAGTCGACGAGCACGTACTCGTGGGACCGTTCGGGCGTGTCGCCGAGCGCCCGCGGCAGGGTCGTCTCGCGGATGCCGACGGGCGCCCGGTCGCCCAGTGCCTCGTGCAGCAGGCGCAGCGCCTCCCCGCCCGGCGCCGCCAGGTCGTCGAGCCGCGCCCGCCGGGCCGTCGTCACGCACACCGGGCCGTCGCACACCGGCCTCGCCGCGTCCCGGTCGACGACGTACGTGGCGCGCGGGTCGGCCGGGAACAGGAGCAGGGCCACGGCCCCGCCCGCGAGCAGGGGGGTGAGGGCGAGCAGCCGGGCGCGCGGGGTGGCGGCGGCCAGCAGCGCGAAGCCCGTCGCGGCCATGCCGAGCAGCCAGACCGTCTGCCCGAGGTGCACGGGGACGGAGAGCGTGAGGAGCGTTTCGCGTACGTCCGCCACCGCCGGCGACAGCAGCGAGAGGCGGTGCGGCGCTGCGGAGTCCGGCAGCGCCGCGTCCGAGGTCTGCCGCAGCAGGTTGACGACCAGGAAGGCACCCACGGCCAGCGCGGGCGGAGTGAGGAGGGAGGGCACGCTGCGCGCCACCCCCATGCCCAGGACAGCCCCCGCGGTCAGCGCGAGCGCCCCCACCAGTGACACGGGCAGCCAGCCGAGATGGGTGTACGTGGCGTCACCGGCGAGCACCTGCGCCGCGCCCAGCAGGACGAGGAGCGCGAAGGAGGAGACCAGCGCGAAGGCCGTCGTACCCGCGAGGGCGGCGGCGCGATGGCGTGCCGGTCTCGGGGTGCTGATCAGCAGTTCGGGCATCTTCGAGCGGTGGTCGCGCAGCCCCTGGAGCGCCCCGAGTCCCACGGCGAGCGGCCACAGGAAGATCAGCGGGCTCCGGGTCCACAGGGCCATGGAGGTCCACTGGGACGTCCACCGCGCGGTGCCCTGCCACCACGGACCGGGAACGAGGTACAGGAAGGCGAGCGCGCTCGCCAGGACGAAGACGCCGGCCCAGGGGGCGACGGACCGCCTCAGTTCGATGCGCAGGATACGGAAGTTCACCAGTCGGGTCACCAGGCGCCCCTCGTCCGTGCGGGGTCGACCAGCAGCGCCGAGTAGCCGCGTTCCAGCGGGCTGTCGCCCTCGTGTTCCGGGCCGCCGGCCGCGGCCAGCTCGCCCGGGGAGCCATGGAAGACCAGCCGTCCCTCGGCGAAGAGCACCACATCGGTGCAGGCGGCGGCCACGTCCTCCACCAGGTGGGTGGAGACGACCACGCAGGCGTCCCGGCCCAGTTCCTGGAGCAGTTCGCGCAGGCGCAGCCGCTGCGCCGGATCCAGGCCGACGGTCGGTTCGTCCAGGAGCAGGATCGCCGGGTCGTTGACGATGGCCTGGGCGATTCCGGCCCGCCGCACCATCCCGCCCGACAGGGCCTTCATCCGCTCGTCGGCGCGGTCGGCGAGGCCGACCCGTTCCACGGCACGCTGCACCGCGCCGGGTATGTCCGCCGTGGGCACCTCCTTCAGCCACGCCATGTACTCGACGAACTCCCTTACGGTGAAGCGCTTGTAGTAGCCGAAATCCTGTGGCAGGTAGCCGATGCGGCGACGCAGCGCACGGTGCTCACCGAGTCCTCCCACGGCTTCGCCGAGCAGTTCCAGCTCACCTTCGTCGGGGCGCAGCACGGTGGCCAGCGCCCGGATGAGGGTGGTCTTGCCGGCGCCGTTGGGACCGAGGAGACCGTGTACGCCCGTGCCGAGCGACAGGTCGAGCCCGTCGACGGCCATCCGCTTCCTGCCGACCCTGACCTTCAGTGCGGTCGCCCGGATCTGCCAGGCGTAGGCCGTGGGTGCGATGTCGGCCCTGCTGAATGCGGGCATCATGCGCTTCCTCTCCTTCGATGGGTTCAACGGTGGTCTTTGGGTGCGGTGCAGGCGTAGGCGTAGGTGCCCCTGCGGACGATCAGCACGGCGACGCCGAGTGCGAGGAGCAGCCCCCACACCGGCAGGCCGTCCGTCCCGAGGGCGACGGCCGTACGGCTGGTGGCCAGGGTCGGCGCCGCCACCACCGCAGCCCATACGAACACGAGCACGGCGGCGGCGCGGGTCACGCCGATGACCCCGCCGAGCGCCAGGGTCATGGAGGTGAAGGCCAGGCAGGGCAGCAGCCACTGAGCGGCCGTCACCCCTGTCGCCCATCCCCCCGCCAGCAGTGTGGGGATCACCACGGCGAGCACGGAGGCGGTGCGCCGCAGCACCAGTTGCAGCCCCGCCCTCGGCGTGGAGGAGGTCAGCTCGTACGCCGGGTCCAGACCGCGCGACCAGGAGGCCGCCACCCCGCACACCGGCAGGACCGGGGCGAGCAGCAGCATCAGGGACACCTCGCCGAAGCCGGGCCCGGTCAGGTCCAGCAGCAGGGCGAGCAGTGCCACGGCCGGCACCATGGCCAGCCACGGCGTCATGGCGGGCGTCGTCCACGCCGACAGCCGGGCCCGCAGCCGGCGGGGCGGCGCCGGGGCGGCCGCGGCGAGTCGGTGTTCGAGATCGGACCAGACGGCCTCAGTCAGGGCGGCCACGGCGGGCGAACCGGCCGTGACGGCGGCCGACAGCCGGTCACGGCAGACCCGGCAGCCCTCCAGATGGGCTTCCAGGGCCCATACTTCGTCGGCGGCGAGGTCCGTCCCGCCGCGCACGTACCCGTCGATCAGCCGCGGCGACGCGTGTTCCTCGTGCTTGTTCTTTCCGGTGTTCCTGCCAGCGTCCTTGCCGGTGTTCATGCCAGCGCCTCCCGCATCGCCGTCCGGGCCCGGCGGGCGCGGGTCTTGACCGTTCCCTCGGGCAGTCCGAGCAGAACCGCTGTCTCACGGACGGAGAGTCCGTCGAGGACCATGGCCTGCAGTACGTCTCTGAGCTCCGGCGCGATACGCCGCAGCGCGTCCCCGACGTCACCGCCGACGGTGGCCACCAGCGCCTCCTCCTCGGCCGCGGGCGCGACGGAGTACGGGGCGGCGGCGAGCGGCGGCTGCGCGTGGTGGGCCCTGCGCCGGAACGCGTCGACGAGGCGGCGGGCCGCTATGGTCCACAGCCAGCCGACGGCCGTCCCGCCGGCCCCGCCCCGGCTCCCGGCGAAGGAGCCGGCCGCCCGCCATACCGCGAGGTACGTCTCCTGCATGACCTCGGCGACGATCTGCTGGTCGGCGCAGCGGCGGTGCAGACGCACCGCCAGCCACGGCGACGTGCGCCGGTACAACTCCTCGAAGGAGGCCCGGTCTCCCCGGGCCACCCGTCGTAGGAGGCGTTCCTCGTCCAGTTCCTGCGGCGCTGCCGCCCCAACCCGTTTCACACCTGCTAGACGCGTCGCCGGGGCGTCAGGTTTTCCCCTGAGGGTGATCCGGGTCACAGTCCGGGGCCGCTGTCGCGGGGCTCCTTTCGCGGGGCCGCTCCGACGTCACGGCTCGCAGCGGTCGACCGCAGAGCCCGAGCCTCCCGGCGCACCGGGCCGGCCCGTTCGCTTGGCCCTCGAACCGGGCCCACGCGACGGGCTCAGGCGTCGAGGTCCAGATCGAAGGCCGTCCGGACGTCGACACAGACAACCTCCCCGGAGGCGGACCGACCCACCCAGACCGGGTGGACGCCGTCGCCACCGGTGCAGAAGACCGCCAGGTCCGCGCCCAGGCCTCCGCCGTCGAGGTGCATACCGGCTGCGGAATTCGCGAGCTTGTCGGCCTCCGGGGAACCCTGCCAGTTCGCCCGCTCCAGCAGGTCCCGCAGGTCCTGCCAGACCCCGGCGTCGCCGAAGGCGCCCGTTGCCCCGTCCGTGCCGAAGCCGAAGGCCTCTCCGGCACGGAGCCGGAGCGTGTCGTCACCCGGTCCGAGCGCCATCTCCCATGCCGCCACGGGAGCGTCGCCGATCTGCAGCCGGACGGCCGCGACCTCCTCGTAGGGCCCGTAGCCCGCGTCTGCGACCTCGACCAGGGCCGCCGTCACCGGGTACGTACCCGGCGGCACGGCCACCGTGAGCCTCGGCACCTCGTCCCAGCTCTGCGGGCATGCCACCGCCAGCACCCCGCTCGGCACGCGCACGCTGCCGCACGGGACCGGCTCGAGGACCGTCAGCCCGGGGATGTGGGTGCCGGGCCGGAAGACCCGGTCGAAGTCGGTGGACCCGAGCAGCCTGGAGGGCTCCCGGCGCCAGCCGGACGCCGCGGTACGCAGTTCGGCGGCGACCCAGTGGGGGAGCGCGTCCGCGACCGGGAGCGCCGGCCAGTCGTCGAAGCCCGGGCGGGCCGTCCAGAGGTCCTCCTCGGCCACCGCCACCTCTGCCTCCAGGGAGGCTCCGCGCATGCCCTCGGGCTGGTGCGAGACGCGCGCGGTTCCGTCGGCGGCGAGCTCCACCTCCGTGCGGGGAGCGTCCACATCGAACTCCGCCGTCCGCTTGTCCGGGTACCCCCGCACGAGCAGGCGCCGGAGCAGCAGCCGCCGCTCGTCGGTCAGCAGCCGCAGCTCGGTCTCGGCGGTCCGGCGGCCGTGCTCGTCGTACGCCCAGGTGTCGAGGACCCCGGCCTGCCACGCCACCATCCGCACCCCGAGCGGGACTTCGCGCCCCGGTGCGCGGTAGACCACCGCGTACGGAAGGCCGGTGGCATCCCGGGCGCGCGCCTCTTCGGGGGACAGCTCGCGACCGCCGGTACGGGACGCCGCGTCCCAGGATTCCTCGAAGCTCACGGTCACGTACGTCTCAGGCATCGGCGGTGGCTCCGTCCTGCTCCGGGAGCAGCTCGGGCATCCCCTCCACGAGCACTACGGCACCGACCACCTCACCAACCTCGGAACGGCCGACCCACACGGGGTAGGTACCGTCGCCCGTCGTGGCGAAGGCCATGAGTTCGCCACCGGAAGCCTCGTCCCAGGTCCGCTGCATGAACATGGAACCGTCGTCGAGGTCCTCGTACCCGTCCAGGTCCGGCTCCCCTCGGATCAGCCCCCGTTCGAAGAGCCCGACGAGCGGCTCCCAGGCCCCGGCGTCGGCGAAACAGCCGGTGGCTCCGTCGGTGGCGAAGCCGGCTATCTGATCCTCGATGAACAGCCGGAGGTCGTCGTCCGGACCGAGGGCCATCTCCCAGCTCGCGGCGGGGGTCTCGCCGACGAGGACGCGGACGGCCGTGGGTGACGTGGTCGTGACCTCGGTGTCCCGCCACTCGCAGTGGTAGCTGTAGCGGACCCGCGCCTCGTCGAGTACGTACTCCCCGGGCGGGACGGGGACCGTGATGCGAGGACCACCGCCGTGGTCGATGTCCGGGCCTGAGACGGCCAGCAGCCCGCTGGGCACGCGCAGGGAGCCGACCCGGCGCGGCTCCACGACGGTCATCTCCGGGTGGTACCCGTCGGTCACGCGCACCCCGGGCCGGAACAGCTCATTGATCGGCCCGGGCTGCGCGGGGCGCGGCGGACGCCAGCAGGTGCCGGGGGCGTCTCCGCCACCGGGCTCGGCCGGCTCGGCCGGCTCGGCCGGCTCGGCCGGCTCGGCCGGCTCGGCCGGCTCGAAGGTCGGCGGCTCAATGAGCCCGTGCACCCGGGCCGAGAGCAGCGGCCACTCCCCGAAGGCCGGGCGGTCCATCCAGCGCTCGTCGTCGCGGAGAGCAGGCCTGGTGACGTACGAACCCCCGCGCTCCCCCCTGGGCTCCTCCGTCCGCCGGCCCCTCCCGTCCGGGAAGAGGTCCACCGTGATGCGCGGGCACTTCCCGTCGAACTCCGGCATCTCCGGGCCGGTGTAGTTCCAAGCGACGCTGTACCGGCGCATCAGTCGCGACGGATCGTCCAGCAGCCGCATGTCCAGGTCGTAGGTGCGGCGGCCCTGGGCGTCGTAGACCCACAGGCCGACGTAGTGGTCCCGCCATGACACGAGCCGGACCTCCAGCGGAGCCTCCCGGCCCGGCTCCCGGTACACCACCACGTACGGAAGACCGGCGGCATCCCTGGCGCGCGCCTCCCCGGCGGATATCGGCCGCCAGGGCGCACGGGCCTCCAGGTCCCACGCCTGCGCGTACCGCACCTCGACGACCATGGCCGCTCCTTGTTCGCATGTCCTGCCGTGCCTGTGTGCTGAGCTGCAAGATAACCGCCACCTGTGACAACGGCCCCACGGGGCCCGGCGGCGGGCCCCGCGGACGCAGTACCCGGGGTGACCCGACACGAAGAGCTCGCCCACGAACGACAGCGCCGACTCGGCGTCGGGCACGGCGAACCGAGGCGAAACTGCGTGGAGGTGTCGGCGAACCGCTGAAAGAATCACCGCCATGGCAAGCCCCACCGCACACGAGCTCCTCACCAACGTCAGCGGTCTGACCCCTGAGCGCGCACAGCAGATTGCTGACCACATCGACGAGTGCAGGCTCCTGATGGAGGCGGGCGCCGACATGGATGCAGTGCAACAGCACCTGAAGGAACAAGGCGTCGGCATGCTCTACGCCATCCTCATCACCACCGGACTTCTGGGCGACCACCCCAGCAAACTGCGCGCAGCACGAGAGATCGTGGAGTGCAGCCCGGCTCGCACGACAACTCCCCCCGTGTAGGTTCGCCCATCCGCAGGACGCGGTCAGTTGCTCCGGGTGGCGCCGGTGTCGCTCGTACCATCACCGCGCACGTCGCCGTATCCACGCCCGCGGCGGTTTCAGGAGGACCGGCGCCGTGAGGGCCGATACGGGCAGGGCGCGCCACCAGTCCGACAGCGTCGGGTCCTGCACCTGGCCTGCGATGATGACGGAGTGCCAGAGCCAGGAACCACCGCCGTCGTCATTCTTCTGCCCGATGCCGCCCCTCTTCTCGAGGCGGTGCGGCGCATCGACCCGGCTCTCGTGCGACACGGGGTTCCGGCGCACGTCTCGCTCCTCTACCCGTTCGTGCCGGAGTCAGCGCTGACGGGTCAGGACGAGAAGGGCGTACGTTCCCTGGCGGCGAGTTTCCCGGCAGCAGATCTCCTCCTGGGAGAGGTCGTGGCGGAGCCCGGCTTCGTCGCCGTCGCCGTTCCGGAACTCCAACCGGTCGTCGATGCGTTCCACGCCCGGTGGCCCGGGTTGCGCCCGTACCGGGGCCGCTTCGGGCCGTGGCCCGCCGCCCACCTCACGGTCGCCCTGGGCGCGGACAACCCGACGGCCGCCACCCCTGTGCGCGACGCGGTCGGCAGCCTGCTGCCTCTGCGCACCCGTGCGGCGGCGGTCCAGCTGGTGGCGCTGACGGAGAACGGCTGGAGGGCGCGGCTCACTGCGCCGCTCGGCGGCCCGGAGGAACGGTGAACACCGTCCGCCGGTCCACCTCCTGACCGCGACCACAGCCGTGCCTCCGGCTCAGAGGCAGAGCCGGGCCACCTGCTCCAGTTCGTCCGCCAGAAGCGCCGGGTCGCGGGGGCCGATGTGCGGAGCCGCCAGCGATCGCACACGGAAGCGGTTGTCCGGGGTCGTCTCGTCGGCCTCCCGGATCATCAGGTCCTGGAGTGCCGGTGGGAGGGTCCGGTCTTCGGTGAACCGCACGAACGTACGCGGTATCCGGCCCCACTTGTGTGGCGGCCCGCGGCCGTCGGATGCCCCGATCGAGGCTGACTCGTCCGGCTCGAGGATGTTGAGCAGGGTCCTGACCTCGGTGTCGGAGTAGCCGGCGGCCATCGCCTCCTTGGCGATCCGGAAGAACGCCGCGTCGTTGCTTCGCCAGTTGACCCGGGTGACCCCGAGTTCCGGCGGGGTCGGGACGGGAGTCATCCTGAATATGTGGCTGGTGGCCGCTTCCGGAGTCGCCATCAGCTCGTTCATCGAGGCCCGCTTCGCCGGGCACAGGGCCGAGACGTACACCAGGTGCGAGATGAGCTCGGGTACCAGGTCGGCCGTCGCGTTGAGGGTGACGCCGCCGAGGCTCTGGCCGGCCAGGACCACCGGGCCGTTCCGGTGTGCCCGCCGCACCACCGCGGCCACGTGAGCGGCGCAGGCTGCCAGGGTGGTCCTGGAGATCGGGGAGGGCTCCGTGCGCAGTCGCTCGAGGTCCTGCGGCGCCTGGTACGAGACCGGAAGGTAGGCGCCGGGGCCGTGGCCGGGCAGGTCCACCGCGACCGCACGGTGCCCTCGAAGCCCCAGTTCGGTCACCACCGGAGACCATCCGTAGGCGTTGCTGCCCGCTCCATGGACCAGGACGAAAGTGACCGCGGGGTCGACCGGGCTCATTAAGTTACTCATGCGTAGATCCTGTATCCGCGACCGTCCGGGGGCAGCGGCCATCCGCCACACCCGCGGGAGTCCGCATCTCGACCGACCGGTCCACCGGGTGACACGCCACCCGGCACCCGGCAGCGAGCACCGTGGAACCGATCGGAGCCGACACGCATCATTGAACATGTTCAGTGATCACTTTCCGGAGGTTTCCTTGGCCACGCAACGCACGAAGATCGCCGTACGGCCCTCGGCCGGAGCGGTGGCGACCGTGCTGGCGGCCGCCGGCTGGTGGCTGCACCAGGTCAGCCTGGTCCTGGACGGGAAGGCCCCGGTGTCCTGCGGCGAGGCCATCCGCTTCCTCGAAACGGCCCACCCTCCCGAGACCGCACGGAACAAGCAGTGCACGTGGGGCCAGTGGCAGACCACTTGGTACACCATGGACTTCCAGGCCTCGCGAACAGAGGCGGAAGCGTGGCTGCACACCACGTATCCCGACGCCCGGGTCTATCGTGACTGCGTGGATGCCGACCTCTGCTCCTCGCCCACCGTCCTTCAGGACGGGGACGACAGCGCCGACCACCTGTCGGTCGACATCCGCTTCCAGGAGCACGACTCCGCAGTCGCGCATGTCTCCGGAGTCACGACGAACTGATCTTCCCCTGACGGTCCGTCAAGGCAATGCGTTCGGGCGGCACTCGGCCGCGAGAGGCGGCCGTGCCTGTTCCCGCGCTTCGGTTCTGGCTTCACTCCCGTGATGGCCAGCAGTCCGCCGCACCGTAGCGGCGGGCCTGGAGCGTGGATCTTGACCGTGGGGGATGCCATGATCGACTGTGGCCGACCGACGGGTCCAGAGGCGGGGAGGGTGAGTGGAGAGGTTCACAGTCGAGCAGCTTCTGGTGGTTGATTTCGTGGAGCACGTTCGTCGCCGCCCAGCGCTGTACTTTCTGGCTGAGCAGGGCAGCCCCGAGCTGCCCACCGAGGTCCTCAGGGCAGTGGCCCGGGACGCTCTGCACCGTCGCGACGGCCGGCATGGACAGATCGGTGTCGAGATCGGATCCGACCTCAGCTTCACGGTGGAGAGCGATCAGCACCCCAGCTCCGATCAACGGGAGAGGATCCTGCCGCGATTCTTCGGTTCCCTGCTCGACATGTTCGACATGCGGCGCTGGGCTCCCTCAGCGGCTGCCGCGCTCAGCGTCCGCACGGTCGTCGAGATCTGGCTGGACGGCCACGGCTATCGCCAGGAGTTGGTCGGGACGGCCCCAACCGGTGTCCGGGAAGAGTTTTCAGCACCTGAACCGTTCGGGACCCGGACCACCTTCCATCTTGATCCTTCATTCTGCGGTCCGGGCGAGGCCATCGCCCGGGCGTTGCGGCCGGACGAACTGCACGGCGAAACGTGCAAGGAACGTCTTTCACCCACGGTGTTCCCGATTCACGATCTCCGCCCGGAGACGACGGAGCCGGTCAGCGAGTAGGACCCGCCTTCGCAGGAGGTCGAGGCCGGCGCGGCCGCACATCCGACGCTTGAGCGTCTTGATCAGGTGGTCGACGTGCCCTTCGATCGCGCCTGCGTTCCATGGCAGGGCCGGACCGGCGATGCCGGCAGCGCGACCACGGTCGCGGCCGATGCCCGCGGTGCGGGTGCGAAGGCCGGGAGGCCCGCAGGTGGGCGCGGGTGGGGCCGGTCAGCAGATGCGCTCGGCGCTCGCGCGACCGTCGCGGCTCGGTACCACGGGGCGGATCGACGGCACCCAGACTCCTCCACGATGACCGGCGGGCGTCCCGGGCCGGTGGAGGAGCCGATCGCAGCGCAGCTGACCACCCAGCCGTGCTCACCCCGTTCCCCTCTCCCCTCTCCCCTCTCCCCTCTCCCCCACCTTGGGAGCGTCCTCGGGTGGGCCGTGACAGGCTCGTTCTCCTGCACGCATGGCGGCGCGGCTCTCCATCGTCGCGTGGAGAGCCGCTCCGGCTTGATCTCAGGGCGCGTTGGTGTGCGCGTCGCACACCGCGCGCACGCAAGTGAGGACGGAGTCCATCCCCCGCGGGGGATGGCCGGTCCGGCCCGGACGCAGCAAACCGGGGCCGTCAGCTGTCGGTGACGGGGAACGCGGAGGTGCGTCGGAAGCCGGGAAACATCCCGCCTGCGCTCGCGGCGGGCTGTCAGACGCGCGCCGTCTTCAGAGCCGTAAGAGCCCTGTCCGCCGCCGCGTACCCGGCCTGGTCCTTGCCATCCTTCAGGGCCTGCTTCGCTTTCGCGATGTAGTCCTCGATCTCGGCACGGCGCCTCTGATCGAGCTTCGATTCGGCGTCGACCCAGATCTGCTCGAGCTGCTCGACCTTCAGGACCAGTCCTTCGGACATCTGCACTCCCCACAGCATTCGGCACTTAGGGTAGTGATCTTTTCACGTTCCGCGTCCGATCCAGGCGCGCCGTACCGGTGCGACGCGGGCACCTGACGACGGCGGGCCGGCCCGCGACCGAACCGTGGGACATCCGAGCGCGCCTGATGGCGACACAGCGCCCGCGGTGCGCCGTCATCGCCCCCGCCTCGCGGGCCCCATTCGGAGCGCCCATGCTGAGGAGAGAGGGCGCCGTCGCCCGGAGTTTCTTCCTTCCCGAAGGCCGACGAGGGCGCCTGAGAGAGGGAGGAAGTCATGCGCATACGAAGAACTCTGGGCCTGGCCCTGGCCACGGTGACGGTTGCCGGCATGAGCGCCTTCGGCGCCGTCAGCGCGGAGGCCGCCTCATCTCCGACCATCACCGGAGACGAATGCACCGCCGCGGGTGGAAAGATCACGTCACGCCCCTACGCCGGCGACCTCTGCGTGCTGCCCGACGGGACCTCGCAGCCGGTCACTTGATCGCCCGACGTGACGGCGGCACCCGCGGTTCGAACGGACAGGAGACCCCGGCGGTACCGGGGTCCCCACCGGCCGGATCCCTGCTGGGCGAGGGCCCCGAGACGTGATGCAGAGGACCATGACGATCACCCCACTTGCCCGGTCCAGCGTCAGCAGCCGATCATCCGCGTATGAGAACCGACGTCCAGATCTTCGTCGCCGACGGCCCGCAGCCCGACTGGAACTCCACCGAAGAGGAGATCGACAGGCGCTGGCTGCAGCTGGACGCGATCGGCCATCCCGTCACGACTGAGGAAGCGCACGCGCCGGCCGCCTGCTTCGGTCCGGACGACTGCTATGGCGTCGGCTGGACTCTGATCCACCTCATCGAAACAGCGCCCGGGCCATTGCCCGTCCTCCCCCGCCCCAGCAACGAGGCTCCCACCTGGGACATCCCCTGGGGACGCCGGCACGCGCACTATGGCGAGGCATTCGACGATGAGGCCTCCAGCTGATCACTCACAGACCGGAGCGAGCCGCCCCGCGAGGTTCGGTCACGGCACTCAACCCATCTGACCTGTCGGGCCCGTGTGCCACGACTTCGACGCCCTGGCGGGCGGGGGTATGCCGGCGCCTGGGAAAACCAAGCGGCCGCGCCGGGAACAGCCGGTCCGGGCGGCAGCGTTGCACCGACCGGGGGTCTGGCACTGCGGGGGTGGTCCCAACGTCATCCGCACCGGCAGGATCCGGCCTCCCGGGAACGCGGAACGCCCACCGCGCACTCGGACCACCACATGTCTCTGCAGGAGGACTCCTTCATGACTGACCGGCCCTTGACGCTCATGGCAGTGCACGCCCACCCCGACGACGAGGCCACCGGTACGGGAGGAGTCCTCGCGCGGTACGCGGCAGAGGGCATCCGCACGGTTCTCGTGACGTGTACCGACGGCGGTTGCGGTGACGGGCCGGGGGGCGTCAAGCCGGGTGATCCCGGGCACGATCCGGCGGCCGTCGCCTTGATGCGCCGACAGGAACTCGAGGCGAGCTGTGACGTCCTGAAGGTCAGCGATCTGGAGATGTTGGACTATGCCGACTCCGGGATGATGGGCTGGCCGAGCAACGACGCCCCTGGATCCTTCTGGAAGACCCCCGTGGAGGAAGGCGCCGCCCGACTCGCGACCCTCATGCGGCACTACCGGCCCGATGTGGTCGTCACCTATGACGAGAACGGCTTCTACGGCCACCCCGACCACATCCAGGCCCACCGCATCACGATGGCGGCGCTCGAGATGACCGCGCTGACACCGAAGGTGTACTGGACGACGATGCCGCGCTCGGCGATGGAGCGGTTCGGCAAGATCATGCGGGAGTTCCATGAGGACATGCCGGAGCCGGATCCTGCCGAGACCGCCGCGCTGGCCGAGATCGGCCTCCCCGACGACGAGATCACCACGTGGGTGGACACCACCGCATTCAGCGGTCAGAAGTTCGACGCGCTGGCCGCACACGCCAGTCAGGGCGAGAACATCTTCTTCCTCAGGATGGGCAAGGAGAGGTTCGGCGATCTGATGGGCATGGAGACCTTCGTACGGGTCCAGGACGCCACCGGTGCGGCCGTGCCCGAGAACGATCTCTTCACCGGCCTGCGCTGACCCGACCGTACGGGCCGGGGCCCCGTCGGGCGCCGTAGCACGGCCACTCACCGGCGGGGCTGGCCGCCACCCACGGCACGGGCGTACCCACCGGGCGGAAGTCGTGGGTTCCTACGTGGTTCGCGGCGCGGATTCCTGCGCGGCTGGAGTCGCGGGCGCCACGGGTTCCTGCGAGACCTGCAAGAGGTGCGGGTGGCATGCGGCGCGGGTGCCGTCCTCCTCCGAGCGCGGCCAGTACCGCCCCTCGAGGGCCTCGGCGCTGCGGTTGAGCCGGACCAGGACGTCCTCCAGTTCCCGGACCTCCTCAGGGGACCAGTCGGCGACCACCCTGGCCAGGCAGGACTGGTTGACCTCGCGGTCTCCGGCGAGCCGGCGCCCGCCTTCAACGGTGATGCGCAGCTTGCGGGCCATGCCGCCGTCCGGGTCCGCGACGCGCTCGGCCAGTCCGCAGCGCAGCAGTACCGCCGTCTGGCGGTTCACGGTCGAGGTGTCGAGCGCGAAGGCCTCCGCCAACTGTCCGATGGACATGGGGCCTTGCGTATCGATCCGACTGAGCAGCAGGTACGCCGACCGCTCCAGGCGTTCGGGGTCGCGCTCGCGCCGGGCCAGCACCTGGTGCCGCGAGAGCAGCATCAGCTCCCGCTCCAGTTTCTCCAGCACTGCGCCTCCCACTCCTTCCGGCGCTCCATTATCGCCGACCCGTGGACCGGTGGACCCCTGCCGGGGGGGGTGTCCTGTGGACGCGGACGGCTCCGCGCGAGGGCCGGTCCGGGCAGGCCCGGACCGCGGGCGCGGCAATATGCATGATACATAACATGTGTACTATGCACTTCTGGTTGTCACCCCGACGAGCCACAGCCCCACCCCGGAGGACCGCATGACCGTCACCACGTCCACCGCCTCCCGCGCGGCCGAGATCCTGTCCCGGCCCGTCACGCTGAACGGCCTGACCGTCCCCAACCGCATCGCGATGGCTCCGATGACGCGGATGTTCTCCCCCGGCGGCGTGCCCGGCGAGGACGTGCAGGCGTACTACGCCAGCCGGGCCGCCGCGGGTGTGGGCCTGATCGTCACCGAGGGCACCTACGTCGGCCACGATTCCGCCGGGCAGAGCGACCGGGTCCCGCGGTTCCACGGCGAGGACCAGCTGGCGGGGTGGGCGAAGGTCGCCGCGGCCGTGCACGAGGCAGGCGGCACGATCGTGCCTCAGCTGTGGCACATCGGCATGGTGCGCAAGCAGGGCGAGGCGCCGTACGTCGACGCTCCCGCAGTCGGCCCCTCCGGCATCCGCGTCGACGGTACCGAGGGGACCGGCCGGGCGATGACCCGCGCCGACCTCGACGACGTCATCGGCGCGTTCGCCGACGCCGCCGCGGAGGCCGAGCGGATCGGCTTCGACGGCGTCGAACTGCACGGCGCCCACGGCTACCTGCTCGACCAGTTCCTGTGGGAGCGGACCAACCGCCGCACCGACGGCTACGGCGGTGACGCGGTGGCCCGTACGAAGTTCGCGGCGGAGATCGTGGCCGCGGTCCGCGAGCGCGTCCCGGCCGACTTCCCGGTGATCTTCCGCTACTCGCAGTGGAAGCAGGAGGCCTACGACGCCCGGCTCGCGCAGAACCCGCAGGAGCTGGAAGCGATCCTGGCCCCGCTGGCGGCGGCCGGCGTCGACGCGTTCCACGCCTCCACCCGGCGCTACTGGCTCCCGGAGTTCGAGGGCTCGGACCTGAACCTGGCGGGCTGGACCAAGAAGCTCACCGGCCGGCCGGCCATCACCGTCGGCTCGGTCGGCCTCGACGGGGACTTCATCCGCGCCTTCGCCGGCGAGGGTGCGGCGCTCGGCGACATCGACAACCTCCTGGACCGCATGGAACGCGACGAGTTCGACATGGTCGCCGTCGGCCGGGCACTGCTCCAGGACCCGCACTGGGCGGCGAAGGTCCTCGGCAACCGCTTCGACGAACTGAAGCCGTACGACGCGGCGGCGCTCAGGTCCCTCAGCCGATAGCAGGTAGCGGGTGGCCGTCCGGACGGCCGCGCCCGAGGAGCGCTCCGTGATGTCGGTCCACCGACGTCACGGGGCGTTCGCGCGGACGGCTACGGAGCGGGGAACCAGCGGACGGGGTGGCCATCGGGGCCGTCCGTGAGCCAGGAACCGTCGCCCAGGGGCACCAGCTCGTAGGGGTTGGTCACCTCGAGGGTGATCTCGCCTCCGAGCGTGCCCGTGCGTACGTCGACCAGGTGGTGGCGGAACCACACCTCCTCGTCCGGAGTCTCACCGCCCAGGGTGACGACGGCTGTGTTCGCGGTCAGGTAGCCGCCGCTCCATCCCACGAAGCACTCCTGCGGGTCGTACCCGAAGGCCTCGACGGGGAGCGTGAAGAGCACCTCCCCGGTGGGGTGGCTGTGGAAGGCGACGTCCGCCTGCCCGTGGTCGACGGTCATGAACTGCTGCCCGGACGGGGCCAGGTCGATCAGGCAGCGGTCCCACCACGGGTACGTCACGAACTCCGGCTCGCCGTCCGCCCCGGCCGTACCCCGGAGGATGACGGACCCGTCCTGGCCCTCACCGATGTCGAGGTAGACGCTGCCGTCCACGGGGTGGACGTGGTGACCGGCGCCGCGTCCGACCGTCTCCAGGTCCCGGCGGGCGAGAACCTCCCCACTGTCGGCGTCGTGCACGACCCACTGGTCACCGCCCCCGCGGCCCGCCATCGCGTCCGGCCGGTAGACCCACACCGTGCGGCCGTCCAGAGACAGCGCGCATCCGGGGCGGTGGCCATGGCGTACGTCGGAGTGCGGCGCGAAGTCCGTGGCCCACATCAGGTCGCCCGCACGCGTGAGGCAGACGACGGCGTTCAGCGTCGTGTACACGACCCGCTCCAGGTCGCGGGGGACCACGGACGCCTCGACCTCGTCGCCGGCCCGCGGCCGGAACACCGCGGCGGGCTCCAGCTCCCCGCGGGCGCCGGGGTCCACGACGTAGGCATGGATCCGCCCGTCGCGGTGGCGCGTGAGGACCTTCGACACCGGTGCAGAAATCATCCGCCAAGGCTAATGCCCGGGTCGGACACCCGCACTGGGCCGCTCCCGCGGGGTGGCGGACCGGCGGCGTCGAGCTGCGCCGCGTCGCCCGCAGCCACCCTCCGCGTCGGCAGGACGGGAGGCATCGTGAACGAGCACACGGCTCCACCCAGGCGGGCGGCGCGGCTGTCCGCCTTCCCGGGGATGGCGTAGCGGATGCCGCGTGCAGCCCGCTCGCCGACCCTAGTCCTGATCGGCCGCCGGGACCGGTGCGGCGAACCATGCACGGTCGTACGGGAGACCAGGCGCGGAGAGGGGCGCGGCGAACCAGGGGCTGCCGGGCGCGCGATCCTGCGTCGCCGGGGCCGGGTGGGGCAGCTCGAGGTTCAGGGCATTCCGCAGATGCCCGGTCGTACGCTCGGCTACGGCTCGCATCTTGTCGTCCTCCGACCGACAGGCGGTGGCCTCCAGGAGCAGCAGGGCGGCATGGAGCACAGCGACCGGTACGGTCGCCGTCGCCAGGCCGGACAACGCGGCCGCGGCCTGCTGTACGGGATCTGCCGATACCGGCGGGATCAGCTGGGCAACGCCTCGACCGAGAGCGGCCCGGTCACGGGGTGCAGTCATCCGGGCAGTCTCCCGCCCGATCCCCTTACTGCCCAAATCAGTTCACCCACTCGGAAGACGCACCGGCAGGCACCCAGTTCAGCTGTTCCTGCGCCCTGGCGGGCCCCGGGCATCACTCCTCGCCGGAGAACCGCTCCCATGCGGACTGGCGAGTGATCCCCAGAGCTTCACCGATCCTGGTCCAGGTGACGCCTCGCCGGCGCAGTTCCTGCACCCACGAGCGCAAGTCCGCCTCAGCCTGGTCGATGTGCACGGCAACACGCGGAATGTGACCCAGCACCTCCTCGTCCGCCATCGACTCCCAGATCGGCGCGCGCGGTCCCACGGGGCCACCGAGGCTCCCGTCGATGATCGATGTGGACAGAGCCACGCACTCGTCGCAGATGTACACGCCGGGACCGGCGATCAGCCTTCCGGCTTCGGCGCTCGGCTTGCCGCAGAAGGAGCACCGGGCGGGCTCGGCCAGGGTGTCAGGCTGTAACACTGCACGCTCTCCCAAATCGTCAGGGTGTTCCTGACAATTTAGGCCGTCAGGGAATCCCTGACGACGGGCTTGTCCATAGGCCGCGACCACCGGGACACCGCTCCGGTTTCCCCGCACCTCCCCGCCACGGTCCACCCGCCGACCCAGGAGGGAGCATGTCGTTCCGTTCCCGTACCCGCCGCCTGGCCGCCACCGTGCTGGCCGCCGCCACCCTCACCACCGGCTGAACTACCCGCACGTTCTCGCGGAGAGGATCGGCACCCGCCTCACCGACGTGTCATGCGGCGGCGCACGTACGCAGGACTTCACCAGCCCTCAGTTCCTGATCACCCCGCCCCAGGCGAACGTACTGAGCCCCAGCACCGATCTGGTGACCATGACCATCGGCGGTAACGACGACCTCCTGTTCGCGTCCGTGGTCGCGGCCTGTGTCACCGCGGCCGCTACCACCCTCGGACAGGGCCACCCCTGCCAGAACCTGTACGGCTCACACTTCGACAACCTGATCGACAACAGCATCCATCCCAAATTGGTGGGGCGATGACGACGGTCCGAGCCAAGGCCCCCCATGCCCGCAACGCTCGGCCTCGACTGACCCGTCGGGACGGGAAGGGACGGTACTGCGGACCGCCCGCAATCTGCCGATGCCGCCGACGCGGGCTCCCGACGCACGGGGCAGACAGAGCTGACGGACCGGCCCGAGCCGGCCCGTCAGGTGCCCTTCGCTTCTTCTGCCTCTCCTGCTTTTCCCGCTTCTCCTGCTTCTCGTTCTGCTGTGCCGCGCTACTCCTTGACCTTCTGGCTACTCGCTGACGTGAGGACAGATGAGCTCGGCCAGTTCCCGCTCCCACACTTTCAGGTAGTCGCCGTCAGTCTCAGTCACCACCGATGACACCAGTGGCTCGCTGATCTCCAGGAAGGCGGTGATGTCCGGGCGCGCCACCGACAGCAGTGCTGTGCCTTCCGGGGATCGCAATCGGACGTGGACGCGTTGGACCTTGCCGGTCTCCGCCTCCGGTACCGGGTTGGGTGCTGTCGGCCACACGATCACGTCTCCGATCCCGACGCTGTTGTGCAGGCCGTCGGCCAGGAGCTCCCGGGCGAACGTCCAGCGCACTTCATCGTCGGTTCCGGCATAGAAGACGACCGTGATCGCATGCCTGTCGGCCTGGCTGCAGATCATCGTCACGGGCAGGCGTTCTCCCGTATCGCCCTCGTGGAAGTGCACGCGCATCCACAGTCTCGCTCGATGCTCGCCGCCCTCCTTTCCCTTCTTGCTCCACAGCAGCTCGCCCGCGCCCTCCACCAGGCCTTCGCCCTCAACCGGATCCGGACCGCGTCGCGAGGGCTCAGGCCCGGGTTCGAACCCTGTCCGCTCCGCACGTGGTACGAGGATCGAGCTACCGGGCCAGACGGTGTACTCGTCCAGGTTCGGCGGAGTCGACGCCTGGGCCGGAATGGACTGCCGGTGCACCCCACCGAGATCCACGGCCAACTCCGCTGCGACCAGCAGCGACGCGGACGGGAGCGTCAGATCGGGAAGCGTTTCCGGGCGCGCCTCGAACAGCCCGGTCCCCTCTCTCCCCTCACACATGGTGAGCGCATTCCATCCCGGCAGGCTTCGCCATCCGTCTGCCGGTCGGCCCGGTGGCCATGCGAACGCTTCGTTCCGCTCCCTGAACGGATCACCGGCAAGCTGCGGACGAACCCATCGTGCAGGAGGCGGAGCGTGCAGCAGATCGGTCAGACACGCCTGCGGGATCATGCCGGCGCTCACCAAGGCACGCACGACCAACCCCCGCACGGCCAGTGCCGGATCGGCGCCGGGCAACATCGCCGAACCGCGCGCCGATTGCGGTTCGGACAGCCTGCCGGGTGCCTTGCGACACTTGCACACCTCCAGCAAGAGGCGCTGCGGGCCTTCGTCGAGGCAGGCTGGCGGCTGATCCTTGGCCTCCACATTCCAGGACCCGTGGCCGAGGTGCAGGAGGTAGTCCGGTTCGGGACGCGGCTGCTCGGGCCAATCGGCGCGGCGCGGCCAGGGAAGTGCCGCTTCGCCGGCAGTCCACAGGAAGCGTCGGCGCCACGGACGTTCGTCTCTCACCGCTCCCCGCAGCCCACCCCGAACGAGGCTGACGTACGCCTCGCTCTCGACCGGCCCACGGGGAACAAGCAACAGAACGCCGTCCCCTCGGTCCGCTTGCAGAGGATGCCCGTAGCGCCACGACGCACCGCCCCCGTCATGGAGGACTTGCTCGGCAAGGAGTGCCAGAATCCGGCGCCGCACGGAAGCGGTGCCTTCGTCGCGTGAGCTCAGCCCGCAGTAGCCGATGAGCACGATCTGCGACAGTCCGGGCGCGAGTCTGTACCTGCTCCGGAGTTCGCGGAGTTCAGAAGCGAGGGCGCTCATGGAGGTGCTCACCGCGCCCTCACCTGTGGAGGTGGCCCCGTCGGCCTCCGCGCCGATGCGAGGCGCTGCGGCGGCGGCCACGTCCAGGGCCTCGCCGTCGTCTTCGTCCTCGCCGTCGTCGAGTAGCAGCGGTGTCGCGTCGTCGGTCGCGGCGACGGCGTCTCGCAGCCGCCCGCGGGTGCCCTCGTCCATGCCGGTGGCGCAGGTTTGCACGTGGGGTGCTCCGAGGCTGGACGCGGCCATCAAGGCCGCGAACTCGGCGTCCTCAGCGGTGCTGTGCATCGTGTCGTCCTTGTCAACACTCATCGTGCTCCCCCCTCCTCCAGCCCGACTCGAATCGAGCGGCTGGCGGAAACCTTCG
Source organism: Streptomyces sp. NPDC097617 (assembly GCF_044761485.1). Lineage (NCBI taxonomy): Bacteria > Bacillati > Actinomycetota > Actinomycetes > Kitasatosporales > Streptomycetaceae > Streptomyces > Streptomyces sp. NPDC097617. Next base: position 323,259 of record NZ_JBIWCL010000002.1, read on the forward strand.
TGCGGGCGCGGGCGAGGCGCCCCTCCAGTGCCCTCGTCGTCAGTCCGACCTCTGCCGCGGCCTCCACCTGGGAGTAGCCCAGGGTCATCAGCGCGAGCGCTCGGCGCAGCTGCTCGTCGGGCAGGAGCGGCCTCAGGCGGGCGATGTCGTCGTGCACGGCGGCGATGTGGGCGGGATCGGTGGCGCGCTGGTCGGGAATATCACGCTGCGCGCACAGGACGTCGTCCTCTCCGGCCGCGCGGTGGTCGAGCTCGGACTGTCCGAGGCGGTAGGTCTTGTACCACTTGACGTATACCGGGTTGAAGGCCAGCAGACCGGCACCGACGAAATAGGTGGGCAGGCTCGCGCCGCCCTCGGGCGTCCACTTGCCGCGGACGAGTCCGTGCTCGCGGAAGAGCGTGCTGCCTTTGATGACGGTGTCGGTGACGACCTGGCTGCGTTCGTCGTCGGCCCACGCGGTGGTCACCATGGTCGCGGGGACGGGCCGGCCGGCACGGGCCACGCGGTCGAAGATCTGTCCGGTCGCGCTCCAACCGCTCAGGATGCGCCAGCCGTACTCCATCAGTGTCTGCATGAACTGGCGGTAGTGCGGGCCTTCGAAGCCCTTGCGCCGTAAGAAGGCGATCATGGCGGCGTCGGCCTGACGACGTTGATCACGGGCAGCGGCGCTTTCGCCGCCGGCTTCGGCGAGGGACGCTTCCAGGGCTCTCAGGGAGCGGCCCACGTGGCCGGTCGCCTCACACAGGGGGTCACGGTGGTGAGCGCGTCCCTCACAGGCCTCATCCAGCACATCCGCTCCCTTGCGCTCGCCCGTACCTCGTGAGCAGGGCCGTTCGGCCGTCCGCTTCATGAGGTCATAGGCGGCCGCCGGGCGCTTCCCCCCGCTCCAACCGCAACAAAATTATGTGACATGGCTCACCAAGGGGGGCCGGGGTGCTGCTGCCTAAACCTGAAGTGACGGCCACCGCAGGAGCGGTAGCCGCGACCGACACACGCCGGAGGCCTACGGTGACCACGCCCGCCGCACACGGACACCCCACCCCGCCCGCCCAGCCGCAGGCAACCGCCCCGGCCCCGGTCGCGGCCCCGGTCCCCACCCAGCCGTGCGCACACACCCCGCACACCCCACACGCCACGCCGGCACCCCAAGGACCAGCCGACCCCCACCCGCCCCAGGCGACAACAGGTCCCGGCGGCGCCCTGATCGGCCTGCGCAGCGCACTGGTCCTCGTGCTCGGCATCCTCGTCGGCACCGGCGCCGGCGTCCTGACCTACCTCGCGCAGCACAACACCGCGACCTCCGTCCTCGCCGGCGGCGCCGCCTTCGCCGGCTCCGTCCTCTTCTTCCACAACATCATCGCCGGCTAGAACACCCACCCGGCCCGGCGAGCCGGCCCCTCCCCCCGTGACCGAACCGCACCGCCCCCGCCCCCTCCCCCCATCGGGGGCGGGGGCGCGGGAGTTGCCCGGCATCGTCGTGACCGGCGCTGCGCCGGCAGCGGCTCTGCCGGAGGGCTCAGCGCCACCGGACCTCCACCGGATCCCTCGGCGGAACGCGCGCCCCTTCGTCAGCCGAGGATCTCGGCGATGTCCGCCCGAAGACGCCGGTAGTCCTCCGGGTGCTCCGATGCCCACTGGCCCGCGTCCTCGAAGGCCTGCCGGGCCAGTTCCGCGGCCCGGTCCGGCCAGCCGGCCCAGGCGTACATCCAGATCAGTCCCATCGACGCGCTCGTCGTGGACGGGTGGTTCCGGCCGGGGGAACGCCGCGCCGCGCGCACGGTGCACTGCTGCATCTCCAGGGCCTCGCCGGAACGCCCGTTGTTCCACAGGCGGTTCGCTCGCTCCGTGCGGACGTACAGTTCCGATTCGGCGTCGTACCGGGTGAGGACACCGGAGGCCAGGAGGAGGAGCACGGCCACCAGGACCACGTACGGTCCGGGTCCCGTGGAGAGATCGAGCAGCCGCCCGGCGCGGTCGCCGACGGTGCCGGTCTCGGCGAGGTCCAGTGCCGCCCAGGCACCTCCCAGGACCGCCGCCCCGATCAGTGTCGCGCGGTGCACGCTCCGGCCCCGGCCGATCAGCAGGAGGCCGGCCGCCCAGAGCGCGGCGGTGCCGGTGAGGACCACGACCAGGGCGTCCCCGCCCGGGAGTCCGGCCCGCGATCCCAGGGCAGGGGCGCCGGTGGCGGCGTCCGGGTGGAAGCCGCAGGACAGGGTGTCGCTGTCGGCCCCGACGACCCATGGCAGTACGGCGCCCAGCAGCATCAGGATCGCCCCGGCCAGGCCGAGGGCGGCCGGGAGCCGCTGCGGGGTGACCAGCGAGGACAGTACGGCGGCGGCCCGGCCCTTGGCGCCGGTGAGGGCCTTCACCCGCCCAGCCTGACGACATCGGTGGTGTAGGTGGTGACGGCGATGTACACGACCACGGGCACGAGCAGGACGGCGGCCGGTGAGAGCAGCCAGGCGCCGAGCGGCCGCAGCCTCGTGGTCCGCAGTCTGCGGGAGGTCCACAGCAGGGTGCCCGGGAGGAGCAGGAGCAGGGTGATCAGGGAGAGCGCGAAGCGGATCGGGCTGTCCCCGGGGACCGGGAAGAGGGAGGCGAGCGGGGAGTCGTACGTCAGCCCGTCCACTCCCGCCGCGAGCCCCTGCAGGACCAGGCCCACCACGGCGATCGGGGCGAGGATCAGCGCCGACAGCAGCAGGGTCCCGTCGCCGCTCGACGAGCGGGGCGCTCCGGCCGGTGGGGGCGAGGTGGTGCCCCCGAACATGGCCGAGGCCCTGTCCCGTTCCTCGCGGTAGGCGAGCTGGCGAGTTCGCCGAGCAGGCGAGGGGAACGCCCGTCGGCGAGCTCGCCACGGGGTTGACGGCCGTGGCCCTGGACGACGCCGGCGACGGGGAGTACCCGCCGAGTGCGCGGGCCAGGCTGGCTGCTGTCGATGCGGCTCTGGACCGGATCCGTACGCGCGCGGCGGAGACGGGCGAGCCCCTCCTGGACCAGCCGAACGGCCTGGCGCTGCGGACGCTGCGCGCGCTGGCCGCCGAGGACCGGCAGGCCTTCGACGCCGCGCTGGCCGACCTCCTGGTCCGGCACAGCACGCTGCACGGTCCAACGGCCTCTCCGAGCAGCCTTCTGCCGCTCGTCCCCCTCGCCCTGGCCGCGCTCGCGTACCGGACGCTCGGCTGGGCACCGGCCGTTCACACCGACTACCTCCCGCACGCGCTGGTCACCGGCTTCGAGAACCGGGGCCCGCGGGTCGCAGGGTTCGGCCGGCACCGGCGGCCGGACGCGGTCGCCGCGCTCGCCGCGGGACCGCTGGTGGTGGAGCGGCCCGCCTGTGAGCGCGAGGGGATCCCGCGGGTCGAGGCCATGTACGAGGAACACCTGCGGGAGGCGTTCACCCCCGCCGACGGGAAGCCCCTCGGCCGTCTGGCGGCTCGGCAGCGTGATGGGCGATCAGCAGCGCCTCTTCCAGTGGCGGGCGGGGAATCCCGGCGACATTGTGGGCGCCCAGCTCGCCACCCTTCGGCTGGCCTCTCGCGTGGGGGCGGCCCTGTTCCGCATCGCGCTGGCGGAGCCGGGCATCGAGGTCGAGGTGAGCATCGACGGCCGCACGCTGCGCTACCGGGCCAAGCGTGGCGAGGACGCCGGTGCCGGGAGCTGGCAGACGGCCACCGCCTTCGCCCTGATCACCGGCGCACGCGAGGACCTCGCCCCGCTGGTCCTCACCGGCCCGGCCTTCGCCCGCCCGGACGGCTCCGCCTTCGCCGCGTACCGCGAGGCCCTCCACGCCTACCTGAAGGGCGCCGAGCCCGAAGCGGCAGCGCAGCGGGCGCTTCAGGAGGCCGAGAAGGCCAGGGACTGGGGCTTCGCGATGCCTCCGGCCGTACTGCTCTCTCAGCTCGTGGAGGGCGATGAGGAGAGCTTCAACCTCGCCCTGGCCGACGCGCTCGAAGCCCACCGCGCGTACTACGAGGTCGCCGACCGCGCCGACCATCCGGGGGTCTCCGTCAACCTCGACATCCTCGCGCTGGCCTGCCACGCCCGCCGTCGCGGCTGGGACATCCGCGTCGAATCCCCGTACCTCCCGCAGGAACTCCTGCGGGCCGCTGAACCCTTCTAGGGCCTGTGTCATGTCGTGATCAGCGCTGCGAGCCGGGGCCCTGCCAGCACGTGTTCGGTCTCCGGCTCCGGCTGCACGGCGTCGATCACGGCGATGAAGGCGCGCTCGGTTCGGTCGCCGTCGCGAGCCGCGACGGCCTCCTCCAGCTCGGACACGGTGGCGTTGAGGCTCGAAGCCTTCCGCTTCCGCTTGAAGATCACCGGTATTCGTGAGGCCAGAGGTTCGTCCGGCGTCATCGCGGAGGGGCATCGGCGTAGCGTGAGCAGTCGGCCTTCGTCGTTGTCGGCCCGCATGCGATCCTCTGCACAGAATCGCCGGTGCCAGATGGCCGATACTGGGCACGATCGCTTCTGTTCTCGCACTCTGCCGACTCAGGAGCCGGGACCTCGTGGAACCCCTCTACCCGCTTGCGCTCGGCCCTGAGTGATCGAGTTCATCAAGACGACCTTCGCAGGGCCGCCCTCGGTGATCCAGCCGCAGCGCGGGGCGCCCAGGGCATGGCAACGGCCGCGCCCCCGGCTGCCGACCAGGACGACCGGGACGACCGGGACGGCCAGGACGACCAGGACGACCGGGAGGACCGGGAGGACCACGCGGGTCCCTGCGACAGGCCGTCCCGGGCGGTGGGGAGCGCAGGGGTCAGGGGCGGCCCAGCAGTGCGACGCCCGCGGCGGTGTCCGCACGGGCGGTGAAGAAGTCGACGAAGGCGGCGACGAACTCCTCCTCGCTGATCCGGCCGTCGCCGTCCCCGTCCAGTTGCCGGAAGGCATCGTTCAGCTCGGCGGGGTGGACGCGCGGGCCGCCGAACAGGACGCGGTACTCGTCCGCGCAGAGATATCCGCTGCTGTCGGTGTCGGCGGTCCGGAACAGAACGCGTACCGCCGGGCCCAGGCCCCGGTCGAGGTATTCCGGATCCCGGTCGATGCCCCCCAGCATCGCGGACACGAACTCGGCGCACTCCACCGCGCCGTCGCCGTCCGCGTCCATGCCCTCGCGCAGTTGCTCCCACCAGGACTCGAAGGCTGCGTAGAGCCGGTCCTCGCGCTCGACGGGAAGCTCCAGCTGCCAGCACACGTTGTGGACCATCGCCTGGAGGTCTGCGGAGTCCACCCGCCCGTCACCGGTCTGGTCGAGCACCTGGCGGAAGAACGCCTCCAGCCGCGCCGGGCGGGAGTCGTAGGTGCGGGGCCGGGGCAGGCTCGGGGCCGCCATGGGCCGCCGGGAGGCGGGTTGCTTCCCGGCTGCCTGTTCGTCGTCGCCGGACTGGCCGCGGTAGCGCAGGCGGTCCGGCAGGCGGGTCATCACCTGCCGCATTCCGCGGTGCAGTGTCCAGGACAGGGCTGCGGCGGTACGGGTGCGGGGCATGCCGAACCGCTCGTGCCAGGCCGGCGGCAGGTCGGCGACGGTCAAGCTGGTCAGCACGCTCGCGGCGACGGTGCGCACCAGTGGCCAGACGGGCCGCAGCCGTCCGAGTCGACGGGGTGCGGGCGCCTCGCGCAGCATCTCGAAGAGCAGGTAGCGGACCTGGTCGCCGACCTCGAGGACCTCCCGGACGGTCCGGTCGACGTACGCGGGTACGTCGGCGGCGGTCGCCGGGAGGAACTCGCCGGGGATGCCGAGGGCCGCGCAGACCTCGGTGAACTCCGCGTACAGCGCGTCGAGTTCGGTCGGTTCGAGGGGATCACCGGACAGTTCGCGCATGGCCGTCATGGCCTCGTACAGCGTCACCATCACCCAGGCGCGGACCTCCGGGTCCTCCGCGCTGTACGGGCGGCCGGCGTCGTCGGTGCCGCGGATCCGGCGGTGCGCGCGCTCCAGCCGGGCGACTTCGCGCTGCCGTTCCTCGGGCCCGGCGAAGAACAGCCGGCTGCCGCTGTCCATGGTGTGCTCGATCCGCCGCCAGGGGTGGGCCCGGTAGGTGGAGTAGCGGGCGGTGCCGGCCGCGACGGCCGGGTGCGCGGTCTGCAGGACGAGCAGCCGCCAGGCCACCAGCCCGATGCGCCATTCGCCGAGGGTCTGGCGCAACAGGCCGTCGGTGGCGGGTAAAGAGGTAGGCGTCACGCGGTACTCCTGAGAAAGAGGGGGCCAACAGGAGCACAACGCCGCACATGCGGGGGAGGTTGCGACCGGCGGACGGGCACCCGCGAAAGCCGACCCGGCGCCCGGGCAGGGCTGACGCGAACACCACCGAGGGCGGGGCCATGTACGCGGATCCGGCCTCACCGCCCGGCGTTGGTCGTGAGCATCACCGCCGGCATCACCTCGGCCTGCCGCACCATCCCCTGGGCCGGCGTCCTGGACGCCGTCACCAGGGGTTCCATCATCGCCTTCCACACCGTCGCTCCCGCCTACGGGAGCGCGCCGTCGACCTCGCAGGAGGCCATCGTCCGGTACCGCAGCCAACAGCCCGGTGGGGTGGGGTCCCGACCGCTCCGGGGCACTCGCAGGATGACCGTTCGATCATTGCATTCGCAGATTGTTACGGGGGCTCGAGTGAGCATGACGTCCTTCGACGCGGAGTGGGCAGGCCTCAAACAGGGCACCGCGGCCGACCCGCAGATGCGGCTGGCGAGTGCCGCACCCGACGGTGGGGGCGGCGGCGGGGCCGACACCGGCGAGGTGCGTGCGGGAGCCAAGGACTACCTCGACCACATCAAGCCCCCGCCGCCCAAGGACGAGAAGAGCCACACCACGATCATCGGCCACAGCTACGGCAGCACCGTCCTGGGCGCCGCCTCCAACGCCGGCGACCTGCGCGCCGACGACATGATCGCGGTCGGCAGCCCCGGCATGCTGGTCGAACACGCCAAGGACCTCGACACGGGCGAGGGCCACGTATGGTCCCAGGCGGCCTCCACCCTCGACGACCAGGTACCCCTCGGCGGGAAGGTCGCAGGTCTCGGCGGCCCCACCGACTGGTGGGAGGAGATGTCGCCGTTCGGCACCGTATGGGGATCGAACGTGCCCTCCGACGAAGATTTCGGAGCGAATATCATGACGAACGACGCCGACAGCCACACCGACTACTGGAGAGACCACTCCTTGAGCATCGAAAACCAGGCGAACGTGGTCGCCGGCCGCTACGACAAGGTCCAGCGTGGCTGACACCGGGGCAACCGGCGGCACCGGCCGCACCCGCCGCATCCGCCGAACCGCCAAAACGATCAGGGCCACCGCACTCGCCGTCGTCCTCACCGGCCTGCTGTCGACACTGTCCGTGGGGTGTTCCAACGTGAAAGAACTCAACTACACACCGGCGAGGATGGACCCCGAACCGGCCCGCGCGAGGACCAAGCAGGTCTCCAGCAGCCTCCTGGAGATGACCGGCGTCAAGGGCAAGGTGACCGAACCCGGCCCGAGCGTCACCCGCTGCCGGGAATTCGGCGACGACCTGTTCTCCATGTCGCACCCCTGGTCCGTCTACGAGATCACGGACGAACAGGTCGACACCGGCATGACCAACCTGCGCAAGGCACTCAACGGCAGCGGCTGGAAGATCACCAAGGACGGCAAGGCCAAGAGCCAGGCACAGGACCCCGAGATCTATGCCGAGAACGATGCCGAACAGTTCGCCCTCCACGTCACCGGCAGCAAAAAGTCCGCCACCGGTGACCCCATGATCCTCTTCAAGGTCGTCTCGAAATGCTTCACGGCGGAATCCGCGAAGTCCCTCGACGGCGAATACTGATACGACGCGCCGCGCAGAGACTTGCTCCCGGTCGGCGTCGCATGTGACTCCCCCACCGGCAGCCGTTCCGGTCCGGGCCGGGGCGGTACCGGAACGTGCGAGAGCGGCCCGACGCTTCGATCCGCTACCACCGGGCCTCCACCCCATGAGCGAAGCACGTCCGTACACCCGCCCCCGGCGTCAGGCGGTAGCGGCCAAGCGGGCTCCGGCGGCGGCCCGTACCTCGGGGCACTCCATCGGGTCGTCGCGCAGCGCGGCGATTCGTTCCGTGGTCTGCGGTCTGCGGGGCGCCGAGGCGATGCCGGGCAACCGTGCCCGCTCCTCGCAGTCCCAGAGCGACTCCGTGTACGCGTCGTCCAGGCCGGTCGGGTCGATCGCGGCGAGCGCGCGCAGGTAGTCGGCCCGTTCGTACGAGTGCGGGGTGTGCAGCCAGTAGGCCCAAAGGACGGGTGCGGCTTCGGCGGCTTCGGGTCCGAAGCGGGCCAGTCGCTTCGCTGTCACGTCCGGGCCGCACCAGCTGCGCGCCTGCCACTGGTCGGCGAGTTCGGCCACGAGCCCCGGTAGTGCCTCGGGGCCGGGGTGGTCGGCGAGGACGTCCGTGCCCAGCCGGGCCAGCCACTCCCGCTCGTCCACGGCCCATCCGCGGGCGGCCGGCACGGCGAGGGGTCCCAGCCGGTTGACCGCTCGCCGGACATAGGGCAGGGCCCGGCGGCCGTTGCCGGTGCCGGTGCCGAGTGAGGGGACCAGTGGAATCAGTCGCTCGGTCGGCCCGCGGCCGGACAGTGCTCGCAGTGCGTCGACCTTGGTCTCGGGCTCCGTGCCGTCGTCGGCCAGCAGGCCGAGCAGCTCCTCGCCGCTCAGCCCGCTCAGGGATGGCCGCGGAGGCACCGGGCTCCCCGCTACCTCGATCCCGAACCCGCCGCGACGGAGCGCATCCTGGCGGTGCTCCGCCGGCCGGACTCGTAGGGATACTGATCTTCATGTATGCCAACGTCACCGCCGCCCTTGAGCGCGCCGCCGGGCACCGGGCGCGCTTCGACGCCCGGTTCGAGCAGTACTTCGACGGCCTCGACGAGCGCTTCGACGTCCCGGTGCCGAGCCGGTACGTTCCCCGGTGCCTGGAGCTCCTGCGGGAGTTCTCGATGCGCGGCGGCAAGCGGCTGCGGGTCGTCCTGCTGTACGAGGCGGCCCGGCTGGTCACCACCGACGAGGCGGCGGGGCTCGCGGAGGCGGCGCTGAGCATTGAACTGCTGCAGACGCACGGGCTCGTCCACGACGACATCATCGACGACGCGCCCCTGCGCCGCGGCGGACCCTCGACCTACTACGCGTACCGCCGCGAGTTCCCCGACCACGGGGCCACCGCCCTCGGGCTCGCGATACTCGCCGGGGACCTCGCCGCGTTCCTTTCCACCCAGGTGCTGCTGGAGGCCGATGCTCCCGCCGAGCTGCGGCAGGCCCTGCTCGCCGTCCACACGCGTACCGCGGCGGAGACCGTGGCCGGGCAGCTCGCCGATCTGGAGCGGGACGCGCACGCACTGCCCGACGAGGAGTTCCTGCACACCGTCACCGACTTCAAGAGCGCGCGGTACTCGATCCTCGCGCCGCTGACGATGGGCCTGCTGGCCGCGGGCGAGGACCCGGCGCCGCACCGTGCCCGACTGCACCGGTACGCGCGGCTGGTGGGCATCGGCGAGCAGATGCGCGACGACTTCATCGACCTGTTCGGCCCGCCCGGCAACGACCCTGCGGACGAGGTGAAGTCCACCGGGGCCGACATACGCTCGGGCCGCCGCACCTACGCGGTCCGCGCGCTTCTGGCCTCCGTGAGCGGGGCCGAGGCGGCGCTCGTCGAGGCCGCGCTCGGCGATCCCGGCTGCTCGGCGGCCACCCTCGGCCGGATCAGGGAGATCGCCCGCGCCGCCGGCGTGGACCGGAGGCTGAAGGCGGAGGTCCGGCGGTACGCGGAGCAGGCCTCCGCCGAGGCCGCGTCCTGGCAGCCGTACTGGCGTGCGGAGGCGGTGGAGTTCTTCCGCGGCCTGCCGATGTGGAACGTGGACCGGATGCCCTGAGCGGCGACGGAAACCGTCACCCGGCGCAGGCGTCGGCGTCCGCCCGGGCGCCGGCGCCTTCGTCGAAGCCCTTGGCGAGCAGCCGGACGGCCAGCGTCACCTCCCAGGCGAAGACGGGGAGGGCGGCGAGCGAGCCCGCCACCGAGACCTGCTCGTAGACCCCGAACAGTACGGCCGTCGCCGAGGCGCAGATCATCGCCCCGCCGACCAGCCCGAGGACGGCGAGGGACCGCGGCACGAGCCGCGAGGTGTACATCAGGGCGGCCAGTACCAGGGTGTTGGCGCCCAGCACGAAGTTCGGCCCGAACAGGAACGTCCAGTCGTGGAAGGCCACCAGGGCCTTGCCGACCGTGATCAGCGAGGTTCCGTCGGCACCCGCCGCGCCCTCGGCCTGCTTCCTGAGCGTCACGACCGACAGCACGCTGATGATGCCCACGACGATGACGGCGGCCTCCAGCAGCCGCCCGCAGACGTAGCCGACGGCGGCCCCCTCGTTGCGCTTCCGCAGGACCGGGTACAGCGCGGCCCCGGTGCCCGCGACCGCGAGGGCGAGCACGAACTCGCACAACGCACCCAGGAACGCCCGGGGATCGGCGCCCGGACCGACGATGTACGCGGCGTCGTGCAGGACGGGTCGGTAGAGCGCGAGGCCGCCGATCGCGGCGACCTCGGTGACGAGGAACAACACACCGGCGACGACCGCGATTCTCCTGGTTGAGCTCATACGGAAAAGACCCCCCTCGATGGGTGTACGGCGTACACCCGACAGTTGGCGCCCACCCTAGGTGTACGCCGTACACTCGTCAAGGCGGGCCACCGGCCGCGCCACCCCGGGAACGGAACGAGGGAGAAGCCCACATGCCCGAGCAGCCGCAGGAACCACGCCGGACCCCCCTGAGCCGGGACCGGGTGCTGCGCGCCGCCGTCGCCTTCGCCGACGGCTCCGGGATCGAGGCGCTGAGCATGCGCCGGCTCGCCCAGGAGCTCGGCGTCGTACCGATGGCGCTCTACAAGCACGTGGCCAACAAGGAAGAGCTGCTGGACGGCATGGTGGAGGTGGTGGTCGCGGAGATCGGGGGCCAGGTACCCGGATCCGACTGGAAGAGCGCGGTCCGCGGGCGGATCCTCGGAGCGCGCGGCGCCCTGCTGTCGCATTCCTGGGCGGCCCAGGTGATCCGGTCGCGCGCCACCCCGACCCCGGCCGTACTCGCGTACCTGGACTCGGTGATCGCGATGTTCCGGGCCGGCGGCTTCTCGCTCGACCTCACCCACCACGTGATGCACGCCCTGGGCAGCCGGGTGCTGGGATTCACCGAGGAGCTGTTCGACGACCCGGCGAGCACCGCGCCGCAGGACGACCGGGCAAGCACGCCGTGGGACGACCGGGCGCAGGCGGCCGCGTACGAGGAGACGGCCCGGCGCTACCCCCATGTCGCCGAGCTGGCCCGGTCGGTGGCCCACGACCGGGGGTCCGTCGTGGGACAGGGCTGCGACGACGCGTTCGAGTTCGCGTTCGCGCTGGACCTCCTGCTGGACGGGTTCGAACGGCTCCACGCGCGGGGCTGGACCTCCGCGCCCTGAGGCATCGCACGGGCCCCGCCGCGCCCCGGGTCAACACCGGGGGCCTCTGATCATCCCCAGGGGCGCGGTGAATCCCGTCGGGCGGATCTGCCGCGCCCGGGCCCGCGCCCGCCCCGTGGATCCGGGTGGTGCGGGCCTCCAGTACCCGATCGGCCCTGCGCGAGAAGGAGTCCACCGCACACGGACGGCCTCCGGAGCGGGCGGAAACGATCACATTCGGTGCCACCATGCCACCGCACACAGCGGGTTACGGGCGGGCACGGTCGCAGGGCCGGTGCGCAGGGACGAGAGGTACGGAAAGTGGCGCCTCGGGCGGTCGAGAAAACGGATCAGCGTCTCCCCATGCGGGAGGATGCGGACGCGGGCGGCGAGAGGCCTCTCCCCCTGCCGGCGCCCCGGCCCTCGGACCCGGCTCCGGAGCGGACCGACGCCGAGCTGCTCATCGCCGCCTCGGTCCTGCTCGCGGACGCGGCCCTGACGGCCAGGCAGTCGGGCGCCGAACTCACAGGGGCTCTGTTCAGCCGGCGGTTCGCACTGGAGGCCCTGCGCCGCCCCGGCTGGGCGCTCGGCACGGCGGTGGCCTGCGCCCGGGCGCTGACCAGCCCGTCGGGGCTCGGGTTCGGCGCCAATGGCGGCCTGGTCGGCGAACTGGCCCGGATGGCCGGGAGCGTGGCCCACCGGCGCCCCGCCAAGGTGGCGATGGCCGTGGACGCCTTCGCCCTGCGCATCAGGGCGGCCGCCGTCGAGCACCCCAACCTGGACGCGCCGCCGGCCCGGCGCGTCACCGACGCGATGGTCGCCGGGAACCGGCTGGAGGCGCTGCGCGCCATGGGCGCGCTGATCGAACTGCTCGGCGTGACCCGCGCCCTGACCACGATCAGCCCGGTGATCATGGAATTGCTGGCGCTGCTCGGGATGCTCGACGAGAACCCGGTCAACGACGAGTTCTCCTGGGTGACGCTCGCCGGAGGAGTGCCGACCACCGACCCCTTCCTCGGCCTGCCCAGTTCCGTGCTGGGGTTCCTCAACCCCGGGCCGGGCCGCGCCGAGCGCACCGAGCCGGACGCGATCCTCGCGAAGGTCCTCGCCACCTCCCGCAACGACATCGTCAGCTACGTCAACGACATCGGGGCCCTCGGCAACCACGGCCTGGTACTGCTGCGCCGCGTCGCCTGCACCGACGGCGCCGTCCGGCACGTCCTGCTGCTGCCGGGGACGAGCTTCGGGCTGCTGAGCAACAGCACCCCGCAGGACCTCGTCGGCGCCTTCGACGGGCTGCTGCGCACGGACACCACGTACACGCGCGCCGCGAAGAAGGTGCTGCTGCGCGCCGGGGTCCCGGCCGGCTCGGACCTGATGATCGTCGGACACAGTCTGGGCGGGCTCACCGCGATGAACCTCGCGACCGACGTGGAGCTGTCGTCCACCAACCGGGTCACCCATGTGATCACGCTGGGCTCCCCCATCGACGGCAAGCGGCCCGCCGACCACACCACTCAGGTGGTCAGCCTCGTCAACAAGCACGACGTGATCCCGATGCTGGACGGGCGGGGACCGGCCTCGCCCAACGACATCCCCGAGAGCTGGGTCGAACTGGCCTGGCTGGACGAGTCGTACGACTACCCGCTGTCGCACGCCCCGCAGGCGTACTCCGACACCCTGCGCGGAGAGCTGACGCACTACCGGGAGCAGGTCAACAAGCTGATCAGCGCCTACGACGGTGAAGTCGTCGGCAACCAGCCGTACATGCTCCGCGACAAGTGACCACGAGGGAGACCCGACCGATGACCACTGCCGACCGCCCGGCCACGGCGGCGCGACGTCCCGCGACGGCCTGGGCCCTGGAGAGCGCCGCCTTCAGCGCGACCATGGTCGCCCGGCGCCTGCCGTGGACGGATGCCCCGGCCCGCGCGCTGGGACTGGACGCGCTGACCCGCGACGGGCTGACGCGCCTGCTGTTCGCGCACCTGCGCCGCAGCCGGTCCGGGCGCCCGGTCCGGCTGCGCACCCCGTACGGCACCTTCCTGGTGCCCCTGACCAGCGGCGACGTCGCAGGGCTGCTCACCCGGGCCGACGAGGCGGGGGTTCTGGAGCCCGCCGCCGGACTCACGCCGGGCGGACAGCGGTACGGCCTGTCGCCGCACGCGCCGCTGGACCGGGAGGCGGCCGCCGCACCGGCCGCCGACCCGCAGGCCGTGGCGGCACTGGACGCCCTGCTGGCCGAGGACGTGGACCGGGCGATCACGGCCCGCCGCGGGGACGGCACGCTGGAGTGGCACGCCTGGTACCGCGCCACGCTGCGGCTGAGCCGCCGTGTGGTCGCGGGCGAAGGGGCCGCCCCGGACACCCTGCTGAGCGAGGTGATCGCCGTCGCGACGGCGGCCGCGGGCGAGAGGTCGTACGAGGCCGGGTCCGCGGCCCTGCGCCGCCGCCTGGAGTTGCACCTCGCCGACCCGGACTCCGCTTCCCTGGCGGGGCGGCTGATGGCGCGGGGCGCCGATCCGCACGCCGCGGTGCCCGCGCTCGCGCACACCCTCGCACTGGTCTCGGAGGCCGCCGCCGGGACGGCGCTCCAGGCGCTGGCCCTGCTCGCCGCGGGCGCGGCAGCCTCCCCGCGGGACGCCGTGGGCGAGGCGCTGCGCCGTTTTCCGCCGGTGGCCGCGGCCGTGTACCCGGTGCGGGCGCCGTTCGTCTGGGAGGACCTGGCGGTCGGGGCGGGGACCGAGATCCTGCGGGCGCCCGGCTGGCTGCGCGGCCGCGACGAGACGGGCGACCCGGACCCGGATCCGGCCCCCGCGGCGCTGTGCGGGGCCCCGGCCGGATGCGCGGCGGCGCGGTTCGCGGCGCTCGTCGCCGAAGCGGTCGTCCGGGCCGTCACGGCGCGGGTCCGACCGGTGCTGATCGCGCCGGACCTCCGCGCGGACCGGCTGCCGGACACGCTCGACCCGCGGACGCTGCTCGTGGCGCTGGAGGACCTCCCGTGCCGGGAGGACCAGAGCGGCCGGTCGGCCGACAGCTCGGCGGGCAACGGTTCGGCGGGGGACGGGCGGGTGACGGGCGGCGCGGCAACGGCCGTGCCGGTCTCCGCGCACGGGTACGCGCCGGCCTCGTACGGCGCACTGGCCCACGCCGGCGCCGACCGGCTGGAGCGGCACGCGGCGAGCCTCGCCGCCTGCGCCGGCCGCAGCGGCTGGAACGAGGACGAGGCGGGCGAGCGGTTCCGCATGGTCCTGCTCGGGCACGCCGAACGGTGCGCGCGGGCGGCGGACGGCGTCCGGCGTGCCGCGAAGCACCTGTCGGACTGAGGGGGACGGTCACATGCGTACATCGGTCCTGGCCGGGCTCGGCGCGTACCTGCCGCCGCGCGCCGTGACCAACGCCGAGCTGTGCGGGCGGCGGGCGCTGGGCGACGAGTGGATCCGTGAACGCATCGGGGTGGCCAGTCGGCGCATCGCCGACGGCGAGGCCACCGTCGACCTCGCCGTACGGGCGGGCCGGCACGCACTGGCGGCCGCCGGGGCGGTCCGGGCCGACGCGGTCGTCCTGGCGACCATCTCCCCGGACCGGCTCCTGCCGGCCGGCGCCCCGGAGGTCGCGGCGCGGCTGGGGCTGGGCACCGTAGCGGCCTTCGACCTGGCCGCGGGCTGCAGCGGGTTCCTGTACGGCCTGGGCGTGGGCTCCTCGATGATCACCGCCGGAACCTTCGACAGCGTGCTCGTGGTCGCCTCGGACGTGTTCAGCGCCTTCCTCGATCCGCAGGACTGGCTGATGTCGGCGATCTTCGGCGACGGGGCCGGCGCGGTGCTCCTGCGGTCCGGCGCGGCGGGCACCCCGGGCGCGTTCGGGCCGTTCGACCTCGGCAGCGACGGCACGCAGGCCGACCTGCTGGAGGTCCCTGGTGGGGGTGCCCGGGCCCGGAAGCGGATGCTGGCGGACCCGGGCGGGCAGGAGCCCTCGCCGTACTTCCGGATGGACGGGCCCGCCGTGCGCAAGCAGGCGGTCGTCGGCATGTGCGATTCGCTGACGCGCGCCCTCGACCGGGCGGGGTGGTCGCTCGGCGAGCTGGACCGGGTGGTCGCCCACCAGGCGAACCAGCGCATCCTGGACGGCATCGCCGACGAGTTGGGGCTGGCTCCCGGGCGGGTGCTGTCGCACATCGAGTCGTACGGGAACGCGGCGGCCGCCTCCGTTCCCGTACTGCTGGCCCAGGCGGCCGCCGCCGGGACGCTGGTGCCGGGGCAGCGGGTGGCGCTCACCGCGTACGGGGCTGGGCTGGCCTGGGGCTCGACCACCCTGGTCTGGCCCGAGGTGCGGGCGGTGACCGAGGGCGGCTGAACCGCGCACCGGCCCGGTCGGTCACCGCCGCCGCGGCGCTACCAGAACGGGGTGTCCCGCCTGCTCCGTTCCCGGTCCACCAGGGCCTGCACCGCGTCCCGGGAATCGGCGCACAACCTCCGGGCCGCGGCGCACCGTTCGGCGTAGGACCCGGGCCGGGGCGGCGCCGGGATCGGCTCGCCGATGGTGATGAGCCACTTCGAGGGCAGGGGGAAGACCGGGGTGATCGGGAAGCAGGGGAGGTCCAGCAGGCGGGCCAGGGCCGGGATCTCCCCCATCCGGGGGCAGGCCTCCTCGGCTCCGATCACGGACACCGGGACGACCGGGGCGCCCGCCCGGACCGCGGTGACCGCGAATCCGGGACTGAAGGGGCGGAGCCGGTACCGCTGGCGAAAGGGCTTCTCCAGCCCCGAGATGCCTTCCGGGAACACTCCGACGAGTTCACCGGCGTTCAGGTGTTCCAGTCCCAGAAGCGGATCGAGAGGAATCGCGCCTTTCTTGCGTGCGTACGAACCGATCACCGGAATACGGAAAACCAAGGGCGCCGCGGGAACGTGCAGGGGGCGGTGGAGGCTGCGGGAGAAAACCTTCTGGAGAACGAAGGCGTCAAGGCCCCAGGCACCCGAGTGATTGGCGACGACGACCGCCGGACCGTCGGCCGGAATATTCTCCAGCCCCAGGACGTCCACCCGGAACCAGTCGTCGACGAGCCAGTCGAGGAGCTGGTCCCAGGCGGTCTCCCCGGCATCCCCGAGCAGCCTCTTCATGTTCCTGAGTTCGGCGCCGGCGGCACCGAGCACCTCGATCACATCAGTCATGCTTTCCGACACGAATGATCCCCACTCTTGCGTTTCGAATCAGCAATAAGCCAATGAGGGGCGAGTTTTGAGTAAATTCCCTGCCGTGGTAGATATTTGAGCACGGGAACGCCCCACGTCCGGGCACGGCTCCCGCACTTCCCTTTTCACCACCGGCCGTTGCGACACCATGCTGCAATGTCCTCGCTACCGCAAATGAGAGCCACCTGTGACCACTTCCGCGCCGGAATCCGTCCTCGACGTGATCAGTGAACTGCTCATCGAGAGGTTCGAAATCCCCTCCGACGAGGTACGGGCGAACGCGCCGATGCGCGCCCTGCTGACCGACTCCCTCATGGTCGTGGAGATGGCCATCGCCGTGCACGAGATGCTCGGCGTCAAGATCGACGAGGAGGAGCTGCGCGGGGCGACCCTCGGCGAGTTCGCCGGATCCGTCGAAGCGCGGCGGACCGACCGTTGACCCGATCGATCGCCCGACCGCCCGAGGCCGTCGTGACCGGGCTCGGCCTGGTCACGGCGGCCGGGGGCGACCGGGACAGCACCTGGTCGGCCGTCCTGGCCGGCCGCTCCACCGCCGCGCCCGACCCCGCCCTGGACGGTCTGCCGGTCTCCCTCAGCTGCCGCGTCCCGGAGCTGGACCACCCGGTACTGCGCCGGCGGGGCTCGGCCCGGCTGGATCCGGTCTCCCGGTTCGGCCTGACCGCCGTCGCACAGGCCCTCGACCAAGCCGCACTCGATCCGCGGGAGTGGGACGGCCGCCGGGTGGCCGTAGTCACCGGCGGCGGCTTCGGCGGGGCGCGGTCGCAGGAGACCGCCTCGGCCCGACTGGCCGAGCACGGGCCGGAGTTCGTCTCGCCGTACTTCCTCACCGGCTACCTCGGCAACATGGTGTGCGCGAACATCGCCCTGTACTTCGGGGTGACCGGTCCGGCCCTGTCCACGTCCACCGCCTGCGCCTCGGGCACCACGGCGCTCGGCCTCGCCCGGGACCTGCTCGCGACCGGGCAGTGCGACATCGCGCTCGTCTGCGGCGCGGACGCGGCCGTGACCCGGCTGACCGTGACCGGGTTCGCCCAGCTGGGCGCCCTGTCGAACACGGGTTCACGGCCCTTCGACACCGCGCGCGACGGCTTCGTCATCGCCGAGGGCGCCGGCGCGCTGGTCCTGGAACGTCCCGACCACGCCGCGGCCCGGGCGGTCCGCCCGCTGGCGCGTCTGATCGGCTACGCGGCCTCCACCGACGCCCACCATCTGGTGGCTCCGCACCCGGAGGGACGCGGCGCCGAACAGGCCGTCCGGGCCGCACTCGCGGACGCGGACGTCGACCCCGGGGACGTCGGCCACGTCAACGCGCACGGCACCTCGACCCGGCAGAACGACGACATCGAGGCCGCCGTCCTGCGCCGCGTCCTCCCGCACCGGCCGCCCGTCACCTCGGCCAAGGGCGCCCTCGGGCACACGCTCGGTGCGGCGGGCGTCATCGAGGCGGCGCTGACCGTCCTGGCCCTGGCCGCGAGCGCCGTGCCGCCGACCGCCGGGCTGCGCGAGGCAGACACCGGCCTGGACATCGACGTCGTCAGCGGGACGGCCAGGAACCACGCGTCGTCGGTCGCCATCAGCAACTCCTTCGGGTTCGGCGGCCACAACGCCGTGGCGGTACTGGCACTCGCCTGAGGAGCGGGAGCGGCAGCGGGTTCGGGTTCGGGTTCGGGTTCGGGTTCGGGTGAGTGAAGTTCAGGGCGGGGGTACGCCGTGTCGGGCCGCCCGCGCGGGTCCGGTTCGCCATTCTGGGCCGGGCACGGCATCGCGACCGCGCTGCCCGTCCCCCACGGCGAGAAGGAGTACGGCATGGCGACGGACACGGTCGGGCGATTCCTCGCGGCGTTGGAACCGCACCGGCGGGAGGCCCTGACGAGCCGACCGCCCGAGGAGCAGGAGCGACTCGCGGCGGCCTGGGAGCGGGAGCTCGCGTCGGACGACGAGCTCGACACCCTCGACGAGCTGTCCCCGCCGGCAGCGGAAGCCGAGGCCGCCCGCCGCGTCATGGACCGCGAAGCCTGAGGGGCCCGGCCGAGACCCCGCAACTTCCCCCGGAACACAGGCAATCCCTGCCTTCGGGGCAGCCGGCACGCCCGATCCTCGTACGCTGCCGGAGTGGGGAGTCGTCTCGGAAGGGGGACCCACATGTCCTTGCAGAAGGGTGCCAACGTACCGGTGCCGAGTGACACGGTCCGGGTGGAGCTGGGGTGGCGGGGCGGTCCGGGAGCGCCCGATGTGGACGTGTCGGCCCTGCTGCTGACGGCGGCCGGCAAAGTGCGGTCGGACGACGACTTCGTGTTCTACAACCAGCCCGTTCACCGCAGCGGAGCCGTGCGCCACGAGGGGCGGCGCCAGGACGGCACCGGAGCCGTCGAGACGATCGGGGTGGCGCTGTCCGCGGTGGAGCAGGAGATCGGGACCGTGGTGCTCGCGGCCTCCACCGACGCCACGTTCGGCCGGGTGTCCGGCCTCTTCGTACGGGTGCTGGACGCGCAGAGCGGCGCCGAGACCGCGCGGTTCGACGCCACGGGTGCCACGACGGAGACCGCACTGGTGCTCGGGGAGCTGTACCGGCGCGGCGGCGCGTGGAAGTTCCGGGCGGTGGGGCAGGGATACGCCTCCGGTCTGGCGGGGCTCGCCACCGATTTCGGCATCACGGTCGACGATCCCGCCCCGCCCGCACCTGCGGTGCCCGCGCCAGTGACGCCCGCACCCCTGCCGACCATGTCCCTGCGCCCCGCACCCGTAGCGCCCGCGCCCCTGCCGACCATGTCCCTGCATCCCGCACCCGCGGTGCCCGCGCCGGCCCGGCCGGTACAGCTGTCGAAGATCACTCTGACGAAGGCGGCGCCCGCGGTGTCGCTGACCAAGCAGGGGGCCACCGCCGGGCGCATGCGGGTCAACCTCACGTGGAGCGCCGCCCAGCCGCCGCGCGGCTGGATGCGCAAGGGACGGGACGCCGTCCGGCTGGAGGACGTCGACCTGGACCTCTCCTGCCTGTGGGAGCTGCAGAACGGCATGAAGGGGATCGTCCACCCCATCAACAACCAGTTCGGCTCCTTCGACCAGCCTCCGTACGTCCAGCTGGACCACGACGACCGGACCGGTGCGAGCGAGGACGGCGAGAACCTCCTCATCAACCTCGATCACGCGGCCGGGATCAAGCGGCTCCTGGTGTTCGTCGTCATCTACGCCGGGGCCACCAGCTTCGCGGGACTCCGGGGCGTCGCCACCCTGTACCCGCCCGTCGGTCCGCCGATCGAAGTGCTCCTCGACGAGTGCACCGTTCCCGCACCGGTCGCCGCGATCGCACTGATCGAGAACGTCGGCGGGGAACTCATCGTCCGGCGCGAGGCCAAGTACCTCGTGCTGCCGCCCGGCATCCTCAAACAGCAGGCCGCCGACCTCGAGTACGGCTGGGGAATGAACTGGCAGCCGGCGAGCAAGGACTGATCCTCCCACCCCGGTTCGGCGCTGGTTGACTCGTGCGTACTGCACACCCCATCGGTGACAGGCATGACTGTCGCGGCCCTCGGACCGCGTGACAGCGTGGTCACGTCACCGACCGAGGGAGCAGGAGTGAACAAGGGGTACGCCGCCTTCTGCGACGCCGACCGCTGGTTCTACGACGCGCCGTACCGGCGGGCCGAGCAGAGCTACCCGGCCGCGCTCGCCCCCGTACCGGCGGGGTGGCAGACACACCGCAGCGGGGACTGGCTGGCGCTGCGGCCCGTCGACGCCCGGCTGCCCTCCCAGGGCTGGAAGATCCACGTCTCGGCGTGTCTGGACAATGCGCAGTCCGTCCTCGAACGGGTCCACCGCTACTGCGTGGAGCGCCGGATCGCCTTCAAGTTCGTGCCGAGCCGGTACCTGCTGCACCTGCGCAACGCGAAATACGCCGACCGTGCGGCGAGCGGCAAGTTCCTCACCGTGTACCCGGCGGACAAGGAGCAGTGCCGGATCATCGCCGAGGAACTCGACGCGTTGCTCGCCGGCGAGTCCGGCCCGTACATCCTGAGCGATCTGCGCTGGAACGACGGTCCCGTACACCTGCGTTACGGCAGTTTCACCCTGCGGCACTGCTACGACGAGCGCGGCGAGCTGGTGCCGGCGATCGAAGCCCCGGACGGCCGGCTCGTGCCGGACGCGCGGGGTCCGGTGTTCCAGCCGCCGGAGTGGGTCGGGTTACCCGCGTTCCTGGCTCCCCATCTGGCCCGGCGGGCCGCCGTCACCCTCGAAGGGCTCCCGTACACGGTCGAACGGGCCCTGCACTTCTCCAACGGGGGCGGGGTCTACACCGGCCGGGACGTCCGCACCGGTGAGCCGGTCGTCCTCAAGGAGGGGCGCCCCTTCGCGGGACTGGCCGCCGACGGGGCGGACGCCGTGACCCGGCTGCACCGCGAACGCAGGGCCCTGGAGCAACTGGCCGGGCTCGACTGCGTGCCCTCGGTGCACGGCGCCTTCACCGTCGGGGACCACCACTTCCTGGTGATGCAGCACCTGGAGGGCAAGCCCCTCAACACCTACTTCGCCCGCCGCCACCCGTTGATCGAGGCGGACCCGGATCCCGCGGAGCTGGCGGACTACACCCGGTGGGCGCTGGACGTCCACCGGCAGGTGACGGAGGCCGTGGAGCGGGTGCACGCCCGCGGCATCGTCTTCAATGACCTCCACCTGTTCAACATCATGGTCGCGGAGGACGAGGGGACCGGAGAGCCTTCGGTCGCGCTGCTCGACTTCGAGGCCGCCGCCCACGCCGACGAGAACCTCCGCCAGACCGTCGCCAATCCGGCGTTCGTGGCTCCGGCCGACCGGCGCGGATTCGCCGTGGACCGGTACGCCCTGGCCTGCCTGCGCCTGGCCCTGTTCCTTCCGCTGACCAGCCTGTTGGTGATGGACCGGGCGAAGGCGGCGCACCTGGCCGACATCGCCGCCGAGCAGTTCCCCGTACCCCGCGCGTTCCTCGACGAGGCGGTACGGGAGATCCTCGCCGGTACCGATGACGGGGGCGGTGCCGGGAGCGGGTCGCAGTCGGGGGCCGGGTCCTCCGGTCTCGGGGTCCTGGCGCGGCGCCCCTATCTGCCCGTCGAGCCGGGCGACGGGGAAGCCGCCCGCGCCTCGATGACGGCCGCACTGCGGGCGAGCGCCACCTTCGACCGCGAGGACCGCCTCTTCCCCGGGGACCCGGCCCAGTTCGCGGCCGCCGGCGGCGGCAGCTGTTTCGGCCACGGAGCGGCCGGCGTGCTGTACGCGCTCGCCGAGACCGGCGCCGACCCGTGGCCCGAGGCCGAGGAATGGCTGCTGGCCCGGGCGAAGGAGCCGGCCTCCGGTATGCCGCTGGGCTTCTACGACGGTCTCGCGGGTCTCGCCTGGACCCTGGAACGGCTCGGGCACCGCGACCGCGCCCTCTCCCTCACCGAGCAACTACTCGACCAGGCCTGGCAGTCGGCCGGACCCGACCTGCACGGCGGGCTCGCCGGCATCGGGCTGGCCCTGGATTCCCTGGGCTCGACCACCGGCGAGCGCGAACTGCACGCTGCGGCCCTGCGGTGCGGCGACCTCCTCGCCGAGGCCGAAGCCGCAGCCGCAGCCGAGGCAGAGACCGCTACCGCCGCGACGAAACGGGCCGGTCTGCTCCACGGCCACAGCGGACCCGCACTGCTCCACCTGCGGCTCTACGAACGCACCGGCGACCAGGAGTCCCTGCTCCGGGCCGGCCGCGCCCTGCACCGCGATCTCGACCGCTGCGTGACCAGCGCTTTCGGCACCCTCCAGGTCGACGAGGGGTGGCGCACGATGCCCTACCTCGGCGGCGGCAGCGTGGGGATCGGCATGGTGCTGGACGACTGGCTGGAGCATGCGCGGGACGACCGCTTCGAACGGGCCCGGCCGGAGATCGTCCGCGCCGCCCAGGCGACGTTCTACGCGCAACCCGGCCTGTTCCGCGGTGCGGCCGGCATGATCCTCCACCTGGCGCGCACCACCACGCCGGGGCCGGGCTCCGCCCCCGAGGACATCGCCCGGCAGGTGGAGGCGCTGGCCCGGCACGCGGTCCCCTACCGAGGCTTCCTGGCCTTCCCCGGCGAGCAGATGATGCGCCTGTCCATGGACCTGTCCACGGGCACGGCCGGCGCGCTCCTCGCCCTCGGCAGCGCCGCGCCCGGTGGGCGCGCGCACCTGCCGTTCCTCCCGCCGCCGCGGTCGGCCGCGGCGACCCCAGAGCCGGTCCCCCTCGCGGGGGCCGTGACCCATCGGAACACCACAGTGAAAAGGAATCGGACATGACGCTTCTGGACCTGCAGTCGATGGACACCCCCAAGGAAGAGACCACCGAGGCCGCGCACGGCGGCGGTGGTGGCGGCAGCCGCGCCAGCCTGCTCCTCTGCGGTGACAGCAGCCTGAGCATCACGACCTGTAACTGATCAGGTCCTCCGGGGCCCGGGCGGTTCGCCGCCCGGGCCCGTACCACACCCTGGAGCCCGCGCCCATGACTGCGCCCGACCCCACCGGTGAGGCGGCGGCCGCCCGCGGCGCCGACCGGGCCCTGCGGGCGGCCGCGCGGCACAGCGCCGGCCGCCTCACCGCCGTCTCCGTCTGCTCGGTGGCCGCCTCCGGCGCGGCCCTGGCCGAACCGGCGGTCCTCGGCCACACCCTCGACCTGCTGCTGCGGCAGGACCCCGCCGGTACCCGCTGGACCGTGTGGTGCGCGGTGGTGATCGCCGCCGAGGTGCTGCTCGACGCGATGACGGCCCGGCTCACCGGCGGTGTCGACGCCCGCTCCACCGCCCGGTTGCGGCGCCTGGGACTGTCCCGGCTGCTGCGCACGGCCCCGCACCAGGCGGCCCGCCTTTCCCCCGGGGACACCTCCGCCCGGCTGACCGCGCAGGCCACCACCGCCGGCGCCGTACCGGCGGCCGTCGTGAGCGCGGCCGTGGCCCTGCTCGCCCCGCTCGGCGGACTCGTGGCGCTGATCCTGGTCGACGTATGGACCGCGCTGGCCTTCCTCGCCGGACTCCCCGTGCTCGCACTGCTGTTGAGGACGTTCGCCCGAGACTCGGGCGCCAGCGTCGGCCGCTACCAGGAGGTGCAGCTCGCGATGGCCGGCCGCCTCGTGGAGGCCCTCGGGGGCGCCCGTACCATCGCCGCCGCCGGCACCGCCGAGCGCGAACAGGCACGCGTACTGGACCGGTTGCCGGAGCTCGGCGCCGAGGGGCGGCGGACGTGGCGGATCTACGGCGCGACCATGGCACGGACGAGTGCCCTGATGCCCCTGCTGCTGTACGTCGTCCTCGGCGTGGGCGGGGTCCGCCTCGCGGAGGGGGCGCTCGGCGTCGGAGGACTTCTGGCCGCGGTCCGCTACGCGGGCCTCGCGGCCGGGGTCGGCGCCGTCACGGGGCGGCTGGCGGCCGTGGTGCGCGGCCGGGCCGCCGCCCGCCGGACGGCGGCCCTCTTCGACCTGCCCGAACTCCCGCAGGGAGAGCGCCGGTTGCCCGAGGGCGGGTCGGGGACGCTGGAGCTGCAAGGGGTACGGGTCGTACGCGCGGGCGCGGTGCTGCTGCGCGATGTGGACCTGCGGATCCCCGGCGGGCTGACGGTCGCCGTCGTCGGCCGCTCGGGTTCCGGCAAGACGACGCTGGCCGCCGTGGCGGGGCGGCTCACCGCGTGCGACGGGGGCCGGGTCCTGCTCGACGGCGTGCCGCTGGACGAGCTGTCGGGCGAGGAGCTGCGCCGCGAGGTCGGCCACGCCTTCGAACGGCCGGCCCTGTTCGGGGAGGGCGTCGCGGACGCCCTCGCGTTCGGCGGCGGACCGGCTCCGGGCCCGGAGGCCGTGCGCGCCGCCGCGCGGGCGGCCGGGGCGGACGCCTTCGTCCGCCGCCTGCCCGAGGGGTACGACACGGCGCTCGCGGACGCGCCGATGTCCGGCGGGGAGCTCCAACGCCTGGGACTGGCGCGGGCGTTCTGCCGGGCCGGGCGACTGCTCGTGCTGGACGACGCGATGTCGAGCCTGGACACCGTCACCGCCCGGGAGGTGGAGCGGGCCCTGGCCCGCGACGTCCGGCCGGGCACCCGCCTCGTCGTCGCCCACCGCGTCTCCTCGGCCGCCCGCGCCGACCTCGTCGTATGGCTCGACGCGGGGCGGGTCCGGGCGACCGCTCCGCACGCGGAGCTGTGGCGGGACCCCGGCTACCGGGCGGTGTTCGGCGAGGTGACGGGGTCGGCCGGTGGGCCGGTCGCGGAAGTCGTTGCCGAGGCGGCCGCGCAGACGGTCGCGGAGCCGCCCGGCCGGGAGGCGGTCCGATGAGCGGGGACGGGACCTTGCGCCGGGTGTCCCGCGAGGGCCGCCGCTTCCTGCGCGGGCACCCCCGGTCGCTTCGCCGGCTCGCGCTCTGGTCCCTGCTGGAGTCCGCGCACACCTTCCTCGGCGGTTACGCGGTGGCCCGCGCCCTCGACGACGGCTTCCTGGCCGGCCGCACCGCCACCGGCATCGGCTGGCTGGCGGTGGCCGGTGCGGGCGCCCTGCTCGGCGCCCTCGCCCTGCGCGGGGTGTTCGGCGGGCTCGCGGACCTGGTCGAACCGCTGCGGGACGGTCTCGTGCGGCGCACCGTGCGCCAGGCGATCGGGCGGGCCGTCGCCGATCCCGGGCGGGCCGGTGACGCGGGTGCGGTCTCCCGGCTCACCCAGCAGACCGAGATGGCCCGGGACTCCTTCGCCGGACTGGTCCTGATCGCCCGGTCGTTCGTCTTCACCGCGCTGGGCGCGCTGCTCGGACTGGCCGCGCTGGCTCCCGTCCTGCTGATCCTCGTGGTGCCCGCGCTGCTCGTGGGCACGGTCGCCTTCGTGGCCACGCTGCGCCCGATGGCACGTGTGCAGCGTGCGGCGCTGGACACCGACGAGGCGCTCGCCGCGCGCACCGGCGAACTGGCGGCCGGCCTGCGCGACATCATCGCGTGTGGGGGCGGGGCGAGCGCCGGAGCCCGGGTGGAATTGCTGATCGCCGAACAGGAACGGCTGACCGGGCGCCTCGCGCGGTGGACCGCCCTGCGCACGCTGGCTCTGGGCGTCGCGGGCCGGCTTCCGGTCGTCGTCCTGCTGGCCGCGACACCCTGGCTGCTCGGGCGCGGGGTGAGCGCGGGGGCGGTGGCGGGGGCCCTCACCTACCTGGTGCAGTCCCTGCTCCCCGCCCTGGCGGCGCTGATGACGGCCGTGGGCGCGGCGGGCACCCGGCTGCTGGTGGTGCTGGACCGGTTCTGCGGTCCGGAACCGAAACCGGCGCCGACGGGACCGGATTCGCCGGGGCCGGGGACGGGGACGCGAGCGGGCCCGAGGACGGGGTCGGGGACGGGGACGGGGTCGGGGACGGGGACGGGGTCGGGGACGGGGACGGGGTCGGGGACGGGGACGGGGTCGGGGACGGGGACGGGGTCGGGGACGGAACCAGGACAGGGCGGAGCCTGCGCGCGGGCGGCCTCGGTCCCCGCGCAGCCCGCACCCGCCGTCGAACTGCAGGGCGTCCGCTTCGCCTACGGTCCCCGCGCGCACCCGGTGATCGACGGCCTCGACCTGGTGGTCCGGCCGGGCGAGCACCTGGCCGTGGTGGGGCCGAGCGGGATCGGAAAGTCCACCCTCACCGCTCTGATCGCCGGCCTGCTGCCGCCCGGCCGGGGCACCGTTCGGGTGGCGGGCGCGCCCGCCCGCGGCCTCCCGGGCCATGGTCCCGACATCCGCCGGACGCTGCTGCCCCAGCAGGCGTACGTGTTCACGGGCACGGTCCGTGAGAACCTCACCCACCTGTGCCCCGGCCCGGTGTCGGGAAGCGAGGTGGAGCGGGCCGTGGCCGCCCTCGGCGCCGACGCGCTCGTGGCCCGGCTCGGCGGACCGGACGCGCCCCTCGACCCGGGCCGGCTCTCCCCGGGCGAGCGCCAGCTGCTCGCCCTCACCTCCGCCTACCTCTCCCCCGCCCTCCTGCTGCTGCTGGACGAGGCCACCTGCCACCTCGATCCCCGGGCCGAGGGGCGCGCCGAGCGGGCGCTCGCGGAGCGCCCCGGCACGCTGGTGGTGGTCGCCCACCGCATTTCCTCCGCCGCCAGGGCCGACCGGGTCCTCGTACTCGACGGGACCCGGGCGGTGTGCGGCACGCATGCGGAACTCCCGGCCAGGTCGCCCCTGTACCGGGATCTGGTGGGTGTGTGGAACGCGTCCGAGTGAGGCGGGATCCGGGAGCCCCGGCCGGGGCTCAGACCCAGCCGGCCCGCCGGGATATCCGGATGGCGTCGATCCGGTTTCGGGCGCCGGTCTTCCGGGTCACGGCGGCCATGTAGTTGCGTACGGTTCCGCTGGCGAGGTGCAGGGCGCGGGCGATCTCCGCGATCGAGTCGCCCTCGGCGGCCCGCGCCAGGACGCTCAGCTCGCGCGGGCTGAGCGGCATGGGATCGGCCTCCATGAAGGCCGAGGCCAGCGTGGCGTCGATGAAGCGCTCTCCCGCGGCGACCTTGCCGATGGCCCGGACCAGCCGGGCGGGCGAGCCGTCCTTGTCGACGTAGCCGAGCGCCTGGGTGCGGAAAGCCCGCCGCAGCGAGCCCGGCGTGTCGGCCCGGGCGAGCACCAGCAGGGCCGCGGACGAGTCGGGCAGCAGGCGGGCGCCTCCGGAGTCCGAGAGGAGGGCGGCCGAGACCCCCGGACAGTCGAGGTCCGCGACTGCCACGTCAGGCCGTAAGAACTCCGCCTGGCGTGCCGCGGCCCGCCAGCCGGAGGAGGTGACATCGAAATCGCCTTCGGATCTCAGCAGCGCGGCCAGGGCGGACCTCACGAGACACACGCTGTGCAGCACCAGGACCTTGGTCATCGGGTTCCCCTCACGTGACGGTCGATCAGCATCAAGCGGCTGCCCAGCTACCACCGTGGGGGAACGTGTCCGCGGGAGGCGTGCGGGGGTGCGTGGCCTGACCCCGGCGCTCCTCCCGTGCCACCCGTGGTCGGCATGCGGCCCTCCCACCTCGGCAGGTATCCGGGAAACTCCGCGGAACCCCGCCGTACACAGATATCCGGATGGGCTGATTCCGTGCGCATCGGGCGGATCGGGGGTTTCGGATGCGCCTCAGTGGCCACACGCGTAAGAGCAACGGACCACGAGGAGAGGAGTGCACTCCCATGACCACGATGGCCCTGCTGATCGCACCCATGGTGCTGGCCCTGCTGCTCGTCCACCGCGGCCGCAGCCACCGCGCCCGCCACCGGGCGAGCCGTTTCTAGGGCCTGTATGAGGTCGTGGTCAATTCGGTGGTCTTGATCAGGTCATCGATCCAGATCATTGCGGCGTGGAGGTGGAGGCCGGCGAGGAAGCTGTCCGGGGTCTTGTCGTATCGGGTGGCGATGCCGCGCCAGGCTTCCAGCTTGTTGATCAGGAGCTCGACCGTGTTCCGTTCTTTGTAGAGGCTGGTGTCGCGGCTGACGGGCCGGCCGCCTCGTGCGCCCTTCATCTTGCGGTTGGCGGCCTGGTCCCGCTCGGTCAGCAGCCGGGCGGGGGCGTCAGGCCGAACCTGGAGATGACGTCGGGCAGCCAGGCGGGCCGCCCGAACATGAGCCCGTACTTGGCGGCGAGCACCGGTGTGCAGGTGCGGCGGCACCAATGCCCGATCAGCAGCGTTCGACGACACCGCGCGGCTATGAGATGCGCAAACGCGCCGAGGATGTGCGCCGGACGCGGCAGCGCATCATCGAAGCCGCGGTGCACCTGCACGGCACCGCCGGCCCGGCGTCGACGAGCATCGCAGCGATCGCCGACCGTGCCGGCGTCACCCGGCTGACCGTGTACCGGCATTTCCCGGATGAGAACGCCCTGTTCGAGGCGTGTTCGGGGCACTGGCTGTCGCGGCAGAAGCTGCCCCGGCCCGAAAGGTGGAGTGCGTTCGAGAGTCCCGTCGAGCGGCTGACGGCCGGGCTCGCCGACCTCTACCGCTTCTATCTCGCGGGCGAGCAGATGCTGACGCTCGTCATCCGCGACCAGCACGCCGTGCCCAAGTCGATCCGCGAGGCCCGAGAGGAGATGAGTCGAAAGCACGTCGAGGTGCTGGCCGGTGCCTGGCCTGAGGCCGACGCCCCGCTCCGTCGGGCGGTGATCGGGCATGCCACTGCGTTCTCGACGAGGCGCTCTCTGTACCGGGAGCAAGGGCTCACG
Source organism: Streptomyces sp. NPDC097617 (assembly GCF_044761485.1). NCBI lineage: Bacteria > Bacillati > Actinomycetota > Actinomycetes > Kitasatosporales > Streptomycetaceae > Streptomyces > Streptomyces sp. NPDC097617. The sequence continues at coordinate 352,087 of NZ_JBIWCL010000002.1, forward strand.
GACGACGAGGCAGTCGAGGTCATGGTCACGCTGGTGGAAGCGGTCGACGCAAAGGCGTGAACTAGCAACCGGTCGCCTCAGGGCGCATCGTGGTGGGCTCGGTGACCGCCCGCCTGAGCAGTGGGGCCGGACAGGAACACCCTGCCCGGCCCCGGGTCGTCGGCGGTCGACGGGTCGCCGGGTGGCGGGCTGGGTGGTCGCGGCGCTCGCCGTTGACGTGATGCGGGCCGTGGTGCGGTGTGTGGGCGCCGGAGTGGTCGGAGATGGCGCAGGCCCTGGAGGCGGCCGTGCGGGCAGGGATGCCAGGGAGATCCCTCTCGTGTACGCCTCGGGCCGTCGGACGGGTCACGACTTTGTCGCCCTCCGCGATCTGTTCTTCGATCTCGCGGGTGCCGGGTGGGGCCTCCCAGAACAGGCAAAACGCCTTCTTGAGACCCTCTCGGCCAGGTGTGAACCCCGTATCCGGAGCGGTTGCGGGAACAGTTCGAGGGTGTGATCTGGCGGTTCCGGTCCAGTGGCCAGTGGCGGGAGATGCCTGCCGAGTTCGGTCTCTGGGCCACTGCCTGCGGACGCTTTCGCGTCCGGCGGGACGCCGTTGACTTCACTGCCCTGCTGGAAGGCCTGATGGCCCAGGGGGCCCGCGTGGGAAGAACGGGCGCAGGGCGCGCAGCAGCGGGGCGCGGCAGCCCGTGCCGCCGACGGAGTCCCGGGTACCGGGTCCGCCGAGCGGGGGCCGCCGGGCCAGTACGACCCACAGCTCCGCGTCCCGCGCCCGGGCCTCGGCGGCCGCCCGGTGCAATGCCGTCAGGCTCCCGAGGGATCCGCACGTACCCGCCACCACGCGTGCTCGCACCGTCGCCCGCCCGCCCCTCTTGTTCCGCCACGGCCCGACCGCCGTCAGCGATGCGTATGGAGTCGGCCCATGTCCGTCAAAGCGGCGTCAGGACACCCCACGGAAGGCTCGGGAGCGGGGATAGCTTCGATCACGTGCCCCGGACTGCCTCCCCGCACCCGGGGCTCACCCATCGTTCGCGGTTCCCCAGGGAGAGCCCCATGTGTCTGTTCCAGTACGAAGACGACCCCGAGCCCGAGGAACCGACCCCGGCCGGCCTGCTGTACGTGCCCGTCCGGCCGGGAACCGGGGGCGGGGCGGGGACGGTGATCCGGCTGTTCCGCACTCCGCTGGGCGTGCGCACGGCCGTCGGTTTCACCTGCCCGGAGCGGCTGGCCGCGACCCTCGGCGAGGGCCAGGCGTACATCCGGCTGTCCGAGTCCCTGCTGCGGGAGCTGTGCGGGCCGCTCGGCGCGGAACTGATCACCGTCGATCCGACGCTGTCGGCTCCCGCGGCCACCGCGACGACCCACCGGCCGGACCGGTTCCCGGTCCGTGCCGCCTGAGGGGGACTCCATGACCCCTGCCGCTCTGTCCGAGGTCGCCGCGGGCCCGGGCGACCTGTCCGTCTGGCCGGCCTCCGCCCACTGCCTGCCGCACGGCGGGCTCGCCGTCGGCGGGGTCTCGCTCGCCGAGATCGCCGACCGCTTCGACACTCCGGTGTACGTGCTGGACGAGGGCGAGGTTCGGGCCCGCTGCCGGACGTACCGTGAGGCCTTCCCCGACGCCGACGTGCTGTACGCCGCCAAGGCCTTCCTGTCCCGGGCCATGGTCCGCTGGGTCGACGAGGAGGGCCTCGGCCTGGACGTCTGCTCGGCCGGCGAGCTCGAACTCGCCGTCACCGCGGGCTTCCCCGCGGACCGCGCAGTCCTGCACGGAAACGCGAAGTCCCCGCACGACATCGAGGCCGCGCTGCGGCTCGGCGTGGGCCGGATCGTCATCGACAGCCCGTCCGAGATCGCCCGGCTGGCCGCGGCCGTGGGCACGAGCGGCTCGCAGAAGGTGCTGGTCCGGGTGGTGCCGGGGGTCCTGGCCGGCGGCCACGAGAAGATCCGTACCGGCACCGACGACCAGAAGTTCGGTCTGGCCCTGTCCGACGGCTCCGCCCAACACGCCATCGCCCGCGTCCTGGGCCAGTCGCAGCTCGAACTGACCGGCCTCCACTGCCACATCGGCTCCCAGATCACCGAGGTCAAGCCGTACGTCGCCGCCGTACGGCGCATGGTGGGGCTGATGGCGCGCATCCGCGACACCCACGGCATCGTCCTGCCCGAGCTGGACATGGGCGGCGGCCACGGCATCGCCTACCGCCCCGGGGATCCCGCGCTGGACCTGACCTCCCTCGCCCGCAGACTCCGCAGCGACCTGGTCGAGAGCTGCGCGGCGGCGGGACTGGCCGTCCCCCGGCTCGCGATCGAGCCCGGCAGGGCGGTCGCCGGGCCGGCCGGGGTGGCGCTGTACCGGGTCCTCGCCGTGAAGCGCACGGGCGAGCGCGTGTTCGTCGCCGTGGACGGGGGCATGAGCGACAACCCCCGGCCGGCCCTGTACGGGGTCCGGTACGCGCCCCGCCTCGTCGGCCGGCGCTCGGCCACGGCGCCGTGCGTCGCGACGGTGGTCGGCAGGCACTGCGAGGCGGGCGACATCCTGGCCGCCGGTGTGGAACTGCCCGGGGACGTCCACCCCGGCGACCTGCTCGCCGTACCGGTGGCGGGCGCGTACCAGGTGTCCATGGCCTCCGGCTACAACATGGTCGGCCGCCCGCCGGTCGTCGCGGTGCACGAAGGCAGGGCCCGCCTGCTCCTGCGGCGCGAGACCCTGGCGGACTTCCGCAGCCGGGACATCGGGGGGTAGGTCGGCCGTGTCGTGCGGTGCTCGGCCGGGCTGGCGGGCGGCGGGCGGGCGGGCGGGCGGGCGGGTCAAAAAAACTTCGGGCGGTGATGTCGAGAACCCGTGGCCGGCTCCGTCCCAGGGGTGAAGGCGACCACAATGGTCGCTCCGGCTCCGAGGAGATCCACCATGGCCAAGTACCTGCTGCTCAAGCACTACCGTGGCGCCCCCGCGGCGGTCAACGACGTGCCGATGGACCGGTGGACGCCGGAGGAGATCTCGGCGCACATCCAGTACATGAACGACTTCGCGGCCCGGCTCGAGGGGACCGGCGAGTTCGTCGACGGCCAGGCCCTCGCCCCCGAGGGGACGTTCGTCCGGTACGACGGTGAGGGGCGCCCGCCGGTCACCGACGGTCCGTTCGCGGAGACCAAGGACCTGATCGCCGGCTGGATGGTGATCGACGTGGACAGCTACGAACGCGCCGTCGAGCTGGCCGGAGAGCTGTCGGCCGCGCCGGGGGCGGGCGGGAAGCCGATCCACGAGTGGCTCGAACTGCGTCCGTTCCTGGGCTCGCACCCCACCATCACCGAGTGACCTCCTCCATGGACGAGGCGCTCCTGCGGAGCCTCACGCCCGGTGTGCTCGGAGTCCTCGTCCGCCGCGGAGCCGACTTCGCGGCGGCCGAGGACGCCGTGCAGGAGGCGCTGATCGAGGCGGTCCGCGCCTGGCCCGCCGATCCTCCGCGGGAGCCGAAGGGCTGGCTGGTCACCGTGGCCTGGCGCAAGTACCTGGACGCCACCCGGGCGGAGACCGCCCGGCGCCGGCGCGAGGACCTCGTCGAGGAGGAGCCGACGCCCGGACCCGCGTCCGCGGTGGACGACACGCTCCAGCTCTACTTCCTGTGCGCCCACCCCTCGCTGACTGCGTCGTCGGCGGTCGCGCTCACGCTGCGCGCCGTCGGCGGGCTCACCACCCGGCAGATCGCGCAGGCCTACCTGGTGCCCGAGGCGACGATGGCGCAGCGCATCAGCCGCGCCAAGCGCACCGTCTCCGGCGTGCGGTTCGAGCGCCCGGGAGATGTCGCCACCGTGCTGCGCGTCCTCTACCTGGTCTTCAACGAGGGCTACTCGGGCGACGTCGACCTCGCCGCCGAGGCGATCCGGCTCACCCGGCAGCTGGCGGCCGCGATCGACCACCCCGAGGTGGCGGGGCTGCTCGCCCTGATGCTGCTCCACCATGCCCGGCGGGCCTCCCGCAGGGCGCCCGACGGCGCTCTGGTGCCGCTCGCGGAGCAGGACCGGGGTCGCTGGGACACGGCGTCGATCACCGAGGGCATCGGGATCCTGCAGGCGGCGCTCGCCCGCGACCGGCTGGGCGAGTTCCAGGCCCAGGCCGCGATCGCGGCGCTCCACGCCGACGCGCCCACCGCCGAGCAGACCGACTGGGTGCAGATCGTCGAGTGGTACGACGAGCTCACACGGCTGACCGACAGCCCGGTCGTCCGGCTCAACCGGGCGGTGGCCGTCGGTGAGGCCGACGGGCCGCGGGCCGGGCTGGCGGCGCTCGCGGCGCTGGACGCCACCGTGCCCCGCCACACCGCGGCGGCGGCGTACCTCCACGAGCGCGACGGCGACCTGGCGACGGCGGCCCGGCTGTACGCCGAGGCGGCCCGGAAGGCTCCCGACCTGGCCGAACGCGATCACCTGACGCGCCGGGCGGCCCGTCTCAACACCCGCCGCTCCCCATGACATTCCCCCTTGACCCCTCCCTGCCGGTCGTACTCGGACGTCAGGACGGCCGTGCTCCTCCTGATCGTCGGCCTCATCGTCTCCCAGCTCGCGGTGCGCGTCCGCCGGCTCGAGGGCCTGGTGACCGCCGACGGCTCGCACCTGTCCCGGCTCGAGGAGACCGGCCGCCTCGCCGAGGACGGCGGCTGTGGCTCGGCCTGGAGCCGGGCGAGGCCGCAGCCGCCTACTGGCCGGATCGGTGGCCGGACGGCGAGAGCGAGCTGCGCGCCGTCGGCGGCCCCTCCTACGGCCGCTTAATCGCGACGCCCTCGAAGGTCCGCCCGCCGTGTTGCTCCAGGTCGAGTTGGCCTTTGAGGGTGTCGTTGACCGATTCGATGAGCTGGCGGACCTTCTTGAGCATCGGCTCGCCGTGCCGTTGTTTCTCCCGCTTGCGCGAGGGCCGCAGCAGCTCGATGCCCTGCTCGGCCAGGTACTTCTCGAACGGCTTGGACGCGAAGCCCTTGTCAGAGATCAGCACGATGCCGTCGCGCTCGGCGACCAGGTCGGCGTCGACCTCCAGCATCGCGGCCAGGACCTCGTGCTCGCCGACCTTCGGGTTGGCCAGCGCCCACATGATCGGCATCCCGGTCGGGGTGCAGACCAGGTACAGCCGCAGGCCCCAGAAGAACCGAAAGTGGGAGGCGCAGTAGCCGTAGCCGGCCCAGCCCGCCAGGTTGGACCGCTGTACGGTCGGGCGCGACATGCCGCACGGCACCGGAGTTGAGTCGGTGATCCAGTGGTTGTCGAACCAGAAGTCGCTGTCCATTGCCAGCTCCCGGATCAGGCGCTTGACCAGCCCGAGCGCGGAGCGGAGCCGCTTGTTGTAGCCCGCGCGCTGTGGCAGGTACGGGAACATGCCGGACAGGTGCTTGTTCGCATAGCGCAGCCAGCGGGACTCCGAGTGAAACCCCAGCAGGGCCTGGGCCACGGCAAGGCAGACGAGTTCAGAGTCACTCAGCAACGGCGGTCTGCCGAGGCTTCGAGTTCCCCCGATCTCGTCGTCGACCTTGACATAAAGTGCGGTCACGAGGGTGTCCAGATCAGCGTGCACGTGGCCTCCTGGTCAACGTTGCTCAGCAACGCCGATCCTGGACATCCTCGCCACGTTCTCGCAGGCGAACGCAGGGACAAGCAAGGGGCGGGCATGAACGACCAAGCTGGATACTGGGATCCGCTCCCGGCTGCCCGGAGTGCTGCCGACACTCCGGTGCCCGAAGCGGTGCCTAACCTGGTCCTGGCATTGCCGGATCCCGAGACGTACCTGACGGGCCGTTGGGTGGAGCGGAACTGGCGCAATGTGCCCGGGCCGTTCTACGGGGCCGACACCGACACCTGCTGGACCGGCCGGATGGCGGCACCCGATCACGTCCTCTACGACGATGCGACAGGTCAGGAGTTCGTCTACCGCCAGCCCAGGAACGCCGTCGAGGTCGATCGTCTGCTCTTCGCCGCCTGGACCGACCCTCTCAGCGGCTACGGCTGGGACGGAGACCAGCACTGGACCGCTGACTCCGTCCGCACCTGGTGGCGCGAACGAGCCCGTCTGCGCGAATGGGCCACCGCCCTCAAGGCTGCCTGGTCAGCCCACTCGGATGAGCACTATCAAGAAGCGGCCGCAGGATTGAACGACCTCCTCGCCTACCTCGAAGGCGAACTCGAAGCCGACTTGCGGATCTATCTCTACTGGCTCGAACAACGCCACTCGCCGGGTCCCACCCAGGCTCTGCCCAAGCTGTAACCGCGCGGGCATTCGGATCTACTCGTCTAGTCACCACGCTGCGAGGCCAGGGCCCGGCGGGACACCTGTCCCGCCGGGTCCTGATCCGCTCTTTCCGGGTCAGGGGGCCGCGGGGGTGACTGTCGGGGCCGACTCTTCACGTGCTCCTGACGGGCGCAGGACGGTCAGGAGGAACCAGCCGGCCGCGGCGCCGACCACGTACCAGAACAGGTCGGGTGCGTTGAAGGTCGAACCGAGGACCAGGCGGGCCACGGTGCTGTGCCGGGAGAGGTCGGCCGGGACGGGGGTGAGTTGGAGGAACTCGACGGCCCAGCTGGCGGCCAGCGCGGTCGCGGCCGCCCGCAGGGGCGTCAGCCGGGGCGCGAGAAGGACGACGAGGGCCAGCAGCAGGACGGTGTACAGGGCGTCCCCGCCGAACTTCGCCACGCTGCCGGCGGCCACGGCCCGCAGGCCCAGCCCCGCGCCCACGGTCACCAGCGCGGCGACGGCGGCCGCCGCTCGGGCGGCGCTGTCACGGCTTCCCGCTATGAGCTTCACGGGGTCATCCTGCCGGAGCCCCGGGCACCGGCCGAACCCGTACCGGCCGGCCCGCCTGCCCGGCCAGCCCGCCTGCCCGGCCGCCCGACCGCCCGCTTCAGCGGGTCGGGTAGTCCGTGTAGCCGCGGGCGTCGCCCCCGAAGAAGGTGGCGGGGTCGGGGGTGTTGTAGGGACCCTCGGTGCTCAGGCGGTCGGGCAGGTCGGGGTTGGCCAGGAAGAGCGCGCCGAAGGCGAGGAGGTCGGCGACGCCGTCCTCGATCAGCGTGAGGGCGCGGTGGTCGGTGGGGCCTTCGGTGGCCGGGTTCAGGACGAAGGGTCCGGAGAACTGCTTGCGCAGGGCGAGGGTGGCCTCCCGCGCCTCGGGGCCGGCCTCCAGGACGTGGAGGTAGGCCAGGCCGAGTCCGTCGATCTCCTTGACCAGGGCCTCGTAGGCGGGCTGCGGGTCGGGCTCGGAGATGCCGTTGTAGGTGTTGCCGGGCGAGACGCGCAGCGCGGTGCGCTCGGCGCCGATCGCGGCGGCCACGGCCTTGACCGCCTCCACCGCGAAGCGGATCCGGTTCTCCACCGGGCCGCCCCACTCGTCGGTGCGCTGGTTGGAGCCGGGGGCGAGGAACTGGTGGATCAGGTATCCGTTGGCCCCGTGCAGCTCGACCCCGTCGAAGCCGGCCTCCACCGCGTTGCGGGCGGCCTGCGCGAAGTCGGCGAGGGTCTCTCGTACCTCGGTGCCGGTCAGCTCGTGGGGGGTCACGAAGTCCTTCATGCCCTCGCCGGTGAAGAGCTGCCCTTGGGCGGCCACCGCCGAGGGGGCCACGGGAACGAGGCCGTCGGGCAGCAGGGTCGGGTGGCCGATGCGGCCGGAGTGCATCAGCTGGGCGAAGATCCGGCCGCCCGCCGCGTGCACGGAGTCGGTGACCTCGCGCCATGCCGCGACCTGCTCGGCGCTGTGCAGGCCGGGCGTGAAGGGGTAGCCCTGGCCGACGACGGAGGGCTGGATCCCTTCGGTGATGATCAGGCCGGCGGATGCGCGCTGGGTGTAGTACTCGGCAACGAGGGCGGTGGCGATCCCACCCTCGGCCGCACGGCTGCGGGTCATCGGCGCCAGGGCGATCCGGTTGGCGAGGGTGGCGCCGGCGATGTGGACCGGTTCGAAAGCGCTGGTCATGTCTGCCTCACAGAGTTAGTTGGTCGGCCAATGATTGGCTCCGGATGGCAGCGTACCGCATTACTTGGCCGACCAAGGTAAAATGTGGGCGGTGGGTAGAATCCACTCCGGACCTGCCGGACCGACCAGGAGGAGCACTCCCATGACCGCGGAATCCGTACAGGAGCCGCGCGCCGCCTCGCAGTGCGCGGCGGCGCCGAGCGCGGTGCTGGACGGACCGGTGAGTCATGCGATCAGCCGGGTCGCCCGGCTCCACCGGATCGCGGCGGGCCGGGTCCTGCGGGACTTGGGGCTGCACCCGGGGCAGGAGTTCCTGATGATGCACCTCTGGGACAGCGGTGCCGTGCGCCAGTCCGAGCTGATCAAGGCGGTCGGCCTCGACCCGTCGACCGTGACCAAGATGCTCCAGCGCCTGGAGCACTCCGGCCATGTGCGACGCCGCCCTGACCCCTCGGACCGGCGCGCCTCCCTGGTCGAGGCGACGGATGCCAGCTGCGGGCTCCTGGTCGAGGTCCGCCGGGCGTGGGGCGAGCTCGAACGCCGGACGCTGGACGGCCTGGACGCCGCCGAACGCACCGAGCTGGCCCGGCTCCTGGGCAAGGTCGAAGGCTCCCTGTGCACGGAGGCCGCCCGCGGCGGCGGCGAGTGCGACACCGCTCAAGACGAGTGCGACACCGCTTAAGGGGCCTGTCCGGGCGATTTGGGGAGCCAGTCCGGGCGATCTTGTCCGGTTGAGCAGAGAATGAACACGAGAGACATTCGATGGCGGGAATGTGCGGATCTACGGTCCGAAGGTCGTGGGAGATGGCATCCGAAACGCTCCGGGGCGCGCAGCAGTCCGTGACCCGCCCGGTCCACGGGGATCGCGGAGCAGGAGCACCCGACCGGGCGCCGCCCACCCCGGAGGAGCTCGCGTCCGTCCGGGACACCGTCGTACGGGTGAGCGCGGCCTACCCCCTGGTCGAGCGAGCCACCGTCGAAGCCGCGGTCCGGGCCGCCTACGACTCCTTCCGTGAGGCCAGGGTCCGGGTCTACGTCCCGATCCTGGCCGAACGCCGGTCCCGGAAGGCGCTCGCCACCGCCTTCCCCACCGGGTCCACCCGTACCGACGCGGAGGCCGAGGGCTGATGTCGGACCACAGAGCGCAACGCATCGCGGACTTCATCGAGCCGCTACGGGTCCCACCGGGATCGAAGGTGCACCTGGCGCGGGACTTCGATCCCCGCTACAAGGCCGGCATGAAGAAGCGGGACGGCGTCGAGCTGCTGCGGACCGGGGTGTCGCTGCTCGCCGAGTACCAGGAGCGGCTGGCCGCCCAGAACACCTACGGCGTGGTGCTCTGCCTCCAGGCGCTCGACGCCGGGGGCAAGGACGGGACGATCCGCCACGTGATGAGCGGCGTCAACCCGCAGGGCGTCCGGGTCAGCAGCTTCAAGGTGCCGTCCGCCGAGGAACTCGACCACGACTACCTGTGGCGCTACGCCCGGCGGCTGCCCTCGCGCGGCGAGATCGCCATCTTCAACCGCTCGCACTACGAGGAGGTCCTCGTCGTACGGGTCCACCCGGAGGTCCTGCTGCGCCAGAAGCTGCCGGAGCACGTGCTCGGCGAGGGCATCTGGGACCGCCGCTACCGGGAGATCAACCGCTGGGAGCGCTATCTCACGGACAACGGGTTCAAGATGGTGAAGATCTTCCTGAACCTGTCCGAGGAGGAGCAGCGCACCCGCTTCCTGAAGCGGATCGACCTGCCGGAGAAGAACTGGAAGTTCTCCGCCGCCGATGTCCGGGAGCGACGCCGCTGGGACGACTACCAGGACGCCTTCTCCGAGATGCTGTCGGCCACGAGTACGAAGTGGGCGCCGTGGTACGTCGTTCCGGCGGACCGGAAGTGGTTCGCGCGCATCTGCGCGGCGGCGGTCCTCGCGCACACCCTGATGGAAATCGATCCGCAGTTCCCCGAGGTGGCGGAGGATGCGCGCAAGGACCTCCTCGTTGTCAAACGGGACCTGGAGCGGGAGGCCCCCGCCGGTGCGCCGGCCGATCCGTACGCCGCCCGGCATCCGTCGGGCGCCCGGCCCGGTGGGCACGGGGGCAGGGGCAAGGACAAGGGCAAGCCGAAGAAGGAGCGTCACTAGCGACGCTCGCACGGCGCGCGGCCGGCCCGGATGCGTCCGCGGCCCCGGATCGGAGGCACAACCATGGCGGTGCGGTCGGATTCCTCTGGGCAGCAGCCCCGGGCGGCCGGTGGGGACGGCTGGTACGCGCGCTCCCCCGCGGAGGTCGTGGCGGCCTTCGGTGTCGATCCCGCGGTCGGCCTCTCCGCGGCGCGGGCCGCCGATCTCCTGGCCGCGCACGGCCCGAACGCACTGCCCGAGGAGCAGCGGACCCCGGCCTGGCGCCGGTTCCTCGCGCAGTACCGCAGCTACATGCAGCTCGTCCTCGTAGCCGCGGCGATCGTCTCGCTGGCGATCCAGGAGTGGACCACCGCGATCCTGCTGATCGTGCTGACGCTGCTGAACGCGGTCGTGGGCCTGCGCCAGGAGGGCAAGGCCGAGAGCGCCATGAACGCGCTGAAGTCGATGATGAAGACGACGGCGCGGGTGCGCAGGGACGGCAGGGAGGCCGAGATCCCCGCCGAACGGCTCGTCGACGGCGATGTGGTACTGATCTCCGCCGGGGACCAGGTGCCGGCGGACGGGCGTCTCGTCGAGGCCAGCGCCCTGCAGATCGACGAGTCGGCGCTCACCGGTGAGAGCGTGCCCGCCGCGAAGGAGACCCGCGCGCTGCCGGGCAGCGGGCTGTCGCCCGGCGACCGGACCAACACGGCGTTCATGAACACCCCGGTCACCCACGGCAGCGGCGTCATGGTCACCACGGCGACCGGTGCGGACACCGAGCTCGGCAAGATCTCCGGAATGCTGTCGGCCACGGAGCGGGAGGTGCCGCCGCTGACCAGGGAGCTCGACCGGCTGACCCTGTGGATCACGGCGGCCGCGGGCCTCACCATGATCGTGATGTTCGCCCTGGGACGCCAGCGGGACCAGGCCTGGGACGTGCTGTTCGTCAGCGCGGTCTCGCTGGCCATCGCGGCGATCCCCGAAGCCCTGCCGACCGTGACCCAGGCGATCCTGTCCGTCGGGAGCCTGAACCTGGCGAAGCGGAACGCCATCGTCAAGGAACTGCCGTCGGTGGAGACGCTGGCGTTCACCTCGGCGATCAACTCGGACAAGACCGGCACCCTGACGATGAACGAGATGACCGCCGTCGAGGTGCTGAGCCCCACCGACCGCTACACCGTGTCGGGCACGGGCTACGGACTCGAAGGCAAGGTCCACCACGCCGCCGGGTCCGCCGCCGGGATCGAGGACGCGATCCTGCCGTACGTGGTGGCCAGCGACGCCAAGCTGGTGGGCGGCGCGGTGGTTGGCGATCCCACCGAGGGCGCACTGCTGGTGCTCGCGCACAAGGCCGGCCTGGACACCGATGCCACCAGGGACGCCCTTCCGCGGCTCGCCACCCTCCCGTTCGACCCCGAGTACAAGCTGATGGCCACCTTCCACTCCGCGGTCGACGCCGCCGGGCGGCCGGTCGTGCGCTGCTTCGTCAAGGGAGCGGCCCCGGCGGTGATGGCGCGGGCCACCACCGCGCTCGCCGGGGGCGAGAGCGTCCCCTGGGACGCCGATCTGCTCCGCCGGGCCGAGGAGCAGAGCGAGCGGATGGGCGGCGAGGGCCGCCGGGTGATGGCCGCGGCCATGCGTGACCTGGACCCGGAGGGCTTCGATCCGGAGGGCGACCTGCTCGGGTACGTCAACGGACTGCGGATGACCAGTCTCGTCGGCATGGTCGACCCGCCCCGCGAGGAGGCCCGGGCGGCCGTGGCCGACGCCCGGGCCGCGCACATCCGGGTCCGCCTGGTGACCGGGGACGACGTCACGACCGGGGCGGCGATCGCCCGGCAGATCGGTATCCCCGGCGAGGCGGTGCTCGGCTCCGACTTCGCCGCCATGAGCGAGGAGGAGCAGCTCGCCCGTATCGAGGGGATCGGTGTGGTGGGGCGGGTCGCACCCGAGCACAAGGTGCTGCTGGCGAACACGCTCAAGAAGAAGGGCGAGGTCGTGGCGATGACCGGGGACGGCGTCAACGACGCGCCCGCCATCAAGGCCGCCGACATCGGCATCGCCATGGGCAGCGGCACGGACGTGGCGAAGAACGCCGGCCGCATGATCCTCTCCGACGACAACTTCGCGACCATCGTCTACGCCGTGGAGCAGGGCCGGACGATCTACGACAACCTCACCAAGTACATCCGGTTCGTGCTGCTCCTGCTGGTCACCTTCGTGCTGACGTTCCTCGGCGCCACCGTCTTCAACATCGCCGCGGGTGAGCCCTTCACCCCGCCGCAGGTGCTGTGGATCCACTTCGTCGTCAACGCCTCCTTCGGCTTCGCGCTCGGCTTCGACCGGGAGAGCGCCGGACTCATGCGGCGCAGGCCGCGCCCTCGCGGGGAGTCGGTGCTCACCCGGCCCGTGCTGATCACGGTCGGACTGGGCGGGCTGGCGATCACCATCCTCCTGCTCGGGCTGATCCAGCTCGGCCGGAGCCGCTACGACAGCGTCGCGACGGGCCAGTCGATCGCCTTCACGGCCTTCTCGCTCTGCCTGATCGTCGCGGCGTTCGAATGCCGCAGCGAGACGGAATCCGTGCTGACGACGTCGACGTTCGACAGCAAGCAGATGAACTGGGTGGCCCTGGCCCAGCTCGTACTGTCCGTGCTGGTGACCCAAATGGACGGGTTCCAGCGCGTCCTCGGGACGACCGAGATCGACGCGCGGCAGTTCGGCTGGGCGCTGCTGGCGGCCCTGGCGCTGCTGCTCGTATGGGAGCTGGGCAAGCTCGTGGCCCGCCGGTCGAAGGCCGCCTGAGGAAGGCCGGCCGGTGACCAGGCCCGCGAGCGGCCGGCCCGGCGGCCACGGGGTGCTCAGCCGGCTGCGCTCCGTTCCCGGTGTCCGCGCGGTGTCCTCCTACCGGCGGGAGTGGCTGCCCAAGGACCTGGTCGCGGGCGTCGTGCTGACCACGCTGCTGGTGCCTCAGGGCATGGCGTACGCCGAGCTGGCGGGCCTGCCGGCGATCACCGGGCTGTACACAACGATCCTGTGCCTGCTCGGGTACGCGGTCTGCGGGCCGTCCCGGATCCTGGTGCTGGGCCCTGATTCCTCGCTCGGGCCGATGATCGCCGCGACCGTGCTGCCGCTCGTGGTCGCCGACGGGGATCCCGACCGGGCCGTCGCGCTGGCCTCGATGCTCGCGCTCATGGTGGCGGCCATCATGATCCTGGCCTCGGTGGCGAAGCTCGGCTTCATCGCCGACCTGATCTCCAAACCGACGATGATCGGCTACATGAACGGCCTGGCCCTGACCATTCTGATCGGCCAGCTGCCCAAGCTGCTCGGGTTCAAGGTCGAGGCGGACAACCTGATCGGCGAGTGCGTCGGCCTCGTGCGGCAACTCGCCGACGGGGCCGCGGTAGCGGCCTCCGCCGCCGTGGGACTCGGCGGGATCGCCCTGATCCTGGTCCTGCAGCGCCTCCTGCCGAAGATCCCCGCGGTGCTCGTGATGGTGGTCCTGGCCATCGCCGCGGCCACCGCCTTCGACCTGGGCGCGCACGGCGTCAGCCTGGTCGGCGTACTGCCCGAGGGCTTCCCGCCGTTCACGTTCCCCGGCGTACGGGCGGCCGACCTCGCTCCGCTGCTCGGCGGCGCCCTGGGCATCGCCCTGGTGTCCCTGGCCGACACCATCTCCAACGCGTCCGCCTTCGCGGCGCGCACGGGGCAGGAGGTCCGCGGCAACCAGGAGATGGCGGGCGTCGGCGCGGCCAACCTGGCGGCGGCGCTCTTCCAGGGCTTCCCCGTCAGCACCAGCGGGTCACGGACCGCGGTGGCGGAGCGGGCGGGGGCCAGGAGCCAGCTCACCGGCGTGGTCGGGGCGGCCCTCATCGTCCTCATGCTCGTGCTGGCCCCGGGCCTGTTCCGCAACCTCCCCCAGCCGGCCCTGGCCGCGGTGGTCATCACGGCGTCCCTGTCCCTGGCCGACATCCCGGGGGCCGTCCGGCTGTGGCGTCAGCGCCGGGCGGAGTTCCTGCTGTGCTTCGCCGCCTTCGCCGGTGTGGCCCTGCTGGGCGTGCTGCCCGGGATCGCCATCGCCGTGGGCCTGTCCGTCCTCAATGTCTTCCGGCGCGCGTGGTGGCCGTACGACACCGTGCTGGGGCGGGTGCCGGGCCTGGAGGGCTACCACGACGTCAGCTCGTACCCGATGGCCGAACGGCTGCCGGGCCTGGTGATCTACCGGTTCGACGCCCCGCTCTTCTTCGCCAACGCCAAGACCTTCCGGGACGAGGTCCAGCGGCTGGCGGCATCCGATCCGCGGCCGAGCTGGATCGTGGTCGCGGCGGAGCCGATGACCGATGTGGACACGACCGCGGCCGATGTCCTGGAAGAGCTCGACGAGGCGCTCAACGCGCAGGACGTGCACCTCGTGTTCGCCGAGCTCAAGGACCCCGTGCGGCGGAAGATCGAACGGTACGAACTCACCCGGACCATCGACCCCCGGCACTTCTTTCCCACGGTGGAGGCCGCCGTCGCCGCCTTCCGGCTGCGCACCGGAGCGCGGTGGACCTCCCCCCCTCCGCCCGGACAACCCACCGGCGAGAAGTGACCGCCGCGGGCCGTTACTTCCGAATGGCACGAGCGAGCGGACGGGGGGACCATGGCCTCGGAGGGCGCCATGACCGATGACCAGCCGGTTCCTCCATCGGATGGGCCGGCGCCGCGCAAGTACCGCTGGCTGCCCCGCCTGACACTGCCCGGCTGCTGGGGCGCGCTCCTCCTGGCCTGCCTGTCCTTCACCCCTTCGCTGCTCCCCCGCGGCGGCGTGCTCCAAGGGCTGGTCTGCGGTATCAGCGCGGCCATCGGCTACGGGCTGGGCGTGGTCGCCGCCTACGTGTGGCGCGCCTTCGCCGACCGGGTCGCGCGAACTCCCTCGCGCCGGTCCTGGCTCGTCCTGGCCGTCTGCGCCGTCGTCCTCTTCGGTGTCGCGTTCGGGCTGGGCCAGTATTGGCAGGCCGAGATCCGCCGCCTCATGGCGGTCACCGACTACAACGTCCTCACCGCTGTCGCCTGCCCGTTCGTCGCGGCTCTCGTCTTCCTGCTCCTGCTCCTGGCCGGGCGGGGGCTGCGCGCCCTGTACCGCCGGGCCGCCGACCTGCTCGGGCGCTGGATCGGCCCGCGGGCGGCGCGGGTCGTCGGCTGGCTCGTGGTGGTGGGCCTGGCATGGGCCGCGTTCTCCGGGCTGCTGCTGAGCGGCTTCGTGAACGCCTCCAACGAGGCCTTCTCGCTGCGCGACACCGAAACCCCTGAGGGCGTGCACCAGCCCACCTCGTCCCTGCGCTCGGGCGGGCCCGGCTCGCTGGTGCCGTGGGACTCGCTGGGCCGGGAGGGCCGGGCGTTCACCGGCAAGGGACCGACCGCCCAGGAGATCGGCGCGTTCACCCACCGCGCGGCGCAGGAGCCCGTCCGGGCGTACGCCGGACTGGAGACCTCCGACAACACGGAAACCCGGGCGGCGCGGGCCGTCGCGGACCTGGAACGGGCGGGCGGCTTCGACCGCGAGAACCTGCTCGTGATGACCACCACGGGCAGCGGCTGGGTGGATCCGGCCGCCGTGGACTCGTTCGAGTACCTCGGCAACGGGGACGCGGCCAGTGTGGCGATCCAGTACTCGTACCTGCCGTCGTGGATGTCGTACCTCGTCGACCAGTCCAAGGCGCGCGAGGCCGGCCGGGACCTCTTCGACGCGGTCTACGACAAGTGGTCCAAGCTGCCCCAGGACCGGCGCCCGCGGCTGTTCGTGGCGGGCGAGAGCCTGGGGTCGTTCGGCGGTGAGACGGCCTTCAGCGGGGAGTACGACCTGCGCAACCGCACCGCCGGCACCGTGTTCGCCGGGCCGCCCAACTTCAACACGCTGTTCCGCGAGTTCAGCGACCACCGCGACGCCGGCAGTCCCGAGATCGAGCCCGTGTTCCGGGACGGGCGGACCGTCCGGTTCACCGACGACCCGACCTCGGGGATGCCCCCGGCGGACCAGCCGTGGGACGGCACGCGGGTCCTCTACCTCATGCACCCGTCCGACCCGATCGTCTGGTGGAGCCCGCGGCTGGCCCTCTCCGAGCCCGACTGGATCGGGGAGCGACCGGGCTCGGACGTGCTCGGCGCGATGGTCTGGATCCCCTTCGTGACCTTCTGGCAGATCACCGCCGACCTGCCGTTCTCCACGGGCGTGCCGGACGGCCACGGCCACACGTACAAGGCCGCCTACGTCGATGCCTGGAACGCCGTGATGCGGCCCGACGGGTTCACCGCGCAGGACCTGGACCGGCTGAGGAACATCGTCTCGCCGCCGGCGAAGTGAGCCTGTCGGCGGGGCCGCCTAGCGCAGCAGGAAGCCGACGAGGTAGCCGAGCGCGTTGACCGCCCAGTGCAGGCCCATCGGGGCCAGCAGGCTGTCGCTGCGCCGACGCAGTTCGCAGAACAGGACGCCCGCCGCGGCCGTGAACAGTACGGCCCCCAGGACCGCCAGGACCGCTCCGAGCCCGGACTGGCCGACGACGTCGCCCACGGCCGGCTTCGCGGTCGCCAGGTGCAGCGACGGGAGCACGTGCCACAGCCCGAACAGCAGGCTGGAGACGGCCGTCGCCCACACCGCCCCGCGGTCGCGGCACACCAGAGCGTAGAGCACGCCGCGGAAGGCGATCTCCTCGGCCAGGACCGTGCCGAGGGGTACGAGTACGAAGGCGCGCAGCAGCACCTCTCCCCCGTCCATCCCGGCGTACCGCTGGTCCTCGAACAGCCCCCTGGTGGCCGGCAGCAGGGCCCCGGCCAGGTACACGACGCCGACCAGGCCGATCAGGGCCAGCGCCCACCGGGCCCCGCGGGCGTATGTGCCGGGAGCCAGGCCCGCGTCCGCGAGGGTCCCGCCGGCCAGGCGGAGCACACCGAGCAGCACACCGCTGACGACGAGCGCCGTCAGCACGCCCCACAGGCCCGACCAGAGGTGCACGGCCAGGTTGGCGGCGACGAGAACGGCCACCGTGGCGCCCACGGCCGTCCAGGTACCGAGGGTCCTGCGGGGCATCGGCAAACCCACCTCGGTCCCGGTGATCGGTCCGGGACACCACCCATCATCGGCCCCCTAGGCCGTCGCCGCGTGGCGGGCACACCGGGCACAACGGCTTGGCCGGGCGGGCCGCCGTCAGTCGGCGGCCAGCACGACCGGACCGCCCGACCGGTCGACCCGGTGCGTCCAGCCCGGCGCCAGTCCCAGCGAACGCGACGGCGAGACCCGGCCCGGGAAGCGCCGCCTCCACAGCAGCCGGCCGTCCTGGGCGGCCGTCACCACCGGGTTGACCAGCGGCTCCGCGGACCGCAGCAGCAGCGGCCGCCCCGCGGCGTCCGTGAGCCGGTTCGGCGCCACCCACAGCAGCGGGGCCCGGACGGCCAGCGGCGGACCGGGCTCGGGCCACGGCGCACCCGCGAGGTGGGCCAGGACCGGGACCGCTGCGGCGGCGCCTCCCGCAGCCGCCGTGGTGGCGCGTTCGACGCCGTGGAGGGCGTTGCCGACCGCGAAGACCCCCGGCACCGGCGTACGGAAGGAGGCGTCCACGGAGGGACCGCGCGTCCCGGGGTCCAGGGCGATGCCACCGCGGCGCGCCAGCTCGTGGTCGGGGATCCAGTCGCCGGTGAACACCACCGTGTCGCAGGCGAGGACCCCCGAGCGGCCGTCCTCGTGGCGCACGGCCACGCCCGACAGGCGGCCCCGGCCGCGCAGTTCGCCCACGGTCGTCCGCGTGAGCAGCGGGACTCCCGGCACGGCGGCGCCGCGGGAGCGCTCCGTGACCACGGCCACCACCTCCGCGCCCGCCCGGCGCAGGGTGCGTACCGCGTGGCGGGCCACCGGCTCGGCGCCCACCACCACGGCCCGCCGGCCGACGTCCTGGCCGTACAGGTGCACCGCCTGCTGGAGTTCCCCGGTGGTCAGCACGCCCGCCGGCCGGGAGCCCGGTACCAGTCGGGCGCTGCGGGGGCGCTCGCGGGCGCCCGTGGCGAGGACGACGGCCCGGGCCGTGATCCGCTCCAGGCCCGCCGGGCTCGTGGTCTCCAGGGACAGCGGGCCGGACCAGCCGGTGGCGGTGACCCCGGTACGGAGCGTGGCCCCGGCCGTCACCGCCGCCCGTACGGCCTGCCGCGCGTATGCCGGTCCCGCGAGCCAGGGGCGTAGGGGGCCCCCGAAGCCGCCGTGGTGGCAGTGCCGCGGTACCCCGCCCGCGTCCTGCTCGCGCTCCAGGACCTCCACGTGCCCCGCGCCCGCACCGGCGAGGCGGGCGGCCACGGCCAGACCGGCCGGGCCGGCGCCGACGACCAGGACGTCGACCGTGCGGTCGCGGTTCACCGGCGGGCGCCCTCGAACAGCGCGCGGACGGCGGCCCCGCAGTGGAAGCCCTGGCAGCGGCCGCCCCGGGCTCGGGTGCGCCGCCGCAGGCCGTCCGGCGAACCGGGCGGGACGGTGGAGGCCAGCGCGTCGCGGATCTCGCCGCGGGTCACTCGCTCGCAGTGGCAGACGATCCGGCCGTACTCCGGGTCCCGCGCGATCGCGTCCGCGTCGCGGTACGGCCGGGGGAAGGCCTCCCCCAGGTTCGGCATCCGTACCGGCTCCAGGTCCCGGGCCCCCGCGAGCGGCAGGCCGCCCTCGGCGAGCAGCTCCACCACGTGGGCGGCGATCGCCATCGAGGCGGTCAGCCCCGTCGAGCGGATCCCGCCCACGGTGACGTACCGCTGGGCGGGGTGGGCCCGGATGGCGTAGTCGTCGTCGCCGGTGGCGGCCCGCAGGCCCGCGTAGACGGCGGTGACCTCCTCGTCCAGGAGGGCGGGCAGGATCCGCCGCCCCTTCTCCCGCAGCAGCGCGAGCCCTTCGGCGGTCGATCCGGTGTCCGCCTTGTCGTCCAGGTCCTCGGCGGTCGGCCCGAGCATGACGTTCCCGTAGACCGTCGGCGAGACCAGCACTCCCTTTCCGAGGGTGCCCGGTACCGGGAGCAGAATGTGCCGTACGAGGCCGCGCGCGAGTTCGTCGAAGACGATCAGCTGGCCGCGCCGGGGCGTCACGGCGAAGTCGGCGTGGCCCAGCAGCCGGTCGATCTCGTCGGCGTACAGACCGGCCGCGTTGACCAGATACCGGGTGCGCAGCGCGCCCCGGCTCGTGTCCAGGGTGTGCACGTCGCCCGAAGTAACGCCCTGCACGCGGCAGTTGAGGTGGAGGGCGGCGCCGGCGCGCACGGCCTGCGTCGCGTACGCGAGCGTGGTCGTCCAGGGACAGATGACGCACTCGCCGGGCACGTCGAGCGCCCCCAGCGCGCCCGGCCCGAGCTCCGGTTCGCGGGCCCGTACTTCCTCGGCCGGGATGATCCTGGCTGCGCGGTAGCCGTTGCGTACGGCCTTGTCCGCGAGGCCCGGGAGTGCGGCCAGCTGCTCCTCGTCCCAGGCGACGAGGAGCGCCCCGAGCGGTTCCACCGGGATGCCGCTCTCGGCGGCGTAGGCGCAGAGCAGCCGGTGTCCCTCCCGGACGAGCCGGGATTCCAGGGAGCCCGGCACCGCGTCGAAACCGGTGTGCAGGATGGCGGTGTTGGCCTTCGATGTGCCGTTGCCGACGTCGTCGGACGCGTCGACCAGGGCGATCCGCAGGGGCAGCCGGGCCAGTTCGCGGGCGATGGCCGAGCCCACCACGCCTGCGCCGACGACCGCGACGTCGTACTCCCCGCTCGGAAGGGCGCCGCCGGTGGTGACGGCCGTGGCGGCGGTCGTGTCCGTGGCAGTGGCGGTCATGCCGGGGCGTCTGCGAGCAGGGACGACACGGCCGCGCGGAACCGGGTACGGCGCTCCGCCGCGTCCGCCGCGTCCGCCGCGTCGGCGCGCGGCTCGTAGACGGCGGACGGCTTCCACCGCGGGACGGCCTCGGCGACGGTCAGCGAGGGGTCGAGCCCGAGCCGGGCGACGGCGCCGATGCCGAGCGCGGTGACATCGGGCAGCGCCGATACCTCGACGGGGATGCCGAGAAGATCGGCCTGGGCCTGCATGAGCAGCGCGGAGCGGGTCAGCCCGCCGTCGACGCGCAGCGCGGCGAGCGGGGCGCCGAGGTCGGCGGCGACCGCGTCGGCGAGTTCCGCCACCTGGGCGGCGATGCCGTCGCACAGGGCGCGCACGAGGTGCCCGGCAGTGGTGTCGAGGCCCAGACCGGTCACCGAGCCCCGCAGGTCACCCCGCCACCACGGAGCGGCGAGCCCGGCGAGCGCGGGGACGAAGGTGACGCCGCCGGCGTCCGGGACGCTCCCGCCCACGGTGTCGATGTCCGCGGCGCCGGAGATCACCCCGAGATCGGTGAGCCAGCGCACGGCGGATGCCGCCGTGTACACCTGCCCGTCCAGGCAGTAGCTGGTCCGGCCGGCGAGCCGCCAGGCGATGCAGCCGACCAGTCCGGAGGTACTGCGCAGGGGGCGCGGGCCGGTCTGCGCGAGCAGGAACGCCCCGGTGCCGTAGGTGCACTTGGCGGTGCCGGGCTCGGTGACGCTCTGGGCGAGCAGGGCGGCCTGCTGGTCGACGAGGAGTCCCGTCAGGGGCAGTTCGGGCCCGAAGGCGGTGGTGGTGCCGACGTGGGTGTCCGCGTCGACGACCTCCGGGAGCCGTTCGCCCGTGAGGCCGAAGAGCTCGAGTGCCGGCTGCGACCAGCGGGTGGTGTCGAGGTCGAGCAGCTGGGTGCGGCCGGCGGTCGCCGCGTCGGTGACGAACGCCCCCGTGAGGCGGTGCACGAGCCACACGTCGCTGGTCGTCACGACGCCGCGCCGGGTGAGGTGGCGGCGTATCCAGGCCATCTTGGGGGCGGCGAAGTACGGATCGAGCGGCAGACCGGTGGCCTCCCGCAATGACGCTGCGTGCGGGGCCAGTTCGGTGCAGAGCTGTTCGGCGCGCCGGTCCTGCCAGACGATCGCGTCGGTCAGCGGCTCCCCGGTCGCCGGGTCCCAGGCGAGGACGGTCTCGCCCTGGTTGGCGAGGCCCACCGCCACCACGGGCTCGCCGGCCGCCGCCAGCGCGGCGCGACCGGCTTCCACGACCGAGTCCAGCAGCTCGCCGGGAGGCACCTCGACGCGGCCGCCCGGCAGGTAGCGGGGCCGTACGGGGGCGGATCCGGAGCCGATGACCCCGCGTACCGGACAGACGACGAGCGCCTTGGTCCCCGAGGTACCTTGATCGACAGCGAGCACCGGGCCCGTCATCACCGCTCCGTTCCTGGTGTCGCCGTGGTCGAACATCGACCGGAAGCCTTCACCAGCGGACGCCGCCCGTCAAGATCCGCCCGTGGCACTCCGGCACCACTGACGCATAATCACATCCCGCTTCTGGCTTGATACTTGCGTTCGAACAAGAATCTGGATGCGTATGCTCCCAATCGCCTTATAGTGATCGCCGATCAACGGGCAGCGACATCGACCGTGGGTCAACGGCGGGGGTTGGCCGAACAGTTCTCGCATGGTTCACGCATCCCTGGCACCGGGCAAGGCTGCAGCGCGGCAGCCGAGCACCGGATCGACCCACTATCCATGCGATCCGAGGACTGATGTTCACGACCACCGCAGCACCCGCCCGCCCGGGCCGCCGCCGCCCGCCGACCGGGACGAGGTGATGGCGGGCAGCGATTTCCGGCCCGTCTACCACCCGGCCGGTCACGACAACGAGCTGCGGTCCGCCGCGCAGGACCTGCGCACCGGCCGCTGGGTGTCGATGGCGCGATTACTCGAACGCACCGACAGCTGGGGCCTGTGGACCCAGCGCACCCAGGTCCTCGCCGCCATCTCCGCCGGATCCGACGTGGTCCGGGCCTGGCGGGCCGAGGAACCGCACAGCGTCGCCGCACTCGTGATGCACACCCGCGTCACCGTCGAGCGGGCCGTGCGCGCCCACCGCGCCGGCCACCCGCGCACCGGCGAGCTGTGGCAGGAGGCCTGGGAGACCTGCCGGGAGGCCGCCGGCATGAGCCCCGCCGACCCCGTGCCCTGGGTCTGCCTGCTCGCCCTCGCCCTCCTCGACGACCACCGCCAGATGGCCGAGCACCGGATCGCACCGCCCGGACCGATGCTGCCCCCCGGCCCCTGGGGCATCCTCGCGGAGGCGGACAAGCGCGACCCGCACAACCGCGAGGCCTACCACCGCATGCTCCAGTTCGTGTACGCGGGCGCGCCCGGACCGCTCTCCGAGGCCGCCAACTTCGTTCACTGGGCGGCCGGTTCCGCACCGCCGGGATCCGCCCTGCACGTCCTGCCGCTGTACGTACGGGTCGAGCGCTACCGGCGCGAACGCGGCCAGGAGAAGGCCCTCGACCTGCACTGGGTCGCCGAGGACGCCGTGCGCGACACCCTGCACGCCCTGGACACCTGGTACCGCCACGCCGACCTGCCGCGCGCCTCCCCGCTCGATCTGAACCAGCTCGCCCACGCCCTGTGGGGAGCCCTCCAGTTCGAGGAGGCGGCCCGGGTCTTCGACACGATCGGCCCGTATTGGACCACCGTGCCGTGGGCCCAGCGGACCCGCGACCCCGCCGATCGCGCCCTCGCCGAGGAGGTGTTCCTGCAGGCCAGGTCCCGCAGCCTGGCCGGCCGGAACTGACCCCCGCCTCCTTCTCCACGGCACCGAGCGCCTGCTCCACCGCACCCCCAGGCTCCACCGTCCCCCGTGCTCCACAGACCCCCGGAGGTACCGCCGTGTCCCGAACCGAATGGGCCGCCCGCCCGGACCGTAAGGCACCACCCCAGCAGGACGAGGAAAAACGCCTCAGGGAGCTCGGCTACCAGCCCGTCCTCGCCCGCCGCATGGGCGGATTCGGCAACTTCGCCATCAGCTTCTCGGTCATATCCGTCCTCTCCGGCTGCATGACCCTCTACGGCTTCGGCATGGGCTCCGGCGGCCCGGCCGTGATGCTGTGGGGCTGGGTCGGCGTCGGCCTCTTCGTCCTCTGCGTGGGTCTCGCCCTGGCCGAGGTGACCAGCGCCTACCCCACCTCCGGGGCGCTCTACTACATGGCCGACCGGCTCGGCGGACGCCGCTGGGGCTGGTACACGGGCTGGCTGAACCTGCTCGGCCTGCTCGGCGCCATCGCCGGAATCGACTACGGCGCCGCCCTGTTCACCGGCGCCTTCCTCAACCTGCGCTTCGGGTTCATACCGACCCCCGGCTCAACGTTCCTGATCTTCCTGTGCATCCTGCTGCTGCACGCCGTGCTCAACCTCTTCGGCGTCCGCCTCGTCAGCGTGCTCAACTCGATCAGCGTCTGGTGGCACCTGGGCGGTGTCGCCGTGATCGTCGGCGCCCTGGCCTTCGTACCGGACAACCACCAGTCGGCCTCGTTCGTCTTCACCGAGTTCGTCAACGACACCGGCTGGGCCAACCCGTTCTACGTGGCCGCGGTCGGTCTGCTGCTCGCCCAGTACACCTTCTCCGGCTACGACGCCTCCGCACACCTCTCGGAGGAGACGAGAGACGCCTCCGTGTCCGCCGCCAAGGGCATCGTCCGGGCCATCTGGGTCTCCTGGGTCGCCGGCTTCGCCCTGCTCGCCGGCCTCACCTTCGCCATCCAGGACTACGCGGCCGTCCAGAACAGCGCCACCGGCGTCCCGCCCGCCCAGATCTTCATCGACGCGCTGGGCTCGGGCGGTGCCACCGCCCTGCTCCTCGTCGTCATCGTCGCGCAGCTCTTCTGCGGCAACGCCGAGGTCGCCGCCGCGAGCCGGATGGTCTTCGCGTTCAGCCGTGACAACGCGCTGCCCGGCTCGGCCCTGTGGCGCAAGGTCAGCAGCCGGACCCAGACGCCGGTGCCGGCCGTCTGGCTCGCGGTCGCCGTCGCGGGCGTACTGGCCCTCCCGTCGCTGTACTCCGCCACCGCCTACGGGGCCGTGACCGCCATCAACGTCATCGGCATCACCCCGGCCTACGCCATCCCGATCTACCTGCGCCTGCGCGCCGGCAACCGCTTCGAGCCCGGCCCCTGGAGCCTGGGCCGCTGGAGCAAGCCGATCGGCTGGATCGCCGTCGTCTGGGTGGGGCTCGTCACCGTCCTCTTCTGCCTGCCCCAGAAGTCCCCGGTCACCATCGACTCGATGAACTACGCGGTGATCGCCCTGGCGGTGGTCCTGGTCCTGGCCAGCGTCTGGTGGTACGTCGCCCGCCGCTCGTACGGCACGCCGTCGGCCTACGGCAACGCCCGCGAGCAGGCCGAGATCGCCGAGGACATCGTCTGACCCGCCCGGTCGCCCCGTGCGAAACAGGCCGGCGGCCGGTCGCACGGGGGCGACCGGCCGCTGACCCGGGGGGAGGTTAGACCGGGGTACCCGAGAGGGCCGTGAATCCGACCCCGCAGGCCGCAGGAAGGGTCGACGGGGTGAACGGCGCCCCGTTGGTGGTGGTGCACTGGGCCTGGTGGAGGACTCCGTCGCTGGCGAGCAGCGTGACGTAGAGGTGGCCCGGGTCCTCCTCGGTGACCGAGACGGCGGTGCCGTGGACGCAGGTGGGGGCGCCCGCGAGGAGAGCCAGGTTGATCCAGACTCCGGGGTTGCGGCTGTCGTTGAGGAACGCGTGGCCCTGGCGATCGGTCGCCGAGCGGAACACGGTCTCGAAGAGGCCGCTGCTGGAGTAGTCGACCACGGTCGAGTCGACCTCACGCAGCGACGTGCACTTGTTGCCCTTGGGTTCCGGTCCCTGAGCGGCCGCCGCTGCCGGCATGGCCAGTGCTCCCAGGAGCATGGCTCCCGACACGGCCGCGACACCCCGCGCAGCCCAAGCGAACTTCCTCATATCCACCCTTCCGTCGAACGCGAGCCCGCCCCCGTCAGCCGGAGGCCGGGCCTTGGCGGGGAAGAACCTCGCACGCCCGCACACGCAGATCCGCACACCATTCCGAATGATCACCTGCACGGGTGACGCGCGCACCGCCCAATGGGCGGCACACGGGCGGCGCGCGAACGGCACACAGCTGCGCCCGTTCGCTCAGCCCTTCGCGGCGGGGTCGAGCGGCCGCTTGTAGTACCGCCAGGGGAACCAGCCCGCGCCGACGGGGATCCAGCCCTCCGCCTCCATCCGCCGGTGGCGGCCGCCGGAGGAGAGCGTCACCCGGCAGTGCTCCCACGGGTGCGCGGAGGCCTCCACCTCGAGGAAGAGGGGGCCGTAGCCGACCAGGTGCCAGCCCTCGCGTCCGGCCTGCACACCGGCACCCTGCGCGTGACCGGCGCGACCCTGCACTACGAAGTACGCGGCCGGGGCCCGCTCCTGCTGCTGATCCCCGGAGGGGCGGGCGGCGCGGCCTCCTTCGACGAGATCGCCGACGACCTGGCCGCCGAGTACACCGTCGCGACGTACGATCCGCGCGGCATGTCCGGGAGCACCCTGGACGACCCCGCGGCCGCGCAGCGGGTGGCCGAGCACGCCGATGACGCCCTGCGGATACTGGATCTGCTCTCCCCCGGTGCGCCCGCCCGGGTGTTCGGCACCAGCTCGGGCGCGATCGTCGCCCTGCACCTGCTCACCGCGCGCCCCGAGCGCATCGAACGCGTCATCGCGCACGAGCCGCCGGTGGTGGAGGTGCTGCCGGACGCGCCCGCGCACCGGGCTCTCCTGGCCCGCGTACGGGAGACGCTCGACGGTCAGGGGCTCATGCCGGCGATGGCCGTGTTCGCCGCGGGCCTGAAGAAGGAAGGCAAGACCGCCGGGCCGAAGTCCGCGGTCGAGCTTCCGCCACAGGCGACGGCCCGGGCCGAGCGGACGATGGTCAACCTGCCGTACTTCGTCGGGCGGATCGTGCCCGCCTTCATGTCCTACGCCCCTGACGTAGACCGGCTGGAGGCGCTGGCGGACCGGCTCGTGCTCGCCGGCGGGGAGGACTCCCGCGGCGAACTGCCGTACCGTCCGGCCGCTTTCCTGGCCGAGCGGTTCGGCGCGGAGCTCCAGCACTTCCCCGGCGGGCACACCGGCCGGACGACGCACCCCGCCGGGTTCGGCGAACGGCTCCGGAAGGCGTTGCGCGCGTAGCGGGCCGGGCGGGATCCTCACCGTCGACCCCGACCTGCGCAGCCACGTGCCGTACCCGGTGATCGCGGACCGCTGTCCGCTGGCTCCGGACCGCTGACTCCGGACCGCTGACTCCGGACCGCTGACTCCGGACGGCAGGCCGCAGGCCGCACCGCAGGGGCGTGTCTCATTTCCGTCGTCCGGCATGTGGACGGCTGCACTCGCCCTCCAGTGACTCCGCCTAGTGTGGTTTCCGCAGCTGGTTCGCCCCGTCCGCCAGGCGGGATGCGTCGTAAGAGGGAACCCGGTGGGAATCCGGGACTGCCCCGCAGCGGTGAGCGGGAACGACCGCCGTCATACGCACTGGGACCGGACAACGGTCCTGGGAAGCGACGGCCAGTAGGTGCCCGCCGGGAGAGCCCGGCAGGCGTGCCCGCGAGTCCGAAGACCTGCCCGTTGCCCGCACGCGACCGTTCGCGTGCGGCCATTTCGGTGACCTCGTGGGCGGGTCGGCGTACACAGCGAGCGGCGCGTACGGGATTTCCCGCGACGTGGGCCGCCCGCTCTGGCGTTTCCCTTCGCGTCCGCGTCCCGTCGCCGGGATGTTCAGGACACATCTCGCGAAGGAGAGTTCCGTGACATCGAAGCCCGCAGCCGCGGCGGCACGCGCCACCGTGTACGGCTACCCCCGCCAGGGCCAGAACCGCGAACTGAAGAAGGCCGTCGAGGGCTACTGGAAGGGCCGGGTCACCGCGGACGCCCTCCGGGAGACCGCGGCCGGCCTCCGCCGTGCGAACTGGCGGCAGTTGGCCGACGCCGGCATCACCGAGGTGCCGACCGGTGACTTCTCGTACTACGACCACGTCCTGGACACCAGTGTCATGGTCGGGGCCGTTCCCGAACGGCACCGCGCGGCCGTCGAGGCCGGCGCGCTCGACGGTTTCTTCGCGATGGCCCGCGGCACCCAGGACGTCGCCCCGCTGGAGATGACCAAGTGGTTCGACACCAACTACCACTACCTCGTCCCCGAACTCGGCCCCGACACCGTCTTCACCGCCGACTCCACCAAGCAGGTCGCCGAGCTGCGGGAAGCCCTCGCGCTGGACCACACGGCCCGCCCGGTCCTGGTCGGCCCCGTCACCTACCTGCTGCTGGCCAAGCCCGCCCCCGGCGTGGCCGATGACTTCCAGCCGATCACCCTGCTCGACCGGCTGCTGCCGGTCTACGCCGAAGTCCTGGCCGACCTGCGCGCCGCCGGGGCCGAGTGGGTGCAGTTGGACGAGCCCGCCCTGGTCCAGGACCGCACCCCCGCCGACCTGAACGCCGCCGCCCGCGCCTACCGTGAGCTCGGCGCGCCGGCCGACCGTCCCAAGCTGCTCGTCGCCTCCTACTTCGGCCGGCTCGGCGACGCCCTCCCGGTGCTCGCCGCGGCCCCCGTCGAGGGACTCGCCCTGGACTTCACCGACGGCGCCTTCGCAAACCTCGACGACCTCGCCGCCGTCGGCGGACTGCCCGGCAAGCGGCTCGTCGCCGGTGTGGTCAACGGCCGCAACATCTGGATCAACGACTACCAGAAGTCCCTGAGCACCCTCGGCACCCTGCTCGGCCTCGCCGACCGGGTCGACGTCGCGGCGTCCTGCTCCCTGCTGCACGTCCCGCTGGACGCCGACGCCGAACGCGAGATCGACCCCCAGATCCGGCGCTGGCTTGCCTTCGCCCGCCAGAAGACCACCGAGATCACCACCCTCGCCCGCGGCCTCGCCCAGGGCACGGACGCCATCGCCGCCGAACTCGCCGCCAACCGGGCCGACCTCGCCTCCCGCACCGGCTCCGCCATCACCCACGACCCGGCCGTACGCGCCCGCACCGCGGCCGTCACCGACGCGGACGGCCGCCGCGCCCAGCCGTACGAGGAGCGGACCGCCGCCCAGCGCGCGCACCTGGGGCTGCCCCTGCTCCCGACGACCACCATCGGGTCGTTCCCGCAGACGAACGAGCTGCGCACCGCGCGCGCCGACCTGCGCGCCGGTCGCATCGACGCCGCCGGGTACGAGGAGCGGATCAAGGACGAGATCCGCGAGGTGCTCTCCTTCCAGGAGAAGACCGGGATCGACGTCCTGGTGCACGGCGAACCCGAACGCAACGACATGGTGCAGTACTTCGCCGAGCAGCTGACGGGGTACCTCGCCACCCAGCACGGCTGGGTGCAGTCCTACGGAACCCGCTATGTCCGCCCGCCGGTGCTGGCCGGGGACATCTCCCGCCCCGAGCCGATGACCGTGCGCTGGACCTCGTACGCCCAGGCGCAGACCACCAAGCCGGTCAAGGGCATGCTGACCGGCCCCGTCACCATGCTCGCCTGGTCCTTCGTCCGCGACGACCAGCCCCTCGGGGACACCGCCCGCCAGGTCGCCCTCGCCCTGCGTGACGAGGTCAACGACCTTGAAACCGCAGGCACTTCGGTCATCCAGGTCGACGAACCGGCCCTGCGCGAGACCCTGCCCCTGCGGGCCGCGGACCACGCCGAGTACCTGGCCTGGGCCACCGAATCCTTCCGGCTCAGCACCAGCGGAGTGCGGCCGGACACCCAGATCCACACCCACATGTGCTACGCCGAGTTCGGCGACATCGTCCAGGCCATCGACGACCTCGACGCCGACGTCATCAGCCTGGAGGCCGCCCGCTCCCACATGCAGGTCGCCGACGAGCTCGCCGAGCACGGCTACCCGCGCGAGGCCGGTCCCGGCGTCTGGGACATCCACTCGCCGCGCGTCCCCAGCGCCGAGGAGGCGGCGGCCCTCCTCCGTAAGGGACTCGAGGCCATCCCCGCCGAACGGCTCTGGGTCAACCCCGACTGCGGCCTCAAGACACGCGGCTGGACCGAGACCCGCGCCTCCCTGGAGAACCTCGTCGCGGCCGCGCACGAGGTCCGCGCGGACCTCACGCCCGACGGTTCCTGACCTCGCGCGGCGCTGCCGGGACGGGCACCCCGCGGGTGTCCGCCCCGGCAGCCCACCCCCGACGAAGGCCTCGAACCCAACCCTCCGGGAGAAAACCCCATGCCCATGAACGCACCGACCGGGCGCGGCGTCGTCGAGGGCCTGCCGGACTGGGAGCGGTGCGCGGTCATGGGAGTGGTGAACGTGACTCCCGACTCCTTCTCCGACGGCGGCCACTGGTTGGACCCGACCGCCGCTCTCAAGCACGGCGTCGACCTCGCGGCCGAGGGAGCCGACCTGGTCGACATCGGCGGCGAGTCCACCCGGCCGGGTGCGGCCCGCGTCGACGAGGAGGAGGAGCTGCGGCGCGTCCTTCCCGTCGTCCGGGGCCTGGCCGCCGAGGGGGTCCTGGTGTCCGTCGACACGATGCGCGCCCGCGTCGCCGAGCAGGCGATCGATGCGGGCGCGGTGCTCGTCAACGACGTGAGCGGCGGCCTGGCGGACCCGGCCATGCTCGCGGCCGTCGCGGCCGGCGGCGTCCCCTTCGTGGTCATGCACTGGCGCGGGTTCAGCCACGACATGCACCGCCGCACGGTGTACGGGGACGTCGTCGGCGAGGTGGTCGCGGAGCTACGCGTCCGGATGGACGCCGTGGTGGCTGCCGGCATCCCGCCCGAGCGGCTCGTGATCGATCCGGGCCTGGGGTTCGCCAAGCTGGCGCAGCACGACCTCAGCCTGGTGGCCGGGCTGGCCGACCTCCGCGCGTTGGGCCGGCCCGTGCTGGTCGCGGGTTCCCGGAAGCGGTTCCTCGGCCAGGTCCTGGCCGGCGCGGACGGCGCCGCGCCCCCTGCCGACCGGCGGGACGCGGCCACTGCGGCCCTGTCGGCCATCGCCGCGTACCAGGGCGCCTGGGCCGTCAGGGTGCACGACGTACGGGCGACGGCGGACGCCGTCCGCGTCGCCCGGGCGGTGACGGGAGCGGTGACGGGAGCGGGGGCGGGGGCGGGGGCGGGGGCGGGGGCGGGGTGAGTCAGGGTCATCGGGGTGGTCGGGGTGGTCGGGGTGGTCGGGGTACCGGCACTGCGGACCGCACGGGGCCGATCGTCATTTAAGATTCAAGACGGCCGCAGGGCTGCGGCTCGTGCTGAAGATCCCGGGGAATCGCCTGACCGCCGGCGTGCGTCTCAGTGGTGTGAGGCGCTCAGCCCGCCCACCCACGAACAGAAGACCCCCCAGGGAGAAGTGAGGTATGCCAGTGATCTGCGTCGGAGGCATGATCGGAATCGGCAAGACGAGTGTCGCCGAACTGATCGCCAAGGAACTGGGCAGCGAGGTCTTCTACGAGAGCGTGGACGACAACCCGATCCTTCCGCTCTTCTACACGGCGAGCCCCGCAGAGATCCAGGCGAAGCGCTACCCCTTCCTGCTCCAGCTCTACTTCCTGCAGACGCGGTTCGCCGCGATCAAGGAGGCCTACAGGCAGGGCGACAACGTCCTCGACCGGTCGATCTACGAGGACTGGTACTTCGCCAAGGTCAATCACGACCTGGGCCGGATCAGCACCCTCGAGATGCAGGTGTACGGGGGGCTGCTCGGCGAGATGATGCGCGAGATCGACGGCCTGCCGTACCGCAAGGCACCCGACCTGATGGTCTACCTCAAGGCGGACTTCGAGACGGTGCTGCACCGGATCGGCCTGCGGGGCCGTGATTTCGAGCAGGACGAGAGCCTCATCGAGTACTACCGGATCCTGTGGTCCGGCTACGACGACTGGGTGAACAAGCACTACTCGGCCAGCGACGTCCTCGTCATCGACATGAACCACACGGATGTCGTGAACAATCCCGAGGACGCGGCCCGCGTGGTGCGCGAGGTCAGGGAAACCCTGGCCACGGTCGCCCACCGGCGCTGAGCCCACCCGGCTGAGCGGGGCTGCATCCTTTGGCCTACTGCGTTATCGGCCCTGCGGAGGACGATCGTGCGGCACCCCCGCGACAGGATTGATCCGTGCGAACAACCATCGGATACACCGTCGAAAGCATCGGCTACGTCGTAGGAGCCCAGGGGCTTGTCAGCTTCGCGTCACAGACCTTCTTCGGCACGGAGTGGGGCTGGCTGCACAAGATCGTCGAGCTTCCGTCCACCGCCTACCTCGGCATTGTGGTCGTGGGGCTGGCACTCGTCGTCGGCGGCGTGAGGACGCGGAAGGCGCCCGAACGCCCCAAGGCCGCCTGACCGGCGGACCTTCGGCCCGCGGCTCCCGGCCCGGCCGGGTCAAGGCGGAGGTGGTGGACGGCGCCTGGGTCTTCCCGCGCGTGCTCACCAGCAAGTACCGGCCCCCGCGCTTGTAGCTACGGGAGGTGTCGGGGCGGTCGCCGTTCGGGTTCGGGTTCGGGTTCAGGTTCAGGTTCAGCGTCCAGCCCTGGCGCTCCAGGTCGGCGCAGATCGCGTTCATGTCCGACTGTGCGGCGGTCTTCTCGCGGACGGCCATCCAGCCCGTCCTGTTCGAGTTGGCGTCGGCCGCGACGGTCGGGTGGCCCTGCGCCGGGTCGAGGCCCGCCGCGCCGACCGCGATCCGGATCACCTCGTCCACGGCGTCCCGTGTCAGGGGCGGTGACGTGGACTCCGGTGTGGGCGCCGCCGTGGAGGGGGACGGCGTGGGCGCGGGCGCGCCCAGGTGGATGCGCGGGTCGAGGACTCGGCGGTGCTCTACAACCAGAGCGACGAGCCCCGCACCCGGCGTTGAGTCCGTCCGGGCTGTACGTGATCCCGGGCGGCTCGACCACGGTGACCGGCCGGCTGACCGACCCGCCCGCCATCGGCAGGCGAGCCGTCGCGGCGACGGTCACCGCGACCGTCCCCGGCGGCGCCACGAAGACCTTCCGCAGCAACCCCGTCCGGCTCATGTGGTTCCCCTGGCTGGGCGCGGGCATCACCGCCGGCGTGCTCCTCGCTCTGGTCGCCGTACTCGTCCTCACGCGCAAACGGTGGCAGGCGAGCCTGCGCCGCCGGCGCGCCGAGCGGGCGGCCGTACGAACGCTGCGCAGGCGACTGCGCTCGGACGACGCGGGACGCGCCCCGTGAACCCCGCACCAGGCGTGATCACGACCGAGCCGATCCTTGCGACAAACCGCGACCCAGAGGTGAGGATCCGATCCGGAGTGGGAAGCCCGAGCGCAGATGTGTTGGGGCAGACCCACAAAAGCCCTGAACGACCGATGCCGTGTGCGTCGCCGCGATGCGGCCCTCGGCCGGGCACCCGGCCGGACCCTTCGCCGGGCCGCGGTCGGTCTGGGGGCGCAGCCGGCCCGGGCCGTGCACGAGGCCGCGTACCACCCGTGCCTGCGCGGCGAAGGCCCTGCGCGGCTCCTCGCTCCGGGCGGGACGAGGAGCCGCTCGGGGGACGACATCAGCGGTGGGTGAAGTCCGGGGGCCTCTTGTCCACGAAGGCGCTCATGCCCTCCTTCTGGTCGGCGGTGGCGAACACGGCGTGGAAGAGGCGGCGTTCGAAGCGGACGCCTTCGGCGAGGGTGGTCTCGAAGGCCCGGTTGACGGCCTCCTTGGCCATCATCGCGACGGGCGCGGACATGCCCGCGACGGTGTCGGCGACGGCCAGGGCTTCGGCCATCAGCCGGTCGGCCGGGACGATACGGGAGACGAGTCCGGCCCGCTCGGCCTCGACGGCGTCCATGGTCCGTCCGGTGAGGCACAGCTCCATGGCCTTGGCCTTGCCGACGGCCCGGGTGAGCCGCTGGGAGCCGCCGATGCCGGGGATGACCCCGAGCTTGATCTCGGGCTGGCCGAAGACGGCGGTGTCGGCGGCGAGGAGGATGTCGCAGAGCATGGCCAGTTCGCAACCGCCGCCCAGGGCGTAGCCGGAGACGGCCGCGAGGGTGGGCGTGCGGAGGTTGCCGAGGCGGTCCCAGGCGGTGAACCAGTCGGTGAGGTACATGTCCATGTACCCCTGCGGCTGCATCTCCTTGATGTCCGCGCCCGCCGCGAAGGCTTTCGCGGAGCCGGTGAGGACGATGCAGCCGATGTCCGGGTCGCGGTCGAGGGCCTCGGTGGCGGCCACGACCTCGTTCATCACCTGGAGGTTGAGGGCGTTGAGCGCCTTGGGCCGGTTGAGGGTGAGCAGGGCGGTACGGCCCTTGCGCTCGACGAGGATCGTCTCGTAGCCGGTGGGGTCGGTCACTGTCACGGTCACGGGGTGGTTCCCTTCGGTGCGTCGGCCGCCGCGTCGCGCAGGACGTGGACGATGCCGGAGAAGTCCTGTGCGGTGCCGCTCGCTTCGGCGTACGTGGCGTACATCTCGGCCGCGCGCAGGCCGAGTCCGGATTCGATGCCGCCGGCCCGCAGGGCGTTGGCGGCGAGTCCGAGGTCCTTGGCCATGAGCGGGGCCGCGAAGCCGGGTCGGTAGTCTCGGTTGGCGGGGCTGGTCGGGACCGGTCCGGGGACGGGGCAGTTGGTGGTGAGCGCCCAGCACTGGCCGGAGGCGGTGGAGGCGACGTCGTAGAGCGCCTGGTGGGACAGTCCCAGGCTTTCGCCGAGGACGAAGGCCTCGCTGACGGCGATCATCGAGATGCCGAGGATCATGTTGTTGCAGATCTTCGCGGCCTGGCCGGCGCCCGCGCCGCCGCAGTGCACGGTCTTCTTCCCCATGACGGCCAGCACCGGCTCGGCCTGGGCGAACTCGGTCGCGCCGCCGCCGGCCATGAAGGTGAGGGTTCCCGCCTCGGCGCCCATCACGCCGCCCGACACGGGTGCGTCGAGCGCCCGCTGTCCGGCGGCGACGGCCAGTTCGTGCGCGGCCCGGGCGTCGGCGACGTCGATCGTGGAGCAGTCGATGAACAGGGTGCCGGGCCGGGCGGCCGCGAGCAGCCCCTCGTCCCGGTAGAGGGCCAGCACGTGCCGGCCGGCGGGCAGCATGGTGATCACCACGTCCGCCCCGGCGGCCGCCGCCCGCGCGGAGTCCGTGATCTCCACCCCGGCGGCGGACGCCGCGGCCAGGGCATCGGGGACGAGGTCGAAGCCGCGTACGCGGTGACCGGCAGCGACGAGGTTGGCGGCCATCGGGCCGCCCATGTGGCCGAGGCCGACGAAGGCGATGACGGTGGTCACCAGGGCACCTCCTGGAACGAGTCGGTGGCGGCGAGGGCCAGTTCGCGGCCGGCGCCGAGCGGGGCGAAGTACCGGGCCGTGTCGGCCTCCGTCACCTCGGAGAGCCGGGCGGGCGCCCAGCGCGGGGTGCGGTCCTTGTCGATGACCTGGGCACGGATGCCCTCGACGAGGTCGGGAGAGGACAGGGCCGCGCAGGAGACCCGGTACTCCTGCTCCAGCACCCTTTCCAGCGGGCCGAGTTCGCGGGCCCGGCGCAGGGCGGCCAGAGTGACCTTCAGTGCCGTGGGCGACTTGGCGGCCAGGGTGGCCGCGGCCTCCTCAGCCGGCGGGACGCCGACGGCGAGGAGCCGGGTGAGGACCTCCTCCACGGTGTCGGCCGCGTAGCAGTGGTCGATCCACTCGCGGTGGGCGGTGAGTTCGCCGGCCGGTGCCGGGCCGACGTGCGCGGCGAGGGCGTCGTGCACGGGCCCCCGGGCGAGGTCCTCGGCGAGCGCGCCGAGCCGTTCGGCGGGTACGAAGTGGTCGGCGAGGCCGCAGAGCAGCGCGTCGGCCGCGCCGACGGGTGCACCGGTCAGGGCCAGGTGGGTGCCGAGTTCGCCGGGTGCCAGGGCGAGGAGGTAGGTGCCGCCGACGTCGGGGACGAAGCCGATGCCGGTCTCGGGCATGGCGACCCGGGAGCGTTCGGTGACGATCCGGACCGAGCCGTGGGCCGAGATGCCGACGCCGCCGCCCATGACGATGCCGTCCATGAGGGCCACGTACGGCTTGGGGTAGCGGGCGATCAGGGCGTTGAGCCGGTACTCGTCACGCCAGAAGTCCGCGGAGGCGGTGCCGCCGGTGCGGGCGTCCTCATGGATCGCGCGGATGTCACCGCCCGCGCAGAGTCCCCGTTCCCCCGCTCCGGAGATCACCACCGTTTCCACGGTGGGGTTCTCGCGCCATGCGGTCAGGGCCTCCTCGATCCGCAGCACCATGGCGTGGCTGAGGGCGTTGAGGGCCCTGGGCCGGTTGAGGACCAGCCGGCCGGCGCGGCCCTCGACACTGACGAGGACCTCTTCCTCCCCGCTCATCGCAGGGTCTCCGTCAGGCCGCGGGCGACGATGACGCGCATGATCTCGTTGGTCCCTTCCAGGATCTGGTGCACACGGAGATCGCGGACGATCTTCTCGATGCCGTATTCGCTGAGGTAGCCGTAGCCGCCGTGGAGCTGGAGCGCCTCGTTGGCCACGGTGAAGCCCGTGTCGGTGGCGAACCGCTTGGCCATCGCGCACAGCTCCGCGGCCTTCGGATCGCCCGCGTCGAGGGCCTCTGCGGCCGTACGGAGCAGGGCGCGGGCGGCGGCCAGTTCGGTGGCCATGTCCGCGAGCCGGAACTGGAGCGCCTGGGCGTCCAGCAGCCGGGAACCGAAGGCCTCCCGGTCGGCGAGGTGGGTGAGGCTGCGGTCCAGGGCGCTCTGCGCGCCGCCCAGGGAGCAGGCGGCGATACCGAGGCGGCCGCCGTTGAGGCCGTTCATGGCGATGCCGAAGCCGTCGCCCTCGGCGCCGAGCCTCCGGTCGGCGGGCAGCCGGACACCGTCGAGGATCACCTGCCGGGTGGGCTGGGCGTTCCAGCCCATCTTGCGCTCGTCGGCGCCGAAGGAGACTCCGGGGTCGTCCCGTTCGACGACGAACGCCGAGATCCCCCGGGGGCCCGCCCCGCCGGTCCGGGCCATGACGATGTACGCGCCCGCCGCTCCGGCGCCGGAGATGAACTGCTTGACGCCCGTGAGGACGTAGTGGTCGCCGTCCCGCTCGGCGCGGGTGCGCAGGGCGCCCGCGTCGGACCCGGCGCCCGGCTCGGTCAGGCAGTAGCTGCCGAGCGTGTCGGCCGTGCAGAGGCCGGGCAGCCAACGGCGGCGCTGGGCCGCGTCCCCGTAGCGGTCGATCATCCAGGCGACCATGTTGTGGATGGACAGGTACCCGGCGATGGAGGGGCAGCCGGTGGCGAGGGTCTCGAGGACGAGGACTCCGTCGGCCCGGGTGAGTGCGGAACCTCCGTGTTCCTCCCGTACGTAGATCCCGCCGAGGCCGAGCGAGGCGGCCCGCCGGATCACGTCGACGGGGAAGTGCTTGTCCCGGTCCCAGGCGACGGCGTGCGGCGCGAGGTGCTCCTGGGCGAAGTCGAGGGTGACCTCCGCGAGGGCGAGCTGGTCCTCGGTGAGGATGGTCACGGCGCTCATCCCATCGTCGGGATGGTGAAGCTCGCGCCCTCCTTGGCCCCGGAGGGCCAGCGCGAGGTGACGGTCTTGGTGCGGGTGTAGAAGCGGATGGAGTCGGGGCCGTGCTGGTTCAGGTCGCCGAAGCCGGACCGCTTCCAGCCGCCGAAGGTGTGGTAGGCGACGGGCACGGGGATCGGCACGTTGACGCCGACCATGCCGGCGCCCACCCGGCGGGTGAAGTCGCGCGCCGTGTCGCCGTCGCGGGTGAAGATCGCGACGCCGTTGCCGTAGGGGTGCTCGGTGGGCAGCCGCAGGGCTTCCTCGTAGTCGGCGGCCCGTACGACGGACAGCACCGGGCCGAAGATCTCCTCGCGGTAGATCCGCATCTGCGGGGTCACGCGGTCGAAGAGGGTGGCTCCGGCGAAGTAGCCGTTCTCGTGCCCGGGCAGGGTGAACCCGCGTCCGTCGACGACGAGTTCGGCGCCTTCGGTGGCTCCGATTCCGACGTAGCGGTTCACCCGGTCGAGGGCGTCCCGGCTGACCAGCGGCCCGAAGTCGGACCCGGGGTCGTCGGAGCGGCCCACGCGCAGCGTGGCGATGCGCTCCGTCAACTTGGCGACCAGTGCGTTCGCTGTCTCCTCGCCGACGGGGACGGCGACGGCGATGGCCATGCAGCCCTCGCCGGCCGAGCCGTAGCCGGCGCCGATGAGCGCCTCCACGGCCTGGTCCAGGTCGGCGTCGGGCATGACGATCATGTGGTTCTTGGCGCCGCCGAAGCACTGGGCGCGCTTGCCGTGGGCGGCGGCGGTGGCGTAGATGTGCGCGGCGATCGGGGTGGAGCCGACGAAGCCGAGGGCCTGTACGCGCGGGTCCTCGAGGAGGGTGTCGACGGCCTCCTTGCCGCCGTTGACCACATTGAGCACACCCGGCGGCAGGCCGGCCTCGAGGAACAGCTCGGCGAGGCGCAGCGGGACGGACGGGTCGCGCTCGGAGGGCTTCAGGATGAAGGAGTTGCCGCAGGCCAGAGCGGGCGCGGCCTGCCACAGGGGGATCATCGCGGGGAAGTTGAAGGGGGTGATGCCGGCGACCACGCCCAGCGGCGAGCGCAGTGAATGGACGTCGATGCCGGTGCCGGCGTTGTCGGTGAATTCACCCTTGAGCAGGTGCGGGATTCCGGCCGCGAACTCGACCACCTCCAAACCGCGTTGCAGGTCGCCGTGGGCGTCGGCGACGGTCTTGCCGTGCTCGGCGGACAGCAGCCGGGCCAGCGCGTCACGTTCGCCCTCGACGAGCTGGAGGAAGCGCAGCATGACGCGGGCGCGCCGCTGCGGATTCCACTGGCCCCATTCCTGCTGGGCCTCCTCGGCGTTGGCGATCGCCGCCTCGGTGTCGGCGCGTCCGGCCAGCGGGACCCGGGCCTGGACCGTGCCGGTGTTGGGGTCGTACACGTCGGCGAAGAGACCGGACGTGCCGGTGGTGTGCTTTCCGCCGATGAAGTGGGTGAGCTCGCGGACCATCGAAGCCTGCTCTCGTCAGGTGAGGATCCGAGGAAGGCGCGGCGCGGGGCGCGGTACGGCACCGATCGGGGTGCGCACCGCGGATCCGGCCGCGGGACAGGGGAGGGCGGGGCGCCCTCGTCGAGTCACGAACGCGGGGACAGGGCCTCGCCGTTCGGATACTCCGCCGGATCACCTGGGCCGTGGTCACGTACCGGTGCCATGCGTGTCTGCTCCATCCTCGTGGACAACACGGAACACCCCACGGCCGGTATCCTGACTCCTGGATCAACGCACGCTCTTCGGCCTTCCCGACGGATGGATTCCGTCAGTGGCCTGTACTGCTGAAGAGCGCACTTCCCAGTCACAGTGGCGGGACCGCGCCGGATTCACACCGGCTTCCCTGCACCGCGGGCTTGCCACGAACATATAGTTGGACGTCCTAGTAAGTCCACCCCCGAGTGGCGGCGCGGACGGGTGAAAGGCCCCCGGACCAGGGCCTACAGTCGGAGAATGCGCATTGTTTCGCTGCTGCCCGCGGCCACCGACATCGTGGCGGAACTCGGGCTCGCCGCCGATCTGGTGGGTCGTACCCACGAGTGCGACTGGCCCCCGCGGGCCGTGGCCGGCGTGCCCGTGGTGACCTCCGCCGAGTTCTCGGCGGACACCCTGAGCAGCCGGGAGATCTCCGACGCCGTCGGCGGCGCCGCGCACAGCGGATCCTCGCTCTACACCCTCGACACGGAAGCCCTCGGCGCCCTGGCTCCCGAGGCGGTCCTGACCCAGGACCTGTGCGACGTCTGCGCCGTCTCCTACGCGGGGGTCAGCCGGGCGGTACGGGTCCTGGACCGCGGGCCCCGGGTGCTGAGTCTGGAGCCGCGCACCCTGGGCGACGTACTGGACTGCCTGGTCACGGTGGGTGAGCTGCTCGGTGTGGGGGAACGCGCCCGGGAGCGGCGGAAGGCGCTCGCCGCGCGCCTCGATGCCGTACGGGCGCGGACCGCAGGACGGCCGCGGCCCCGCGTCGTGGCGATCGAATGGCTCGACCCCCTCTGGCCGGCCGGCCACTGGGTGCCCGAGCAGATCACCTGCGCGGGTGGCGAGCCCCTGATCGCCGCCCCGGGCGAGCACACCCGGCCCATGGACTGGGAGGCGGTCCGAGCCGCCCGCCCGGACGTACTCCTGGTCGTGCCCTGCGGGTTCAGTCCGGAGCGCACCCTGCGCGAGCGGGCGCTGCTGACGTCCCTGCCCCGGTGGGAGGACCTGCCGGCGGTGCGGTCCGGTGAGGTGTGGGTGCTGGACGGTCCCGCCTACTTCAACCGGCCGGGCCCCCGCGTGGTGCGCGGCGCGGAGGTGCTGGCGCACGCACTGCACGGGGTCCGGGTCGGCGAGCCGGTGACGGCGGCCGAAGCCTTCCGACTGGACCAAAGCTGATGGGCTCCGGCTGACGGGTGCGGGCCGACGGGTGCCGCCCGGCGCGGGCCGCGCCATGTCACGGTGTACGGTCGGCGACCCGGTACGGGACGAAGGTGCTGGTGTTCTCGTCCACGGCCAGCGGGCGCCCGAGCGGCGGCACGGCCCGCTGGGGGCAGTCGAGCCGTTCGCAGAGGCGGCAGCCCATGCCGATGGGCGTGGCCGCCGCGGTGTTGTCCAGGTCGAGGCCGTCGGAGTAGACGAGCCGGGAGGCGTGCCGGATCTCGCAGCCCAGGCCGATGGCGAAGGTCTTGCCGGGCTGGCCCCAGCCGCCGCGGTGGCGGGTGACGGCGCGGGCGGTCCACAAGTACCGCTGTCCGTCGGGCATGGCGGCGACCTGGACGTGGATACGGCCGGGCGCGGCGAAGGCCTCGTAGACGTTCCACAGCGGGCAGGTACCGCCGGCGCGGGAGAAGTGGAATCCGGTCGCGGACTGCCGCTTGGACATATTGCCCGCCCGGTCCACCCGGACGAATGAGAAGGGGACCCCGCGCAGCCGGGGGCGTTGCAGGGTGCTGAGGCGGTGGCAGACCGTCTCGTAGCCCAGGCCGAACCGGTCGGTGAGCCGCTCGATGTCGTAGCGGAATTCCTCCGCGGCGGTGTGGAACCCCCCGTACGGGAGGATCAGCGCGGCGGCGAAGTAGTTGGCGATGCCGATCCGGGCCAGCCCGTGCGCCGTGGATCCGGCCGCGAAATCCTCCGAGGCGAGCCGGTCCAGCGCGTCGGCGTGCTCCAGGAGCGCGAGCTGGGTGGCCATCCGGAACGCCTGCTGGCCCGGCCGCAGCCCCGCCGACATGTGCAGTACGCGGGCGGAGTCGTCGTAGTGGTGCAGCCGATCGGAGTCGGCGGCCACCCGTACGCCGTGCTGGTCGCCGAGGCGCGCCGACAGGGCGCGGACGACCTCCCCGGGCCGGATGCGGATGGCGCGCGCCAGGTCCTCGGCGGCGAGATCGATGTCATGGAGGTAGTTCTGGCGGCGGTAGAAGAACTCCCGGATCTCCTCGTGCGCAGAGCGCGGCCCACCGGCCGCCGGCAGCCCCTCGCGGTCGTCATCGGCGCCGGTCAGCCGTTCGGCGAGGAGCTGGCTGCGCCGCCCGAGGTCCAACAGCACCTGGGCGACGGCCGGCATGCGGGATGCCAGCTCCGCCAGGTCCGTGGCCGAGACCCGGGCCTCGGCCACCTCGCCGGCCAGCGCCTCGCGCAGATCCGCGACCAGTCGGCTCGCGTCCCGCTCCGAGAAGAAGCCGGGGTCGACCCCGAAGGCCTCGGTGAGCCGTAGCAGGACGGGCACGGTCAGCGGGCGGGAGTCGTGCTCCATCTGGTTCAGGTAGCTGGGTGAAATGGCCAGGACCCGGGCCAGGTCGGCCTGGCTCATGCGGCGCTCCTCACGCAGCCGCCGCAGCCGCGCTCCTGCGTACGTCTTGCTCACCGCGTCGCCTCCCTCGTCTCCGGGGCCTGACTCATCCCTACGCATCCATCCGAGCCCCGAGGTCTTCGCAGACTTGGCAAACGGGCGCGAAAAGATGCGCAGAACTTAGCAGACGTCCCTCATTGATGGCACTGGGTGTCGCTGAGAGAGTCGTCCTGCGGCCCGCCGAAACAGGCGGCAGCGACAGAACCCACCGGGCCCGATTCACGCCCTGATGTCGGATGTTCGGCGGGTTCTGGCGAGTGGTTCGGCAACATTGCTCAGTTCGTTCCACACCGGTACGGCGGGCCGCGATCCATTCGATTGGCACTTCGTGCCATTACTTCGCACTCATGACGGGTGCGGAGGTGCCACTCAGCTATTCAGCTACTCACGGAGACGGTGACGGTCATGGCAGACACGACGAACACGGCGGCAGCGGCCCTCGCCGAGCGCTGGGCGACGGACCCCCGGTGGGCGGGCATCGAGCGCACCTACACCGCGCAAGACGTGGTCCGGCTGTCCGGC
Organism: Streptomyces sp. NPDC097617; assembly: GCF_044761485.1. NCBI lineage: Bacteria > Bacillati > Actinomycetota > Actinomycetes > Kitasatosporales > Streptomycetaceae > Streptomyces > Streptomyces sp. NPDC097617. Next base: position 393,344 of record NZ_JBIWCL010000002.1, read on the forward strand.
AGTGTCCGCGAGGAAGCCACCCTCGCCCGGCGCGGCGCCGAGCGGCTGTGGCGACAGCTCCACGAACAGGACTACATCCACGCCCTCGGCGCGCTCACCGGCGGCCAGGCCGTGCAGCAGGTCCGGGCCGGCCTCCAGGCGATCTACCTCTCCGGCTGGCAGGTCGCCGCCGACGCGAACCAGGCCGGACACACCTACCCCGACCAGTCCCTCTACCCGGTCAACTCCGTTCCGCAGGTGGTCCGTCGGATCAACAACGCGCTGCTGCGCGCCGACCAGATCGCCACCGCCGAGGGCGGCACCGACACGACGGACTGGCTCGCGCCGATCATCGCGGACGCCGAGGCCGGCTTCGGCGGCCCGCTCAACGCCTTCGAGCTCACCAAGGCGATGATCGCGGCCGGCGCCGCCGGCATCCACTACGAGGACCAGCTGGCCTCCGAGAAGAAGTGCGGCCACCTCGGCGGCAAGGTCCTCGTCCCCACCGCCCAGCACGTCCGCACCCTGAACGCGGCCCGCCTTGCGGCCGATATCGCCGACACCCCGACCCTGATCATCGCCCGCACGGACGCGCTCGCCGCCACCCTCCTGACCAGCGATGTCGACGAGCGCGACGCGGAGTTCTGCACCGGCGAGCGCACCGCCGAAGGCTTCTACCACGTCCGGAACGGCATGGCCCCGGTCATCGCCCGCGGCCTCGCCTACGCCCCGTACGCCGACCTGATCTGGGTCGAGACCGGCACCCCGGACCTGGCCCAGGCCCGCGAGTTCGCCGAGGCGATCCACGCGCAGTACCCGGACCAGATGCTGGCCTACAACTGCTCGCCGTCCTTCAACTGGAAGGCCGCGTTGGACGACGACCAGATCGGCAAGTTCCAGCGGGAGTTGGGTGCCATGGGCTACCGCTTCCAGTTCATCACGCTCGCCGGATTCCACTCCCTCAATCACGGCATGTTCGACCTGGCGCGCGGCTACGCCGAGCACGGCATGACCGCCTACGTCGACCTCCAGGAGCGCGAGTTCGCCGCCCAGGCCCAGGGATTCACCGCCGTCAAGCACCAGCGCGAGGTCGGCACGGGCTACTTCGACCTCGTCTCCACCGCCGTCAACCCGGCCTCGTCCACGACCGCGCTCTCCGGCTCCACCGAGGAAGAGCAGTTCCACTAGCTCCGGGCCGCAGGTCGCCCGGAGCACCCCAGGCACCACCGCGCCGTAGACCCGGGGCGCCCGAGTACCCGCAGTACCCGGGCGCCCCGCCGACGCCGTTGCCCCGCGTTCCCCGAAGGCCCGAGGAGTTGCCACCTCCGTCCGGCCCTCCCCTCTCCTGAGGAGACCCGCATGTCCATCCACGCACCGACCCGCCGCGTCGAGGTCCTCGGGGCGCCGGGCGACCGCCACGACGAGATCCTCACCCCCGAAGCCCTGGACTTCATCGCCCGGCTCGACGACGCGTTCAACGCCCGGCGCCTGGAAGCCCTCAAGGAGCGGGCCCGCCGCTCGGCCCACCTGGCCGGCGGCACCCCCCTCGTCTTCCCCCTCGCCACCCGCGCCATCCGACGGGAGCGCGAGTGGCGGGTCGCACCGCCGGCACCGGGCCTCACCGACCGGCGGGTGGAGATCACCGGCCCGCCGGACCGCCGGATGGCGGTGAACGCCCTGAACTCCGGTGCCAAGGTCTGGATGGCCGACCTCGAAGACGCCACCTCCCCCACCTGGGACAACATCATCGGCGGCCAGCTGACCCTGCTCGACGTGATCGAGCGGCGGATCGACTTCACCACCCCGGAGGGCAAGGAGTACCGCCTCGGGCCGGACCTCGCGACCATCATGGTCCGCCCGCGCGGCTGGCACCTCCTCGAAGAGCACCTGGAGATCCACGGCCGCCCCGTGTCCGCCTCGCTCGTGGACTTCGGCCTGTACTTCTTCCACTGCGCCCAGCGGCAGATCGACGCCGGACACGGCCCGTACTTCTACCTCCCCAAGCTGGAGAACCGGTACGAGGCGCGCCTGTGGAACGACGTCTTCGTGTTCGCCCAGGAGCAGCTCGGCATCCCACGCGGCAGCGTGCGCGCCACCGTCCTCATCGAGACGATCACCGCCGCGTTCGAGATGGAGGAGATCCTCTACGAGCTGCGTGAGCACAGCGCCGGGCTCAACGCGGGGCGCTGGGACTACCTCTTCAGCCTGATCAAGACCTTCGGCCACCGCACCGACTTCCAACTGCCCGACCGGGCGGCGGTCACCATGACCGCGCCCTTCATGCGGGCCTACACCGAACTCCTCGTCCGCACCTGCCACAAGCGCGGCGCGCACGCCATCGGCGGCATGGCCGCCCATGTCCCCGGCAAGGACGCGGAAGCCCGCACGGCCGCCCTGGCGAAGGTCCGCCTCGACAAGGAGCGGGAGGCCGAGGACGGCTTCGACGGCTCCTGGGTCGCCCACCCGGGCCTCGTGCCGGTCTGCCGCGAGCTCTTCGACGGGGTCCTGGGAGAGCGACCGAACCAGCTGGAGCGCACGCGCGAGGACGTCGAAGTCGCCGCCGCCGACCTGCTGTCGGTCCGCCGGATCGCCGCCCCGCCGACCTCCGAGGGCATCCGCTCCAACGTGTCCGTGGCCCTGCGCTATTTCGACGCCTGGCTCCGCGGCCGCGGAGCCGTCGCCCTGAACGGGCTGATGGAGGACGCCGCCACCGCCGAGATCGCCCGCGTCCAGATCTGGCAGTGGCTCCGCCACGACCGGGTGGAGCGCTCCACGGTGCTCACCCTCCTCGACGCCGAATGCGAGGCCCTGGCGGAGGAGGATCCGCGGGCCCTGGCCACCGAAGCCCGGGACCTCTTCGTGGATACCGCGCTCACGCCGCGCCTGCCCGCCTTCTTCACCCCCGAGGCGTACACCCGCCACCTCGTCCACCGGACGGAGACCCCCGCATGAGCACGGACATCCGCAGGGTCGGCATCGTCGGCGGCGGCCAGATGGGCGCCGGCATCGCCGAGGTCTGCGCCCGCGCCGGGCTCGACACCGTCGTCGCCGAGTCGGACGCCGACAGCGCCCGCGCCGCCCGCGAACGTGTCGCCGTCTCGCTGGAACGGGCCGTGCAGCGCGGCAAACTCGACCGGCTCTCCGCCGAGGACGCCCAGGCCCGGCTCGTCTTCACGAGCGACCTCGACGACCTCGCCGACCGGCAGCTCGTCATCGAGGCCGTCGTCGAGAACGCCGAGGTGAAGGCCGGGATCTTCACCGCCCTCGACAAGGTCGTGGAAGACCCGGAGGCGATCCTCGCCTCCAACACCTCCGCCATCCCGATCATGCGCCTGGGCATGGCCACCGGCCGCGCCGACCGCGTACTCGGCCTGCACTTCTTCAACCCCGTACCGGTCCTCCCCCTGGTCGAGATCGTGTCCTCGCTCCACACCACGAAGAACACCGTCGACACGATGGAGTGCTTCGTCCGGGACACCCTCGGCAAGACCGCGATCCGCTCCCAGGACCGGTCCGGCTTCGTGGTCAACGCCCTCCTCGTCCCGTACTTGCTGGCGGCGATCCGGATGGCCGAGTCCGGCTACGCCAGTGCCGCGGACATCGACGCCGGGATGGTGCTCGGCTGCGCGCACCCCATGGGCCCGCTGAAGCTCGCCGACCTCATCGGCCTGGACACGGTCGCGGCCATCGCGGAATCCCTCTACGACGAGTTCAAGGAACCCCTCTACGCGCCGCCCCCGCTGCTCCAGCGGATGGTCCAGGCCGGCCTGCTGGGCCGAAAGAGCGGCCGCGGGTTCCACATGTACGACCGGGGCTGAGGGGCCCCGGTTCGCCGCCCGGGCTGAGGGTGCCCCGGCAGCTGAGGAAGAGCGGGGCGTGACGAGTGGTGTCGTCACGCCCCGCTCCGGCATGCCCCTCTCCGGCACGCCCCGCTCCGCTCGGCCGAAATCCGCGCCCGGCCACCTGAGTCGGCATTCGCTTCCGAGCGCCCCTCCTCAGGCCGTACGATGCGTTCTCCTCCGGCTCCCCACGGCCTGGGCCCACAACCGAATGCATGCACAACTGGGGGAAGCCGGTGGGAATCCGGCGCTGACCTGCAACCGTGAACGGCCGCCCGCGCGCCGTGAGTCGGAGAACCCGGGGTGCGATGTGCACCGCTTCCCACTGTCACGGTCTGCAGTACGAAGCCCCAGCCTGGCCCGGCATCCCCGTGCGCCCTCCCGAGGGACGCCGTCACGGGGGTGTGCGCGGGTGCGGGTCGGCGGGTTCGCGTCAGCAGACCCGAAGATCCCACCAGGAAGGCACCCACCTCCATGCGCCAGACTCTCGCCCGCCGCTCCGCGATCATCACGGTCGCGCTGGCCCTCGCCCTCGCCACCCCCGCCGTGGCCGAGGCACAGGCCAAGCCGAACACCAACAAGGCCGTCAAGGTGACCGTCACCGTCCAGGGCCCCACCGGGCTGCTGTTCAAGGGCAAGGTCAACACCAAGGGCCACGACGTCACCACCGCCACCGGCGGTACCCACAAGTGCGACGGCACCAACGGCGGCGCGAACCCGTCCAAGGTCCAAACCCTCGATCTCCTGGGCCTCGCGGACCTCCGCCACCGCGCCCTGCACGAACTCTCCGGCGGCCAGCAGCAGCGCGTGGCCATCGGCTCCGTCCTCACCCGCCCACCCCCGGGTCCTGGTCCTCGACGAGCCGACCTCGGCTCTCGACCCGACCGCGGCCGAGGAGGTCCTGGCGGCCGTCACCCGCCTCGTCCACGACCTCGGCGTGACCGTGCTGCTCGCCGAGCACCGCCTGGAGCGCGTGGTGCAGTACGCCGACCGCGTCATCCACCTGCCCGGCGACGGCCGCGTGGTGTCCGGTACGCCCGCCGAGATCTTCCGTACCTCCTCCATCGCCCCGCCCATCGTGGAACTCGGCCGCGTCGCCCGCTGGGACCCGCTCCCGCTCTCGATCCGCGACGCCCGCCGCGCCGCGGCGCCCCTGCGGGCCCGGCTGGCCGGTGTCACTCCCCCGCCGGTACGCCCGGCGCCGGCCGCCGATGCCGGCACGCTGCTCAAGGCCCGTGGAGTGACGGTGGCCTACCAGGGGGTCCCGGCCGTCCGCGAGGTCGACCTCGACCTGCGCGGCGGCGAGGTCACCGCGCTCATGGGCCGCAACGGCTCGGGCAAGTCCTCCCTGCTGTGGGCCCTCCAGGGCTCCGGCCCGCGCAAGGCCGGAACCGTACACATCCCGGCCGACGACGGGGGCCGGTCCGCCGATCCGCGGAAGCTGTCCGCCGCAGAGGCCCGCCGACTCGTCGGTCTGGTCCCCCAGACCCCCACCGACCTCCTCTACCTGGAGAGCGTCAAGCAGGAACTCGACCAGGCCGACGCCGAATCCGAGGTCGGCGCAGACGCGCCGGGCGCTCGGGAGATCCTCGACCGCCTCGCACCCGGGATCGCCGGCACCACGCACCCCCGCGACCAGTCCGAGGGCCAGGGGCTCGCCCTGGTCCTCGCCATCCAGTTGTCCGCCGCCCCCGAGGTCCTGCTCCTGGACGAGCCCACCCGCGGCCTCGACTACCGCGCCAAGGCCGAACTGATCCGCATCGTCGACAGCCTGGCCGTCGAAGGCCGCGCCGTCGTCATCTCCACCCACGACGTCGAGTTCGTCGCCCGCGCCGCCGACCGGGTCGTCGTCATGGCCGAGGGGGACGTCGTCGCCGACGGCCCGACCACCGAGGTCATCGTCGCCTCACCGGTCTTCGCCCCGCAGACCGCGAAGATCCTGGCTCCGCTGCCCTGTCTGACGGTCGCCCAGGTGGCCTCCGCCCTCCCCGACGACGACGAGACGAACCGGGCCTCATGACCGCCGCCGCACCCACCCCCGTACGCACCGCCGCACGCACCGCCGCCATCCGCATCAACGCGCGGGCCGGCGTCGTCATCGCCATGGCGGCCTTCCTCGGGATCGTCGCCTTCTTCTGGCCGTTCCTCGTCGCGCCGGGGAAGTTCGGCTCCCACTACGCCCCGCCCCTGATCTTCGGCGTCCTGCTGGTCATCGTGCTGTGCGTGGTGATCTCCGAGATCGCCGAGGGCGGCATCAGCTCCAAGGCCCTGGCCATGCTGGGCGTCCTGTCCGCGGTGAACGCCGCGATCCGCCCGCTGGGCGCCGGCACGGCCGGCATCGAGACGGTGTTCTTCATCCTCGTCCTCGCCGGCCGGGTCTACGGCCCGGGCTTCGGCTTCACCCTGGGCTGCACCTCGCTCTTCGCCTCCGCCCTCATCACCGGCGGCGTCGGCCCCTGGATGCCGTACCAGATGTTCGGCTGCGCCTTCGTGGGCATGCTCGCCGGCTTCCTCCCCAGGGCCACCGGCCGCCGCGAGATCGCCATGCTCGCCGTCTACGGATCGGTGTCCGGCTACCTCTTCGGCTTCCTCCTCAACCTGTCGTTCTGGCCGTTCTCCCTCGACCCGAACAGCTCCATCGCATACCTGCCCGGCCTGCCCTTCACGGAGCAGTTCCAGCGCTACCTGGCCTTTGACCTGGCCACCTCGCTCGGCTGGGACACCGGCCGCGCCGTCACGAACTTCCTCTGCATCGTCCTCGCGGGCCCGGCCGTCCTGACCACCTTCCGCCGAGCGGCCCGCAAGGCCCGCTTCCAGGCCCCGGTCCGCTTCCGGCCCGGCGGAACCGGCTAGGACCGCGCCCAGGGGGCCCTTCGGGGCATCCGTCGCGGGCTTCCGCGCGGCGCCGGGCGGTTTCGCCCGGGGTGGGGATATCAGTGGTTCTCTACGGCGATCGGCGGCGATCGCCACTGTTCGGAGGGTCCGAAGCCGGTGACCGTCAAGCCGATTCCCGAGGGATACCAGAGCGTCACGCCCTACCTCTGCGTGGACGGGGCCGCAGCCGCGATCGACTTCTACGTCGCGGTGCTCGGCGCGGCCGAGCGGATGAGGATGCCCGCACCCGGCGGCAAGATCGGCCACGCCGAACTGGAGTTCGGCACCTCGGTCGTCATGCTCGCCGACGAGTACCCGGAGATCGGATTCCGGTCGCCGAAGACGGTGGGCGGCACGCCGATCACCCTGCACCTCTACGTCGAGGACGTCGACGCCGTCTTCGCCACCGCGCTGTCCTTCGGCGCCACACAGCTGTCGCCGGTCAAGGACCAGTTCTACGGCGACCGCACCGGACAGTTCGAGGACCCCTTCGGACACCGCTGGAACATCGCCACGCACGTGGAGGACGTCTCCCCGGAGGAGATGGAGAAGCGGGGCAGGGAGGCCGCGGACACCCCGCCGGACGGCGCCTGACGCCCCTTCGGACGAGCCCCGCGGGTCGAGCGGCGCCGTTCTCCTGGCCGAGCGGCCCGCGTGGGGCCCGGAGGTCCTTCCGATCGGATCGGCCGGATCGACCGGATCAGCCGGATCGGCCGATCAGTCGGATTCGCTCGCGAGTTGCAGGGCGAGCGACTGCAGGATCTCCTGCGCGGACGTCGGGGACTCCGTCTCGTCGAACGCGTCCGCGACCGCCTCGAAGGCCAGCACAAAGCCGCTGATCAGGGCGCTGAGAGGGCCGGACAGCTGATCCAGCATGGCGAATCCGACCTCGGCCGGATCGGCATCGGCCGGCACGAGGAACTCCGTCGGCGTCACCTCGCCGAGCAGTGAGGAGACGTAGTCCGTCCCGATGCCGCTCCGCACACCCGTGAGCGCCGCGATGGCCTTGAGTTTGATCTCGTTGTCGGTCATTCCGCGAGGGTACGGCGGAGCTCCCGGCCCGAGCCCCTGGCATGCCGCAGGTGTCCCGCCCGCGCGGGGACGGGCGAGTGGATCGAGGACGGCCGTGCGGTGGTTCTCCGGAAGCCGCTCGACGCTCGCCGGGTACGACCGCCACCGCCGCTTCGGTCCGATCAACTTCGGTACGAAGCCGCGCTCTTGTGCCTCCACATCGAACGGGCCGCGCTTCTCCACCCTGATCAGCAGCGCGGAGACGGCGCCCTCGCAGATGTCGGAGAAGCCCTGCTCCCCTCGCGGCATGTCGGATCCGGCAGCCACTTCCGCTGGGGGAAGATGCCGTGTCGGGACCCGTGGACGGCTCAGGAAGTCGGTGATTCGGTTGTGACGCCGCCCAGTGGTTACGCGGAGGAAGCCACCGCGATCGCCGCGGGTCCCGGAGCCGGGGAGAAGGGTCTCAAGGCCGGCGCCTTGGGTCTGGCCTCTTCCGTGGCCATCGGCGTGGCGTCCACCGCTCCGGCCTACAGCCTCGCGGCCACACTCGGCCTCATCGTGACGAGGGTCGGTCCCCAGGCCCCGGTCATCACGATGCTCGCTTTCATCCCGATGCTGCTGATCGCCTACGCCTACCGGGAACTCAACGCCGGCGACGCGGACTGCGGGACCACCTTCACCTGGGCGACGCGGGCCTTCGGCCCGCGCATCGGGTGGATGGGCGGCTGGGGGATCATCGTCGCCGACGTCATCGTCATGGCGAATCTCGCGGAGATCGCCGGTGTCTACACCTACCGGTTGTTCGGATACGAGTCGCTGGCGGACAGCAGGCTGTGGACCACTCTCGCCGGGGTCCTGTGGATCGCCGTGATGACCGCCGTCTCGTACGTCGGCATCGAGATCTCCGCCGCCCTGCAGCGCGGCCTCCTGACGGTCGAGGTGGTCGTGCTCATCCTCTTCGCCGCCACGGCCATGACCAAGGTCTGTCTGGATCCCCCGGCGACGGCGATCCGCATCTCCGCCTCCTGGTTCAACCCCCTGAACGTGCCCAGCACCGAAGCGCTGACGGCGGGGCTCCTGGCGGCCGTCTTCATCTACTGGGGCTGGGACACCGCCGTCACGGTCAACGAGGAGACCGCGGACAGTACGCACATCCCCGGGCGCGCCGCGGTGATCTCGACCGTCCTGCTGCTGATCATCTACGTCGCGGTGGCCACCTCGGCGCAGGCCTTCGCCGGAGTCGGGACCGAGGGCATCGGCCTGGCCAACAAGGAGAACGCCGACGACGTGCTCTCCGACCTCGGCAGCGCGGTCTTCGGCGACCAGGGTGCGGGTCAGTTCCTCACCGGTCTGCTGATCTTCATGGTGGTCACCTCCGCGGCGGCCTCCACCCAGACCACGATCCTGCCCCTGGCCCGGACCGTCTTCTCGATGGCCGCGCACAAGGCCGTCCCCGCCCACTTCGCCCGGGTGCACCGCAAGTACCTCACCCCGACCTGGTCGACGGTGGGGATGGGCCTGGTCTCGATCGCGTTCTACGTCCTGCTCTCGCTGATCAGCCGCGACGTGCTCGCCGACTCGATCGAGTCGGTCGGCCTCGCGATCGCCTTCTACTACGGCCTGACCGGCTTCGCCTGCGTCTGGTACTACCGCCGGGTACTCACCCGCAGCGCGAAGGACTTCGTGTGCAAGGGCCTGCTACCGGGCCTCGGCGGGCTGATCATGCTCTCGGTGTTCTGCTACGCGGGCTTCCACGTCTACGCCGACCCCGACTACGGCGCGACCGCCATCGACCTGCCGCTGATCGGGCGGACGGGCGGGGTGGCCGTGGTGGGGCTGGGGGCCCTGCTCATCGGCGTCGTCCTGATGCTGGTCGTCACGCGGGAGCACACCGCGGCCCTCAAACTGCAGCGGAGCCTGCTGCCGCGCAAGTTGGAGCCGCAGACAGCTGTCGACGCGGCCAGCCGCTACGTTCCGGCCGACAGCCGGTCCGGAGTCGGTGGCGACTGGTTCGACCTCGTCCCGCTGTCGAGCACCCGCGTCGCCCTGGTGGTCGGGAACGTGCGGGGACACGGCCTGCACGCCGCTGCCGCCATGGGACTTCTGCGTACGAGCGTGCGCGTCCTCGCCCGCATGGACCTGCCGCCGGACGAACTCCTCTCGCACCTGGACGACGTGGCCCGGCAGACCTTCGTGGAGTGGGCCCGCGAGCTCGGCGCGGACGGGACGATCGGGGTGAACGGGGCGAACGGCGCGCGGTCCGACGCCGGCGCCGACGTCGCCGCGGTGACCTGCCTGTACGTCGTGTACGACCCGGTGTCGGGGCGGTGCACCATGGCGCGGGCGGGCGGCTGGCCGCCCGCGGTGGTCGACCCGGGCACCGGCGCGGTCTCCTTCCCCGACCTGCCACCGGGCCCACCGCTCGGCCTGGGGGGCCAGACCTTCCAGAACCTCGAACTCCAGCTGCCGCCCGGCAGCCTCATCGCCCTCTTCACCGACGGTCTGACCCACACCGTCGGCCACGACCCCGACGAGGCCCTCGGCCGCCTCGCCGAGACCCTCGCCCAGCACCGGCGCCCTCTGGATCAGTTGTGCGACCTCGCACTGGCTCGGCTGCTGCCCGGCCCCGTGGACGACGACGTGGCCGTGCTCCTGGTCCGGACGCGCATGCTCGACGAGCGGCACGTGGCGCAGTGGGAGCTGGCGGCCGACCCGGCGATGGTGGCCGTCGCCCGCGCCTCCGTCACGGGGCAACTGCGGGCCTGGGGGCTCGATGACCTCGCGTTCGTCACCGAACTGATCGTCAGCGAGCTGGTCACCAACGCCATCCGCTACACCGACGGCCCCGTCCACGTCCGGCTGATCCGCAACGAGAACCTCATCTGCGAGGTCTCCGACACCGGCCACACCTCACCGCACCTGCGCCATGCCGCCACCGACGAGGAGGGCGGCCGGGGCCTCTTCCTCATCGCCCAGATGGCCTACCGGTGGGGGACGCGCTACACCGCCACCGGAAAGACCATCTGGACCGAGCAGGTCGTGGCGCCGCCGGAGGGGACGTGAGCGCCGGGGAGGCCGCGGGGCGCATCGTGAGGGGGCGCCGGCGGCTGACCTTCGACGGCTGGATCGCCGCCGTGGGAACGGGGTCCGGCACCCGGCTCGTGGTGGGCCACTGGCCCCGGTCGCCCTTCGGACCGTTCAGCGACGTCATGCTGGAGCGCGCGGACGGGCATCGCATCCTGTTCGCGCCCACCGCCCGGACAGCGGGGTACATCGCGGACGTCTACCACTTCGACGAGGTCCGGACGGTACCGGTGGACGTGCGCGGCCGCGGCCCGGTGTGGGAGGTGGCCGCCGGAGACCTGCGCCTTCGCTTCACCGTCGGACGGCGTGGGGCGCTCGGCCTTGCACTGCGGGCCGTCCCCCGCTCACTCGCCCGCCGGCCGGGATGGGCGGCGCTGGTCAGCGGGCCCGCCCGCCTGCTGGTCGGCGTACGGACCCGGGGCAGCTCGCGGCCCGGACAGCGCCAGTGGTACGCGGCCCGCGATCTGCACGTGATCACCTCGGCGGCCGCGTCCTTCGAGGGCGCCGACCTGGGCCCGCTCGCCCCGGTGGCTCCGCCCGTGCGGTTCGGCTTCGCGTCGGCGCCCGCCACACCGGCACTGGTGCGCGTCGTCTCCACGGTCGAACGCACCGCTGCCCCGGCCGCGCCCGGCCGCCCCGCTCCCTGACGCAGCCCGTCGCGCCCGGGCCGCACGGTACCTTGGGGGGTCGTTCCGTCGTTTCGCCGGTCCGTTGTTCCGCCGGTCCGCCGTCCTGCCGTTTCCGTCCCCCGTACGCCCGCCCGTCGGCGGTGTGCCCGCCTGACAGGTCTGCTCCCCTTGCCGCACTCCGCCGTGTCCATACCCGTGCGCCTGCGCGCCTTCCGCCCGTCCTGGCTGTCGCCGAAGGTGCTGCGTACCGAGGTGCTGGCCGGGCTGGTGGTCGCGCTGGCGCTGATCCCCGAGGCGATCTCGTTCTCGATCATCGCCGGGGTGGATCCGGCGATCGGTCTGTTCGCCTCCTTCACCATGGCCGTGACCATCGCCGTCGTCGGCGGTCGGCCCGCGATGATCTCCGCCGCCACCGGGGCCGTGGCCCTGGTCATCGCTCCGCTGAACCGGCAGCACGGCTTCGGTTACCTGGTGGCCGCGGTCATCCTGGCCGGGGTCTTCCAGATCGCCCTCGGCGCGCTGGGCGTGGGCAGGCTGATGCGGTTCATCCCGCGCTCGGTGATGGTCGGCTTCGTGAACTCGCTGGCCGTCCTCGTCTTCCTGGCCCAGGTTCCGGAGCTGCGCAGTGTGCCGTGGGCCGTCTACCCGCTCCTCGCCGCCGGCCTGGCGCTGCTGGTCCTGTTCCCGAGGATCACGACGGCGGTCCCGGCCCCGCTGGTGTCGATCGCGATCCTCACCGTGATCACCGTCGCGGCCGGGATCGCCGTGCCGACGGTCGGCGACAAGGGTGCGCTGCCGTCCTCGCTGCCCGTTCCCGGACTGCCCGACGTACCGTTCACCCTCGCCACCCTGACCACCGTCGCCCCGTACGCCTTCGCCATGGCGCTCGTCGGGCTGATGGAGTCGCTGATGACGGCGAAGCTGGTCGACGAGATCACCGACACCGTCTCGTCGAAGACGCGGGAGTCCATCGGACAGGGCGTCGCGAACATCGTCACCGGGTTCTTCGGCGGCATGGGCGGCTGCGCGATGATCGGCCAGACCATGATCAACGTGAAGGTCTCCGGCGCCCGGACCCGCCTGTCCACCTTCCTCGCGGGCGTCTTCCTGATGGTGCTGTGCATCGCCTTCGGCCCGGTCGTCTCCGACATCCCGATGGCAGCCCTGGTCGCCGTCATGATCATGGTCTGCTTCGCGACCTTCGACTGGCACTCCATTGCCCCCGGGACCCTGCGGCGGATGCCCGCGGGCGAAATCACCGTCATGGTCGTCACCGTGGTCTGTGTGGTCGCCACGCACAACCTCGCCGTCGGCGTCGTCGCCGGCTCCGTCACCGCGATGGTCATCTTCGCCAAGCGCGTCGCCCGGCTCGCCGATGTCACCGCGGTCACCGACCCCGACGGCGGCCAGGTCGTCTACGCGGTCAGCGGCCAGCTGTTCTTCGCCTCCTCCAACGAGATCGTCGGCCGCTTCGACTACGCCGGCGACCCCGACAAGGTCGTCATCGACCTGTCCGCGGCGCACATCTGGGACGCCTCGTCGGTCGCGGCCCTCGACGCGATCGAGCACCGTTACGCCCAGCGCGGCAAGACCGTCGAGATCACCGGCCTGAACGGGCCCAGCGCCCGCCTGCACAAGACCCTCAGCGGCGAACTCGCCACGGCCGACTGACCGGGGTCTCACCGCCCCGGCGGCGCACCCCGCGCCGGTCCGGGCAGCGGTGCGGACGGAGCGGCTTCGACGTACGACGCCAGATGGGCCAGCGAGGAGGCGATGCCCGCCTCGTGCGCGGCCCGGTCGATGCCGGGCGGCACGTCCTCGGCCGTGACGGTCACCTCGCTCCCCCCACCGACGGCGGCGAGGTACCAGGTCATGGTCATGGTTCCCGCGTACACGGGGTCGTCGGCCTCGAAGACCGCCCGCTGCACCACGCGCCGCGCGGGCACCAGGTCGGCGAAGGCGACCTCGACGACGTCCGTCGCCTCCGACGTCTTGCCCAGGCCGCCTTCAGCGCGATCGAGGTAGGTCAGGACCATCCGGAAGCCGCCGCCGGGCCGGGGATCCCAGCGTTCGATCCGCCCGCGCATCCCGTCCGGCGGGAGCCAGGCCTCAAGGGCTCGCCGGTCGAGGAGGGCGGCGTAGACGGCCGTCGGCGGCGCCGCGATCACCCGGCTGCCCCGGTCTGTCCTGCTCATGGACCGATTCTGCCCCGCCGGCGGCACACGGACGCGCGGACCGGAGTGGCGGCCACAGGTACCGGCGAGGCAGGCTGTAGTCATGAGAGCGCCCTTGCGCTCGCCCTCTGGACCGCGAGCCGACGGTCACCACCAGGTCCTCTTCGTCTTCGCGGAGTGCGTGCCTTTCGCGATCGCCCTGCTGGTGCTCCTCGTCGAGTTCACTCCCCTGCACGTGCTGTACACCGGCCCCCTGCTGGTCGCGACACCCGCGCTGGCGGCGGTGACCATGGGGCCCCGGGGCACGCTCGCCGCAGCGGGAGTGGCCGCCGCGGTCAGCGTGGCCACGGCCACCTACAACCAGGCCTGGGGCAGCCAGCAGGTCTATACGAACTTCCTCGCCCTGTTCCTGGTCTCGGTGGCGAGCTTCCTGACGAGCCGCACCGCGCGCACGCGCCGGGAGAACGAACTGAATCAAGTCCGCCGGATCGCGACGGCCGCCCAGGAGGTCCTGCTGCGGCCGGTGCCGGACCGGCTGGGCCCCGTACGGGCGGCCAGCATGTACCTGGCGGCCGAGACGGGCGCGCAGATCGGCGGCGACCTGTACGACGTGGTCCAGACCCGGTACGGGGTCCGGATGATCGTCGGGGATGTCCGGGGCAAGGGCCTGCCCGCCGTCCGGGCCACCGCGATCGTGCTGGGCGCGTTCCGGGAGGCCGTGCACTACGAGGACGACCTGGTGGAGGTCATCGACCACTGCGGCGCGGCCCTGCGGCGCGACGCCGTCGCCTCGGGCGCGACCGGCGGTGACGACGCCCTGCTCCTGGAGGGATTCGTCACCGCGCTCGTGGCCCAGATCCCGGACGGCCCGTACGTCGAGGTGATCAACCGGGGTCACCCGCCCCCGCTGCTGCTGCACAACGGCACGGTCCGCTCCTTGATGCCCGGCGTCCCCCTGCCACCGCTCGGGCTCGAGGAATTCATCAACGGTCCTCCCGGGCGGACGGACAGGTATTCCTTCGCCCCCGGCGACCGGCTGCTGCTGTACACCGACGGCGTCATCGAGGCCCGCGACGGGGACAGCACCTTCTTCGACCTGGCCGCGGCCATGGTGACCCTGCGCGACCACACCCGGGCGTCGTTCCTGAAGGGCCTGCACCAGGCCCTGATCCGGCACACCCGCAACCGCCTCGCGGACGACGTGGCGGTCGTCCTGGTCGACCGGTGCGAGGACGAGGAGCACGGGGCGGCCCCTTGACCGCTACCGTTCCGACTCGCCCGAAGGGCCCCGGGCGCGACAGCATGGAGGGAGGTGGCAGGCCGAATGCCCCCGGAGGGTGTGATACGGACAGTGACCACTCATCGCTTTGCGTTCTGCGGGGCTGAACTCGCCGCTGTCTACGTGGTCGCCGACCAGGGCAGGGAACTCCATCTTGCCGAGCTGACCGGCAACCGCGGCATCCTCTACGGACTGCCTGCGGTCCTCGCCCTGGCCGGGCATTCGCCCGCCGCCAACGCCTTCCGCTCCGGCCGCCCGCTGTGGCTGACGCCCAAGGAGCTCGCCACCTTCATCGAGGACGACCCCCACCACTTCCCCACCCGGGTCCGGGACGGTGCCCCCGACTCGCCGGCCCGGATCTCGCTGGGCGCACTGCCGCTGGGACACGGCGCGCAGGAGCTCGGCTGCCTGATCGTCGCCGGGCAGGCGGGGGAGGGCTTCAGCGCCGACGACCGCAGCCTTCTGGAGCTCTACGCCGACCAGGTGGCCGCCGGACTCGAATCGGTCGCCGCCCGCTTCACCGGCCGAAAGCAGCCGGCTCCGCAGGCGCATCTGGGCCAGTCCCTCGTACCGGATCAGGGCGGCGCGTTCATCCTGGAACTGGGCACCGGCCGTATGGAGGCCCACGCGCACGTGCTGGAACTGCTCGGTCTGCCTCCCGAGCAGTTCGACGGACAGGTGGAGACCCTGCTCGCCTGCGCCGTCCCCGACGACATGCCCGCGCTGATGGCGATCGTGGAGCCGGACCGGCTGGCCGCCGCCGGACAGCAGCTGGCGTTCCGTATCCGCCGCCCGAACGGCGAGCTGCGCTGGCTGGGGCTGCGTTGCCGCGTGGAGGTGGACTCCGGGGGAATACCGCGGCGCGTGCTGGGTGTGGTCGCCGACGCCACCTATCTGCGCCCCACCGCCGACGAGGTCTCCCTCGTCCAGCGGTTGTCGGCCACACTGGCGGGAGCGGCGACCATCCGGGAGGTGAGCCGGCTGGCGGTCGCCGCCCTGCGCGAGCCGCTCGGCGCATCCCGGGTGCTGGTCGGCGAACTGGAGAGCGAGCGGCTCATCGTCACCGCCCTCGACCCTCCGGAGCCCGACGCCTGGCCCGAGGTGTGGCGCTCGGAATGGCGCTCCGAGTGGCCCGACGTGGCCCTCAGCGATCTGCCCACCCTGCAGAGTGCGCTGCGCGGGGGGCATTTGAGCCTGTGGCCGCCGGGCGAGGCGCTGGAGCCCGGACTCGAGGGCGTCGGGCTCGGTGGTCTCGCCGTGCTGCCGCTGCCCGCCGACGGCCGGATGATCGGGGTGTGCCTGGTGGGGTGGGACGCGACGCACCGGTTCGGCCCGGAGGAGCGGTCGCTGCTGACCGCGACCGCCGGACTGGTGGGGCAGGCGCTGGTACGCGCCCACGCGCTGGACGCGGGCCACGAACTGGCCACCATGCTCCAGCGCAGCCTGCTGCCCCGCAAGCTCCCGGAGCTGCCGGGCGGGATCGCCGTCGCCCGCTACCTGCCCGCCACGGCGGGGCTCGAGGTCGGCGGGGACTGGTACGACGTCATTCCGCTCCGGGACGGTCATGTGGCGTTCGTGATCGGGGACGTACAGGGTCACAGCGCGGGAGCCGCCACCATCATGGGCCAGATGCGTACGGCGGTACGGGCCTACGCGGTGGAGGGCCACCCGCCCGACGTGGTCGTGGCGCGGGCCAACCGTCTGCTCGTCGGCATGGAGACCGACCTGTTCGCCACCTGCGGGTATGTGGACCTGGACATGGAGGAGGGCATCGCCAGGGTGGTCCGGGCCGGCCATCTGCCGCCGATACTGCGTCATCCCAGCGGCGTCGCCTCGGAGTTGGTGGTCGAGGGCGGGCCCCCGCTGGGCGTGCTCGCGGAGGCCGACTTCCCCATGACCGAGGTGGGGCTGGTCCCCGGCACCGTGCTCGTCCTGCTGACGGACGGCCTGGTCGAGTCCGCCAGGCTGCCCCTGGAGGAGGGGATGCGGCGGGTGTGCGACGTGCTCGCCGCGGCCGACCCGGTCGATGCCGGGAGCGTTGCCGACGAGTTGCTCGTGGGGGTGGGCCGTCGTGACGACGACGTGGCGTTGCTGCTGCTGCGCTACGACGGCACGGGAGGCCGGCCGATGCGGATCCACTGGACGGTGTGGCGGCTGCCCAACGCGGTCCTGCACGCGCGCCGCTTCACTGCGCGCACCCTGCGGTCCTGGGGCGTGGTGGACGAACTCGACGAGGCCCTGCTCGTCGTGTCGGAGCTGGTCACCAACGCCATCGCGCACACGCAGGGCGAGGTGGGGATGGATCTGACCCTGTCGGCGGACCGGTTGCGGATCGCCGTGAACGACGCCTCGCCGCGCAGCCCCGTCAAACCGGTATGGGTGAGCTGGGAGTCGACGGGCGGCCGCGGGCTGCTCATCGTCGAGGCGACGACGGCGGCCTGGGGCTCGGTGCCGCTCAGCGGCGGCAAGCAGGTGTGGGCGGAGATCCCCTGGCGCCCGGCGGGAGGTCGGAGCACCGCCTGAGGCCGCCGCGCGGCGCGGCCCTGAGACGGTCGCGCGCGGTGCGGCCCCGCGGCGGCCCGGGGCGACGGGCCCGGTTGGCGGGGCGGCGGGGTGCGCGGGAGGCTGGGGGTATGCGATGGCGTGTGCCCGGCCCCTGGCCGCCATGGTCCAGGACCTGGACCGACTGCTGTCCGCCGGGCACATACCGGGGCCCTACCTGCTGGTGGGGCACTCCTTCGGCGGGATGCTCGCCCTGCGGTACGCGCAGACGCACCCGGAGCACGTACGCGGGCTGGTACTGGTCGACGCCCTCGGGCCCGGGTTGAAGCCCGCGATGGGGACGCAGTGGGCGGCGTACGTCGAGGCGTTGCGGCACCCGGGAACACCCTTCGACGCCGACCCGGACTTCGAGCAGGTCGACATCGACGGCGGGGTCGACGCGATCGACGGCGGCGGGCCGCTGCCGCCCGTCCCGGTCGCGGTGCTCAGCAAGACCGCGCCCTTCGCGGCGCCCGCCACGATGTCCGGGGAGCTGCTCGCCGGGCTGGAGAGGGCCTGGCCGAAGGCCCAACAGGCGCTGGTGGGGATGCGGCCGCAGACCCCGCACCTGTGGGCGACCGGCAGCGACCACTACGTCCAGCTCCACGACCCCGACCTCACGATCGCGGCGATCCGCCTGGTCGCCGACCGGAGCGGCACCCCCTGAGCGTCGCGGATGCGGATCGCGGCTACGAATGCGGATCGCGGGGCCGGGCGGTGTCCGCCCGGCACACCCGATGCGCGACTCGGCGGCGTCAGAGCGCTCAGAACGCGTAGAGGACGTTGCCGTTCAGGGTCGCGGACATCACGCACGCGTTGGAGAAGGTGTGCTTCCACGCGACGTGGCTGCCGCGCCAGACGCCGTTCGCGGTGATGGTGACGGGGTCGTAGTGCCGCGGGCACGCCCGGTTCTGATCCGGGGCGGCGAGCAGGCTGTTGAACTGGCCGCCGGTGGCGTTGAGGGCGTCGCACGCGGCCCGGGGGGCGGGGTGCGTGCCCTCGGCGGTGTAGGCGCAGCTGAGGACGGTCGCCCGCAGGACGGTGCCCGTGGCGGCGTCCCCCTGGGCGACGGTGAAGACCATGGCGGAAGGGGCGTACAGGCTCGTCGGGCTCGCCTCCGCCACACCCGTGGCGCCGGCGAGGCAGAGCAGAGCGGCGGCGGAGACGGTGGCTAAGCGGTGACGCATGAGAGGGCTCGCTTTCGATTCGAAGGAAGTTTGGGGCACTGCGTCTTTCATGCAGCGCTCAAGCGACGCCGAGCCTGTCAGGTGTGAAGGTTTGCCGCACATCCACGGTCCATTTACGGACAGTCGGTTCGAATATCGGTGACCGGACGGATGTTCGTCCAGGTCCGACCCGGTGCCCGCGGGCCCACGCCGCGCGGGAGTGCCGCGTAGTGACCGGCCCCGCGCGATCTCCCGCACCTGCCACCCAGGTCGCGGACACTCTCGGTTCACCCATCAGTCCATCAGAGTGACCGGATCGATGCGGTGACGCGCCCCCACCCCTTGAGGAATCAACTATTCCGCCGGTCGGGTACCCCCCGGAACGAAGGGACGTTCAGCCGGGCCGACGTTCCTCGCGGAGCGTGAGGAGGTACCTCGCGGTGAGCGCGACCGCCGGATCCTCGTCGCGCGACAGCTGCGCGAGGGCGCGCGAGGCCGTGGAACCGGGGACGTCCGCGAGCGCCTGGGTCAGTCGTCGCCGGGCGGGCAGCCCGTCGGGGAGGCGGTCCACGAGTGCGCCGGCGATCCGATCGGCCTGCGCGGGGCGGCTCGCCAGAACACCCAACGCGTCGGCCGCGTCGACGTCGTTCGTCCCCTCGACGATCATGTCGACGAGGGTCGGGACCGCCTCGACCGCTCCTTGGGCTCCGAGGGCGAGGGCCGCCTGCCCGCGGACCACGGCGTCGGAGCTCCCGAGCGCGCCCCGCAGCAGGGCGACCGCGTGCCCGTGCGGAATCTCGGCGATGGCGCGGACGGCCCGCTCCCGTACCGCGGCGACCGGTGAGGCGAGGCCCTGCGCCAGCAGGTCCAGTGCGGCATCGCCCGATTGCGCCACGGCCCACCGAAGGGCGCCGGCGACGTTCGGTTCGGCCTCGTTCAATACCGCCTCGACCAGCGCCTCCACGGGGATCGCCACCTCCTCGCCCGAGGACAGGGCCGCGCGCTGGCGCTTCGCGGCGTTCTCCGAGCCCAGCGCGTGCAGGAGGGCGACGGTCTGGAGGACGTCCTCCCAGTCGGCCGGTTCCGCGGCGCCGATCCGGCGCAGTCGGGTGAGCAGCGCCGTCTCGACGGCGATGCGCTCCTGGGTCTGGCGGACGAGCCCGTCGACGAGTTCCGCGGGCCTGAAGCCGGGGTCGTCCAGGGCGCGCGCCACCTCGCGCAGCGACAGCCCCAGCGACCGCAGGCTCTCGACGTGGAAGATCCGCCGGATGTCCTCGCCGGAGTACTCCCGGTAGCCGGACCCGGTGCGCCCCGTGGGCCGCACCAGTCCCAGCGCGTCGTAGTGCCTGAGCATGCGGGCACTGACGCCGGACCGCCTGGCCACCTCACCGATCAGCACGTCCTACGCTCCTCCAACTGGGCTGTCCTGAAGGGCCGCGATGCGCTTCGCCTCCTCGATGGCGAAGTCGAACCCGGCATCCGGGTCGCGCAGCAGCCGTTCCGTCGCGATCGCATGATGGCGCACCCGGGGGTCGAGATCCGTCATCGCCTTCCGCAGGGTCGCAGATGCGGCCTCACCGAGGGCGATCAGCGCCCGGCTGAGGCTCAACCGCGTCTCACGCTCTCCCCGTCCGAGCTGTGTCGCCAGCACACCGGCCAGGTGCGACTCCTCACCTTCGGGCACGAGCGCGACCGCCGCCCGCCACGCGGTGCGCGCCACCTCGTCGTCACTGTCGGACAACAGCTCCCGGGTGATCGCCGGCCACGCCTGCCGCTCCCCGATCTTGGACAGCGTGTGCAACGCCTGGCTCCGGGCCTGCGGCCGCTCCGAACGGAGCTCGTCGACCAGCCGCGGGACGGTCGCGGACGCCGAGTGACGGATGAGTGCCCACGTCAGCATCTCGCGTACGGAGAAGTCGGGCTCGATCGCGCACCGTTCGACGAGCTTTTCGACGTACCGCGGGTCCGGGGCCGAGCCGATCGCCATCGCCGCCCGCAGCCGGACCGAGGCGCGGCCGTCCGCCAACTCCGGCAGTGCCCGGAGCCCTCGCTCCGGCTGTTGTGCGTCCTGTTCCGTCGTGGTCATCGCCACCACCTCCTCGACCGCAGTGAAGACCTTGTCACGGTGTCAAGGTCAAGCGGCCGCAGCGGCCCCTCCCACCATCGCCTCCGTGTCGGCGGCGGCGCTGCTGATCCGGGAGGGCGGTTTCGCGGGCGCGGACATCACCGTCCTGGAGGCCCAGAACCGCACCGGCGGGAGCCTGGACGCGGAGGGAGACCCGGAGACCGGCTACACCATGCGCGACCGGCTCGACCTGGTCGCGTGCGTGGCCACCCCCGAATCGCGGCTCGACGGCAAGCGCATCTCCGACTGCTTCGCCCCGGAGTTCTTCACCACGAACTTCTGGTTCATGTGGTGCACGACCTTCGCCTTCGAGCCGTGGCACTCGGCGATCGAGTTCCGGCGCTACCTCAACCGGTTCGTCCACCTGTTCAAGATCTTCGACACCATGTCGGGCATCTACCGCACCCGCTTCCATCAGTACGACTCGATCGTGCGACCGCTCCAGGCCTGGCTGCGGGACAAGGGTGTCCACTTCCAGATGAACACCACCGTGACGGACGCCGAGTTGGCCGACGGCGACGCCATCACCGTCACCTCCCTCACCTGTACGCGCGAAGGCGCGGCCGAGCGGATCCAAGTCGCCCCCGAGGACCTGGTGTTCGTCACCAACGGTTCGATGACCGCAAACTCGTCCCTCGGATCGACCGACGCGGCCCCCGTACCGGACACCGCCGCCCCCGACGCCTCGTGGCGCCTGTGGCACACCCTGGCGGCCAGTGCCCCCGGCTGGGTGACCCTTCGGTGTTCGACTCCTCCGTCGGTGACTCCACCTGGGGATCCTTCACCGTCACCACCCAGGACCCGACCTTCTTCAAGGCCATGGAGGAGTTCTCCGGCAGCGAGGCGGGCAAGGGCGGGCTGATCACCTTCAAGGACTCCCGCTGGCTGCTGACCATCGTCCTCAACCACCAGCCGCACTTCCGCGAGCAGCCCGAGGGCACCTACGTGTGGTGGGGCTACGCCCTGTTCCCCGACAGGGCGGGCGACCACGTGGCCAAGACCATGGCGGAGTGCACCGGCCGGGAGATCCTGACCGAAGTCCTCGGACACCTGCGGCTCGCGCAGAGCGAGCAGATCCTGGAGTCCGCGATCGTACGGCCGGCCCTGATGCCGTACATCACCAGCCAGTTCCTGGTCCGCAAGGCCGGAGACCGGCCCGAGGTGGTACCGGCCGGATCCACCAACCTGGCTTCATCGGCCAGTACGCCGAAGTCCCCGACGATGTCGTGTTCACCGTCGAGTACTCGGTGCGCACGGCCTGGACCGCCGTGGCACGCCTGCTCCACCTGGACCGGACCGGCAGCCGCCGCCGGTCCACAAGGGCGGCCACGACCCCAAGGTGCTGCTCGAAGCCCTGCGCACGATGCACCGGCGCTGATCCCGGCGGTGCGGGCACGGGGGGGGGCTTGGGCCCCGCCGGGCCCGCCCCCGCAGCCGCGCAGCGGCTCCTGGCAGACCCCGCAGGAGGACCCGGGCCAGGGGCGCCCCCTCCCTGACCCGGCGGTCGGCGCCGTCGGCTCCGTCGGCTCCGTCGGCGAGCTAGAGCAGCCCCTCCTCGGGGTCCTCGATGATGTGCACGGCGGCTTCCTCGGCCGAGGCGGCTCCCGCGTCGATCCCCACGTCGTGCGCGAGGACGGAGTTCGCGTGGGGCGAGGCGGCGACCGGCGCCAGCCGTCCGGCGCGCGGGCCTCCCGCCTGCTCGTCCACGGGCTCGCCCTCGCCGTCGGCCAGGTCCCCGATGCCGTCCCCCGCCGCGGGTTCCTGCTCGGGTATCTCCCTGGCGAGGCGTTCGTCGAGGCTCTCCCCCCTCCGTTGCGCCTCCCCGGTGGTGTCGTCCCCCTCCCTCGCGTGGGGCCGCTCGGGCGGC
This sequence comes from Streptomyces sp. NPDC097617, assembly GCF_044761485.1. Classification (NCBI taxonomy): domain Bacteria; kingdom Bacillati; phylum Actinomycetota; class Actinomycetes; order Kitasatosporales; family Streptomycetaceae; genus Streptomyces; species Streptomyces sp. NPDC097617. The sequence continues at coordinate 415,912 of NZ_JBIWCL010000002.1, forward strand.
GAGTACCCCTGGTCGAGCAGAGCGTCCGTACCGAACTCGCCCAGGCTGTCGTCCATGTCGGGCTGCAGCTCGGAGGGCTCGTCCTCCGGCTGGGGCTGGTAGACGTCGTCGCCGCGGGCACCTGTCTCGCTCATGACCTGTCCTCCCTCTCGCTCCTCCGGTCGCGGCAGCCGTCGGAAAGCACCGCCTGCTCACTTGTCCCATCCCCGGAAATCCGACGATCACGCGGATCGGCGCGATCCGTCCTCGGACACCCCGGTGGGGTGTCGGGGCGGTACACCCCCTCGGCGGGCGGCACTGCGGCCCCGGCCCCGTTCGACCATCCGTCCGTGCGTCCGTGCGTCCTTGCGTCCGTGCGTCCGTGCGTCCGTGCGTCCGTGCGTCCGTGCGCATACAACTGCACGGGGCGGGCACGTGGCCGGGTACCCAGCGTGTGAGTCGCGTAGAGAAGGAGTGTCCGTGCTGCCCGTCAAGGTGACCGACCGAGGTGTGCTGATCATCCGTCTGCAATCCGACCTCGACATAGACAGGCGTGCCACGACGGCCTGCGCGATCGACCGCCTTTTGGCCGCCCACCGGTCCTCACCCGTCGTGCTCGAACTGACCGACGCCGCACTGAGTCCCGCCGCCGTGAGCACGGTCGCCCGGGCGGTCCGCATCTGCCGTGACGCGGGCACGACGGCAGCCGTGGTCACCTCCAGCACCAAAACCCGCCGCGCCCTCGGAATCGGCACCGGAACCCACGCCCCGGACGTCCACCCCACCATCCCGCTGGCCGTCGCCGCCCTGTCGGCCACGGTCGGTGCGGCGGCGTAGCGGCCTACCGGGCCGGTCCCGCGCAGGTCAGACGGGGGGCGGATCTTCGTCAGAGGTCCAGGATGATCGCGTAGGCGAGGAAGAACAGGGCGCACAGCAGGGCGACGAGGCAGATCACCACGAGGGGCCCCATGGCCCAGCCGCGGGACAGCGGCCTGTAGGGGCCCGCGCCGGAGCCGGTGCTCGACTCCGCGGGCGGGGTCTCGCCCGGCGGAACGCCGCTTCCTCCTCGGGCGCCGGGAGGGATCAGTCGGCGCGGGTCGGCGCCGGAGGCCGGGTCGGATACGGACATGACGTGTACCTCCTCGAAGCCCCCCTGCAGGCGCCTACCCGCTGCCGCTCCGCTCACTCCTCACACACCCGGCGTACTGGCCACGACGCTGCGCTTCTACGGGAGCGCCGGGCTGCGCCACCGCCGCACCGCCGGCCGGGCCGGTGCCGGTGACGCTCGCCCCGGCCCGCCCCGGGACCGGGCGCGGCCCGGACCGCGTGGCGCGCCTGTGAGGATGAGCCGATGGCTGCCGCCCGGCGGCCCGAACGAGCGCGAGGAGCGAGCAGGGTGTCGCAGCGAGGACCACGGGGCCCGGTCGAGTGGATGGAACACCACCAGGTCGTGATCTACCTTGCGGCGATGGCCGCCGGAAGCCTGCTGGGCGGGCTGGCTCCGGGCGTCGGCCCTGCTCTGGAGTACGCGATCAACCCGGTGCTCGGGGCCCTGCTCTTCGTCACTTTCCTCCAGGTCCCGGCCGCCGAGCTGGTGCGCTCGCTGCGCGACGGCCGCTTCCTGGCAGCGGCCCTGGTGGTGAACTTCGTGGTCGTGCCGCTGGTGGTCGCGGCGATGTTCGTGTTCCTGCCGGCCGACCAGGCCGTCCGGGTCGGTGTCCTGCTGGTGCTGCTCTGCCCTTGTGTCGACTACGTGATCGTCTTCACCGGGCTGGCCGGAGGGTCCGGCCGCCGCCTGCTGGCCGCCACCCCGCTGCTGCTGGTCGCGCAGATGGTGCTGCTGCCCGGATTCCTGTACCTGTTCATGGGCTCCGACCTGGCCGACATCGTCGAGATCGGTCCGTTCGTGAAGGCCTTCGCCGCCCTGATCGTCGTCCCGCTGGCACTGGCCTGGGCTCTCCAGGCGTGGGCCGCGCGCCGACCGGCGGGCCACAAGGCGGCTGCCGCCGCGACGACGACGATGGTCCCGCTGATGGCCGCGACGCTTCTCGCCGTCGTCGCCTCCCAGGTCCCGAAGCTCGGCGGCAGTCTCACCGACGTAGCCGCCGTCATTCCCTTCTACGCCGCGTTCCTGATCGCGATGGCCTTCGCCGGGACGGGCGTCGCCCGCCTCTTCCGCCTCGACGCCCCGGCCGGGCGGGCCATCGTGTTCACCGGCGCCACCCGCAACTCGCTGGTCGTCCTGCCCCTGGCCCTCGCCCTGCCCGCCGGCCTGGAGGTCGCCGCGGTGGTCGTGGTCACCCAGACCCTCGTCGAAGTCCTCGGCATGGTCGCCTACGTCCGCCTCGTCCCCCGTCTGGTCCCCGCCCGGGCGCCGGCCGCGGCATGAGCAGCCGAGCGCTGACCGCTCCGGGTCGCCGGCGGTCCCGATACCGGCATCCTCGCCCGCCGTCATCCTCGCCCCCGGCGCCCGCGCGCGAGCGACCCGCACCCCGCCTTGCCGCCCGCGGGGCGGATCGGCGCCGCACCGGCAGGTACCGCCGGGACCATCGTGCTGACGGCCGCTCATACCGCCCCTGCCGTTCCTCGTGGCCACGCCGACCTGGGAGACGGGCGCGCTGGAGGCAACCGAGTTACTCGAACGGCTGTCGGAGTACCGGCGGTTGGGGCTGCGTCCCGGACCTGCCGACTCGGGATCAGTCCTCGATCGCCTGATACAGCGTGGTCCAGAAGTCATGGACGAGCCGCGCCGGGTCCGGAACGGACAGTCCTACCTGGGTGAGCAGGACTCCGGTGAGCCGGTTCTCGGGGTCGCCGTACGCGGAGGTGCCGGTTCCGCCGTCCCAGCCGAACTGGCCGACCGGCGCGTAGTCCCCGCGGTAGGTGCGCACCGCCATCCCGAAGCCCCAGCCGCCCTGCTGCCCCTGGCCGAAGGACACGTGCACGGCGTTGCGGGCGAGGGTGGACCGGGCGGCTTCCTGCTCGGGCGTGAGGCAGTTGGTGGTCATCAGCTCGACGGCCGGCCGGGACAGGATGCGTTCGCCGCCGTGCCGCCCGTGGTTCAGCAGCATCCGGAAGTAGGCGTGGTAGTCGTCGGCCGTGGAGACCAGCCCGCCGCCTCCCGCCGGGAACGACGGAGGTGCGCTGTACTGCCCGCCCACCGCCTCGTCCCACACGTTGAACTCCCCGGTCTGCGGGTTGGGGGCGTAGCTGGGCGGCAGCCGGTCGATCTTGTCGGCGGGCACGTGGAAGCCGGTGTCCTTCATGCCCAGCGGATCGAGGACGCGTTCGCGCAGGAAGGCCTCGAACGGCCGGCCCGTGACCCGGGCGACGAGCACGCCGAGCACGTCGTGGCTGAGGTGGTACTGCCAGTGCTCCCCGGGCTGCCGCATCAGCGGCAGCGCGCCGAGGTCGCGCATCCACTCGTCCGGCCCGGGCAGGGGCTTCGCGCCCTGGCTGAAGACGCCCCCTTCGAAGATCGCGTTCATGATCGGCGAGCCCATCGCCGTCAGGTCGATGCCGAGCCCGAAGGTGGAGGTGACCAGGTCCCGTACGGTGATCGGCCGTCGCGCCGGCACGATGTCGTCCAGCGGGCCGTCGATCCGCCTCAGCACCTGCCGGTCGGCGAGTTCGGGCAGCCACGGGTCCACCGGGTCGTCGAGGCGCAGCCGGCACTCGTCGAGCAGGACCATCGTCGCCGCCATCGTGACGGGCTTGGACGTGGACGCCATCCGGAAGATCGTGTCCCGGCGCATCGGCTCGCCACCCTCGTGGCGCATCGTCCCGATCGCTTCGACGTGCGTCTGATCGCCGCGGCCCACCAGGGCCACGAGCCCGGGGATCCCCCCGGACTCGACATGCCGGTTGAGCACCTCGCGCAGCCGGCGCAGCCCCGCTTCGGAGAAGCCGTTGTGTACCTGTCCCATCGTGAACCCCCTGTGTTGTCAACGGCGTTCAGCTCTCGCCGAACGTCAGCGACAATACATTGCGTTCACTGAATCGTCAAAGATCAAAGACCATCAATCACCTTTCCACATACGGAATCTGCACCTTCCGTTGCAATGAGATGAAGGCAAACGCTCACGCCGCAACTCCCTGCTCCGGAGCGAGCGCGCGATGCCCCCCGACCCGGCCGGCTCCGCGGCACGAGCACCGCCGACGACGACCTGGCCACTGGTTTCCGCTACGAAAATCCGCCCCGGACAGCGGCCGATCTTCGTGGAATCCACCCGGATCTGCTTGACCGATGAATCCGCGGCGACGTAACTTCGACCGCACCCACTCGTGAGCTGCTGGAAGGAGGCGAAGCCGGATGTCGACCGTCTCCGGACTGCTTCGCCTCGCACACCGCATCGCCTGGGCTCCGGGTCGTATAGCGCACGGCTGCTGAGCAGCCCTCGTTCCGGCGTGCCCGTCCGCGGCCCCGGCACCCTCCCGTCTCTGTCACCACCCACGGCACGCCGTCGCGTGCCGATGTGTCGCGCTCCGGGTTCTCGAGCCGCGACCGCCGAAAGAGAAAGCACCTGAAATGGCGATCAGGATAGTCATGTCGATCACCCGCCGAAGCGAGGACGTGCCGTGGTAGCGGCACGGGTCACGGTCAACGGGACAGACACACCGATTGCACCGGCCGCACCCCACACCACGGTGCTGGACTTCCTCCGGGAGCGCGGTCTCACCGGCACCAAGGAGGGCTGCGCCGAGGGCGAATGCGGCGCCTGCTCGGTCATGGTGGCCCGTCCGGGAGTGAACCGGCCCACCGACTGGGTGGCGGTCAACGCCTGCCTGGTCCCGGTCGCGGCACTCGACGGCCAGGAGGTCATCACCTCCGAGGGACTCGCCACCGCCGGCGCGCCCGGTACACCGGCCGTCCTGCACCCCGTACAGGAGGAGATGGCCGTTCGCGGCGGCTCCCAGTGCGGTTACTGCACCCCGGGATTCATCTGCAGCATGGCCGCCGAGTACTACCGGCCCGACCGCTGCGCCCACACGGACCCGGCCGACGGCAACGACTCCGAGCACGGCCCGAACGGGTTCGACCTGCACGCGCTGAGCGGAAACCTGTGCCGCTGCACCGGCTACCGCCCGATCCGCGATGCCGCCTTCGCCGTCGGCACGCCCCCCGAGGCCGACGCCCTGGCGCAGCGGCGCGAGCAGTCCCCGCCCGAACCGGTCGCCACCGCGTACACCCGTGGCGACAGCACCTTCCTGCGGCCGAGCACCCTCGCCGAGGCCCTGCGGCTGCTGCGCGAGCGACCCGACGCGGTGGTGGTGGCCGGAAGCACCGACTGGGGCGTGGAGGTGAACATCCGCTCCCGCCGCGAGAAGTGCGTGGTCGCGGTCGACCGGCTGCCCGAACTGCGCGCACTGCGCGTCGAGTCCGACCGTATCGAGATCGGGGCGGCGCAGACGCTCACGGAGATCGAGCGCCGCCTCGACGGCACTGTTCCGCTGCTGGCGGAGCTCTTCCCGCAGTTCGCGTCGCGGCTCATCCGCAACAGCGCGACCCTCGGCGGGAACCTGGGTACCGGGTCCCCCATCGGTGACAGCCCGCCGGTACTGCTCGCGCTGGAGGCGTCGGTGGTGCTCGCCCACGCCGACGGCGAGCGCGAGGTCCCCCTCTGCGACTACTTCACCGGATACCGGCAGAGCGTGCGCCGTCCCGGCGAGCTGATCCGGGCCGTACGCATCCCGCTGCCGCTGGCACGGGTCACCGCCTTCCACAAGATCGCCAAACGGCGCTTCGACGACATCTCCAGCGTGGCGATCGCCCTCGCCCTCGACATCGAGGACGGAACGGTCCGCACGGCACGCATCGGCTTGGGCGGCGTGGCCGCCACCCCGATCCGCGCCCTCGCCGCCGAAGCGGCCCTGGAGGGCAGGCCGTGGGCGGCGGAGACCGTCGAGGCCGCCGCTCGGGTGCTGCGGGCCCAGGGCACGCCGATGGACGATCACCGTGCCAGCGCCGGCTACCGTTCCGCGATGCTCGGCCAGAGCCTGTTGAAACTGTACGCGCGGACCACCGAGGCGGTGTCGTCATGAGCCAGTTGTCCGATCGCCCCGCGAAGCCCGTCGTCGGGGTTTCGATGCCGCACGAGAGCGCCACCCTGCACGTCACCGGCGCCGCGCTCTACACCGACGACCTGGTCCATCGCACCAAGGACGTGCTGCACGCCCATCCGGTCCAGGTCATGAAGGCCCACGGCAGGATCACCGCCCTGCGCACCGCGCCCGCGCTCGCCGTGCCCGGTGTGGTCCGCGTACTGACCGGCGCCGACGTGCCCGGCGTGAACGATGCCGGGATGAAGCACGACGAACCGCTGTTCCCGGACGAGGTCATGTTCCACGGCCACGCCGTCGCCTGGGTGCTCGGCGAGACCCTGGAGGCGGCCCGGCTCGGTGCGGCGGCCGTCGAGGTGGACCTCGACGAGAAGCCCTCCCTGATCACCCTGCGGGAAGCGATCGCGGCGGAAAGCTTCCACGGCGCCCGGCCCGTGATGCTGAGCGGGGACGTCGACGCCGGCTTCGGCGACTCGGCGCACGTGTTCAGCGGGGAGTTCGAGTTCTCCGATCAGGAGCACTTCTACCTCGAGACGCACGCGGCGCTGGCGCACGTCGACGAGAACGGGCAGATGTTCGTCCAGAGCAGCACCCAGCATCCGTCGGAGACACAGGAGATCGTCGCGCACGTCCTCGGTCTGCACAGCCACGAGGTGACCGTGCAGTGCCTGCGCATGGGCGGCGGCTTCGGCGGCAAGGAGATGCAGCCGCACGGGTTCGCGGCCGTCGCCGCGCTCGGCGCCAGGCTGACCGGCCGGCCGGTCCGGGTGCGGCTCAACCGGACCCAGGACCTCACCATGTCCGGCAAGCGCCACGGGTTCCACGCCACGTGGAAGATCGGCTTCGACGCCGAGGGCCGCATCCAGGCCCTGGACGCCACCTTGACCGCGGACGGCGGCTGGAGCCTGGACCTCTCCGAGCCGGTGGTGGCCCGCGCCATGTGCCACATCGACAACACCTACTGGATCCCCCACGCGCGCATCGCCGGCCGCATCGCCCGGACCAACAAGGTCTCCAACACCGCCTTCCGCGGTTTCGGCGGACCCCAGGGCATGCTCGTGATCGAGGACATCCTGGGCCGGTGCGCACCGCTGCTCGGCCTGGACCCGTCACAGTTGCGCGAACGCAACTTCTACCGGCAGGGCCAGTCCACGCCGTACGGTCAGCCGGTCCTGCACCCGGAACGGATCCGGGCCGTCTGGCGGCAGGTCCACGACGACGCGGCCCTCGCCGATCGCAGGCGCGAGGTCGAGGCCTTCAACGCCGCGCACCCGCACACCAAGCGGGCGCTCGCGATCACCGGGATCAAGTTCGGGATCTCGTTCAACCTCACCGCCTTCAACCAGGCCGGTGCGCTCGTGCTGGTCTACAAGGACGGCTCGGTCCTGATCAACCACGGCGGCACCGAGATGGGGCAGGGCCTGCACACCAAGATGCTGCAGGTGGCCGCGACCACGCTGGGCATCCCGCTGCACAAGGTGCGGCTGGCCCCGACCCGCACGGACAAGGTGCCCAACACCTCCGCCACCGCGGCCAGTGCGGGGGCCGACCTCAACGGCGCCGCGGTGAAGAACGCCTGCGAGCAGATCCGCGAGCGCCTGCTCCAGGTGGCCGGCACCCAGCTGGGCGCGAACGGCTCGGACGTGCGCATCGTCGAGGGCGTCGCGCGCGTCCTCGGCAACGACAAGGAGCTGGCCTGGGACGACCTGGTGCGCACCGCGTACTTCCAGCGGGTCCAGCTGTCCGCGGCCGGTTTCTACCGGACCGAAGGCCTGCACTGGGACGCGAAGGCCTTCCACGGCTCGCCGTTCAAGTACTTCTCCTACGGCGCCGCCGCGGCCGAGGTGGAGGTGGACGGCTTCACCGGCGCGTACCGGATCCGACGCGTGGACATCGTGCACGACGTCGGCGACAGCCTCTCACCGATGATCGACATCGGTCAGGTCGAGGGCGGTTTCGTACAGGGCGCGGGCTGGCTGACGCTGGAGGACCTGCGGTGGGACGCCGGCGACGGGCCTGACCGGGGCCGGCTGCTGACCCAGGCCGCGAGCACCTACAAGCTGCCGAGCTTTTCGGAGATGCCCGAGGAGTTCAACGTCAGGCTGCTGGAGAACGCCACGGAGGAGGGCGCGGTCTACGGGTCCAAAGCGGTCGGTGAGCCTCCGCTGATGCTGGCCTTCTCTGTACGAGAGGCACTGCGGCAGGCCGCCGCGGCGTTCGGGCCCGGCGGAGTCAGCGTGGAACTCGCCTCCCCGGCGACGCCCGAGGCGGTGTACTGGGCGATCGAACGGGTCCGCGGAGGCGGCGCGCGCCACGACGCTCACACGCCCGGCGCCGGCTCGGTCACCGACGGCGCGAGCGCTGTGAGTCATGCCTGACATGGGCTGGGTGGCCGCGGTCGCGCGGTTGCGGGCACGCCGGGAGGCCGGCGTGCTCGTGACCGTCGCGACCGTGCGCGGCCACGCGCCCCGCCGGGCCGGTGCCAAGCTCGTCGTGGGACGGACCGAGACCTGGGGTTCGATCGGCGGGGGCAACATCGAGGCCGTCGCCATCGATCGGGCGCGCGAGCTGTCCGGCGCGGCCGATCCGGAACCGGAGCTGATGGAGTTCGCCCTCAACGACAAGGTCACCGGCCGGCACGGCGTGCAGTGCTGCGGCGGAGCCGTCACCGTGCTGCTCGAACCGCTGCCGGTGGTCCAAGCGGTGGCGGTCTTCGGCGTCGGGCATGTCGGACTGGAGCTGGCGCGCGTCCTGGCCCGGCACAACCTCGACCTTCACCTGACCGACTCCCGCCCCGACATGCTCACCGACGAACGGCTGGGCGTGCTCGCGGACGCGGTGGCGCAGATCCACGTGCACCACACGCCGCTGCTTCCGGAAGAGGTGCTCGCCGAGCTGCCGCCCGGCGCGCACGTCCTGATCATGACCCATGACCACGCCGAGGACGCCGCGCTGTGCGACGCCGCCCTGCGCACCGCCGGCCTCGGCTCGATCGGCCTGATCGGCTCGTCCGCGAAATGGGCGCGGTTCCGGCAGCGGCTGGCCACCGAGGGCGGCCACGAGGCCGCCGCCATCGACCGGATCAAGACCCCGATCGGAGTGGCCGGGATCTCCGGTAAGGAACCCGCCACGATCGCGGTGAGCGTGGCGGCGGACCTGCTCCGGACCTTCGAGCAGGACCGCCCCTGGGCCCCGCCCGACCCGGTGGCAGCGCTATCCGACCCCGTCGACGCGCTACCCGACCCGGTGGCAGCGCTGCCGGACCCGGTGGCCATGGCCTGAACTGCCGCTTGAGCCGGCACGGTTCGCCGGCTCAGTGATGCGGCGAGCGCATCACCTGCCGCATGCGGGCCTCGCCGGCCGGTGTCCGGGGGAGGTTCCGTGCGGTGCGTCTCCGCACACCCGTGAGCGCGGAGACGAGACGGGTCATCAGGATGCTCACGAAGTCCCCTCCCCCTGCGCCGCGGCCTTCGCCAGGGCACGGAACCGGTCCCACCGCACCTTCGGCCGGTCCAGTCCTCGGCGCTCCAGGTAGCGGTCGGTGGAGCGCTTCGTGTGGCGCAGGACGCGGAACGCGTCGGTCGGCCGTCCCGAGCCCATGGGTTCGACCACCGCCGACGGGACCAGCAACCAGCCGGCGTCGGTCCGGCGCAGGTCCCCGCGGACGGACGCGTTGTACATGTGGTTCAGCCGCTCGTCGTGCCGGTGCACCAGCAGGGTGGCCGGACCTCGTTCGACGGCACAGCCGGACGGCACGTCCACCAGATAGCCGGCCGGGGTGGGCCGCGGCCGGGTCCGGGCGAGCAGCGGAGACCCGGTGGCGTCCAGGGCCGCCAGTACGGCCGTGGGGAAGCGGCTCAGCTGCACCGCCCCGGGCAGCGCCTCGTTGCCGGTCACGGCCGCCCGGGCGCCCGGTCCCGACAGCGCCGCCAGGGACGGCCGTACGACCAGCCGCTCGGGCTCGACGGTGATGAGGAGCCGTAGGTAGTACCACTGCATCAGGGGTCTCATCGGCGCGGCGAGGTACGCACGGCTGTGGGGCTGGCGCTCGAAGAGCATCCGCCAGTACGCCTCCGCTCCTTCCGGGCCGGTCATGATCTCGTCCGGGCACCGGGCCCGGCCTGCTACGAAGATCTGCGGGGCGGGGTCGAGGCCGCTGCCCGTGGGGTCCGAGAAGAGCAGGGCGACCCGGCCGTCACGGCGCACGTTCAGCGCCTTCTGCGCGAAGGCCAGCGAGGTGGTCAGCAGCAGGGTCCCGTCCGGGCGGCGCGCCACTGCCGTGGGCCAGGCCAGCGGGGTCCCGCTCCTGCCGAGGGTGACGAACTCGCAGGTCCGGTACGCGTCCAGGGCCGCGGGGGCGGAGTCGAGTACGTTCATCGTCCCGCACCCCCGTCGTGCTCGGCGCCGATCCCGGCGGCCGCGTCCCCGGCGAGCGGGGCCCGCAGGGCGCGGCAGGAGGCGGTGTACTGACGGCGGCCGATCGCCTTCCACAGCAGGCGCCCGATGAACGGGGCGCGGCCCAGGAAGTAGGCCTGCTCCTGCGGGGTCGCGTCTTCGAGCAGGGCGCCGAGCGCGAGCATGAGCTTGTTCCTGGGGACGCTCTCCAGTCCGCGGCGCCCGACCGCGTCCCACTCGGCGACGGTCAGGTGGTCCGCCACCAGGGGCAGCACCAGTCCTTCTTCGTCGTCGAGGTGTTCGAGGAGCGCCGCACGGTGCTCCTCCAGCGCCAGTGCGAGCCGCTCGCCCGCCCCGCGGTCGGCGGTCCGCCGCCACTGGAACGCGCGGTCGGTGACCGTCGCGGTGCACGTGTCGATCCCGGCGTGCTGCTCCTCCATCCGTGCGACGAGCTCCTGGTCGGCGGCGCGCTCGCGCAGCAGCGGCCAGATCGTCTCGTCCTCGACGATGTGATGGTGGTGCAGTCCCGCCATGTACTCGGCCAGGTGTGTTCCGACCTCGGCGGCGCGGGCGGTCCCGCCGTCCGGAACGGCCCGGACCAAGCGTGGCAGCAGGGCCGACTCGCGGCGGAAGACGCGGTGGACCACGACCATTTCGTGGGTGTGGGGTCGTTCGGGGGTGGTGCTGGGGGACACGCGGGACACGCTCGCTCGCTCCATGGATCACATGCGGGGAAATGAACGTGGCCAAGCTGCCCGCTCCCGCTTGGTGTTGGCTTGGCGGATCCGCGGGCATGCCTGCGACCTGGTCGTTCACCCTTCGTCGACACATCGTTTTCGCCGTCTCCGGTAGATTCCCCGACGTGTTGCGCATACGAGTACTGGGCTCCTTGGACGCCGAGGTGAGAGGAACGCCGGTCCCCCTGGGAGCCCCGCGGCAGCGAGCCGTGCTCGCCTGCCTGCTCGCGGCCCGCGGGACGGTGGTGTCCGTCGACCGCCTCGCCGAGGATTTGTGGTGTGGCACCCCACCGGCCAAGGCCACGGTGTCACTGCACGCCTACGTGTCCAACCTGCGCCGCGTGCTCGAACCCGACCGGCCGCCGCGCACGCCCGCGACGGTCCTGGTCACCTCCGCGCCGGGGTACGCCCTGCACCTCCCCCAGGACGCGGTGGACGCCTGGCGGTTCGAGGACCGGCTGGACCGGGCGCAGCGCGCGCCGGCCGTGCAGGCGCGGGAGCTGCTGGCCGAGGGGCTGGCCCGGTGGCGGGGCCCGGCCTTCCAGGAGTACGCCGACGAAGCGTGGGCCCGGCCCGAGGCGGCCCGGCTGGCCGCGCTGCGGGCGGACGCCCGCGAGCTGGCGGTGGCCGTCGACCTCCGTACCGGACACACCGTCAAGGCGGCGCCGGCCGCCGAGGTCCTGGTGGGCGAGTACCCGTTGCGGGAGGAGGGCTGGCGTCTGCTCGCGCTCGCCCACTGGGCGTGCGGGCGGCGCGCCGACGCCCTCGCCGCACTGCGCCGCGCCCGGGCGGTGCTGCGTGAGGAGCTGGGCTGCGACCCCTCCCCGGCTCTGGTCGAGCTGGAACACGCCCTTCTCGAGCAGCGGCTGGACGTCCTGCACGCGCATGTGCCGCCGCGGCGGCGGCCGGCCACCGCCGTACCGGATCCGCGCCAGGAGCTCGCCCCGCCCGCCCACGACCACGACCGCGAGCACGGTGTTGTGTCCGCCGGCCGGTCGCCCCTCTTCCTCGGCCGGAGCGAGGAACTCCGCACCGCCGACGCCGCGGCGCGGGCCGCCCGCGGGACCGGCGGCCTGCTGCTGGTCACCGGCGAGGCGGGGGCCGGCAAGTCCGCCTTCCTCGACCGGTTCGCGGACCGGCTGCGCTGCGAGGGCTGGGCCGTGGTGATCGGCCGCTGCCCCGAGTCCGAGGGGGCACCGCCCGCCTGGGCATGGGTGGAGGCGCTCGGCGCGCTCGCCCGGGAGGTACCGCCCGAGGACGCGGCCGACCTGGCCGTTCTGCTGCACGAGCCGGAGGGATCGGCCGCCGCCACGCGGGACGAGGCGGCAGCCGACCGCTTCCGCACGCACCGCGCCTTCGCGGCATGGCTCGCCGCCGCCTCCGCCGGGCGGCCGCTCGCGGTGCTGCTGGAGGACCTGCACCGCGCCGACGGGGAGACGCTGGCCCTGCTCGAGGCGGCGGCCGCGGTCACCGGGGTGCCCTTGCTCACTGTGGCCTGCTACCGCCCGGCCGAGGTGACGGACGGGCTGGGCAAGACCCTCGCCCGGCTCGCGCCGCGCCTGCCGCACCGGATCGCCCTCGGCGGGCTCTCGGCGGGCGACGTGGCGACCGTCGTCGGCGCCGTCTGCCGCGAACCCGTGGACAGGGTCACGGTGGCCACGATCGCGGCACGAACCGGCGGCAATCCGTTCTACGTCTGGGAGAGCGCGCGGCTGCTCGACAGCGAGGGCGCGCTGGTGGCGCTCTCCGAGGTACCCCAGGGCGTCCGGGACGTCCTGCGCAGACGCCTGGCCCTGCTGCCCGACGCCGCGCTGGCGGCCGTACGGCTCGCCGCCGCCGTGGGAGTCGAGACGGACGTCGCCCTGCTGGTCGACGCGTCCGACGCGGACGAGGAGACCGTGCTCGAAGGACTCGACGCGGCGCTCGCCGCGGACCTGCTGACCGAACCGGGGCCCGGCCGGGTCGGCTTCGTGCACGCCCTGGTACGCGACACCGTCTACACCGACCTGTCCGGCGTGCGGCGTTCGCGCCTGCACGACCGCATCGCCCGGACGCTGCACCGGCAGCGGCCCGAGGACCTGACCGCGCTCGCCCACCATTTCGCCCGCTCCGGCAGCACCGTCAACGCCCCGCTGGCCGTCGAATACGCCCTGCGCGCCGCCGAGCTGGCGGAGCGCAGGTACGCGCACGACGTGGCGGTCGGACTGATCGCACAGGCGCTGGACGTGCACGGCGCCGCGACCGCCGACCCGTACGCGGACCCCGACTCCACCCTCGCGCTCCTGATGCGCCTGCTCGGCGCGCAACTGCGCGCCGGTGCCACGGACGCGGCCCGGCACACCCGTGAGCGGGCGGTGGACCTCGCGGTACGGGCCCATCGCGACGACCTGGTGGCAGCGGTCTACGGAGCCTGGACCGAGCCCTCGCCCTGGCGCAGCCGGCTGGACGGCCTCTTCGACCGCACCGCGCTGGCCCGTCTGGAACGGCTCGCCCGGGACCGCGCCCTGGACGGGGCGACGCGTGCCCGCGTGCTCCAGGTCCTCGCGGACGCCGTGGCCGGCGAGGACGCCCCGCGTGCCCGCGAGGCGGCCGGCGCCCAGCTGGCGCTGGCCCGCTCCGTCGGTGGACCGCGGCTGCTGGCCTCCGCCCTGATGACCTCGGCCAAGCTTCTGCCGCACGAACTGCAGGGCGCCGCCCGGCCGCCGCTCGTCGCCGAACTGCGCGATCTGGCCGCGGAGCACGACCTGCCCGCCCACCGCTGGGTGTGCGAGCACCTCGACGCCATGACGGCAGCCGTCCGCAACGACCCCGCCGCCGTCCACCGGCACACGGCGCAGGGCCTGGACCTCGCGCACCGCTACGGGATGCTGTGGGCCCAAGCCGTCAACGCCACGACCCGGGCCATGCTCGCCGCCATCGCCGGGCGGTTCACGGAGGCGGAGGAACGGTACGCCCAGGCGGACGAGCTGTTCCAGCGGGTCGGGACGCACCACGCCACCGGCCCGCGCACGCTCGGCCTGTGGACCATCCGCTTCACCCAGGGGCGGACGGCCGACATAGAGCGCAGTGTCCGCGAGGTGCACGAGGCCGTCGGCGCACCCGTCGCCGTGGCGCACGCCCTGGTCCTGGCCCGCCGGGGCCGGCTGGACGAGGCACGCGAGGTGGGCTTCGCGCCGCAACCGGTGACGGACCACCTCTACGGCATCGAGCTCGACTACCGCAGCGAACTGGCGGTCCTGCACGCCGACACCGATGCGGCGGCCCTGCTGATCGGGCATCTGCTGCCGGTCCGGGGCCAGTTCGCCGGCGCCGCGGGCGCCGCGTACGCCACCCGCCCACTCGCCCAGCCCCTGGCCGACCTGCACCGCCTCCTGGGCGAACACGGGGCGGCCGCCGACGCGTACGCGCTGGCCGAACGTGTCGCCCGTGCCTGGAGCGCGCCCCACCATGCCGCCGCCGCACGCCGTGCCGCGGCGGCCATGGCGGCGGAGTTCGATCGGCGGCGCACCTTCGCCCTGTGACGGTGCGCTGCGGGGGGTGTCCCGCCCCTCCGGGGGCCGGAAACGACGAAAGGCAAGGAGAGAACTCTCCTTGCCACTCTCAAGTTATAGCGCGCCGGGGGGCTTGCCGCAAGACCCGGGGGAGGGCTCAGAATCATCGACCGAAGCCACAACCGCCTCGGAGGTAGAGCAGTGAACGAGCAGTACGTGCGGGACCTTCGCGAGGTCGACGAGACGCAGGTCGCGGTCGTCGGCGGCAAGGGCGCGCAGCTGGGCGGGCTGTCGCGGATCGAAGGCGTCCGTGTGCCGGACGGCTTCTGCGTCACGACGGACGCCTTCCGGCGGATCATGGCGGGGGCGCCGTCGATCGACGAACGGCTCGATCGGTTGTCGCGCGTGGACCCGGACGACCGGGAGGCGATCCGCACGCTCAGCGCGCGGATCCGCCGTACCGTCGAAGGGATCGCCGTTCCGGACGATCTCGCGGCGGCGATCACCGGTGGGCTCACCCGGTTCGGCGAGCAGGATGCCTACGCGGTCCGCTCCAGCGCGACGGCGGAGGACCTGCCGACCGCCTCCTTCGCCGGCCAGCAGGACACGTACCTGAACGTCGTGGGGCCGGCGGCGATCCTCCGGCACATCAGCCAATGCTGGGCCTCGCTGTTCACCGAGCGGGCCGTGGTCTACCGCCGGCGGGCCGGTATCGACCACCGTGCGGTCCACATGGCCGTGGTGGTGCAGCGGATGGCCTTCCCGCACGCGTCCGGAATCCTGTTCACGGCCGACCCCGTCTCGGGCGACCGGAAGGTCTCCACCGTGGACGCCGGCCTCGGCCTCGGCGAGGCCCTGGTCTCCGGCCTGGTGAACCCGGACGTCTTCAGGGTGCGGGACGACGAGGTGGTCGCCAGGGCGATCGCCGCCAAACAGCGTGCCGTGACAGCCCTGCCGGCCGGCGGTACGCGGGAGGTCGCGATCGACGCGCAGCGGCAGGAGCAGCCGTCGCTGACGGATGCGCAGGTCGTACGGCTGGCGCGGCTCGGGCGGCGGATCGAGGCGCACTTCGGCCGGCCGCAGGACATCGAATGGTGCCTGGTCGAGGACGACTTCCGGATCGTGCAGAGCCGGCCGATCACGACGCTGTTCCCCGTCCCGCGACGCGAGGACGAGGAGAACCACGTCTATGTCTCCGTCGGGCACGGGCAGATGATGACCGACCCCATGAAGGCGCTGGGGTTCTCGATGTGGCAGCTGACGGCCATGGTCGCGATGCACGAGGCCGGCGGTCGGCTGTTCGTGGACGTCACCGGCCGCCTGGCCTCGCCCGCGAGCCGCGCCGGCCTCCTGGACGCCCTCGGGAAGGGCGATCCGCTGGTCAGGGACGCTCTGGAGAGCGTCCTCGATCGCGGGGACTTCGTCCCGTCGCTCCCGGACAGGGGCACCGGCGGGCCGCCGGCCGGCGGTGCGCCCGCCCCGATCGAGACCGATCCGGCCGTCGTCACCGGGCTGATCGAGCGCAGCCGGGAGTCCATCGCCGCCCTGGAGCGCGACATCCGTACGAAGAGCGGACCGGAGCTGTTCGACTTCCTGCTGGAGGCCTTCGAGGAGCACAAGCGGGTCCTCGGCGATCCGGTGAGCATTCAGGCGATCATGGCGGGCATGGAGGCCACCTGGTGGCTCAACGACAGGCTGGCGCAGTGGCTGGGTGAGAAGAACGCGGCCGACACGCTGACGCTGTCCGCCCCCGACAACATCACGTCGGAGATGGGACTGGCCCTGCTCGACGTCGCGGACGTGATTCGCCCGCTGCCGGAGGTGGTCGCGTTCCTGCGGGGCGTGGAGGACGAGAGTTTCCTGGACGGGCTGACGAAGCTCGCGGGCGGGACCGAGGCGCGCGACGCGATCGAGGCCTACCTCGACCGGTACGGCATGCGCTGTGTCGGCGAGATCGACATCACCAGGCCGCGTTGGCGCGAGCGCCCCGACACGCTGGTGCCCGTGATCCTCGACAACGTGCGCAACTTCGGGCCGGGCGCCGCCGAACGGCGCTTCGAGCAGGGGCGGCGCAAGGCCCTGCAGAAGGAACAGGACGTGTTGTCACGTCTGCGCGCCCTGCCGGACGGGGACCGGAAGGCCGACGAGACCAAGCGGATGATCGACCGGGTCCGCACCTTCATCGGGTACCGGGAGTACCCCAAGTACGGCATCATCAGCCGCTACTTCGTCTACAAGCGGGCCCTGATGGCGGAGGCCGACCGCCTGGTGGCGGCGGGCGTGATCGCCGAGCGGGAGGACGTCTTCCACCTCACCTTCCAGGAACTCCACGAGGTCGTGCGCTCGAACCGGCCGGCCGACCGGCAGCTCGTCCGGCAGCGCGAGGAGGCGTTCCGGGCGTACCACGCGCTCACCCCGCCCCGGGTGCTCACCTCGGACGGTGAGGCCCTGACCGGGTCGTACCGCCGCGACGACGTACCGGCCGGCGCCCTGGTCGGCGTACCGGTGTCCGCCGGGACCGTCGAGGGCCGGGCCCGTATCGTCCTCGACATGGCGGAGGCCGACCTCGAAGCGGGCGACATCCTGGTCACGGCCTTCACGGATCCCAGCTGGTCGCCGCTGTTCGTCGGCATCGCGGGGCTGGTGACGGAGGTGGGCGGCCTGATGACCCACGGCGCGGTGATCGCCCGGGAGTACGGCCTGCCGGCCGTCGTGGGCGTGGAAGGGGCCACCCGGCTGATCCGGGACGGGCAGCGGATCCGGGTGCACGGGAGCGACGGGTACATCGAGATCCTGCCCTGACCAACCGCCCTGGCCGACCTCCCTGACCAACCGCCCTGACCGACCGCACGGGCCCCGGGCCCAGGGGCCCCGGCCGGCTGCCACCGGCCGGGGCCGCATCCCTGGTCCGGCCGGACGTTCTCGGCGGCGAACATCCGGAACGGCGGGGGCAGCGGGCTCCACCGGGCCCGCGGGAACGGCTGGCCTGGACGGCGGCCCGATGCGCACCGCGGAGGTACGGATCTCCGACGGCGCCGTCCAGGACCTGGCCAGCGCAGCGCCGTGGACCATCGCGGCAACCAGCGTCGGCACACAGTCGCTGACGAACACGGATGCAACACTCAGGGCCGCGGCGGCCGCCGCCGGGCTGGTGTTCGTCTCGCCGATCACCGGCAGCGTCTACAGCAGCGCTGGGACGCTGGTCGCGACGCACGGGCCATGGATCACCGGCACCGGGCGCGTGGGCGCGACGACCGGCACGGGGAACGCCGACACCTGCATCGGAACCGACGCGACGCACCCCACAGACGCCGGCCACACCTACCTCGCGTCCCGGGTCGTTGCCGCGATCCAGGAACTGACCGCTTGAGCACATCGCCCCCTCTCGCCTTCGGGGGCGCTTTCGTGCGTCCGGGGTCAGTCGAGCGGCAGCGCCTGGTGCGCGGCAACGATCGCGTCGATGCGCTGGGCGAGGTCGAAGTCGGCCGCGGTCAGCCGGTTCCCAGCGTCGTGCGTGGTGACAGACGCACGCAAGTGGTCGATGCGCAGGTCGAGATCAGCATGGTGCTGGATCCGCCGGGATCGGTCGGCGATCGTGACGATCGCGGCCACGGCCGCGTGGTAGCGGATCTCGAACGTGCGGGTGATCGCGTCGCCGTCCTGCTCCCAGCCCGGCAGCCCGGCCAGCCGCTCGGCGATCTGCTCGTGCGTCAACGGCTCCGGCACACCCACGTCATACCCCCTCGTTGACGGGCGCCAGGATCTCCGCGAGGTCCCGGCCTACGGGCGCATCCTGCCACGGACGCATGGCCCGCTCCAGAGCGTGCAGCTCGCGGAGCATCCGGACCGACCGGGTCTCAGCCGCGATGGTCGCCGCCTCCCGCGCGATCTCGACCGCATGGTCGGGCTCCCGGGCAACGGCCACCGCGGTGGCGTGCCGGGCGAGGTAGACGCCGCGGTCCCGGCGCGCGGTCGCGGGGACCGCGGCCAGCACCTGCGTCCACAGCCGGTCCGCTTCCGCGCCGAGCCCGAGCCGGCCGTAGCAGGTGGCACGCTGCACCTCCAGGTAGCCGGGCGTCCGCCGGCAGGCGTTGCCCCAGGGCAGGTCGTCGTCGACGCGGGCGAGGAGCCCGTTGGCGGTGTCGATGAGCTGGTCGACGGTGGTGCGGTCGCCGGTGAGGCTGGCGCCGTGGGCCTGCTGCTGCATGGCCATGATCCGCACCTTGGGCACGAGGAGGTCGGCGTCGTCGAGGGCGGCCTCGCAGAGGTCGATGACGCCGTGGCCGTCGCCGAGGTCGGCCCGGACCTGGGCCTGGTTGACGAGGGAGTAGCCGATGAGGTGGGGGTCACGGGACCGTACCGCTATCTCCTGCGTGATCCCCCGCCAGAATGTGGCGGCGCCGAGGTCGCCGGCGTCCTGGTAGAGCCAGCCGACGAGCGCGGCGTAGGCGGCGCCGACGCGCAGGAGCCCGCGCCGGGTCTCGCCCTTGGCGGAGCGGACGAGTTTGTCGATGAGCTGGTACTGGGCGCTGACGGTGCCGATGAGGTCGTGCGGCCCGAGGAACATGTCAGCGCAGTAGTGGCCCTCCAGCTGCTGCTGGAAGTAGTCGATGAGCGCGGGGTCGACGTGCTGGGTGGCGACGGGGCCGGGCAGGAGCGCGGCCGCGGTGACGTTGGCGAAGTTCCGGCGGTTCACGTCTGCCTCTGTGTGTGCCTCGGGTCGGATCCACCCGGCGGGCGGCGTGAATCCCAGGTCCTCGGGCCACCGGCCGAGCGAGTCGTGGAGGACGATCGCGGTCTCCTCGGGGGGCCAGCCGGGACTCGTACCCTCCCAGCGCCGCCACGTTCGGGGGGCGACGTCGAACGACCGGTCTCCGAGGAACGCCCGGCCGTGGGCGCTCAGGGCTGCTGCTGCTGCGTCCATGCTGCGCCAGCCCGCGCGGAGCCGGGCGGCCCGGAGCGCATCGTTTCGGTGGCCCATGGGCCCAGTGTGAGGTGTCATCGCGTCTGTCTCCGGCCGTGGCCGCTACGTGGCCGCGTGTGGCCACGGCATGGCCTATCTGCCCATGTGCGTGCCAGCCCATCATCCTCGTGTGGCCCTGAACTCCGCAGGTGTATGGGCCACTCCACCCGCTGACGACGGTAGAGGGAGCCCTGGCATGGCCGCCCCGCACGATGCGAACACCGAGGTCCCGCACCCGTTTCTCCGGCGTCGGGTGCGGGACATTGCGTCCGGTACCGAGGGGACGCTCATGGCCGTGGTCGTCGAGAACACTGCCGCCGCCCCGAGCTACGAGGACCGGTGGGCGGAGATCGCCTACATCCGCCCGCACGGCGGCGGCATCGAGCTGTCCACGGCCGTCGCGAACGTCGAGCCGGCCTCGTGACGACGGACGAGATCACCTGGCAGCGCGCGGACACGCGTCCGCCTGGACCGTGCGAATGCGGAGCGAAGCCTCTGCCGATCGGCGGCCCCGAGGGCGGCGTCCTGGTCCACACGCTGGGCTGCCGTCTGGGTGGCCGATACGGAATCACCTGATGCCCCGTATGGGCCATCCGGGGCAGCGCGGCTCTCCGGCAGGCGAGCCGACCGACTAGCCTGCCGACCGAGATGACCACCGACTTCGCCGACGAGGCCCGCTCCCGAGTAGCCCGCCTCCTGCGCATGGCCGCCACCCACGACGACCGGCTCCGAGCCCGCATCGTCGAGTACGCCGCCTCCACTCCCGACCCCCCGCCCTACGGCCCGAACGGCATCCAGACCCGAGGGTGCGATAGATGCCACCGGACCTCGTGGCGGCAACGGGATCTATGGGTGTGCGCAACGTGCGGCCACATGGAGGATGCGTGAACTGCCGGCAGTGCGGCGCCCCGATGTATCAGCACGACGCGACCGACGGCCGCTGGTGGTGTCGGTGTGGGGCGTGGCGGGACCCGGCGGAGTCGGCCGAGCAGGTGGCGGCGCGGGAGGCCGGAACGGCGGACGTGATGGCCCTGCTGGACGCGGCCATCACAGCTGGCCGGCGAGGAACCGAGGAACAGCGCGCGACCGACCGTCAGATCACGAGCGAGATGGAGTCCACCATGGGCCAGGTAATCCAGACCGCGGGCTGCCCGGTGCCGGGCTGCGGCGGCACGATGTACAAGACCATCGAGGTCGACGAGAACCAGCAGCCGATCGGCTCGGGCCCGTACGTGTGCAGCAAGTGCGGAGCGATGGCGGGCTGACCCTGAGGCTGCCCGTCGGCCGGGGCTACCCGCGGAACACGCACGCCTGTTCATCTGCGATATCTCTCGAATCACGGGGTAGGTGCGCCAGGGGCGCACAGTTGGCCCCTATGACGCGCCGCGGCCCCTCGGGTTGGCACCTGTAGGACCGCGTGCGCTTGACCCCGGCCGGCTGCCTCCGGCCGGGGTCACTTTTGTACGAGGGCCTCGACTGACACCTCCAGTGCGTGTGCGATGAGGAGGAGGTCGGTGTACCTCGGGTGTCCTCACCGCTCTCGTAGCGCTGGATGCTGCGTCGTTCCCGGCCGATTCGATCCGCGAGCTGATCTTGCGAGATGTGCTGTTCCTTTCGGGTGGCGGCGATGCGCTCTCCGAGGAGGCGACGACGGGCGATGGCCCACGCTGGGAGAGGAGTGCGACGGGCTGGCACTTGATAACGCTGAGACGAAGCGATCATGCGTCGGTACCCAAACGGTCGCTTCTCGCGCGGCGAGGCCCCGGCCACCTGAAGGGTGGCCGGGGCCTCGCCGCGCCCTTGAACATCACTCCACGAGGGTCGAGTGCGGAGCGTTCCGGAATCGTTGCGGTCGCACCCTGGATTCCGGTGAAATTCCGTACGTTCGCGGAACCACTCGTTACGGCATGTCACGCCACGATCGGCATGTATCCGCAGGTCAATCAGGGCGAAAACCCCTGACCGGCTCAGACGCTCTCAGCCGCAAACATCCAGTGGTGCTTCTCGAGCTCGCCGGTCAGGGCGATCAGGAGGTCCTGGGTGACCGGGTCGGGCTCGTCCGTGGACCGGACGCGCTCGCGCATCCGGGTGATCACCGTGCTGAGGGCGTCGACGAGGATGCGGACGGCGTCCACGTCCTTGATCCAGCCCTCCGGCACACCGGTGATCGCGGTGGCGGACGCCACCGTCGCGGCCCGGCCGTCCGGGGTGATGCCGAGGGCGGAGGCACGCTCGGCGACGACGTCCGAGTGCGTGCGCGCCGTGGTGACGACCTCGTCGAGCTGGAGGTGCACGGACCGGAAGCGGGGTCCCACCACGTTCCAGTGCACCTGCTTGGCGACGAGCGAGAGGTCCACCAGGTCGACCAGAGCGCCCTGCAGCGCTTCTCCGACGACCTTCAGATCGGCTTCCGGGAGGGCGTTCTTGACGACGGACACGAGATCTCCATTCATATCGGGATATTTGTTGGCGAAACGTCGACTACCCGCTATGCCGGGGACGAAACAGTCCTGCCGTACGGCTGGTCCGTTCAGTCCAGCCGACGGCCACCGGGCGGGCGGGGTCCCCTCCGTCCGGGCGCGGCCTCGGGCTCGGGGTCGGTGAGCTCGGGTTCCAGGCCGTCGGTGACGGCGCTCCGGGGCCGCCCGGTGTCCGCCCGCCAGGCCTCGAAGACGAGGGTCGTCGCGGTGACCGTGGCCAGCCCCAGGAGCCAGCCTCCGACGACATCGCTGACCCAGTGGACGCCCAGCGCCACCCGGGTGTAGCTGACGCCCACCACGGTGAGGACGGCCAGCGCCCAGGGCAGCGGGCGCCAGGCGCGCGGGACGAGCGGCAGCAGGACCAGCAGCAGGACAGCGCTGGAGGTGAAGGCCGTCATGGCGTGCCCGGAGGGGAAGGAGAAGCCGGGTGCGTGGGCGACCGGGTCGGGGAGGTGGGGCCGGGCCCGCTCGACGGCGATCTTGGCGAGGAAGCCGACGAGGGCGCTGCCGACGGCCGTGACGGCGGCCCAGGCCGCCAGCCGCCGGGCCCCGCGTACGGCCAGCCAGATGACCAGCAGGGCGACCAGGACGCGCAGGGTCACCGGGTCCCACACCACCCCGGTGAGGAATTCGAGGACGCGTACCCGGCCGGGATTCTCCAGGGCCGCGGCGTGCAGCCGTTCCGCGGTGGCGCGGTCCAGGCGGAGCAGGGGAGGCCACCCGGACTCGACGAGGACCAGGGCGACGGCGAAGGGGGCGGACACCACGGCGGTCGCCGCCGTGGTGAGGAGCAGCCGGGCGGCGAAGGTGGCGTCGGGGCCGCCGTGGCGCGCCGCCACGCGGCGCAGCCGCTCGCGCAGCGGCGCGCGGCGGGAGGGGGGTCCGGTGGGTGGTGCCATGCCTGCGGCATCCTCTCTTTCTGCTCTTCTGCTCTTCATGCTCTTCTGCGGTCGGGCGGTCGGCGGCGGTCAGACACCGGGGTCGGGGAGGACCGGGTCGCGCACTCCGGCGCGTACGGCTTCCAGCTGGGCGGCGAAGGAAAGTCCCAGGAACAGGGCCGTCGAGGTGAGGTACGACCACAGCAGCAGCGACACGATCGCGCTGAGCGGCCCGTAGACGCTGGTGAACGAGCCGCTGGCGCCGACGTACAGGCTCAGCCCCCAGGTGGCGAGGTTCCACAGCGCCAGGTACACGACGGCGCCGAAGGCCAGCCAGGTGTATCCGGGCTGCCGGCGCCGCGGGGAGAGCCGGAAGATCGCGCTGGTGGCGATGACGGCGAGCAGGACACCCGCGGGCCAGCGCAGGGCCTCCCAGGTCCGCACGGTGCCGGGGGCCAGGTGGTACACCTCGGCGAGGGCGCGGGTGAGGTCGGCGCCGAGCACGGTGAGGACGAAGCTCAGGCCCAGCGGCAGGCCGGCGAGGACCGACATCACCAGGCCGCGGGCGTACTTGGCGAGGAACGGCCGGTCGCGTTCGTTGCCGTATATCCGGTTGGCGCCGCGTTCGACCTGGCACAGGGCCGTGGTGACGTTGGCGACGGCGAACAGCAGGCCCAGCCACAGGGCGAGTTGGCCGCCGTCGCCCGCGCGGCGGCGGCTGCCGCTGAGTGCGTCGTCCACCACTGCCCGGCCGGGGCCGCTGGGGGTGAGGCGGCGGATGGTCAGCTCGACCACCCGGCCGGCGTCCTCGGTGTGCAGGACGCCGGACAGGCCGACGGCGGCGATGGCCAGCGGAACCAGGCACAGGACGGTCTGCAGGGCGAGCGCGCGGGCGTGGCTGAACCCGTCGGCGTAGCGGAAGCGGACGAAGGAGTCGCGGGCCAGGCGCCAACCGCCGTAGCGGCGCAGCGCCGTCCAGGCCTCGTCGCCGGAGAGTTCGTCACCGTGCACGCCGTGGCGCGGCGGTACGCGTCGGGCCGTTCCCATGCCGTTCCTCCTCATCCGGCTCTCGTACCGCGGCGGTCCGCGGCAACTGGACGCGCAGTGCGCCCGGTTCGATCCAGGCGGTGAGGCGCGTGCCGTCGGCGACCGGGTCGCCGTCGAGTTCGCGGGGCTGGGGGCTCGCGCAGCGGATGTCGACGCGGGTCGCGGTGAAGTACTCCAGCGCTCCCCCGGCCTCCGTGCGCGCGCCCGCCGGGGCCGGGGGGTGGCGGCGCGGAAGGCGCAGGACGAGATGGGCGGCTGCCGCGAGCCACCCCGCGGGGCCGCGCGGGTCGAACAGCACCACGTCCAGGCGTCCGCTGTCCGGGCGGGCGCCCGGCAGCAGGGGCAGGCCGCCCTGGAGGATGCCCACGTTCCCGATGACGACCATGCGGGCCCGGCGCCGCCTGGGGCGGACCCCGTCCACGCGGATCGTCAGCCGTACGCTCGGATCGCGCAGGTGCCGCAGCGCCGACAGGACGTACGCGGCCCAGCCCAGCCGCGACTTGAGGCGGGGCGAGGTGTCCTTGACCATCGCGGCATCGAATCCGGCACCGACCATGACGGTGAACCGGGTCGGCGGGAGGCCGTCGCCCCGGACCCGGCCGACGTCGATCGGGTGGCTCTCGCCCGCCAGGCACGCGTCGAGGGCGGCGACCGGGTCCAGCGGGAGGTCCAGGTTCCGGGCGAGGAGGTTGCCGGTGCCGCAGGGCACCACGACCAGCGGGATCCCGGTGCCGGCAAGCACTTCGGCGCAGGCGCGCTGGGTGCCATCGCCGCCGCAGGCCACCACCAGGGCGGGGCGGCGGCCGGCGAGCTCCTCGGCGAGGGCGCCCGCGGGCCGTTCGGCGGTGGTGCGGATCCAGCGCTGCTCCCGGTGGGCGTGGCCGTGGCCGGCGAGCACGGCGCGCAGCCGCTCGGCGAGCTCGTCCGGGCAGCCGTACGGGTGCCGCACGATGAGGACCGTTCGCCCGCCTCGGGGGCCGGCGGCCGTCTGGGCGGGCAGGTGCGGGCGGGCCGGTGCGCAGCCGCGGCCGGGCAGGAGGGCCGCAGCCGCGATCAGGAGGGTGGCCGCGCCGTTGAGGAGGCCGCCCGCGATGTCGCTCGGGTAGTGCATGCCGCGGAAGACCCGGGCCAGGCCGACCGCGGCCGGGATCAGCAGGAGGGCGGTCATCGCGGCGCGGCGCCAGGGGCCGCGCAGTCGCAGGGCCGCGATGACGGCCAGTCCTCCGTAGAGCGCCAGCGAGGCTCCGACGTGACCGGAGGGGAAGCTCGATGTGGGCGGGGCGGCGTCGAGGCGGGGGACGTCCGGGCGCGGCCGTTCCACGAACGCCGTGACCGTGACGAACACCGCCGACTGCGCGGCGACCGCGACACCGAGGAACAGCGCCTCGCGGCGCAGCGCGACCCGGGGCAGCCGGAGCAGGGCGAGCACGGCGGTAATGGTCAGCCCGACGACGACCTGCGTGCTTCCGAGCGTGGAGAGCCACTGCGAGGCAACGGTGAGGACGGGCGCGCCGCGGTGCTCCGCCAGGGCCCGGGGCGCCCGGTCCTCGGCGGCGAGCGGCCAGTGGTGCGCGGCCGGCCCGGTGACCAGCCGGCCCACGGCGATCAGCGCGGCCGCCTGGACGGGCAGGAGCAGCAGCGGCCGGGCCCGGCGAGCGGCGGCGCCGCGTCTTCTCTTCATGGAGCCCGTCTGACCCGTCCCGGCCCGATGATGCGCACGGCCCGTTGACGCGCGCCGGGACGTTGACGCGCGCCGGGACGTTGACGCGCGGCGGGACGTTGACGCGCGCCGGGACGGCCCGTCGGCGCCGGAGGCCGGGGATGCGGCCGTGAGGAGGGTCACCGCGGGTGTCGGTCATGACGGGCCCGCTCCCGTTGCTAGATTGTGCGGCGGCCCGGTCCCCAGGCCCCGGACGAGATGCGCCGTACCCGGTTATGCACGACGACGCGCCCGGCGCCGTCCTACCCGGCAGGCGCCGTAGCGCCGTCCGGCCCCGGGTGGCGTTCCCTCGTCGCACAGATGGGCTGACCTCATGACCGTGCCGCTGACCCGCACCCTCTACCGCACGACCGCGCACGCCGACGGCGGCCGCAGCGGATCGGTGGTCACCGACGACGGGCGCCTCGACGTCCGACTGGCCCCGCCGCGCAAGAAGGTGCCCGGTACCACCAACCCCGAGCAGTTGTTCGCGGCCGGGTTCGCGGCCTGTTTCACCTCCGCGCTGGCCGAGGTCGCGGCCGAGTTCGGGGCGGACGCCTCGGCCGCGCGCGTCGCGTGCGAGGTGCGGCTGGGCACCACGGACACGCCCGCGGGCTACGGTCTCGCGGTCGCCCTGACGGTCTCGCTGCCGGGGTGGCGGGCGGCCGACCTGCTGCCCCTGCTCCACCGGGCGGACGCGGTCTGCCCCTACGCGCAGGCGGTCCGCGGGAACATCGAGCTCTCACTGCTGGCCGTGGACGACACCGCTGCCGCCGATGCCTGAGCCGGTGGACGCCCCCGGGGCCCTTCCGTCGGCGGACGGGCCGGGCATCCCGGTGCCCGAGCGGGGCGCGTGGCTGCGGCGCGGCATCAGCCGCGACGGCGGGCCCCTGGTGGAGGACCGCGAGGTGGTGTGGCTGCAGGCAGGTCCGTACTTCGCCGACAGCCGGGGCTTCGCCGGCGTCACCTCCTTCGACGGCTCGCGCGTGCACTTCCACCACCTGACGGGCGAGCCCGGCGAGGACACGGGCAGACTCCGGTGGGAGGGCGCGAACCTCGTCGAGTGGGGCACCAACACGGACGGCAGCACCTTCCTGGAGGTCTGGACCCCGCTGCCCTGCGCCGAGGGCGACACCGGCTCCTGGGCCGGCGCGGACCACCACGTGGTGCGCGTCGGCCGGCACCTCGTCCACGTCGATGCCCGTGCGGGTACGTACTGGCGGACCTGACCGGTCAGCCGATGTGGTCGCGCACCTGTGCGTAGACCCCGGCATCGCCGAGGAAGGCGGAGTGCAGCAGACACGGAGTCCGGGTGTTCACCGCGCCGACGAGCGCAACCGTGCTGTCGGGGTTGATGACCAGGTCACAGGGCGACCACCACGTGGCGTAGCGGGTGGCGCCGGGCGTTTCGTCGTCCGCGTTGAGCGCGGTGAGGAAGGCGGAGCGGGGGCGCATCTCGACGCACGAGGCCTGACCGCAGAGCCGGGCGGTTTCGGTGCCGTGGTTGGGGCCCGCCAAGGAGACCCATGCGTCGACCTCGGCGTCGCCGCCCAGGTTCTTGAGGTAGTGGCGGGACGACAGGGCGCCCATGGAGTGGGTGACGAGGTCCACCCTGGCCGCTCCGGTCTCCGTGAGGACGCGGTCGACGGTGGCGGCGAGCTGCGACGCGGTCGTGGCGTTCGACTGGGAGGTGGGGTACGTCCACCGGTACAGGCGGTCGGCGGGCCGGCCGTCCGCCCGGAACCGGTCGACCATGGTGTTCCAGACCGAACCGTCGCTGTTCCAGCCGTGTACGAAGACCACGGGGTCGGGTTCGGCCGGTGCCTGGGCGACCGCGGCGGGACGGGCGGCGGCCGGGGTCGCGCAGACGGCCAGGGAGAGAACCACAGCCCCGGCGATGCGCAGCAGGTACGAGTACATGACCCGTTTGTAGCGGTCCGCCGCACGGGCCCCGGCCCCGTGTCCGCCCCGCTCACCCGTCCGGCTCCCGCACTTCACACCGGAGACGTTTCGGTGGCCGATCGGCGACCGTGGCCGGGTTCGGGTTCGGGTTCGGGTTCGGGCGGACGGGAGCCGGTGTCGGTGGGTGTCGATAGGCTTCGTGGATGGCAATTCAGCACGCTTCCCCCGAGACCTCCGACGCTCTGCAGGTACTGCACCGCGTGTTCGGATACAGCTCCTTCCGCGGTGAGCAGCAGGAGATCATCGAGCAGGTCGTCGGCGGCGGCGACGCCCTCGTGCTGATGCCGACCGGCGGCGGCAAGTCGCTCTGCTACCAGATCCCGGCGCTCGTCAGAGAAGGCACGGGCATCGTCATCTCCCCGCTCATCGCGCTGATGCAGGACCAGGTGAACGCGCTGACCGCCCTCGGGGTGCGGGCGGGGTTCCTGAACTCGACGCAGGATCCGTACGAGCGGCAGGCCGTCGAGCAGGCCTTCCTCGCCGACGAGCTGGACCTGCTGTACCTGGCCCCCGAGCGCCTGCGCACCGAGAGCACGCAGCGGCTGCTCGACCGCGGCAAGGTCTCGCTCTTCGCGATCGACGAGGCGCACTGCGTCGCCCAGTGGGGTCACGACTTCCGGCCCGACTACCTCGCGCTGTCGATGCTGCACGAGCGCTGGCCGAAGGTGCCGCGGATCGCGCTGACCGCGACGGCCACCGAGGCCACCAGCGCCGAGATCATGGCGCGGCTCGGCCTGGAGGACGCCCGGCACTTCGTCGCGGGCTTCGACCGGCCGAACATCCAGTACCGGATCGTCGCGAAGAGCAATCCGCTCAAGCAGGTGCTGGAGCTGATCCGGAGCGAGCACGCCGGTGACGCCGGAGTCGTCTACTGCCTCTCGCGCGCCTCGGTGGAGAAGACCGCGGCCTCCCTGGTGGAGCAGGGCATCGACGCGGTGCCCTACCACGCGGGTATGGACGCCCGGACGCGCGCGGCGAACCAGGCGCGCTTCCTGCGGGAGGACGGAGTCGTGGTGGTGGCCACGATCGCCTTCGGCATGGGCATCGACAAGCCGGACGTGCGTTTCGTGGCCCACCTCGACCTGCCCAAGTCGGTCGAGGGGTACTACCAGGAGACCGGCCGGGCCGGCCGCGACGGCGAGCCCGCCACGGCGTGGCTGGCGTACGGACTGCAGGACGTGGTGCAGCAGCGCAAGCTCATCGACGGTTCCGAGGGCGACGAGACGCACCGCCGGTCCCTCGGCATGCACCTGGACGCCATGCTCGCGCTGTGCGAGACGGTGGACTGCCGCCGGGTGCGGCTGCTGGAGTACTTCGGGCAGTCGGGCGTGCCGTGCGGCAACTGCGACACCTGTCTGACGCCGGCCGAGTCGTGGGACGCCACGGTCGCCTCGCAGAAGCTGCTGTCGACCGTGTGGCGGCTCGCGAACGAGCGGCGGCAGAAGTTCGGCGCCGGCCAGATCATCGACATCCTCCAGGGCAAGAAGACGGCCAAGGTCATCCAGTTCGACCACGACGCGCTCTCGGTGTTCGGCATCGGGGCGGACCTGGGCACCGCGGAGTGGCGGGGCGTCGTACGCCAGCTGCTCGCGCAGCGGCTGCTGGCGGTGGAGGGCGAGTACGGGACGCTGGTGCTGACGGAGGACAGCGGCGAGGTACTGGGCGGACGCCGCAGCGTCTCGATGCGGAAGGAGAAGGCGCCCGCCGGCCCCGCCCGCAAGGAGTCCGGATCGCGCTCGGGGAAGGGCGCCCGCGTGCCGGTCGACCTGCCGGCCGCGGCCGAACCGGTCTTCCTGGCCCTGCGCGCCTGGCGGGCCGAGACGGCGCGGGAGCAGGGGGTACCGGCGTACGTCGTCTTCCACGACGCGACGCTGCGGGAGATCGCGACGCGGCTGCCCGCGTCCGCGGAGGAGCTGGGCACCATCGGCGGCGTCGGCGAGGCCAAGCTCGCGAAGTACGCCGAGGGCGTGCTCGGCGCGCTGGCGGAGTCCGGCGCCGCGGCCGCGGCCCCTGCCACGGTTCCCCCGGCCGGTTCTGCGGCTCCGGCGGCTCCCCCGGCTCCCGCCGCCGCGCCGGACGACGAGGAACCGCCCTTCGATACGGAGGAGATGGCTCCGCCGCCCTGGGACGACTGGCAGTAGCCGGCCTCTGCCGCCGGGCCCGGACACAGGCCCGGCGGCACCCCGCGCCCCTGGGACTGGGACGTGCGGCCGGTCGCCGCGCGACCGGGCGTGAGGGACCCGTCACTCCATGCACCGTCAGGAAACCTGCACATCGCGTTCGCGATCTCGACAGCAGGGCTCCCCCGCACCGCGATGCACCGCACACACCCCATCAATTTCGTGCCGATTTGTCACAGTTTGCTCCATGTAAGCAACGCATCCTCCATATCTGTTACTCGATCCTGTGAAGAAGTCGCCACCATTCGGTGAATCAAGCTGCACGTCCGTCGGCAGAGGTGCTCGTCCGCGCGTGACGGGAAGTCAATGGGATTGGCTGGGTCGCCCGTTCGCGTGCTTTCATCATCCGCATCGCAGCAGTCAGGAACGGCGGCCGAGTTTCGCGCCGCCGGCCGACAGCGATGAATTCCTCCCCCCAATGAAAGGTGCGCGCCATGCGTAACGACCTTGAGACCCGTGAGATCGACGACACCGAGCTGGACGCCGTATCCGGCGGCATCATCAGCATCTCCGGTGGCCTGGGTGGCGCCGTGACCAGCGATGTCAGCAACGTTGTGGGCGTCGTGGGCTCCCTCCACACCGTCCAGGCCGCGCAGGGAATCGTCTCCCACGTCCCCGGCCTCGTCACGGGCATCACCGGTGTTTCGGTGAACGCCGGTCGCGCCGGTCTCTGATCGGGAATTACCCGTGAACCCCGGAGCGTCCCCCACGGCTCCGGGGTTCACGGCCGTCCGTATGTCCGCCCGACGATACGAATGCGGTTGAGGGAACAGTCCGTGCAGTTTCGCCAAAAGGCTCTTTCCAAGCTGCAATCGCCCGAGGAATTGGACCTGCCCGTCCGCTTCGCCCGCCCGCAGGGTCGACTCGTCCTGGCCGTCACCGTCGTGGTCATGGCGGCCGCGACCTTCTGGGCCTTCACCGGCACCGTGTCGTCCAAGCTGAGCGCGTCCGGAATCCTCACCCGGGCCGAGGGAAGCTACGTGCTGCAGACCCCGATCGCGGGACAGGTGACCGAAGTCCTGGCCCAGGAGGGCCAATTGCTGGCCGCCGGTGCGCCCCTGCTGAACGTCCGTACGGAGCAGGGCGAGCGCCCCGTGCGCCTGGTGACCGGAGGCCGGGTCACGACCGTGGTGGCCAAGGTGGGCGCGGTCATCGCCACCGGCGCCGACGTGGCGACCGTGGAACGCGTGAAGGATCCGCAGGACCCGCTGGTGGCCGTGCTGTACGTACCCGGTGGCAGCGGCGCGGCGATCCCCGTGGGCGCCCCGGTCGACCTCAGCCTCCAGTCCGTACCGCGCCGGCAGTTCGGCACGCTCCGCGGCCGCGTCGAGGCGGTCGGGCGCGCACCCCTGACACAGGCGCAGATCGGCGGGTTCCTCGGCGACAGCGGGCTCGCCGAGCAGTTCTCCCGCCAGGGCAGCCCGGTGGCCGTGGTCGTCCGGCTCGAGCGCTCCTCCTCCACCCCCTCCGGCTACCGGTGGTCCTCTGCGGACGGACCCCCGTACGCCGTCGACTCCAGGACGCCGGTCACCGGCGCCCTCCACCTCTCCGCACGGCGCCCGGTCGACTGGCTGCTGCCGTGACCGCGCCGCACCTGCCTCCCGCCGGGCGCCGGCGCCACCGCCCCGAGCCGAAGGGCGGCTCCCGCCGCCGGTCCGCGCCCGCCCCCAGGGGCAGGACGCCCCGCCCCGTACGCACCCCCACCGTGCTGCAGATGGAGGAGGTGGAGTGCGGCGCCGCGGCGCTGGCCATGGTGCTCGGCCACTACGGCCGCTTCGTCCCGCTCGAAGAGCTGCGCATCGCGTGCGGCGTCTCCCGCGACGGCTCCCGCGCCAGCAACCTCCTCAAGGCCGCCCGCGGGTACGGGCTGAAGGCCAAGGGCATGCAGATGGACCTGGCCGCGCTCGCCGAGGTGCGCGCCCCGGCCGTGCTGTTCTGGGAGTTCAACCACTACGTCGTCTACGACGGCACGGCACGCCGGCTCGGCCGCGCGGGCGTGTACATCAACGACCCCGCCAAGGGCCGCCGGTTCGTCCCCATGGACGAGTTCGACACCAGCTTCACCGGGGTCGTCCTCACCTTCGAGCCCGGCGACGAGTTCCGCCGCGGCGGCCGCAGGCCGGGCGTCCTGGGAGCCATGCCGGCCCGTCTGCGGGGCACCTCGGGCACCATGGCCGCCGCCGTGGTCGCCAGCCTCCTCCTGGTCGCCGTCGGCGCGACGGTGCCCGCCCTGAGCCGTACGTACATCGACATGTTCCTCATCGGCGAGCAGACCTCCCTGCTGGGTGCGCTGTTCGCCGCGATGGCCGTCGCCCTCGTACTCACCGCGACGCTCACGGCCCTGCTGCACGCCAACCTGCTGCGCGGGCGCATCATCTCCTCGACCCTGGGCAGCGCCCGCTTCTTCCGGCACCTGCTCAGACTTCCGGTCACCTTCTACTCCCAGCGCAACCCGGCCGACCTGGTCCAGCGCCTGCAGTCCAACGACGCGGTCGCCGAGACCCTCGCCCGGGACCTGTCCGCCGCGGGCGTGGACGCCGTCGTCGTCGTGCTCTACGCCGTCCTGCTGTGGACCTACGATCCGCAGCTCACCCTGGTCGGCGTGGCCGTGGCGCTGCTCAACGTGATCGCCCTGCGGATCGCGATCCGGCTGCGGGCCACCGGCACCCAGAAGCTGCGCGCCGAGAGCGCCCGGCTGACCAACACCTCGTACAGCGGTCTCCAGCTCATCGAGACGATGAAGGCGACGGGCGGCGAGAACGGCTTCTTCCGCCGCTGGGCCGGACAGCACGCGGTCACCCTCGACGTCCAGCAGCGGCTCGGCGTGCCCAGCGCGTGGCTGGCGATCGTCGCGCCCACGCTGGCGGCGTTCAACAGCGCGCTGATCCTGACGATCGGCGGCCTGCGGGCCGTGGAGGGCCACCTCACCGTGGGTCTGCTCGTCGCCTTCCAGGCCCTGGTGACCAGCTTCACCGCCCCGATCTCCCGGCTGGGCGGCGTCGCCGGCAGGATCCAGGACTTCGCGGCCGACGTCGCCCGCCTGGGCGATGTCGAGAACTTCCCGGTCGACCGGGTCTACTCGCGGCGCGAGCCCGCGGCTTCCACCCGGCGCCTCAAGGGCCATGTGGAGCTGGACGCCATCACCTTCGGCTACAACCCGCTGGACGCCCCGCTGCTCAAGGACTTCTCGCTCGCGGTCGGACCCGGGCAGCAGGTCGCTCTCGTCGGCGGCTCGGGCAGCGGCAAGTCCACCGTCTCCCGGTTGATCTCCGGCCTCCACACCCCCTGGGCCGGGGCCATCCGCATCGACGGGATGCGGCTGGAGGACATCCCGCGCGGGGCGCTGGCCGCCTCCGTCTCCTTCGTCGACCAGGACGTCTTCCTCTTCGAGGGCACCGTCCGCGACAACGTCACGCTCTGGGACCCTTCCATCCCGGACGAGGCCGTGATCGCCGCCCTCGAGGACGCCGCCGTGCACGAGGTGGTCGCCCGCCGCCCCGGGGGCATCCACAGCCGCGTCGAGCAGGACGGCCGCAACTTCTCCGGCGGCCAGCGACAGCGCCTGGAGATCGCGCGGGCGCTGGTGCGCCGCCCCAGCGTCATGGTGCTCGACGAAGTGACCAGCGCCCTGGACGCGGTGACCGAGCAGGTCATCATCGAGAACCTGCGCCGCCGGGGCTGCGCCTGCGTGGTCATCGCCCACCGGCTGAGCACGGTGCGCGACAGCGACGAGATCCTCGTGCTCGACCGGGGCACGGTCGTGGAGCGGGGACGGCACGAGCAACTGGTCGCCGCGCGGGGCCCGTACGCCGCACTGGTCAAGGAGCACTGAGGTGACGTACACGCACCGCACCACCACCACCACCACCGGCGCCGCTGCCGCCGCCGGCCCGTGGGACCGGGGCCCGGACCCCGTCGTCGAGGCGCTGGGCGGGCTGGGCTCGCCGGTCGACTGCACGGGCATGCGCAGCCTGTCCCTGGAGGGCCCGCTCGTCCTGTGGCTGGTCGTCGAGGGCGAGTTGGACCTGTTCGCCGTGGACGCCACGCAGGCCGGACACTGGCACTTCCTGGGCCGGCTGGAGCCGGGCACGCTGCTGCTCGGACCCGCCGAGGGCCCCGGGCACACCTTGGTCGGCCGACCCCTGCAGGGGTGCCGGCTGCGCCGTATCGGGTTGCGGGAACTCGCCCGCCCGCAGGACGCGCCGTACCCGCAGCACCCCCAGGACCCGCGGTACGCCGACCGGTTCCACGGCGGACCGTGGTACGCCGACGAAGGGCACTTCGCCGCCGCAGGCCTGCCCAGCCCGCTGGAGGACGCCTTCGCGCGCGGGATCGGCCGCGGTCTGCGCGTGCTCTACGAGGCGCCGCTGGACGGCGCCGCCCCCACCGGGCACGGCGGGGCCGACGACGACATCCTGTGGATGCGGATCACCCCCGGCAGCGTGCAGTACGGCGCCGTGTACGAGGCGGAGGCGGTGGGCACCCTCCTCGTCGACGCGGAGATGTGGCAGGGCATGGTCGACCAGCAGTACCGGCTGCTGTACGCCCTGGACGGCTGGATCGAAGCGCTGGAGCGCACCCACGAGGACCGCACGGCGGCCGGGATCGAGGCGGGCCGGACGGCCCGTACCCAGGCCGACCGGACGCTGCTGGCGTCCATCGTCCGCGCCGGTGGCCGCGATCCCCACCGCGGCGCCGGCGTCGACGCGACCTTCGCCGCGTGCCGCGTGGTCGCGGCCGCGGCCCGCATCACCCTGACCTCGCCGAGCGGGGCCGACGCCGCCTCCGAGCAGTTGGATCCCGTCGAACGCATCGCGCTCGCCTCGCGGATCCGCACCCGCGCGGTCGGGCTCGGCGGGCACTGGTGGCGGGAGAACTCCGGCCCGCTGGTGGGCCGGCGCGCGAAGGACGGCGCACCGGTCGCCCTGCTGTGGAGGCGCGGCGGCTACGAGGCGGTCGACCCCGCCGCGGGCACGCGCGAGCGCGTCGGGAAGAGCAGGGCGGAAGCCTTCGAACCGCGGGCCGTCATGCTGTACCGCCCCCTGCCCGACGGGCGGGTGGGCCTGCCGGCGCTGCTCCGCTTCAGCGTGCGCGGCACCCTGCCGGAGCTGCGCAGCCTGATGCTAGGCGGGCTGGTCGCGGTGGTGCTGGGCGCACTGGTGCCGGTCGCCACCGGTCAGGTCCTCGGCCGGTACGTCCCGCAGGGCGAAACCGGCCTCATCGTGCAGTGCGGGGTGGCGCTGATCGCGACCGCCGTGCTCGCGGCCGTCTTCATGCTGCTGCAGAACACCTCCCTGCTACGGATGGAGGGCCGCATCGAGGCCACCTTGCAACCGGCCGTGTGGGACCGGCTGCTCCGGCTGCCCGCGAAGTTCTTCGCCGGTCGCTCCACCGGCGAACTGGCCGGCGCCGCGATGGGCGTCAGCGCCATCCGCCGCGTGCTGTCCGGCATCGGCCCGGTCTGCGTGCAGGCGGGCGCGGTCGGCGCGGTGAGCTTCGTACTGCTGTTCGTCCACAGCGTGCCGCTGGCGATGGCGGCCCTGGCCATGCTGCTCGTCATCGCGGGGATCTTCCTCGGCCTGGGGCTGTGGCAGTTGCGGTACGAGCGCCGGCTGAACACGCTCGGGCACCGGCTGGGCAACCAGGCCTTCCAGACGCTGCGGGGCCTGCCCAAGCTCCGGGTCGCCGCGGCCGAGAGCTTCGCGTACGCCGCCTGGGCAACGGAGTTCGCCCGGACCCGCGACCTGCATCAGCGCATCGGCCGGACGCAGAACGTCATCACGGTCCTCGGCGCCGTCTACCTGCCGCTGTGCACGCTGGTGATGTTCGTGCTGCTGGCCGGTCCGGCGCGCGGCGCCATGTCCGCCAGCGAGTTCCTCACCTTCAGCACCGCGCTGACGATGCTGCTGTCATCGGTGACCCAGGTGACCGGGGCGCTCATCTCGGCCGCCGCGGTACTGCCGATGTTCGAGCAGATCCGGCCGCTGCTGCGGGAGATCCCCGAGGTGGAGCGCTCCAGTACCCGCCCGGGAGAGCTGACCGGTGCCATCGAGGCCAAGAACCTGTCCTACCGCTACGCCGACGACGGCCCGCTCGTACTCGACGACATCAGCCTCCGGATCGGACCGGGCGAGTTCGTCGCGATCGTCGGGGCCAGTGGCTGCGGCAAGTCGACCCTGCTGCGGCTGCTCATCGGCTTCGACAGGCCCGTCTCGGGCAGCGTGCTCTACGACGGCCAGGACCTGGCGGCTCTCGACCGGGCGGCCGTACGCCGCCAGTGCGGCGTGGTGCTGCAGAACGCCCAGCCCCTCACCGGCTCGATCCTCGACTGCATCTGCGGCGCGGGGACGTTCTCGCTCGACGAGGCGTGGGAGGCGGCCGCGATGGCGGGCCTGGCCGAGGACATCAAGGCCATGCCGATGGGCATGCACACCATCCTCTCCGACGGCGGCGGCACCGTCTCGGGCGGCCAGCGCCAGCGGCTGATGATCGCCCAGGCCCTCATCCGCAAGCCGCGGATCCTGTTCCTCGACGAGGCCACCAGTGCGCTGGACAACGAGGCCCAGCGGGTGGTCATCGAATCCACGCGCGCCCTGCGGACCACCCGCGTCGTGATCGCCCACCGCCTCACCACGGTCATGGACGCCGACCGCGTGATCGTGATGTCGCAGGGCCGGATCGTCCAGCAGGGGCCGCCCGCCGAGCTGCTCGCCGACACCGAGGGCCTCTTCCACGGTCTGGTCCGCCGGCAACTGCGTTGACACATGAAAGTGTGAGTGGTTGAGTACTCACATGAAGAACGAACGACCTCGCCAGCTGTCCACCGCCGAGGAGCGCCGCGAGACGGTGCTGCGCACCGCCATCGGCGCCTTCGCGGCTCGTGGCTACTGGGGCACCACGACGACCGAGGTGGCGAAGGCGGCCGGCATCTCGCAGGCGTACGTCTACCGTTTGTTCCCGAACAAGGAACTGCTGTTCACGGCGGTGGTCGAGTACTGCTTCGTACAGGTCCGGTCCGCACTGGAGCAGGCGGCGACCGAGGTCCGGGGCAGCTCCCCCCAGGCGGTGCTGGGGGCCATGGGGGATGCGTACGCGCTGCTGATCAGCAACAACGACCTGATGCTGATCCAGCTGCACGCCCAGGCCGCGGCCGTCTCCGAGCCGGCCGTCCGCGAGGCGGTCCGGCAGGGCTACGCCCGGCTGGTGGAGTACGTCCGCGGCGCCTCGGGCGCCGCCGAGGTCCAGGTCCAGGAGTTCTTCGCACGCGGCATGCTGTGCCACCTCATCGTCTCCATGGGCGCCGACGAGGTCGACGCCCCCTGGACCCGCACCCTGACCGCGGGCATCAAGCACTTCTGACGTCACGTCCGACCGGCGGCGGGGCACACGGCTCCGTCTTTTCTTTGGCGCAAAGAGTGAGTGGTCAACCACTCATGGAGGATCGCAGTGAAAGCCACCACCACCCGCGGCCCCGGAGCGGCGCTCGCCGCCCTGGCGGGAGCGCAGTTCACGGTCATGCTCGCCACCTCGATCGTGAATGTGGCGCTGCCGCAGATCCGCGACGGCGTCGGGCTGTCGGACAACGGCACCACGTGGGTGGTCAACGCCTACGGCCTGGCCTTCGGCGCGCTGCTGCTGGCCGGCGGCAGGGCCGCCGACCTCGTCGGCCGGCGCCGGGTACTGCTCGCGGGGATCGCGGTGTTCGGGGCAGCCTCGCTGGCGGCCGGGCTGGCCACCTCGTCCCCGGTCCTGATCGCGGCCCGCGCGGTGCAGGGCCTGGGCGCGGCGGCGATCGCCCCGGCGGCGCTGGCCCTCGTGATGGACCTGTTCCCGCCGGGACCCGGGCGAGGCAGGGCACTGGGGGTGTGGGGAGCCGTGTCGGGCGCGGGAGGCGCGGTCGGCGTCCTGCTCGGGGGCGTACTCACCCAGGCCCGGGGCTGGCAGTGGATCTTCTTCGCCGTCGCCGTCGGCGCGCTCCTGATCCTGGTCGGCGTCGCCGTGAGCGTGCCGCGTACGGCGATCACCGGCGCGGGCGGCTTCGACCTGCCCGGCAGCATCACGGTCACCCTCGCGCTGACCTCCCTGGTGTGGGGCCTGACCACGGCCCGCCGGTCGGGCTGGACGGACACCTCCGTCCTCGGGGCCTTCGCCGCCACCGCGGTGCTGGCGGCCGCGTTCGTCCTGGTCGAGCGCCACCACCCGAACCCGCTGCTGCCGCCCCGCCTGTTCCGCGCCGGTCGCGTCAGCGCCGGCAACCTGCTGATGGCCCTGCTGGGCTCGGTGTGGATCGCGCTGTTCTTCTTCCTTCCGCTCTACCAGCAGCAGGTACTCGGCTCCAGCCCCCTGGTCACGGGCCTCGGCCAACTCCCCCTGGCCGCGGCCAACATGCTCGGCTCCACCCTCGCCCCGCGGATCTCCCGCCGGATCGGCGCCACCGCGACGGTGACCACGGCCCTGCTGACCGAGGCAGCCGGGTTGCTGTGGCTGTCCCGGATCAGCGCCGACGGCGGCTACCTCGCCGACGTACTCGGCCCGAGCACCCTCATCGGCCTGGGCCTGAGCATCGCCTTCGTCCAGCTCACCGCCCTGTCCGTGGAGGGCGTCAGCGGGCAGGACGCCGGGCTCGCCGGCGGCTTCGTGAACACCACCCGGCAGGTCGGCGGCGCTATCGGCCTCGCCGTACTGGCCACCCTCGCCGGCACCACCACCGCCCACGCGGCCGCGCACCAGCCGCACCTCGAAGCGCTCACCGCCGGCTACCGCACCGCCTTCGGCATCTCCGCCGCCGTCCTCGCGGCCACCGCCGCCCTCACCCTGCTGCTCCTCCGCACCCGCACCCGCCGCGACGCCGCCGTCCCCGCCGCCGCGGCCACCCGCCCGTAACCACACAGCACGTCAACCGAGAGGAAGAACAGGCATGTTCACCATCGACGAGAGCGCACCCGTCATCGTCCGCCTGTCCACCGTGATCGACGCCCCGCCGGAGCGCGTCTGGGACCTGCACACCCGGATCGACGCCTGGCCCGGCTGGAACACCCACATCGACCGGGCGGCGCTCGACGGCCCGCTGGCGCCGGGCAGCTCCTTCGGCTGGAAGACGCACGGCCTGGACATCACCTCGACCCTCCTCGAGGTCGTCCCCGGTGAGCGGGTGGTCTGGGGCGGCCCGGCCAACGGAATCGACGGGGTCCACGTGTGGACCTTCGAGCGGACCGGCAGCCGGACCCTGGTCCGTACCGAGGAGTCCTGGAGCGGCGCACCCGTCGAGGCCGCGACCGAGGAACTCCGCCGGGCCCTGCACGACTCGCTGACCGCCTGGCTCGCCACCCTCAAGGCCCGCGCCGAGCAGACCGACTGACGTCGGTCCGTCGACCGGAACACGACCCACACACCCACACTGAGCGAGGTTCCTGCCATGAGCACCGACAAGCCCTATCTGATCGGCCACTACGCCCCGGCCGTCGACGAGATCACCGCCACCGAACTGACCGTCGAGGGTTCCCTGCCGCCGGAGCTGACCGGCCGGCTCATCCGCAACAGCCACAACCCCAAGGCCGGTGTCACCCCCACCCACTGGTTCAAGGGCAGCGGCATGGTGCACGGCATCCGGCTGCGCGAGGGCCGCGCCGAGTGGTACCGCAACCGCTGGGTGCGCACCCCCGCCCTCGACGGCGCCCCGTACATGACCGAGCACGGCCCCGACCTGACCGCCAGCACCGCCGGCACCCATGTCATCGAGCACGGCGGCCGCCTGCTGGCGCTGTGCGAGGCGAACCTGCCCTTCGAGCTCACCCCGGAGCTGGAGACGGTCGGTGTCCACGACTTCGGCGGCAAGCTGCGCAGCGCGATGACCGCGCACCCGAAGACCGATCCGCTCACCGGCGAACTGCACTTCTTCGGCTCCTCGCCCTTCCCGCCCCACCTCATGTACTACGTCGCCGACGCCAACGGCCACATCACCCACAGCGCCGAGGTGCCGGGGGCCGGCGCCGCCCTCAAGCACGACTTCGCCATCACCCGCCACTACGTGGTCTTCGTCGAGGGCACCGTCACCTTCGACCCCGCCGAGCACTCCGGAATCCCCTACGGCTGGAACGACGCGCAGCCGGCCAGGATCGGCGTCATGCCCCGCGGCCCGGAGGGCGCCGGGCTGATCCGCTGGTTCTCCATCGAGCCGGGCAGCATGCTGCACGCCGCCAACGCCTACGAGGACGCCCGGGGCCGCATCGTGCTGGAGGGCCCGACCGTGGACCGGGAGGGCTTCCAGCTCTCCTGGAACTGGTGGGTCGGTGCCCCGGGCCGCGGTACCGAGCCCAATGCCCGCTCCTACAACCGCCGATGGGTCATCGACCTGGCCGCCGGCAGCGTCGACGAGCAGATCATCGACGACCTCGCGATCGAATTCCCCACGTTCAACGAAGATTTCCTCGGGGCCGAGCACCGCTACCAGTACGCGATCTCCTTCCCGGACCAGGACGGCCAGGGCGGCTACGGCATCGTCAAGTACGACCGGACCACCGGTGCCCGTGACATCCACGAGGCCGGTGACGCCCGACTGCCCAGTGAGGCCGTGTTCGTCCCCGCCGCCGGCGCGACCCGTGAGGATGACGGCTATCTGCTGACCGTGGTGTCCGACCTCAAGCAGGACGCCTCCCAGCTGCTGGTGCTGGACGCCTCGGGCTTCGGGGAGATCGCCAGCGTCCACCTGCCGCGCCGGGTCACGGCCGGCATCCACGGCTCGTGGATCCCCGACGGCGGCCAGGGCGGCTCCGGCCACTGACCACCGGTCACTGGAGCTGGGACAGGTCGACCGAGTCGGCGGGCGCCGGGGGCTTGGCGGTGACGGGCTCGTCGAAGGCGGAGAAGCCGGCCGCCACCTTCTCGCCGGACTCGTCGGTGCCCTGGATCCGCAGCAGGTACGGCTCGTCCTCGGTGGAGACCTGGTACGTTCCCGTCCTGCTCTCGCCCCGGCTGGTGACCGTGATGGCGGGACGGCCGTCGACGGTGGTCCGGGAGCCCTTGACGAGCTGTTCGCCCGTCTGCTTCGAGGAGAACTCCTTCTTGAAGAAGTCCAGATCGCAGACTTGGGCGAACTCGCGCAGCAGGGCGCTGTCCGTGGTGCCGTGCAGATAGCGGCCGTTGATGAGCGCGATCGCGTCGTCGGCCCCGGCACCCGGTACCTGGGCCCGCAGCAGGGCGTCGTCGAGCTTCATCCAGACGTCGTTGCCGCGTTTGATGATGTCGGCCGTCCCCGCGTTGCCGGCAGGTGTGACCGTGCCGACGCAGTTGCCCTGCTCGTCGAACCGGAGATCGAGCGCGGTGGTGCCGGTCTTGTCGGTCACCTTGCCCACCATGCGCATGGAGGTGACCTTGGCCATCGCCTCCCGCGAAGCCTGCGCGATGGCCTGGGCGCTCTCGTCGGCGATGCCGTTGTCATCGGCTCCGGCAGCTCCTGCGCCCGAGAGGACCAGCAGGCAGGCGGCTCCGGCGGTCGCGCAGCGGGCCGCGACGGCCCTGGATGCGGACATCGGGCATCACCTTCCTCGGGCCGCTTCCGGAGCGCGGCGGGCGTCACCGCTCCTCCGGCGCGGCCGGTCACCTGATCAGCGTAGGTCCGCCGCGCGGTGGGCGCAGTTCGGGTGGCTTCGGCCGGACCCGGACGGGAGGGCCCCGGCGTCGGGCAGCATGGTGGCCGATCATGCCCCCCGCAGCACCGCCGATGGAGGCTCGAATGACCAGTTCCGCGTCCTTACCGCCGATGAGAGCACGCCTCGCGATGACCGTGACGGCCGCCGCCACCGCCCTGACGATGGCAGGGTCCGCCACCGCCGTGGCCGCCTCACCGCCACCGGAGCCGAAGGCGCCGCGCGCGTTCGTGGCACTGAGCTCGGTCGACCCGACGATCCTGCAGGAGATGCGGTACACGCGTGCGCACAACTTCGTCGGCGAGCCGGTCGACGGCTACCGCGAGCCCGTCTGCATCCTGACCCTCCCGGCCGCTCAGGCCCTGCACCGGGCCCAGGTGCGCCTGCTGCGCCAGGGGTACTCGCTCAAGGTGTACGACTGCTACCGGCCGCAGCGGGCCGTCGACCACTTCGTACGGTGGGCGAAGGACCTCGGCGACGAGCGGCGGAAGGCGGAGTTCTATCCGCGCGTCGAGAAGTCCCGGCTGTTCGAGGACGGCTACATCGCGGAGAAGTCCGGACACAGCCGGGGCAGCACCATGGACGTGACGATGGTGCGGCTGCCGGCGCGTACGGCGCCCCGCCCGCGGCCGGGGCAGGAATCGGTGCCCTGCTACGCACCCCGGGCGGAGCGGTACCCGGACAACTCGGTGGACATGGGCACGGGTTTCGACTGCTTCGACACGCTGTCGCACACCGACGACCCGCGCGTCCAGGGTGAGCAGCGCGGGAACCGGGACCTCCTGAAGTCGG
Source organism: Streptomyces sp. NPDC097617 (assembly GCF_044761485.1). Taxonomy (NCBI): domain Bacteria; kingdom Bacillati; phylum Actinomycetota; class Actinomycetes; order Kitasatosporales; family Streptomycetaceae; genus Streptomyces; species Streptomyces sp. NPDC097617. The sequence goes on from NZ_JBIWCL010000002.1 coordinate 458,220, forward strand.
CGCTGGCGGCCGAGGGGTTCGTCAACCTTCCCGAGGAGTGGTGGCACTTCACCCACAAGCCGGAGCTGTTCCCCGACACGTACTTCGACTTCCCCGTGGCACGCCGGTCGGTCGCCGGACACCGTCCCTGAGGGTGCAGTGCGCCGCCGTCCCGGCGGGACGGCGTTCACCGCGCGACGTCGGCCGACCAGTCGATGCGCGGTGGCCGGACGGCGGCGCACAGCGGTCGGCCCTTGGCGTCGGTGAGCCCGAGCCGCCCCAGCAGCCGGCCGGAGCGCAGCGCGGCCGCCGCCGTTTCCGCCGCGATCGCGTCGAGCATCAGTTTGGCGCGCCGGAACATGGTGAAGCCGCCGACGTCGCCCACGCTCCCCCACGACAGGTAGACGAACCGGCCGGCGGGGCGGCCCTGGACGTACGGCCCCTTGAGATCGATCCCGGCTCCGGTCTGCGTCGCCGTGCACTCCAGGGTCCAGGTCGCCGAGGCGGCGTCGCCCGGGTGCAGGCCCAGCAACTCGCCCGGGCGGTCGCGCCGCTGCACGGCGACGTGGATGTTGCGCTGCCCGGGAAAGTCGGGAGCGGGCGGACAATCCCGCCCCGGGAGGTCGACGGCTTCGATCCGAATCTGTATACGACCATCCTCCCTGCGACGGGAAGGTCCGGGGCGCGGGGCCCGGGCCGCCGGGATGCGCGGGTCGCGGCGGCGGCGGACAGTGGAGCCGGAGCCTTCGGCACACCGGGAGGACCCGCATGACGGACGAGGACCCGACGCCCGACCGGGCGGTTTCGCCTTTCATGACGGAAGCGGATTTCCGCTCCCTCCACGCCGAGCTGCGCCGGCGGGCGTCCGGTGGTGCGGAGCACCGGCGCGGAGCCCTCGCCCATCTGACCCCCGCACGCGTGGCAGCGGCCGCCGCCGAGGTGCGGGACGGGCGCACCGTGTCGCTGGCCGCGCCCATCGAGACACAGCCCGGACCGGACGATCCGCAGCCCGCCGTCTACCGCCTGACCGCGCCGACGGCGCCGGAGACCGGGACTCCGGGGGTGCACTTCGCCCTGGACCGGTTCGCCATGAACGTGCACGGGGACGCCCACAGCCATCTCGACGCGCTGTGCCACGTCGTGTTCGACGGCGAACTGCACGGCGGTGTCCCGGAGAGCCGCCTCGCGGCGGGTGCCGCCCGGGGGATCACCCTCGACCTGGTGCGCGACGGGATCGTCGGCTCCGGGGTCCTGCTGGACGTCCCGCGGCTGCGCGGAGTCTCCTGGCTGGAGCCCGGGGACTTCGTGACCGCCGAGGAACTCACGGCGGCCGAGGAGGCCCAGGGCCTGCGGATCGGGCCGGGCGATCTGCTGCTCGTACGGGTCGGGCACCGCCGTCGGCGCCGGGAGAGGGGCGCCTGGGACGCGGCGCACTCCCGGGCGGGCCTGCATCCGGCGTGCATGCGGCTGCTGGCCGAGCGGGAGGTCGCGGTCCTCGGTTCGGACGGCAACAACGACGCGGCCCCGAGCCCGGTGGCCGGCGTCCCGTTCCCCGTGCACGTCCTGGCCCTGCACGCCCTGGGCATGCACCTGATGGACTACCTGGACCTGGACGAACTGGCCCGCGCGTGCGCGGAGCTCGGTCGCTGGCGGTTCCTGTGCGCGGTGGCGCCGCTGCGGCTGCCGGGGGCCACCGGCTCCCCGGTGAACCCGATCGCCGTCCTGTGACTCGCGCCGCCGGTGTCCGGCTCCCCGCATCCCCGGGTGCCGCACCGGCGGGGGGCGTATACGTTCGAAGGGGGACCCTGCCGCGACAGGCCCGCCCGGGCGGCGGCACCGCGAGCCGAGGACGGTGATCCGGTGAAGGACGCTCCGCACTACGACGTCATTGTCATAGGAACGGGGGCGGGCGGCGGCACGCTCGCCCACCGGCTCGCCCCGTCGGGAAAGCGGGTGCTGATCCTCGAGCGCGGCGGCTACCTCCCCCGCGAACGCGACAACTGGGACTCCACTGCGGTGTTCGTCAAGGGGAAGTACCGCGCTCCCGAGTTCTGGTTCGACCAGCACGGCCGCGAGTTCCCGCCGGAGGTCAACTACTACGTCGGCGGCAACACCAAGTTCTACGGCGCGGCCCTGTTCCGGCTGCGCCCGGAGGACTTCGGCGAGCTGCGCCACCACGACGGGATCTCGCCTGCCTGGCCGATCCGCTACGAAGACCTGGAGCCGTACTACACCCAGGCGGAGCACCTCTACCGGGTGCACGGCCGGCACGGCGAGGACCCCACGGAGGGGCCGGCGAGTGCCCAGTACGCTCACCCGCCGGTGGAACACGAGCCGCGGATCCAGCAGTTGAGCGACGACCTGGAGAAGCAGGGCCTGCACCCCTTCCACCTGCCCATCGGGGTCGACCTGGTCCAGGACGCGGCCGGGCGGGCGACTCCCTCCAGTGTCTGCATCCGCTGCAACCGGGTCGACGGCTTCCCGTGCCTGGTACGCGCCAAGTCGGATGCCCAGGTGATCTGCGTGGAGCCGGCGTTGCAGCACCCCAACGTGGAGATGATCACCCACGCCCATGTGCTGCGACTCGAAACCGATCCGACCGGACGCACGGTCAGCTCGGTCGTGGCCCGCCTCGAGGGCGGCGAGGAGGCCCGTTTCTCCGCCGACCTGGTGGTCGTGGCCTGCGGCGCGGTCAACTCGGCGGCCCTGCTGCTCGCTTCGGCGAACGACCGGCATCCGCAGGGCCTCGCGAATGCCTCGGACGTGGTCGGGCGGTTCTACATGCGCCACAACAACCTGGCCCTGATGGCCGTCTCCAGGGAGCCGAACGACACGCAGTTCCAGAAGACCCTGGCCCTGCACGACTGGTACCTGGGCGCGGACGACTGGGACTACCCCCTCGGCGGGATCCAGATGCTCGGCAAGTCGGACGCCGAGCAGATCCACGGCGAGGCGCCGCGCTGGGCCGGCGCCGTGACCCCCGACATGCCCTTCGAGGTCATGGCCCACCATGCCGTGGACTTCTGGCTGTGCGGGGAGGACCTGCCACTGCCCGACAACCGCGTCACCCTGGACGGCGACGGCCGCATCCACCTCGCCCTCGACGAGTCCCACAACACGGCCGGGCTGAAGCGGCTGCGGCACAAGCTCCAGAAGATGCTGGGCCACCTCGGCATGCACGAGCACCACCTGCTGGACCACAGCCTCTACCTGCACAAGGGCATGCCGATCGGTGCCACCGCGCACCAGGCCGGCACCGTGCGCTTCGGCCCGGACCCGGCGTCGTCCGCGCTGGACCTCAACTGCAAGGCGCACGACGTGGACAACCTGTACGTGGTCGACACGAGCTTCTTCCCGAGCATCGGCGCGGTCAACCCGTCCCTGACGGCCATCGCGAACGCCCTGCGCGTCGGCGACCACCTCCTGGAGCGGATGGGCTGACCCGAGGCGGGACACCGCCGACCGGGCGAAGATCGTGCGCCGGGTGGCGCAACGCCGATCGCGGCGGGCCGCCGCACCCCGGGCGCGGTGATTGGGTGACGCCGGACCCGCCAGGGCCGCCGTCACCCCCGACGGCGCGGGGTGGCGGTGCGAAGGAGGCAGTCCGCCGTGAGTTCCACCGAGGGCGTACCCCGGGGTGTGATCCCCGCGCACTTGCTACGGGGCCAGAAGGCACTGGTGACGGGCGCGAACTCCGGGATCGGCAAGGCAACGGCGATCGGCATGGGCCGGGCCGGGGCGGACGTGGTCGTGAACTACGTGTCCGGGCGCGAGGAGGCCGAGAAGGTCGTCGAGGAGATCGCCTCCTTCGGGGTGCGCGCCGCGGCGTACGAGGCGGACGTGTCCGACGAGGCCCAGGTCGTGGCCATGACGAACCGCATGGTCGAGGAGTTCGGGACCATCGACATCCTCGTCGCCAACGCCGGACTCCAGCGGGACTCCGCCTTCACCGAGATGACCCTCGCCCAGTGGCAGAAGGTCATCGACGTCAACCTCACCGGGCAGTTCCTGTGCGCCCGCGAAGCGACGAAGGAGTTCCTGCGGCGCGGGGTCGTCCCGGAGGTCTCCAGCTCCGCGGGCAAGATCATCTGCATGAGTTCGGTGCACCAGATCATCCCCTGGGCCGGGCACGTGAACTACGCCTCCTCCAAGGGCGGCGTGCAGATGATGATGGAGACCCTGGCCCAGGAGCTCGCCCCGCAGAAGATCCGCGTCAACGCGATCGCCCCCGGCGCCATCCGGACGCCCATCAACCGCAGCGCCTGGGACACGGCGCAGGCCGAGCAGGACCTGCTCAAGCTGATCCCGTACGGCCGTGTGGGCGACCCGGCGGACATCGCGCACGCGGCTGTCGGCCTCGCCTCGGACCTCATGGACTACGTCGTGGGCGCCACGCTCTACGTGGACGGCGGGATGACCCTCTTCCCGGGCTTCGCCACCGGCGGCTGACCTCCATCCGCTCAGCCCCGGGGAGGGACGCATGCACACCACGCTCCACCTGCTGGCCGAGGCACCGCCTCAGATGCTGCCGGCCCGCTCGCTCATGGCCTTCACCCTCGCCTCGCACATCATCCTGGTGCCCATGGGCGTGGCGCTGCCGCTGATCACCCTGATCATGCACGGCTACGGGCTGCGGCGCGGCGACGCGACCGCCCTGCTGCTGGCGCGCCGCTGGTCGGCGGTCATGGCGGTGCAGTTCGCCATCGGCGTCGTCACGGGCACCGTCCTGTCCTTCGAGTTCGGCCTGCTGTGGCCGGGTCTGATGGGCCGGTGGGGCGACGTGTTCGGGATCGGCTTCGGCGTCGAGGCATGGGCCTTCTTCCTGGAGGCCGTCCTCATCGCCATCTACCTCTACGGATGGCGCCGACTGCCCGCCCGTACCCATTTCCTCCTCGGGCTGCCGCTGCCGGTGACGGCCCTGCTGGGCGCCTTCGGCATCCTGGCGGCCAACTCCTGGATGAACACCCCGCAGGGCTTCTCCCTCGACGCCGAGGGCAACCCCGTCGACGTGGACGTCCGCAAGGCGATCTTCACCCCGATGTTCGGGCCGCAGTACTGGCACTTCGTCGTGGCGATGCTGGTCACCGCCGGGTTCGTGGTGGCCGGTGTCTACGCCGTCGGCTGGCTGCGCGGGCGCCGCGACCGCTACCACCGCCTCGGCTTCACCGTTCCGTTCACGGTCGCGGCCGTGTTCACTCCCGTCCAGTTCATGCTGGGCGACGCCATCGCCCGCGCGGTGTTCCAGAAGCAGCCGGTGAAGTTCGCGGCGATGGAGATCGTCTGGAACACCGACACGCACGTCCCGGAGTACCTCTTCGGCCGCCTGCACCCCGACGGGACCGTCTCCGGCGGGATCAAGATCCCGCAACTCGACTCCATCCTGGCCGGCTTCAGCCCCGACACCGAGGTGCACGGGCTGGCGACCGTACCGGCGGCGGACCGGCCCACCGTGGCCCAGGCCACCCTCGTCCACTGGACCTTCGACATCATGGTGGGCATCGGCTCGGTGCTCCTGCTGCTGGTCATCTGGTATGCGTTCATCTGGTGGCGACGCCGCCGGCTGCCCGCCTCGCCGTGGTTCTACCGCAGCGCCGCCTGCGCCGGCGTGGCCAGTGTCATCGCCGTCGAGTGCGGCTGGATCACCACCGAGGTGGGCCGCCAGCCATGGATCGTCTACCAGAACATGCGGGTCGCCGAAGCGGTGACCGGAGCCCGCTCCAGCTCCTTGTGGACCATGTTCGGGGTGGTCGTCGTCGTGTACGTCCTCATCTTCGGCTCCTTCCTGGCCGTACTCCTGAAGATGCGCACCCGATGGCGCCTGGACGACGAACGAAGCCTCGAGGCGGGCACGATGGCGACACCGGAGACCGACACCCCCTACGGACCCCGCTCGGCCGTCGCGGCCGGCGACGCCCCCGCTCCGGGGAACGGCGAGGGCACGGCACCGACCGAGGACGGCAGGCCGTGACCGCCGCCGGTGTGGTCGCCGCCGTCCTGCTCCTCGCGGTGGCCGCCTACGCCTGCGCCGGGGGCACCGACTACGGCGCGGGCTTCTGGGACCTGACGGCGGGCGGCGCGGAGCGCGGGAAGCGCCCCCGCTGGCTCATCGACCACGCCATGGCCCCGGTCTGGGAGGTCAACAACGTCTGGCTGATCTTCGTCCTGGTCATCATGTGGACCGGGTTCCCGGTGTTCTTCCAGACCGTCTTCTCCGCGATGTGGCTGCCGCTGGCCCTCGCCGTCATCGGCATCGTGCTGCGCGGCGCCGGCTTCGCGCTGCGCAAGCCCACCCGCAGGATCGCCGGACGGCGCGTCTACGGGGCCGTGTTCGCGGTCTCCTCGCTCCTCACCCCGTTCTTCCTCGGTGCCGCCGCGGGCGGGATCGCCTCGGGGCGGGTGGGACCGGGCACCGAGCCGACGGCGCACGCCTGGTTCAACCCGACCTCCGTCTTCTTCGGCCTGCTGGCCGTCGTCGGCACGGCCCTGCTCGGTGCGGTGTTCCTGGCCGCGGACGCCGTCCGCTACGAATCCGCCGACCTGCACGCCTACTTCCGGCGGCGGGCCCTGGCCGCCCTCGCCGCCTTCGCCGTGCTGGGGGCGGTCACGCTGACCGTCGCCCACGGCGACGCACCCCACCTGTGGCACGGCCTCACCCACGGCGCCGGGCTCGTCCTCGTCATCATGTCCGCACTGGCCACGCTCGTCACGGCGTGGCTGCTGCTGCGCACCTCCGGGGCGTGGTCCCGGCCGGCGGCCGTCGTCCTCATGGCCTCGGCCGTGCTCGCGTGGGGCGTGGCGCAGCGCCCGTACCTCATCCCGGGCCGGCTGACGGTGGCCGAGGCGGCAGGGGCGCCCAGCACCCTGCACTGGCTGCTCATCGTGACCGCCGTGGCGGCGGTCCTGGTCTTCCCGGCCGTGGCCTTCCTGTACCGGCTGGACACCCGCGGCGAACTGGAACCCCTCACGGACGCCGACCTGCGCCGGGGCGGTCCGGAGCCCGAGGGCTGACGCACCGCCGGTCGGGGCCCGCACGGGACGCGCAGAATGGAACCTTCGCCAGCCACTGCCGTACCGAGAGCGACTGCCATGAACCTTCTTCCCGCGGACCCGACCGTGCTCCACCCGTTTCCGGACCAGCCACGCGTGGTGCTGCTCAAGCCGCTGCTGACGTCACCGCTGATCGAGGCCGGGGAGTACTCCTACTACGACGACCCGGAGCATCCGACCGAGTTCGAGACCAGGAACGTCCTCTACCACTACGGGCCGGAGAAGCTGGTCATCGGGAAGTTCTGCGCGCTGGGCACCGGGGTCCGGTTCATCATGAACGGGGCCAACCACCGCATGGACGGCCCCTCCACGTTCCCCTTCCCCATCATGGGCGGCTCCTGGGCCGAGCACTTCGACCTGCTCTCCGGCCTCCCGGCCAAGGGGGACACCGTCGTCGGCAATGACGTCTGGTGCGGCTACAACACCATGGTCATGCCCGGAGTGCGCATCGGGCACGGCGCCGTCATCGCCTCCGGCGCCGTCGTGGTCGACGACGTCCCCGACTACGGCATCGTCGGCGGCAACCCGGCCCGGCTCATCCGCACCCGTTTCAGCGACGAGGACATCGCCCGCCTGCTCGCGATCGCCTGGTGGGACTGGCCCGCGGCGCACCTCGGCGCACACATCAGGACCGTCATGTCCGGCACCGTCGACGCCCTCGACAAGGCCGCCCCCCGCCCCTGAGAGGAGGCGGAACTCCTACGACCCGGTGCGCCGGTTCAGGGCCGCGTCGAGGGTGATCGCCGCGTCGATGAGGGCGAGGTGGGTGAACGCCTGTGGGAAGTTGCCCAGTTGGCGTCCGGTCAGGTCGATCTCCTCCGAGTACAGGCCCAGGTGATTGGCGTAGCCCAGCATCTTCTCCAGGACGAGCCGGGCCTGGTCGATCCGGCCGGCCCGGGCCAGCGCGTCGACGTACATGAAGGTGCACAGGGAGAACGTGCCCTCGGAGCCGCGCAGGCCGTCCGGCGACGCCTCCGGGTTGTAGCGGTACACCAGGCTGTCGGAGACCAGTTCCTGTTCCATCGCATCGAGGGTGGAGGACCACATCGGGTCCTGGGGGGTGAGGAAACCGACCGTGGGCATGCGCAGCAGTGACGAGTCCAGGACCCCGCTGCCGTAGTGCTGGACGAACACGCCGCGCTCCTCGTTCCACCCCCGCGTCATGACCTGTTCGAAGATCCGGTCCCGGGTGGCGCTCCAGTGCTGGGCCGGTGCGGGCCGCCCGCTGACGTCAGCGAGCCGTAGCGCGCGGTCGAACGCCACCCAGGACATCACGCGTCCGTAGGTGAAGTCCTGGGCCCCGCCGCGGGTCTCCCACAGGCCCTCGTCGGCCGAGTCCCAGTGGTCCGCCAGCCACTCCAGCACGTGCAGGAGGCCGGTCCATCCGCGGTAGCCCAGGTGGATGCCGTGGCCCTGCGCGAAGGAGATGCTGTCCAACGCCTCGCCGTAGATGTCCATCTGGAGCTGGGTGGCCGCTCCGTTCCCGATGCGCACGGGGGCGGAGCCCTCGTAGCCCTCCCAGTGGTCCAGGGTCTCCTCCTTGAGGTCGGAGGAGCCGTCGACCGCGTACATGATGTTCAGTGGCCCGGTGTCCCCCTCGTCGCCCGCCCGTTCCTGGATCCGGTCGCCGAGCCACCCGATGAACGCCTGCGCCTCCTGCGTGAAGCCCATGCCGAGCAGGGCGTACACCGAGAACGAGGCGTCCCGGATCCACGTGTAGCGGTAGTCCCAGTTGCGCTCGCCGCCGAGTTGCTCGGGCAGGCCGGCAGTGGGGGCGGCGACCACGGCGCCGGTGGGGGCGTAGGTCATCAGCTTCAGGGTGACGGCGGAGCGCTCCACCGCCTCGCGCCAGCGGCCGGTGTAGCGGGAGGCGCTCAGCCAGGTCCGCCAGTAGTCGATGGTGGCGTGGAAGAGCTCCTCGTACTCGGTGAGGCGGATCTGCCGGGGCGGCCCGTCGGCGGCGGACTCCAGGATCAGTCCGCGCTGCTGTCCCGCCTCGAGGCGCAGGGTGAGGTGCAGATCGTGGTCGCCGGTGAGGATGTGGCCCAGTCGCTCGTCCTGCGGTTCCCGGATCGTGTGGACGGTCAGGGTGCTGCCGGGGGCGGCGAACACCGCCCCGTTCTCCGTCAGGTGCAGCTCGTGCGGCTTGCGCCCGTAGTCGAACCGTGGCGCGATCTCGACGTCGAAGCTCATGCTGCCGCGCACGCAGCGGACCATGCGGACCAGCCGGTGCCGGGCCGTGACCGTGGTGCCGGTCAGGGGCATGAAGTCGACGACCTCGCCGGCTCCGGCCTCGGTCATGAAGCGGGTCACCAGGATCGCGGTGTCGGGAAGGTACAACTGCTTCGTCGCGTACGTCGCGTGGGCGGGGCGGACCGTGCAGTGGCCGCCCTTGCCCTTGTCCAGCAGGGCTCCGAACACGCTGGGCGCATCGAAGCGCGGACAGCAGAACCAGTCGACCACTCCGTCGGAGGTCACCAGCGCCGCGGTCTGCAGATCGCCTATCAGGCCGTGGTTCTCGATCAGCGGGTACTCGTCCATCAGGGCGTCCCTTCCGGCATGCGTCGCCGCCCGGATCTCGGCCCCCCGAACCAGCGTATGCCGGGCCCGCGGCACCGTCCCGCCGAGCCGCCGCCCCGCGTCCCGCGTCCCGCACCGTACGGTGTAGGAGGTGGGGCGTACGGCGTGCGGCGCGGGGCCGCTTCAGGCGCCGCTACCGGGGCCGCTTCCGGTGCCACGGTCGGGTGCGCTCATGTCCCCCGTCGCGGGAATGCCGCCGGCGAGCCCGTAGCGCAGGTACACCGTGCCCTTCGGACCGGCTTCCGGCGGCGCGAGGAGCGTGATGTTGGTGGGCACCGCGCCGTCGTCGAAGACCTTCTTGCCTACGCCGAGCACGATCGGGTGCAGCCAGAGGTCGATGCGGTCGAAGAGCTTCTCGCGCAGGAGGCTCTGCACGAGGTTCAGGCTCCCGACGACCTTCACGTTCTCGTGGCGGTCCCGGATCTCGCGCACCGCGCCGGAACCCGGCTCCTACCGCGCCGGCGCCGCGCCCCCGGACGGCACCGGCCGCGCCGGCGGTACGGTCCCGAGGTGCGGCGCGGCCTCGTCGGCGGTGTGGGAGGAGGCGAAGGTGAACGCACGGGGGGACGGCCCGTGCGCCCGCAGGTCCGCCAGGCGCTCCAGGGCCTCACCGACGGTGGGGAGGTGCCCGGCGGGCACCCACCACAGCACCATGTGCGCCTCGACGTGCCGCGCGAACCAGTCGCGGCGCCGCCGCATCACCTCCAGGTGCCCGCTGCGGTAGGCGAAGTCCCACAGGGCCTCCTGCGTCTCCCACACCGACAGGTTGACGATGACGGCCTCACCCGCCGGGCGCAGGCCGGTGGCGTCGGCCGCTCCCTCCTCCACGAGCCGCCAGACGAAGCCGGGCGCGGTGTCGGCGGCGGCGTTGACCGGATCGAGCATCTCGACGAACGGCGCCGTGCGCGGGTCGTCGATGGGGTGGAGGAGCGTGGCGACGTTGAGCTGGGCGAGGTGGGTGGCATGCGGGGATGCGGTCATGGCCTCATCCCAGCACAGCCCCGTTTTCTATGTCAATGATCGTTGTTTTTAGAATCTTCCAGCACCACACAGCACTCCCCCGGCCGGGCGTCCATGCGCGCACGGACCGGGCCGTCCGTACCGAGCAGTCCTTCCAGCAGCGCGAGATTCATGCCGCAGACGAGCGGCGGGAAGCGTTCGGCGACGGCATGGAAGGGGCAGTTGCGCATCCGCACGACGCGCGCGACCTCCTCGGCCCCGTCGGCTCGGTCACCACCGTCGGCTCGGTCACCACCGTCGGCTCCGTCACCACCGTCGGCTCCGTCACCACCGTCACCACCGTCGGCGCGCTCGACGTGCGGTTCGTAGCCCCGGGCGGCCAGCAGCTCCATGGCTTGCTCGAGGCCGCCGCAGGGCGCCGCCGAACCGCGCAGGGTCTCACCCCGGCGGCGCGCGGCAGCGCACAGCGCGGCGTCCAGCCCGGCCTGCTCGGCGGCCTCGGCGAGCAGCTCGGCGGCGGTGCGGTAGTCACGAGCGGGCAGCGACACCGACCGCTCGGCCCGCGAGCGCGTGTAGACCTTGGCCGGACGGCCGGCCCCCGGACCCGAGCGGCCCGCGAGCCGGCGGCTGCCGCTCTCCAGCAGCCCGGCCTGCGTCAGCCTGTCCAGATGGTGCGCGGCGAGGGTGCGTGCCACCCCGGCCGCCTCGGCGGCCTCGTTGCGGCCGACCTCGCGGCCCTGCGCCACCACGTACGCGTACAGGCGGCGCCGCACCGGGTCCTGCAATACCGCGATCGCATCGATGTCCTTCACGCGGCCATTCTAGGAACAACGCAGGTTGGACATAGAAGCCGTCCTCGGCCGGGCCACGGCGTTTCGAGGGCGCGCTCAGAGTCCGTCGCCCCACCCGAAGGTGACCTTGTAGGCGCGCTGGAGTGCGTGCGGGCCGCGGTCCCCGTCGGCGAGGGCCCACACGAGGGCCGCACCGAACCAGAGCAGAAGGACTGCGCCGAGGATGCCCAGAGCGACCGGCTTGCCGTACAGGCCGAGGAGGGCCACGTTGACGTCACGATGCCCGCGCAGGGGGTGGGCTACCAGCGCATGCGGACGTCCTCGGCCCATCCCAGCAGCCGGTCCACCACGATCTGCTCCCCGTCGTCCGTGCGGATCGAGCCCGTGTAGTGGCCGAAGCACTGGTCCGTACGGTTGGCGAGGAGGCCGATGTCGGTGCGCGTGGACCGGTTGTGGAACGGGGTGAACACCAGGTCCACCCGGCCCGGTTCGGCGCTGCGGATCGACCACGGCGCCAGGTGGTCGCCCCGGGACCAGTGCCACTCCAGCTCTTGTCCGATCTTGCTGATCCGGCCGTCCACGCACACCGCGTTCTCCGTCGCCCCGGTACCGCGCGTCCAGCGGCCGCCGAACTGCAGCCCGACCGTCCGGCCGTCCGTGCGCCCGGAGGCAGCGCCCCAGTTCCACGCCACCGAGCGGGGCCACCGGCCCCGACCGTGGTCCAGGGTGCCCCAGGCGTCGTCGCCGAACTCCAGCACGTCGTCGCCGATGCGCAGCGTGCCGGACGCGGGCCGGGCCGTGTGCTTGGAGGTGTACTGGAAGCGGTGCTCGTCCCAGGGCACCACCACGGAGAGGGTCTCGTGCCCGGCGGGCATCGCGACCAGCAGGTCCACCTCCACCGGAAGGCCCTGCGGGCTCAGACAGCGCGCCCGCAGACGGGTGGCCGGGCCCTCGCCGCGGATCTCGATCCGCACCCGGCCCCCGGTCGGCCGCGGCGGTCCGACCACGAGCGGGGGAGATCCCGGTTCCGGAGCTCCGGCGACGGTGTCGGGGAGGCGGACGCCGAACCCGCCGGGCACGATCGCGCTGCGCTCGAACTCCCTGGCTCCCGCGCCGAATTCCAGGACGTAGATCGACTTCAGGGCCAGATGGTCGAGGTCGCTCACGGTGAGGGCCACCAGGTGGGTCGGCGTCGTCACGCACCAGTACTCCCAGCGCTTGGTCCGCCCCCAGCCGGGAATCCGGCAGCGGTGCAGCGGCCGGCGCGACCAGCCGACCGCGGCCGGGTCGATCCTTCCGTCGGGACGGCACAGGTCGACGGGAGCTGCGATCTCACGTTCGTGCGTGGCCATGGCCGGACCCTACCCACCACGCGGGCACCGGAGCGGGCCGTCGCGAGAACCGGCTCCCCGGCCGCGCGAGGGTGTTGTCAGTGGTTCCTCGTAGCGTTCTGCACATGACGCGAACCGCACACACCTTCGCCTACGCCGGACCTTCCGCGCTGACCGGTGCCGGTACGAACCGCACCCTGGGCCTGGAGACCGCGGGCGGGCTGACCCCGGCCGGCGCCGAGGCTCATCCCCGGTTCTTCACCGGTTTCCTGAGTGAGCCCCAGGCTGCCGCCCGAGGCCTGCTGGCCGTCGCGGACGTGGCCGCGGCCCGCTACTTCCGGCGGACCCAACGGGCTTCCCTGGACCCCGTGGTCACGGGCAACGGCGACCGGCTGCGCTTCGAGTCCTTCTCCGGATGCTGCGGGGTCTACGCCCGCCTCGACGTCCTGCCCGAGGGCCTGCTCGGGGCCGACACCGGCCACGGCACCACCAATGTCGACGTCAACAACCCGCTGCGCGAAGCGCTGTCGCGGCTCACCGGCGACAACCCTCTGCACCTGCGGGTCGGCCCCGACGAGATGGCCGTGACCACCCTCGACGGCCCGATCGTCGAGAAGAAGGTGCCGCTGCCCGACCGCTGGCTGCGCGGCTTCGCCGAATCCCAGGCCATCACCACCGGGTTCGACCTCCGCGCGGAGCTGACCGCCGCCGAAACCGTCCGCTTCCTGCGCTCGCTCCCGCGCAGCGGCTCCGCCGGCGGAGCCGCGGGCGGCGCCCTGTGGGTGGTGCCCGCGGGCCGGACCCTGCGCCCCACCACCCGCCCCGTACCGGGTGCGGTCTGCCTGCCCGGCCCCGAACGCCTCGCCGCCTTCCAGCGCGTACTGCGGCAGGCCACCGGCCTGCGCGTGTACGGTCCGGCGGCCGACGGCGCCGCCCCGACCGCCTCCGCCTGGGAGGTCGCCCTGCCCGGTATGCGGCTCACGCTCACCCTCTCCCCCGAGGCCGACCGCGGATTCTCCGGTGAGGGCAGCGTCCTGGAGGCCCTCGCCACCGACACCGCCGCCGAGGACGCCGAGCTGGTGTCCGTCCTGCTCGCCTGGGAGCCGCGCATCGACCCGGCCGATCTCGCCGAGCAGTCGGGCCTCGCGGTGGAGCGGGTCCGCGCCGCCCTCACCCGGCTCGGTACGGACGGCCGGGTCGGCTACGACCTCGCCGAAGCCGCGTACTTCCACCGCGAACTGCCCTACGACGCCCGGCGCGCCGAGCGTCACAACCCCCGCCTCGTCGCCGCCCGCGCCCTGCTGGCGCAGGACGCCGTCACCCTCGACGGCCCGCTCACCGCGCAGGTCGCCTCGGGCGAACGCCGGTACGCGGTGCGCGATCGCGGCGGCGCCCTGAGCTGCACCTGCCAGTGGTGGGCCGACTACCGGGGCCGCCGCGGCCCCTGCAAGCATGCCCTCGCCACCCGTATGGCCCGCCGGGCCGCGGCGACCGCCGCCGCACCCGCCGCCGCACCCGCCGACGCCACCTCCCGCTCCACCGCCGAGACCGCCAACACCGCCGCCGGATACGTACGATGACCGCCCCTGCCGACATCCTCGCCGCCGTCCGGGCGGGCCGCACCCGCCAACTGCCGGACCTGCTCAAGCCGCTGGAGCGAGCCCAGCGCCGGGACCTGCTGGCCGAGCTGAAGGAGCTGCGCCGCGAACTGCGGGCCGCCGGCTGGGACCGCTGGCAGGAACGCGACCTGATGAGCACGGCGCTGCTGGTCGCGGGCACCGCCTGCCAGACCGGAGCCGCTGCCGCGGCCTCCTGGATCGGTGGCCGCGACATGCGCCGATGGCGCAGCACTCCCGAAGGCGCCCTGCTCGACGTACTCGCGGACCGGGACGCCGCATGGCTCGGCGACCTCGCCCACCGGCTGGCCGCGCGGCCCTCCACCGTCCAGGAGGACTACGGGCTGATCCTCGAACTCGTCCGCCGGGCGGACTGCCCGATGCCCACCACCGACGGCTGCGTCGAGGGCTGGGCGATGGCCGCGGGGTCCTCCCGCGCCCCGCTCACCGGCACACTGCGCGGCGACCGCCACCTCGCGGCCTTCGTCCCGCGCCTGTTCGAGACCCCCGAACCGGTCGGCGTCCTCACCTGGCAGTGCGATGCGGACGACCCCGGCCACTGGCCCACCGCGCTGGCCACCCTCGCCGGCGAGGGCCTGCTCGACCGTACCGCGCTCCTCGTCGGCTGCACCGCCCGCCTGCTGCGGGGCGGTACGGCCCTCCAGCTGAAGCCGTACCGGGCCGTCCTGGAGGCGCTGCGGCCCACCGAGGAGGAGGAGCGGGGACGGACCGCCGACTGGATCGCGCTCACCGCCGACGCGCCCTCCCCCGTCGCCGGTTACGCGCAGCAGGTGCTGGCAAGGCTGGCCGCCGCGGGCCATGTCACGACCGACGGACTGGCCGAGATGTCCGCCGCCGTGCTCTTCCGCCCCGAGAAGAAGCTCGTACGGGCCCAGCTCGTGCTGCTCGGCAGGCGGCTCAGCCGCGACCCGGCCGCCGCTCCCGAGCTGCTGCCGGTGCTCGGCGAGGCCTTCGGCCACGCGGACACCGACATCCAGGAACGGGCCCTGAAGCTGGCCGCCGCGCACCTCGGCGACGACGAGGCCCTGCGCGCCGCACTGGCCGACCGCGCCCACCTGCTGAGCCCGCTCCACCGCGCCCGCGCCGTGGAGGTCCTCGGCGCCGAAGCCGCTCCCGAGGAGGACACCGGCCCGTACCGGGAGCTCCTGCCGCCGCCCCCGATCCCCGTGGCGCTCGAGCCGGCCCCGGCGACCGTGGAGGAGACCGTGGAACTCGTCGCCGCCGTGGTCAACTCCCGTACCGAGCCCGTCGAGGAGTACGAGCGCGCCCTGGACGGCCTGGTCCGCCACGCCCACCGGGATCGAGCCGCCCTGGCCGCGGCACTGCGGCCCGCGCTCGCCGACCGCTACTGGCTCGACCCGGAACGCCGTCACCGGTACACGGGCGACCTGCCCGGCCTGGAACACGTGGCCGCCGCCGTGCTGGACGTCGGCCCCGCCGGGCCGGCGCCGCAGCCCCTCGCGACATGGCGCAGCGACTGCCACCACACCGACGCGGCCGTGGCCCGCCACGCCCGCGTGGCCGAGATCGCCCGGGCCGTCAGGACCCGTCCCCTGCCGTTCCTCCTGGCCACTCCCACCCTGCGCACCGGTGCCCTGGACCCGCGCACCCTGGTCGCCCGGCTCGCCGAGTACGCCCGCCTCGGCGAGCGCCCCGCCCCGGCGGACTTCGCCCAGGCGCTGCTCCGCGTCCGCCGCGACGCCTCCGCCCTGCCGGGGGCGGCGGCCCTGGGCACGTCCGAGGGGGACCGGCTGGCGGCCTGGCTCGGTGAGGGCGGTCGTCCCGCGGCCATCACCCGCCGCACCACCCCGGCCGGGTACCACCGCTACGGCGGGAACCCCGACCGCCTCGTGCTGGACATCGGCGAACGGGCCACCGTGGTCACGGAGTTCCCCGCGGAGTTCGGCGGCCTGGGCAGCGCCCGCCGGATAGCCGGGCGCTGCTGGGACGGGGAGGACAACGAGAGCCTGATCGCACTCCTGCCCGAGGACCGGGAGACCCTGGCCGCGTGGTCGCTGGCCGGGGTCACCTCCTGCGCCCTCGACGACGAACGCGGCGGGACCGGCATCCTGCCCGGGCTCGCCGCCGCCGGCGGCCCCGCCGGACCGGCCCTCCACCTCGCCGTCGCCACCGGGCTCGGCGCCCGTCACCCCGAGGACCGCCTGCGGGCGGTCGACGCGCTGCTCACCCTCGCGGGCCGCGGCGAGCTGGACACCGAACGCCTGGGAGCCGACCTCACCGAGCTGGTGGCGCTGGGCACGGTCAAGACCGGCCGACTCGCCGACTCACTGCGCACCGCGGCCGCGACCGGTGCCCACGCGACGACCTGGGCCGTCCTCGGCGCGGTCCTGCCCGCCCTGCTCACCGGCTCCGCCGACCCGCGCGGTACGGGGGAACTGCTGGAGACCGCCGCCGAGTGCGCGGAGCAGTCCGGGGCCGCCGCGCCGCACCCGGCCGGACTCGCCGAAACCGCGACCCGCCCCGGCCGCTCCCGACTGGTCACCCAGGCCGCCCGCCTCCACGCGGCCCTCGACCGCAACCAGGAGACCGCGACCCCGGTCGCGCGGTGAGCGGCGGACTCTCGGCCGGGCCCGGCGGGGGCGCGGCATCGTCCGTGGTCGGGCCGGTAGGCTGCTGCCCCGGTCGGTCAGGGCACCAGGACGGCCTTGCCGCGGTTGCGGCGGGCTTCCAGGTCGGCATGGGCCAGGGCGGCTTCCGCCAGCGGATAGGCGCGCCAGGGCGGCACCGAGAGCTTCCCCTCGGCGGGGTCTGGCCCGCCCGCACTCCCAGCTCCCCCAGGACTCGAAACGCGGTCCGGCCAACCGTGACCAGCGAGGCCGCGGCCTCCCACGACAGGTCCCCCGGCTTGGCCACCGGCCGGTCGAGCAGCGCGTACTCGCTGTAGCTGCCGCCGACGGCGGCTCCGAGCACCTCGTCGCCCACGGCCGCCTGCGCGCCCTCTCCCACGGCATCGACCACACCGGCGGCGTCCAGACCGAGGATCGCGGGAAACCGGACCGGGACGGCATCGGCCATCCGACCGGAGCGGACCTTCATGTCGAACGGGTTCACGGAGGCGGCACGCACCCGGATCCGGACCTGGCCCCGGCCGGGCTCCGGCGGGCTGACTTCGGACAGGCGCAGCACCTCGGGCGCGCCGTACTCGGGGAAGGTGATCGCTCTGGACATCAGGAACTCCCGGGTAGAGGGCGTGCGTACGGGCGCGGCCCCGGCGTCACGGCCGCGCCGCTTCCCCCTCCCCACCGGGCCGCGCGGGGCGACGTGACAGAACCCGGCCAGTGTGACTACGGGCACGGGCCGGGTCCTGTGTGCGGGATGTCCGTCATCGTCGTCGGTTCCCACCGCAGCGTCCCACGGGTACGCACCCCGTGCCTCGCCGGACGCGGCGGACGGGTGAAGGGGGCAGGAGCCGGGGCCGGGGGCTCAGAGCATTTCCTTGATCTTGGCAACGGCGAAGCCCCAGCCCTGCGCGAGGGTCGGCCTGCCCGGGACGGCCACCTCTTCGGGATTCGTCAGCACGTCCAGCAGGACCGGCCCCGGTGTCGCGAAGGCCTGGCGCACGGCGTCGTCCAGGTCCGCCGGGTCGGTGACGCGGATGCCCTCGATGCCCAGCGCCCTGGCGACGGCGGCGAAGTCCGGGTTGTCGAGTTCGGTCCCGAACTCGGGCAGGCCCGCTTGTTCCTGCTCCAGCTTGACCATGCCCAGGCGGCGGTTGTCGAAGACGACGAGCTTGACGGGCAGGCCGTACGCCTTGATCGTCATCAGGTCGCCCAGCAGCATGCTCAGTCCTCCGTCGCCGCAGAAGGCGACGGTCTGGCGTTCGGGCGACCACAGCTGGGCCCCGATGGCCTGGGGCATCGCGTTGGCCATCGACCCGAGGTTGTACGAGCCGATCAGCCGGCGGGTGCCGCGCATGGTGACGAGCCGGGAGAGCCAGACGGTGGCCATGCCGGTGTCGGAGGTGAACACGGCGTCGTCGGCGGCATGGGCGTCCACGGCGGCGGCCAGCGCCTCGGGCCGGATCAGGTGGTCGGGATTGTCCAGGGCGGCCCGGGCCCGGGCCGGCCAGTGCTCCTCGTGGGCGGGGTCGGCCAGCCGCCGCTGGCCCTCCTGCCAGTGGGTGAACCGCTCCCGGGCATCGTCCAGGTGGGCGCGGTCGGGGGCCTGCTCCAGCAGGGGCAGCAGGGCGCGCAGGGTGGCGCCGACATCGCCGGCCAGGGCAACGTCCACGGGGGTCCGGCGGCCCAGGTGGTCCTCCCGCCGGTCGATCTGGACGACCTTGACGTCCTGCGGGTACCACTCCCGGTAGGGGAAGTCCGTGCCGAGCATGAGGAGCAGGTCCCCGCCGTCCAGTGCGTGGGCCGCGGCGGGGTTGCCGATCAGGCCGGTCTGGCCGACCTGGAAGGCGTTGTCGTCCTCGAAGCCCTCTTTGGCCTTCAGGGTGAGCACCATGGGCGCGGCGAGCCGCTCGGCGGTCCGCATGACCTCCGTGCGGGCGTCGCGGGCCCCGGCCCCGACCAGCAGGGTCACCCGGGAGGCGGTGTTCAGCAGGGCGGCGGCCTCGGCGAGGGCCGGGTCGTCGGGGCGGGTGACGGCGCGGTCCAGGGCGAAGCGCACGGGCCGGTCCTCGCTCAGCTCCCGGTCGCCGAGGTCGCCGGGAACGGTCAGGACGGCGACGCCGCCCCGCGTGACGGCGGCGCGTACGGCGGTCTCCAGCATGCGCGGCATCTGGTCCGGGGAGGTGACGGTGGCCCGGTGGACGGCGACGTCACGGAAGAGCAGGTCGTTGTCGACCTCCTGGAAGTAGTCGCTGCCGATCTCGGCGAGCGGCACCTGGCCGCAGATGGCGAGGACGGGCGCGCGGGTCTTGGCCGCGTCGTAGAGGCCGTTGAGCAGGTGCACGGAACCGGGGCCCACCGTGCCCATGCACACCCCGAGGGTGCCGGAGAGCTGGGCCTGGGCCCCGGCGGCGAAGGCCGCGGCTTCCTCGTGACGGCAGCCCACCCAGTTCAGGGTGACCGAGGTACGGATGGCGTCGGTCAGCGGGTTCAGGGCGTCCCCGACGACACCGAAGACGTGCTGGACCCCCAGTTCCTCGAGTGAGTTGACGATCACATGGGCGACGGTGCGTGCCACGGGAGTACCCCTCGGTCCGGTCTCAGCGGGTGAAGCGGTCGGGATCGGCCGCCCGCCAGTCGCCTGCCCAGGGTTCGGGAGGTGATGCGAGCAGCTGTCCGGGTGCGAGCCATTCATGGAGTTCGGCGTAGGAGCGGACGGTGTGCGGGTCGACCCGGTGGAGCAGCATGTGGGGGCGCAGCCCGCCCGGGTGCGCCACGCCCATGGCGGCCATGATCTGCTGCGCGCTCGCGACCGTGGCCTCCTGGTAGCGGCGGACGCGCCGGGACTTGTCGCCGACGTCGAGGGCGCCCGCGCGCCGCGCGTCCTGGGTGGCGACGCCGACGGGGCAGGTGTTGGTGTGGCAGCGCTGGGCCTGGATGCAGCCGAGCGCGAACATCATCGCGCGGGCCGAGTTGGTGAAGTCGGCTCCCTGGACGAGGCGTCGTACGAGGTCTCCGCCGGTGGCCACCTTGCCGGAGGCCCCGATCGCGACGCGTTCGCGCAGTCCGGCGCCGACGAGCGCGTTGTGTACGGTCATGAGCCCCTCGCCCAGGGGCAGGCCGACGAGGTCGGCGAACTCCAGCGGCGCGGCCCCCGTACCGCCCTCCGCGCCGTCGACCACGATGAAGTCGGGGGTGGTGCCCTCCTCCAGCATGGCCTTGCAGACGGCGAGGAACTCGCGCCGGGAGCCGACGCACAGCTTGAAGCCGACGGGCTTGCCGCCGGCGAGCTCCCGCATCCGGGCGAGGAAGCGGACGAGCTCGCGCGGGGTGGAGTAGACGCGGTGGCCGGGCGGTGAGACGACGGTCTCGCCCTGCGGCACCCCGCGCACCCGCGCGATCTCGGCATTCACCTTGGCGCCCGGGAGCACGCCGCCGATGCCCGGTTTGGCGCCCTGGCTGATCTTCAGCGACACGCACTTGACCTGCGGGAGCGCGGCCTTCTCGGCGAACTGCCGCTCGTCGAAGCCCCCGTCCTCGGTGCGGCACCCGAAGTATCCGGTGCCTATCTCCCAGACGAGGTCCCCGCCGGGGCGCAGGTGGTACTCGGACAGTCCGCCCTCCCCCGTGTCGTGGGCGAAGCCGCCGAGCCGGGCACCGGTGTTGAGGGCGAGGACGGCGCCCGTTGCGAGCGAGGCGGACAGGACGACCAGCGAAGTCTTGAGCACGAGTCGCTTGTGTCCCGGGGACGGACCGTCATGCGCGTTCCCTTCGGCGACGCCCGGCCGGCCACGCCCTGACACTCGGTGGGGACCTGCCCCCGGCCGACGGCTTTCCATCGGCCGGGGCAGGGTGGAGCGGCTCAACCGAGGCTTGCCGGCGTCTCCTCCCCGTCGGTCCACCAGACGCCCAGCCGCTGGCGGACCAGGAGCCAGCCGCCCTCGGGGCCCCGGCGGAAGTCCCAGTCGTACGGTCCGCCCATGGAGTAGGGCGAAGAGCCCTGCCCGCTCCCCGTCACGGCGACGAACCACATGTACCCGATGCCCGACGCCCGGTCCCCCTCCACGTGGAAGTCCATGTTCAGGATGTGGTGCTGCATGCTCGGGAAGTGCGCCTCCGCCTCCTCCACCTTCGCCCGTACCGCCTCCTGCCCCCGGATCTCGCCCCACGGCCCGAACTCCAGCACCGCGTCCTCGGCCCAGCAGTCGATCCAGGCCCGCCAGTCCTTGCGGTCCAGCACCCGCCAACCGCGGATCATGAGCCGCCGCAACGCTTCCTTGTCCTCCAGGGCCCGCAGCCGGCGCAGCAGCTCCTCGTACGTCCCGTCGGTCACTGCGCACTCGCGGCGGGACGTACGACGATCTCGTTGACGTCGACCCCGGCCGGCTGGGCGACGGCATAGGCGATGGCCCCGGCGATGGCGGACGCCGGCAGCGCCACCGCGCGATAGGCCTTCATGGCCTCCCGCGCGGCAGGGTCGGAGATCCCTTCGGCCAGCTCGGACTCGGTCACGCCCGGGGAGACCAGCGTGACCCGGACGGAGCCGTCCGATTCCTGGCGCAGCCCTTCGGACAGGGCGCGGACGGCGAACTTGGTGGCGCAGTAGACGGCCGCCGTGGGCGACACCTCGTACGCCCCGACGGAGGCGACGTTCACGAAGTGCCCGCCGCCCTGGGCGCGCATCACGGGCAGGGCGGCTGCGATCCCGTGCAGCACACCGCGCACGTTCACGTCGATCATCCGGTCCCACTCGTCGACCTTCAGCGCGGCCAGCGGGGAGAGCGGCATCACCCCGGCGTTGTTGACCATCACGTCCATGCGGCCGTAGCGCTCCCGGGCGGCGGCCACGAAGGCCCGTACGTCGGCTGCGTCCGTGACGTCCAGGCGCTGGAAGGCGGCGGTACCGCCCGCCTCGTTGATCTCCCGGACGAGCGCATCGAGCCGATCGGTGCGCCGCGCGCCCAGAAACAGCCGGTGGCCCTCGGCGGCGAGCTGCCGAGCCGTCTCCTCCCCGATCCCGCTGCTGGCTCCGGTGATCGCCACGACCTTGGCTTCGTTCCTCATACCTGTCCTACTCCTCGTTCGAAGCGGATGACTCCGCCCCACCGAGTCTGGGCAGAGCGCGGGTGCCGAACCAGGACGTGATACACCCTGGCGGCAGGCCTTCCCACGCGCTAAGAGCCCCTCCCCTCTACCCGGCGACGCCACCGAGCCACAGCAGGTCACGAGCCCGGGTCATGGCCACGAACAGCCGGCTGCGCAGCAGTTCCTCACGCTCCCGGGCCGTCGCCGGCGTCTCCGTACCGCCCGTCGGCTCGGCGGGCGTCCCGTGCGCGAACACCGTGTCGTGCTGGGGCAGGAAGACGTTCTTGAACTCCAGCCCCTTGGACCGGCGATAGGTGCCCAGCTTCACCGCGGCGACCGCCCGGCCGTCGTAGTGCTCCAACTGGCAGACGGGGATGCCCGCCAGGGTGAGCAACCGCTGGTAGTGGCCGAGCAGGCGCATGGAGGGGCAGAGCAGGGCGGTGTCGGCGAGCGCGCCGTCGGGCAGCGATCGCAGGGCGTTCAGGAGTTCCCTGTCGTGGGCGTCCACCGTGGGCCCGGTGACACGTACGACGTCCCCGTCGTGGTAGGTCGGATCGACATCGCGGCGGCCCGGAGTGCGCATGCCGTCGAGGTCCTCGAAGGAGTCGTCGGCCACGACGGTGAGGGCCGCGTCCAGGATCTGCTTGCTGTTGCGGTAGTTGGTGCGCAGCACCTGTCCGCGGTCGCCGCGGATGTCGATGCCCGCGTCGGTGAGGCGGAACCCGCCGGGGTACACGGTCTGCTGGCCGTCGCCGACCAGGAGCAGGCCGTTGGGCACGTCGCCGACGAGCGCGTGCAGCAGGCGCACGCCGACGAGCGTGAGGTCCTGGACCTCGTCCACGATGACGGCCGCGTACGGGGGCCGCTCGCGCCGACGGGACGCTTCGGCCAGGGCGAGGGAGAGGAGGTCGTTGAAGTCGTGGACGCCGCGCTCGTCGCGCAGCGACTCGTACGCCTCGTACAGCTCCCACACCGACTGCCGGTGCGTACGGTGCAGGCTCGCCCTCCTGCGTCGCCTGGGAACGGCCGCGTACTCCTCGAAGCGGGTGAGGCCGCGCCCCTTGATGACGTAGTCGATCTCCTCGTGCCAGTAGGCGGGCGCCGGGTCGAGCCCGGCCAGTCGCCCCCCGCGGCCGACGTTCTTCCAGGCGAGGCTGAAGGCGGTCTCGGCCTTGTCCCCGTGCAGCCGTACCGGTACGCCCCGCTCCTGCAGGAATTCCTGTGCCCAGGAGTGGAGGCTGCGGAAGTCCACCCGGTCGGCGACGGCCGGGGCCATGGCCTTGAGGAAGGTGCTCTGCACACGGGGCAGGTTGTTGGCAAAGGTGACGTACAGGATGCGGCCGGTCGTCCGCCGGGCGAGGTGTGCCGCACGGTGGAGGGCGACGACCGTCTTGCCGGTACCCGCCGGTCCGCTGATGCGTGCAGGGCCGGACCAGTCGCGGCGCACCAGTGCCACCTGATCGGGGTGGAGGAAGGTCATCCACTGCTCGATCGGCGCCCGCATCGCCCCCTTCAGGGCGGCGTCCCGCAGCCCTTCCAGGTCGAACAATCCGTCGGAAGCGCCCTGCCGTCGGTGCTCGGGCTCTGGTGGCAGCGGCCGGTCGAGCGCCGACCCCGCGTAATGCGGGAGCACCCGCTCGAGATGATCGGCGATCGCCCGGACCGACTCCACGCGCAGCCTCTGCCGCTGCGACAGCAGCACGGGCCCGACCTCGTGTTCGCCCAGGAGCCGTATCCGGCCGAGGCTCGCGTCGAGGCGCCGCCCGGCGAGCACCATGAGCGGCTGGACCGCCACCGGTGACATTCCGAGGGACGCCACCGCGCTCTCGGCGGCTTTCGTGGCGGCGAGCAGCCCGGCCGCGTCCGCGTCCCCCGGCTCACCGCCGGCCTTGATGTCGACGACGAAGACACCGCCGGGCCCCACCAGCAGCATGTCCGCGTCAGCGGTACGCGTCCCGGACCACCGCCGGTCGACGAGCAACCGCCAGCCGCGCGCGGTAAGTACCAACAGCTGTGCGAAAACGCGCTGTTCGCCCTCGCCGACCGCATCCCACCGCAGGGCCTGCCGACGGGCGGCCTGCCACTGCTCCCGGAGTAGCCGCTCCTGCCGCCGCGCTTCCTGCGCGCGCTGCGATGCCGCCCCGCCTGCCCCCATACCAGCCCCCCTCGTACGCGGAGCAGCGATCATAGGGCGCAACCCGACCACAACGGCAGGGCGCCTGTCGGCCTGGTCCTGCCAGTAGAACAGCAGTGTGTGGACGTCCAACGGGTCCCGGCTGCCGAAGTAGTACCCCCGAGGCCGGCCAGGAGGTTCTGGGCGCGGTACGCGACGCCCCGGTCGGGATCCGCGAGCGCGTCGGTGACGTCCTCCCCGGCGCGGCGGCGCGCTCGATGCCGCCCCTTGTCACCCTCTGTGTTTAGCGGCTCGAAATTCGGTAACAAGATGTAGTGACAGCCAGTCAATACCCGACGGAAGGCAGGAAGATGAACGTCGTTACCGTGCTCATCCTCGTCGCGGTCCTCGCCCTTGTCGGCCTTCTGATCGCGGCCCCCAGCGTCAGCGCACGGCGCAACCCCTTCCCGGGCCGTCCCCGCCGGGCCGGCCACCGCCGCCCGGGCACTCCCCGGTCGACCCGGGTACCCGGTCAGCGGGGCATCCAGCACCACGCGCGCTGACCGCGGCCGTGCCCGCCGCAGCCGCCCGGGGGCGAACTGCGGCCGCACACCCCGCCGTCAGGCCGACGGCGGGGGCGGGCCCTGTGTGAGGAGCCGGGCCGCCGCGAACTCCTCGCGGGAGGCCTGCTCGGCCAGTTCCAGGTATCCGTACGCGTCATCGCCCACCGGGATCCGCAGCGGTGTGGGGCCCTGGGCCGCGACGATGTCCAGCACCCGCGCGGCGAAGTCCTCGGGACGTCCGGTCTCGGGGTGCTCCGCGAGCCCGCGGGTGCCTTCCAGCGTCTCGCGGTTGGTCGCGTCGTAGGCCGGGATCCGGCGGTGTGCCTCCGTCATGGACGTGCCGTAGCGCGTGGCGTACATGCCCGGCTCCACCACCGTGACGCGGATGTTGTGCGGGGCGGCCTCGACGGCCAGCGCCTGGCTCATACCCTCCAGTGCGTGCTTGCCGGCGACGTAGGCGGCCAGGCCCGGGAACGCGATCCGGCCGACCACGGAGGAGATATTGACGACGTGGCCGTGGCCCTGGGCCCGCATCAGCGGCAGGACGAGCCGGGCGAGCCGCCACGGGCCCACGACCAGGGTCTCCAACTGATCGCGCAGCTCGGCGTCCGAGACCTCCTCGACCGCGCCGAAGAGTCCGATGCCGGCGTTGTTGACGAGGATGTCGATGCCGCCGAGACGGTCGGCGGCGGTACGGACGGCCTCCTCGCAGGAGGCGGCGTCCCGTAGTTCGAGCGGGATCGGGACGATGCGGCCGGGCCAGGCGGCGGCGAGGTCGTCCAGGTCGGCGGTCTTACGGGCGGTGACCGCCAATTCGTCCCCGGCCCGGGCCGCGGCCGTGGCCAGTGCGTGGCCGAGGCCGGAGGAGCATCCCGTGACCAGCCAACGTCGTCCCATCGTTCCCCCGTGACAAGTGAGTTGTTCCGGACAGTGGTGGTGACGGTCATGGTCGTGGGGCGGCGACCCGCGGTCATCCCTCGTGCGGGGGCGTGCGGAGGCGCGCGGGCGCACATACGGGCGCGCACGGCCCGGCCCTCCCGCCCGGGCCACGGCATACTGAGAGCCGGATGGCGTCTGCAGGTCACGCCGAGCAGACCGGTGAGGGAGAGCCCCCGATGACGCACCTCTTCTTCGACAGTGGCAACCTCGAAGCCACCGAGGCGTTCCTGTCCTCGGCCTGCACCCCCATGCAGATCGGCGGCCGCCCCGCCGACACCCGGGCGCGGATCTCGCGTACGGAGGTGGGCGGGCTCAGCGTGGACCGTCTCTCGTTCGGCTACACCATGCCCGGCCGGCCGGGAACCGGCGGCTCGGCGCGGCCGTCGCCTATCTCCGCGACCACATCCTCGACGAAACCGCCGCCTGCGCCGACGACGACGGCGGACTGCTGCTGTCCACGGCCGTCCAGCACCTGGCGGCCACGGTGCTGGGAACCCTGCCGAACACCGCCCGGGCCGACCGGGCCACCCCGGCCGACACGCGCGACGCGCACAGCGACACCCTTCGCCGCGCCGTCTCGTTCATCGAGGCCAACGCCCACCGCGACATCACGCTCGCCGACATCGCCGCGTCCGTCCCGGTCACGCCGCGTGCGGTCCAGTACGCCTTCACCCGCCACGCCGGCACCACGCCGCTCGGCCACCTCCGCCGCGTCCGGCTGGCCCGCGCCCACGCCGAACTCCGCTCCGCCGAGCCGGACGGCACCACGACCGTCACCGCCGTCGCCGGACGCTGGGGCTTCGCCCACCAGGGCCGCTTCGCCGCCGCCTACCGTCAGGCGTACGGCGTGGCGCCCTCCGTCACCCTCGGAACCGCCGGGGCCCTTTGACGGGAACGCCGCGGTCAGGACGCCGCGCGGGTCGTTCCGTCGCCCGTCACGCCCGCCTCGCGCGCCCCGCCCGCCTCGCCCGACCCGGGGACGTCGAGGTTGAACAGCAGATCGGCACCCGTGATGGACAGCAGGCGCAAGAGCTGTGGGCCGGGGTCGGCGAGGATCAGGGTGCGTTCGTTCTCCTCGCACAACGCACGTGCGCGCAGCAGGGTGTTGAGGCCGGCGGAGTCGCAGAACGCGAGCCGCGCGACGTCGACGACCACCCGTTCCGGAGCACCGGGTCCGGCGCACGCCCCCAGGAGCGCGGTGTTCAACGCGTCGACATGGTCGAGGTCGATGTCACCGGCCACGGTGATCACGGTGCAGTCGACGCGTGTGGCGACCGTGACGCTGTGCGGACCGCGGTCATCCGGCGGGCTCATCTCGCTCCTCCTGTCCATGCACGGGTGGACCTTCGCCGACGGCCACCCGGGCCCGACGTTATCCGGGATCGGGGCGGTGCACAGCCCCGGAAACGAAGAGCCGCATGTGTTCGTTTCCCGGACGGGCCCCGGGGGCGGGGTGGCGGACCGTCAGGGCAGGAGACCCGCCGGGAGGTACTCCTCGTACGCCGAGGCGGGCCGGCCGGTGGCCTGGCGGACGAGGTCCCCGATGGGATCGGCGGACTCCTCCGGCTCCGGCACCGGCGTGCCCAGGCGGGCGGCGACGTCCTTGCGGAGCGACGGGAGCAGTGCGTAGAGGCGGTCGCCGGGGCAGGAGGTGGCGTTGAAGTCGCGGTGGCCGTAGATCTCCGACGCGGGCAGTCCGTACTGGTCGCAGATGTGGGCGCACAGGTCGGCCAGCGCCGCGTACTGCGCCGCCGGCGGGACCTGCGAGGTGTAGGTGCCCTCGTTCTCGATGCCGATCGACACCGTGTTCTGCCCGACGCAGTGCGCCGCCCGCACCTGGCGGGTGCCGGTGCGCAGCTCCGCCAGGCTGTGGTGGCGTCCCTCCAGCACGAAGGCCCCGCGGCTGACGGTGAAGTGCTGGCCGGTGTCGATCCAGCCCTGCGCGTCCATGTGGTACGTCTGGATCGCGCGGGCCAGGGCGAAGGCGCGCTGCTTCGAGTAGTCCGTCACGTTCGCCGTCGCCGTGTGGTGGACGATGATCCGCTCAGGGCGGGCGGCCAGGACGGCGACGGGTTCGGACGCCGCCCGCGCACCCCAGGCGGCGCAGCCGATGATGTCCGGAACGGCGGCGGCGTACGCCTGCCCCGGCGCGGCGAGCGGCAGTGCCGAGCCGGCGGCCAGGGCGAAGGCTCCCGCGAGGATCGACCGGCGGGTGTACGGGGCCGCGGCGCGCGCCGACGGCTGGTGCAGTGCGGAGAAGGTCATGCCGTGCCATTGAAGGGGACCCGGCCTGCACCGGCCGCGCAGACACACCGCGCACCCCCCGGACTGGCCCCGACCGGCGGCGGGTTCCCGACGGGGTCGGCGCTCAGCCGGTGCCGGAGGACGGAGCCGGCTTCGCCACCGACAGGCGCTCGGCGATGTCCTCCAACGAGCGCCGCTCGGCCTTGACCGCCAGGAACGCCGCCACGACGCCCGCGGCGCACATCAGTGCGGCGCCGATCCGGAAGGCGAGCGCCGTATCGCCAGGCGCCCGCCAAGGCGAAGAACAGCGCCCCGGAGCAGGCACCCGCCACGTAGAGGGCTGCGGCGACACCGGCGACCTGGGCGGTGGTGATGCCGAGACCGCTGCCCTCCTCGGCGAGACGGCCGGTGACGTTGCCGACGATGGTGACCTCGAGCCCGTCGAGGATTCAGACGGTACCGAGACCGATCACGATCATCCAGTGCCACCGGGACCACGGCAGGCGGTCGGGACGGGCCGGCACGGCTGTGCTGACGGTGCCCGTGGTGGTCGGCACTGAGTCCTCCGGCGACGGTGCGGCGGATGCCATCGCTTCCTGTCCCCTCCTGCTCGATCGTCCCCCGCACTGCCGGGTTCCCGCCGAACCGGCCGGACATACGGCCGGAACTGTCAGTGCTGGCCGCTACGTTCGAGGTGTTGCACACGACGTTTTCCGACAGGAGTGGACGATGACCGAGAGCAGTGCTCCGCCTGTGCTCAGGGTGGTGCTGGCAGACGTCAACGAGCACGTGGTGGAGGCGTGGCGGGCCGCGTTCGCGGACACCCCCGGCATCGAGATCCGCCGGGGCTCGATCCTCGACGAGGACGTCGATGCCTGGATCACTCCGACGAACTCCCGGGGCCGGATGGACGGCGGGGTCGACGCGGTCATCAAGCGGTACCTCGGATCCGGCATCCAGGTGCGTGTGCAGCGGGCGATCCGGGACCGGTTCGCCGGAGCCATGCCGGTGGGCAGCGCGGTCTGCGTCCCGTTGGGGGCGGCCGTTCCCCGCTTCCTGATATCGACGCCGACCATGGTGCAGTCTTCGCAGAACGTCAGTGCCACGCTGAATGTGGCCCTGGCGTGCGCCGCCGCGTTCCAGGCCGTCCACCGGCAGAACCGGAAGGCGCCGGGCAGTATCCGCTCGGTGGCGCTGGTCGGGATGGGAGCGCAGACCGGCCGGGTGCCGGCCAGGGTGTGCGCCAACCTGATGTGGACCGGCTACACGCTCTTCCACGACCACTGGTTCGAAGACGACGACGAGCTGCGCGCCACGATCATCACGCAGCTGAACGGCATCGAGAAGCGTCCGGTCGAGGAGCGGGTACGGATCGTGCCGCCGAAGGCCGCTGTCCCTGCCGCTGCCGCTGTCCCTGCCCCTGTTGCTGCCGCTGTTCCTGTTGCTGCCGCTGTTCCTGTTGCTGATGCCGAAGGGCCCTCCCCCGTGACCGACGCGAACGACGCCCTGGATCTCGCCGAGCTCTTCAACGGCGGCGGTGAGCCCTGGCTTCCGCTCCTGAAGCCGGTCATCGAGGCGCAGCCGGACGCCGCCCGGTTCATCGGGAAGGGGCGCAGCCCCGAGGTCGTCCCGGTCCGTGAGCTGACCTTCCAGGCCCTCAAGCCCCACCCGCCGCACAAGTGGAAGGTCGTCGCCTTCGGCCAGAATCCGTACCCGCGACCGGAGAGCGCGACCGGCATCGCCATGTTCGACAACACCTTCAACGACTGGAAGGACAGCCAGTTCGGCCGGGTCGTCAGCATCCGCTGCCTCATCAAGGCGGCGGCGATGTGGAAGTACGGCATAGCCAAGAAGACTCCGATCGCCGACGTGCGGGCGCTGTTGAAGGAACGGGAGACGGTCCAGCCGCCGGAGTGGTTCCAGGCGATGCTCACGCAGGGCGTCCTGCTGCTGAACGCCTCGCTCACCGCCAGCGGCGACGGAGCGATGGGCGCAGACCAGCACACGGCGTTCTGGCGGCCCGTCGCCGAACGGATCGTCGAGGAAATCCTGCGGGCCAAGCAGGAAGCCGACGAGGAGGAGGACCGCGGGGTCGTGTTCGCCTGGTGGGGGGCGCATGCCCGCAACCTCAAGAAGGTCGTCCTGCGGCTCCAGGAGAAGTACCCGGACGTCGAGGTCCGGCACATCGACCACGCGAACCCGGCGGCGCAGGGCGACATCTTCTGCGAGGGCGACCACTTCGCCATGGTGAACGAGGCCCTGGTCTCGCTGGGGGCCGACGGGATCGACTGGCTGCCGAGCAAGGGGTGGAACGAGGGGGCGGGCGGCGCGGCCGGTGCCGGCAGCGCCGGCGGTGCGGACGGGGGTGTCGCGGCGCGCATGGGCGCCTTCATCGAGTCGACCATGAATCTGCACCAGCTGTACCTGGAGCGCCTCACCAGCGTCAAGGACGAGGGCCTGGTCCTCCCCGCGATCACCGGTGTGTTCGACACCCCGCTGATGGACTTCCAGGACGCTGTCGCACCCGTCGCCGACACGCTGTCCGGGCTCGCCGCGACCATCAACCGGTCGCGGGACTTCGGCAAGCGGCGGGCGGACGAGACCCCCGGCGGCCTGTCGGCCGACGCGATCGCCGCCCTCTACCTCTACACCTGCGAGTCCGCGTTCTACCGCGAGATCAACGCCGTGCTGCGCTCCCCCGACCGCACCAGGGTCACGCCCTACCTGCCGTACCTGCGGCTGCTGTTCTCGGCGGTCTCGGGGCTGCCCGCCCACACGCAGCCGCTGTGGCGCGGTGTGTCGCTGGACCTGCGGGCGCAGTATCCGGTGGGCCGGACGGTGACCTGGTGGGGCGTGTCCTCGTGCACCTCCGAGCTGCAGGTGGCCCGGTCCTTCCTGGGCAGCCGCGGCAAGCGGACGCTCTTCGAGGTGACGCCCGCCAAGGCGGTCGGGATCAGGAGCTTCTCCGCCTTCACCGGGGAGGAGGAGTACATCCTCGCGCCGGGCACCCAGCTCACGGTGACGGACGTCAGGAGCGAGCGCGGCGGGCTGTGCACGGTCAGGCTGGCCGAAGCCGACGTGACTCCCGTGGTGTCCTGACTCACCGCCGGGCGGCGCCCCGGTCGGCCAGGGCGTACAGGCCGGACACCTGGGCGCCGCGGCGCCGCTTGGCCTCGACGGTCGTCATGCCCGCGTGCAGGGCGGTCGTGCCGTGGGCGTAGGCGTCCTCGATGGGCAGGTAGTACATCAGATTGAAGTACGAGTGGGGCGTCGGGTGCCCGCGGTCGAGGGCGACCGCGCGGATCCACGTCGTGGTCCCGTAGTGGTAGTAGAGGCAGAAGCCGATCATCCGGTCCTTGTCGTAGGCGGCCACCACGCGCGCTTCGCCGCCCATCGCTGTGGCCTGCCGTTTCAGCAGGCCGGTCATGGCGTCGATGCCGTCCCGGTCGTGCCCGTGGTCCTGCTGATGTGCGGCGAGGAGGACCCCGGCGTCCTCGAAGCAGTCCGCGAGGAGTTGTCGGCGTACGTCGGGGGCGGCGGCGGCGAAATCGCGGCGTTCGCGGCGTATCCCGACGCGGCGCTGTGAGGGCAGGGAGGAGATGTAGTCCTCGATGCAGGTGCCGGGGAGGAGGATGAGGGCGTCGTCCTCCAGGTGGAGGGCGGGATCGGGGTACAGAGGGGCGAGCCGGGTGGCGGCCGGGGCGGTGAGGTAGGGCCACCAGTGCGTGGTGTCGTGGTGGTCGGCGAAGCGGCGTACGGCGTCGCACAGGAGGCCGAGGCAGGCGTCCCGCCGGCCGGGGCCGGGGCCGGGGGCGGTGAGCGGGGCGTTGTGGCATCCTGACCCACGGCAACGAGCCCGACCTGTGCAGCCCCTTCGGGGACGCCCTCACGCTCGCCGCCTGCCACCTCACCGGCATCCCCACCACCGTCCACATCGCGGGGCCCGGTCTGGACGGAGAGATCGGTGAACAGCCCCTCCTCGAACGCCTCGCCGGAAGTCACCCCCTCGTCCCCGACCGGGACGCGGCGGCGGCGGCCGCCCGCGCACTGGCCTGGCACCCGTCCGAGGCATCCGCACTGTGGGCCGCTGCCCTCCGCGGCGCCCGCGGCACCGTCCGCGCCGTCAACCACGTCATCCGGCTCACGGAGGTCTCACCACGGCTTTACCCCCTGCCGCTCCGGGAGGCCATCGGCCACAACCCGGTCGCACGCGCCCTCGTCGAGGAGCATCCGGCGACCCTGGCGGGCGCCGCCGACGTCTCCCAGCGGCTCACCGGCATCCCCGGGCTGGAGGGCGAACGCACCCGGACGCCCCGCCAGGAGCCGTCGGCCGCGGGGATCGCCTTCCTCGACCGGGACGTGGCCATGAAGACCCTCCGTGAAGCGGCCGACGGAGCCGACCACATCACCCTGCACTGCGCCGCCCGCACCCTCGGCCTCACCTGGACGGACATCCCCGCTCTCCGCGCCGTGCTGGCCACGACCGCCCCGCTCCTCCGTCTCACCTGACCCGCTGCGCACGAGTCCGGCTCGCGGGAGGGGACGGACTCGGCGATGCGGTCCTCACTGACCGGAGCGCCGGGGCGCCGGGGTACGGCGCGTTGGCCCGGGCGCGTTCCCCTCCACGATCCCCTCCACCACCGCCGATCCCGCCGCCGGTCGGGCCGCGCGAGCGTGGTCCTCGGCGAGCCGGTCGAGCATCGAGGTCACCGTGCTGCCCGCGGGCTCCGGGGGTGAGGCCTCGACGCCTGCCGTCTGCGGACCAGGAGGGTTGCTGCCGAGGCCGCGAAGAGAGCAGCGGTGATCAGGAGCCAGCGCCCCAGGAAGACGTCGGCCGGGAGTCCGGTGGCCGCCGTGTAGTGGCCGACGCGGCGCAGGACGAGCGGCCACCAGACAAGCAGCAGGAGGCCCGAGACGAAGGCCGGAACCCGTACGTAGTTGACGCTCGGCCGCGGCGCCCGCCGCCCCGGTCCTGCCCTCCCCTCGCACAGGAGCTGCGCGGCCCGGTCGGTCAGCGAGTACAGGGGCAGCAGTACGAGGTCATGGAGCAGCGCCGCTCCGACGAACCACAGCGCCACGCCCACGGTGTCGCCCTTCAGCCGGCGCACACCGGCGTAGGCGGCGAGCGCGAAGGAGGCGAGGACCAGCACCAGGTGGAGCGGGGACGCTCCGTAGCGGCGCCGGAACGCGGCCGCGGCGCTCATGCCGGCTCTCCGAAGGTGACGCGGGTGACCCACTTCGTGTTGTGGACTCCGGGGGCGCCGGGGACGATCACGCGGGCCGGGTAGCCGTGGTCGGGCGAGAGGACGGCCCCGTTGACGCGGACGGCCAGCAGTGAGCGGTCGTCGCGTACCTGGTTGTCCCTCAGGACGACCGAGCTGAACGATCCTCCCCGCTGCACCGATTCCACCAGGGCCTGTGGAGTGTCCGTGCCCTGGCCCACCAGTGCCGCCAGGTCGGTGAGCCGTACGCCGCTCCACAGCTGGTCGCGGGTCGACCAGCCCTCCACACAGGCGATGGGCAGGGCCGCCTCGTGCTGCTCCATGGCCAGCAGTTCCGCACGGGCGAGCATGACCTGGCGCCCTGACCCGCGTACGGTCAGCCGCCAGGCGGGGCCGATGTCGCTCGGCCGGATGCCGACGGATGCCGCGGTCTTGTTGATCTGGAAGCCGTTCGGCCCGGAGCCGGGGTCCTGGCCGTGCGGGGCGAGCAGCGCGGTCCGGCGCCACCAGCCGCCCACGCTCTGCCCGGCCGTCACCACGAGCAGCGCCAGGGACCCGAACCCGACCATGGCGAGGGCGCCCCGGCGGGAGATGGTCGGGGGCGCCGGCCGGGGCGAGACCAGCCCGGCGGCCTCCTCCGTGCCGGCCTCCGGCTGCACCGGCCCGGCCCTGACGGCGCGCAGCGCTCGCGGCAGCCGGGAGGCCACGTGTACGACGAAGGCGCCGATGAACACCCAGGCCCCGTAGAAGTGCAGGACGTAGAAGGAGCCCGGGAAGATGTAGTGCAGCTGCACGTTGAGGATGCCGGTGACGAACTCGAAGGCGGCGCCGCCCACCAGGAGCAGGAGCGACAGGCGCTCGATGCCGTGGCTGACCGACCGCACGGGCGGCCACTCGAACAGCTTGGGAGTGACCGACCACAGCTTCGCCAGCAGCACCAGCACCAGCACCAGCACCAGCACCAGCACCAGCACCAGGATGCGGCGGGCCGGGCACGTCACGGGGCCGGTCCCGCTCGCCATCGGTCGCGCCCACCGGGACACCTCCGCGCACAGGCCTTGACAGGACATTTTCCGCTGAGGAGAACATGCCGCACCTGGTCGGCAACCGGTCACGTGACACGCCACACGGCTGCGCCGGCCGGACGAGCGGGACCCCACGGGCGAAGGACGCGGCTCAGGAGCCCGGATCGGCTCGTACGACCGACTGCGAGGAAGCGGCGGCGCCGGACGCCCTCACGATGGCGGCTTCGACCGACGCCACCCGGTCGGCGAGGAAGCCCTGAACGCCCTCGATCTCGCCGAACGCATGAACCTCGGCGAACCCGTTCTACGGGCCGCCGACCTCCTGGTCTTCCCCGTCCTGGCCCGGGACCGGCAGGCCCTCGCCGACCTCGTCCGCAGCGCGCTGGGACCGCTCCAGCAGGCTCGGGGCGGTGCTCGGATGATGCTCGACACCCTGAGCACGTACTTCGATTCCGGCTGCAACTCCGCCGAGGCGGCCAGACGGCTGAACCTGAGCGTGCGCGCCTTCACCTACCGCTGGGAGCGCATCGAGCAGCTCGCCGGCGCCAGCGCCGCCGAACCGGTGCACCGCTACACGCTCCAGACCGCCGTGATCGGCGCGCGACTTGCTCGACTGGCCCGCCAAGGAGCTGTGACCGCCGGCTGCCCGGCGCCGGCAGCCGTCGGGGCCCGCTGCGGCACGGCATTGCCCTCAGGTGCCCGGGGTCCGTACCTGTACCCGTCCGCGTCCGCGTCCGAGCAGCTCGGCCAGGCCGCGGCGGGTGGCGGCCACCACCACGCGGTCCTGGGGCTCGAGAACGTAGCCGGGATGCAGATCCCAGACGAGGGCGGGCTTCCGTGCGGCGTCGTCGCCGGGCGCCGTGGCGAGGTCCGGGCGGCGGTCGTCGGGGGACGCGGTGTCCAGGGCGATGACCCGCCAGGCTCCGGGGCGGAAGGACTCGGTGATGGTGCGCCCCTCCAGTTCAGGATGCCCGGCCACCTCGACCGCCGCGAACAGCAGCACCCGGCGTTCCACCGGGATCGCCCCCAGCACCTGGCGGCCCATCATCGCGCCGGCGAACGCGGGGGCGGCGAGGTGGGTGACGCTACGGCTGCGGGTGAGGGCGCCCGGGTGGGCGGCGCGCAGCGTGCGGTAGACGGCGGTGGCGAAGTCATCGTCGTACAGCCGCATCACGACCCGCACCTCGGGCTTGACGGAGCGCGCGTACAGGGCGGCTTCGAGGTTGGTGGTGTCCGAGCTGGTCATGGCCAGCAGGGAGTGGGCGCGGTGGATGCGGGCCGCCTCCAGTACGCCTTCGTCGGTCACGTCCCCGATGACCACCGGGACGTGCAGGCGGCGGGCGAGCGCGACGCCCCGGGCTTCGGGGTCCGACTCGACGCACACGACGGGGATGTCGAGCTCCCGCAGCCGGGCCAGCAGTCGCGCTCCGATCTTGCCGAGCCCGAGCAGGACGACATGGCCGGACAGCCGGCGCGGGGGCCGTCGCAGAGCGG
Source organism: Streptomyces sp. NPDC097617 (assembly GCF_044761485.1). Classification (NCBI taxonomy): domain Bacteria; kingdom Bacillati; phylum Actinomycetota; class Actinomycetes; order Kitasatosporales; family Streptomycetaceae; genus Streptomyces; species Streptomyces sp. NPDC097617. The sequence goes on from NZ_JBIWCL010000002.1 coordinate 493,809, forward strand.
TGGCCGTACGGAACGCGCCGAGGCCTTCGAGTGCCGCCGCCACGAGGACCGGTAGGAGCAGCAGTCCGACGAAACCGGCCAGGATCTGGAGGACCTTGCGCTCCGGCGGCTCCTCCACGGCCGGGTCGTTGATCGCGAAGAGGTCGAGCAGCGTGATGTAGGCGGCGTGCACGGGATGGTCGCCGGTGGTCACCCACGCACCGACCGCGAGAGCCGCGACGGCGGCCACGACTCCGGCGAGGGACCAGTTCAGCCGTCGGGAGAACAGCGAGGAGAGGGGAAAGGAGACCGGAGCCAGACCTCGCCCCCGGGGCGCCTGTCTTGCGTGGGTCACCGCTTCGAGTGCCACGATGCCGCGCCCGGTGGCGGCCGTCACGGCGCGGTCATCGGGGAGGAGTCGGGGGCCGCGGTCCCCGCTCAGTTCCGATCCTTCGCTTCCCGCCGGGTCGCTCGTGGTCGCCGACAGCAGGGCCAGGGTGCACAGGCCGGGGTCGGCCACCTCCCCCCGCCCGGGCGGAGTACGCTCCACCGCGCGCAGGATCAGGCCGCCCGCCTGAACCACCTTGCTGGTGCCGGCGATCGCCGAGGCCGCGAGGGCCGGCGCGGCCGTGTCGGCGTCGGAGAGGACCGTCGTCGAGGAGTCCAGCTCGCGCAGGTCGATGCCGGGTTCGGCGACCACGGCGGCCTGGTCCAGGAGTTCCTCCAGGTGCAGGCCGAGCTTGCGGTTGTAGAGCCGGATCACCAGGCGCAGCCTGGGGTTCAGCCGCCGCGCCACCAGGGCGGCCCGTACGTTCCTCTCGTCGTCCTCGTAGACGAGAGCCAGCGCCGCCGCATCCGCCACCCCGGCCGCAGCCAGCACCTCCTCGTCGGGCTCGGCGGCGTCGAGCAACCGCAACGCGTCGTCGGCAGGTCGCGCCCCGGCCTGGGACCGCCCCCTCGCGACGGGCACGCGTCCGAGGAGGCCCTGGCGGAGGCCCGGTCGCCGCCCCGCGCTCGGTTGCGGATCGTCGGTCGCGGGGGCCACGAGGGTCACCCGCTCCTGGTACACGTCGCGCAGTTCGGCCGCCAGTCGGCGGGCGAGGCCGTCGTCGCCGCAGACGACCATCCGGCCTGCGGTATCGCTCTGTTGGGAGTGTGCGGGTATCGGGGACACCGCCACAGGATGCCGTGTGGTGATCCACTTCCGTCACCCCCCACGCCGTCCGCGCCGCACCCCCTGCGACCGGCACGCCGGCGCAGCCCGGAGGGGCGCGGCCGCGCCCCTCCCGCGACGCCGGAACACGATCTGCCGGCACCTGTTCTACTGGAATCCCCGGACGGGGCACGCAGCGGCCGCCGACCGGGCCTGACACCGGGAGCGCACATGGGAGCGACCCTCTTGGCCGTGACGGTCGTCCTCGCTGCCCTGGTCATCAGAACCGCTGTCGCCGAACTGCGGGAGCCCGGCAGCGGCCGCCGCCAGTGGACGTTTCTGTCCGACCGCCGCGCCCTCTGCGCGGGAGCACTCACCGCCGTGATCCTTGGGATGCTCGGCTGGCTGCACGCCGGCCCCGAAGGCGCCGTATGGGCGGGCCTGGCCGCCGTCCTCGTCGCCTTCACCGTGCCCCAGGGCCGCCGCCCCCGCTGATGCGCCCCGCTCCCGGTCAGGACCGGTGCGGCCGAGCGGACCGGGCCCGTACGGCCACGGATCCCGCACGCTGCGGCACGGAGGACGGCGCTCGGCGCCGGGACCGGCCGCGCCGCCCGGCAGGCACCGGCCTCGGACGGTCTAGCGCGCGGCGAGCCGCTCCATCAGGGCGGCGCTGCGCGCCAGCACCTCGCGCTCCTCGCCGGTGAGCTCCAGCTCGATGGCCTGGGCGAGCCAGCCCGCCCGGCGCCCGCGCTCCGCCTCGAGAGCCGCCTGCCCCGAGGGGGACAGCTCCACCAGTGACTTGCGGCCGTCGGTGGGATGCGCCCGACGGACGACGAGCCCCTGCTCCATGAGCAGCCCGACCGAGCGGGCCATGGACTGGGGCCTCACGCGCTGGTCCGCCGCAAGATCGCTGGTGGTCATGGCGCCGTTGCGATCGAGGGTGCCGAGCACGGCCGCCTGGCCGAGCGGGATCCGGTCCTCGTACTTCACGCGCCGCGTGAGCTTGCCCATCGCGGTACGCAGTTCGGTGGCGACGGCGGCGGATGCGGGGATGGGCATACGGAACTTTAACCGGTGATCACCAGCGAAGCTGTGCAGCCCACCTGCACAGCAGAACTGCACAGCAGAACTGCACAGCAGAACTGCACAGCCCAACTGAACAGCTGAACTGAACAGCATTGCTGTAAAGTCACTTGCTGTCGCGGCACGCGCCAACGGTGTCGCAGCAGGCCGCGGCGTGCGTCAACGCGAAGGACCTCCCATGGCCTCCACCTCAGTCGAGCCGACCGCCATCCAGTCCGTCACCGCCCGCAGGATCCTCGACAGCCGGGGCAACCCGACCGTCGAGGCCGACATCCTCCTCGCCGACGGATCCCTCGGCCGCGCCGCCGTCCCCTCCGGCGCCTCCACCGGCGCGCGGGAAGCCGTGGAACTGCGCGACGGGGACCCCGCACGCTGGCACGGCAAGGGCGTCGACCGCGCGGTCGTCCACGTCAACGGCGACATCGCGGCAGCGGTCGTCGGACGCGACGCCGCCGACCAGGTGGGGCTCGACGCCGCACTCGTCGCCCTCGACGGCACGGCCGACAAGTCACGTCTCGGCGCCAACGCACTCCTCGGCGTCTCCCTCGCCGCCGCGAAGGCCGCCGCGGCGTCCCACCGCCGGCCGCTCTACCGCTACCTCGGCGGCGCCGACGCCCGCCTTCTCCCGCTGCCGATGATGAACATCGTCAACGGCGGCGCCCACGCCGACAACCCGCTGGACTTCCAGGAGTTCATGATCGCTCCGATCGGTGCGCAGACCTTCGCGGAAGCCGTCCGCATGGGCTCCGAGGTCTTCCACACGCTCCGTCGCGATCTACTGGCCGCCGGCCACTGCACGGGCGTCGGCGACGAGGGCGGCTTCGCGCCCGCACTGCGTACCGCCGAGGAGGCGCTCGACTTCGTCATGTCGGCCATCGAGCGGACCGGCTACCGGCCCGGCGCGGACATCGGCCTGGTCATGGACCCGGCCTCGTCGGAGTTCTTCCGGGACGGCGTGTACGTGTACGCGGGCGAGGGCGTCCGCCGCACCTCCGCCGAACACGCCGACTACCTGGCCAAGCTGATCGACGCCTACCCGATCGTCTCCATCGAGGACCCCATGGCCGAGGACGACCTCGACGGCTGGCGGAAGCTGACCGCCCGCGTCGGCGACCGCTGCCAGCTCACCGGCGACGACGTGTTCTGCACCCACGAGAACCTGCTGCGCGAGGGCATCCGCACCGGTGTCGGCAACTCCGTCCTGGTCAAGGTCAACCAGATCGGCACCCTGACCGAAGCCCTCGCCACGGTCGCCACGGCGCACCGCGCCGGCTGGACCGTCGTCATGTCGCACCGTTCCGGCGAGACGGAGGACACCACCATCGCGGACCTGGCGGTGGCGACGGGCTGCGGCCAGATCAAGACCGGCTCCCTGTCCCGGTCCGACCGTACGGCCAAGTACAACCAACTCATCAGGATCGAGGCGGAGTTGGGCGCATCCGCGCGGTACGCGGGCGGAGCGGTGCTGGTCCGTTCCTGACGAACCGCGGCGCCTGTCCGGCGAGGCCCGGCGGGCGGCCCGCCGGCGCTACTCGCGCAGACGCTCAGGGACGGACGCCGTCGCAGGCGATGGGCAGGTGGCGGGGGCCGCGCAGCACCGCGTTCCGGCGGTACGGGGGCGGGTCCTCCAGCAGCCGGGGGTTCTCCAGCCGGCGGGCCAGCTCGCTCAGTGCCAGCTGTGCCTCGAGGCGGGCCAGCGGGGCACCGAAGCAGCTGTGGATGCCGCTGCCCAGGCCGAGGTGCTGGATGTCCCCCCGGTCGGGGTCGAAGCGGTCCGGGTTCTCGAACCGCTTGGGGTCACGGTTCCCGGACGCGAGGATCAGCGAAACCGTGGCGCCCTTGGGGATGGTCACCCCGTTCACCTCGATGTCGGCGAGCGTGCTGCGCCGGGGCAGCAGCTGCACGGGCGGCTCGTACCGCAGCAGTTCCTCGACGATCGGTACGGACAGCTGCGGGTCCTCGCGCAGCCGCTGGAGCACGTCCGGGTGGCGCAGCAGGGTGAGCATGCCGTTGGTGATCAGGTTGACCGTGGTCTCGTGGCCCGCGATCAGCAGCAGCGCCGCGGTACTGATGACCTCCAGCGTGTCCATGGACCCGTCCGGTTCCTCGTCGACCGCCGCCAGCTGCGACAGCATGTCCTCGCCCGGGTGCTTGCGGCGCTCCTCGATCAGCCCGGCCAGGTACATGCCGAGCTCGATCTGCGCGTCGGCCCCACCCTTGGACTTGTCGGCCGGGTCGGCGCCCGGATCGGGGTCCAGGCTCGCGGCGATGGTGTCCGCCCAGACATGGAAGCGCGCCTCGTCCTCACGCGGCACGCCCAGCAGCCGGCAGATCACCGTCACCGGGAACGGGTAGGAGAACTGCTCGACCAGATCGATCCGCTCCAGGGAGTCCGCGTCGACGATGCCGTCGATGAGGCCGGAGACGATGCCGCCGAGCTCGCCCCGCATGTCGTGGACCCGGTGCGGGGAGTGCGGCGGCCCGAAGGGCCGGTTCGTGATGCGGCGCAGCCGGTCGTGCTCCGGCGGGTCGCGCCTGATGAAGACCGGCGGCAGGGTCGATTCGTCACCCTCGGACTGCGCCAGCGGGTCGCTCGCCGACAGCGTCAGATTGCGGGGGTCGGAGCTGATGCGCGGATCGTGCAGCAGGCCCTGGATCTCGTGGTACGTACTGACGACGTACGGCCCGTCCTCGTCGTGGAACACGGGCGTCCTGCGCAGCTCCTCGTACAGCGGGTACGGGTCGGCGCGGTTCGCGTAGTCGATGATCTGCCGGAGCATGGCTTGGCTCATGGTGTGTCCTCGTGAGGCTCGCGGGATCGGCGGATCGGGGCGCGCAAGGGGGCCGCGGACCGACGGCGCGCAGAGCCGCCTCATGCGTGCGCGAGCACCCACGGTGCGCCGCGCGTCCACGGCACGATGGAGCGGGTCCGCCTCCGTCGTCGCCCTCACGGGTCGTCGGGCGACTCCGGATCCCGCTTTCCCCAGCATGCACGGAGGCTCCGGGGACCGCCTGCCGGGCGATGGAACCGCAGGTCACAGTAGGTCGCAGCAGGTCAACCCTGGGCAGGCAGGCCGCTCCGCCGGCGGTGACCGCGCACACCACGGCGTAGGCACCCTCGACAGTCGGTCGGCCTCTGCCGCATCATCATTCTTGCACTCACAGTGCAAGCATTGCGCGTCCCGCCGCGCCCTGGTCTCCACCCAGGTGCTGCACGGGGAGGCGATCGCCAACAGCATCGCGGTCGACGAGTCCGGCGGCGTCTTCGTCGTCAGCGACCACGCCCTCTACCGGTTCGACGCGACTCCCGAGGGCCGCCCCGCCGTCACCTGGCGGGCCGCGTACGACAGGGGGTCGCGGCAGAAGCCCGGCCAGCTCAGCCGGGGCAGTGGCACCACACCCACCCTCATCGGCCCGGCGTCCGGCCCGGGCGGAGGGTACGTCGCCATCACCGACAACGCCGACCCGCGGATGAAGGTACTCGTCATGGCGCGCGGGAAGGCCGGCCCCGAGAAGGTGTGCGAACAGCCGGTCTTCGCCCCGGGGAAGGGCGCCGACGAGAACAGCCTCGTCGCCGTGGGGGGTGACCTCATCGTGGAGAACAACTACGGCTACGTCGTCGACGACCACGCGTTGCTGAAGGGACTGCTCGGAGGGCGTCAGGCCGACACCGAGCCCGGCCTGGCCCGGGTACACGTCGACTACGCCGCCCGCACCTGCTCCCTCGCCTGGTCCGACAGCGGCGAACGGGTTCCCAGCGTCGTCAGCAAGGTCTCCCGCGCGACGGGACTCCTGTACACCTTCACGCACCCGACCGCCGACGAACTGCGCTCCGCCCGCCACCAGGGCGCCCCCGCGATGCCCGACGCCTGGTACCTGACGGCGCTGGACGTACGGACCGGCAAGCGGATCCGGAGCCCGCTCGCGGTCTGCCACCCGGGCCCGGGAGGGCGAGGCCGGGACCACCTCGACTCCGTCCGCGCCGACGCGGCCACCTCCTCGTTACCTTTGCGACAATGACATCCAGCGAGGTGGGGAGGGGCGCCGTGAACCAGCCGGGTCGACGACCGCGGTCCGAGGACAGCGCCACGGACGGCCGTGCCGAGCGCGGCCGCCAGTCCCGGGTGAAGATCGCCGAGGCCGTCCTGTCCCTGCTCGACGAGGGGGAATCCACCTTCCCCGCGGAGCGGGTCGCCGAGCGCGCCGGCGTGTCCCGACGCCTCGTGTTCCACCACTTCGCCGACATGTCCGAGCTGGTGGAGACCGCCATCACCCGTCGCCTCGAGCAACTGATCGAGCAGATCAGGCCGCTACCGACCGCGGGGCCTCGTACCACTCGAGTAGCGGCCCTGACGGAACAGCGGGCCCGGATCCTGGAGTGGATCACACCGGCACAGCTGACCCTGATGCGCCTGGCGACACCGGGTGACCGCGTCACCGAGGTCACCCGAGAGGTACTGGACCTGGCCCGGGCACGACTGGCCGAGATCTTCGCGGAGGAACTCGCACGCCTGCCCGCCACGCATGGATCCGAAGTGCTGTACGGGCTGGACGCGGTGACGACCTGGGGCGCCTGGTACCACTGGCGCAGCAGCGGCCTGAGCGCCGAAGCGGCCGCCCGCACGATGGAAACGGCCGTACACGCCCTGCTCGCCACCACGGACCAGCCCCCGCCGGACAGCCGGCCGGCCTCCGCTCGAGCTCGGTAGGCCCGGATCGGGGTAAGGCCGGATCACTGGTCGGCACACAGCCGATCCCCGCCTCACGGGCAGGGATCGTGCAGCCGACGGATCCCCCTGAGGTCCGGGCCGGCGCTACGCGCGCGCCGCCCGCTCCCCCCGGCTCCCGGCGCCGTGCGCGAGCCGACCGTGCAGGGTGGGTCCGCCGACGGTCACCAGGACGAACAGGAACCCGGCGGTGATCAGCGCCGGTTCCGGCAACCACAGCCCCACGATCCCGTCGACGCACAGGGCCACGGCCACGAGGAGCACCTTCCCCGCCACCAGGCCGAAGAACAGGCCGCGGTCGATCGGGGCCCGCCCGGCCCGGGCCAGCCGCCGGCCGACGAGGCGTCCGACCAGGCTGGCGCAGAGCACCACCACGAGGACGCGCAGGGCGTGCTCCCACGCGGGCGTGTCCCCGCCCAGCGCCCACACGCCACCCACGGCCGCGCCCACGGCGGCATAGACCGCCCTGCGCGCGAGCCCGGCCGACGACGTACGCGGCCCGGTGCGGCTCGGCCGGGAAGATACTGAGGCGCTGTAGACGGACATGTCTCGCCTTTCATTACAGAAAGCAAGTAATCGCTACGAAGAAGCACAAAACAACTTGCACTTCGAGTGTCATATGTTTGCCTGCGATCCGTCAAGCCCCGGCCCCGGCGGCTGTGACTCGCAGCGATAACTGTCACTTCGCAGGCATTTCTGTCACCAGCCTGTTCCGCCTCGTACGAGGCACCGGGCACATCTGTCCTGTCGCATTGAAGCTGTCGGATTCTCACTGCTTCTCGTTCGCGGTGTCGGAGGGTCTGTACGGTCAACGGTGTAACTCCCGATCAAGGAAGTAGCACCTGATGAGCGACGTGACTGTCTCGGTTGAGGCGGTTGAAGAGGTCCGGCCCGAGCTGGCGGCGGACCTGCTGGACGACCAGTTGATCGGGCGGCTGGTCGACCGGGCCCGGGCGGGCGGCCTGCAGCTGACCGGCGAGGGCGGCCTGCTTCAGCAGCTGACCAAGCGGGTCCTGGAGTCCGCCCTGGAGGGCGAGATCACCGACCACCTCGGCTACGAGAAGCACGACCCGGCCGGCGCGGGCAGTGGGAACTCCCGCAACGGTGTCCGGCCCAAGACCGTGCTGACCGACGTCGGGCCGGTCGAGATCGAGGTGCCGCGCGACCGAGAGGGCAGCTTCGAGCCGCAGATCGTGAAGAAGCGCCAGCGGCGCCTGACCGGCGTGGACGAGATGGTGCTGTCGTTGTCCGCGCGGGGACTGACGCACGGTGACATCTCCGCCCACCTGGCCGAGGTCTATGGCGCGAGCGTGTCCAAGCAGACCATCTCGACCATTACCGACAAGGTCATGGACGGGATGACAGAGTGGCAGAACCGGCCGCTCGACCCGGTCTACCCGGTGATCTTCATTGACTGCATCCACGTGAAGGTCCGCGACGGGCAGGTGGCCAACCGGCCGATCTACGTGGCCCTGGCCGTCACCGTCGACGGCACCCGCGACATCCTCGGCCTGTGGGCCGGCGATGGCGGCGAGGGCGCGAAGTACTGGCTCCAGGTCCTCACCGAGATCAAGAACCGGGGCGTTGAGGACGTGTGCATGGTCGTCTGCGACGGGCTCAAGGGCCTGCCGGATGCGATCGGGACGGTCTGGCCGCAGGCCGTGACGCAGACCTGCATAGTTCACCTACTGCGGGCGTCGTTCCGCTACGCGGGCCGCCAGGACTGGGACAAGATCTCCCGGGCGCTCAAGCCCGTCTACACCGCGCCGACCGCGAGCGCGGCTGAGGACCGCTTCCTGGAGTTCCAGGAGGAATGGGGCACCAAGTACCCGGCGATCGTGCGGCTCTGGGAAAACGCCTGGGCCGAGTTCGTGCCGTTCCTCCAGTTCGACGCGGAGATCTGTCGGATCGTCTGCACGACCAACGCCATCGAGAGCGTGAACGCCCGCATACGCAAGGCCGTCCGAGCTCGCGGGCATTTCCCGAACGAGGCCGCGGCGCTCAAGTGCGTCTACATGGCTGTCATGAGCCTCGACCCCACCGGGCAGGGCCGCAAACGCTGGACCATGCGATGGAAGCCCGCGCTGCAGGCCTTCGACATCGCCTTCGACGGCCGACTCTCCGTCGGCCGCCGTTAACTCACACCACACGAGTTACACCGTTGGCTGGACAGACCCCGCCGTCGGTCGACAGGACCGGCGCCGTGCGCACCGCGCACCTGGAAGGCCGCTCCATCGCCGCCCTCGCCCGCGACCACGACGTCAGCCGCGGCGCCATCCGCACCGCCGTCGCCGACCTCCTGCCCGAGCACACAGCCGCCGCCCGGACACCCCGGCCCCGGAGCTGCCGGTCACCCTCGACATGCCGGGCAGGGTCGCCGACTTCCTCCGCGCCGCTCAGCTGGACGACGCCGAGCGCGCCGTGCTCGACCAAGGCGTCACCGTACGGCGCGGACAGGGCTACACCTTGCGCGTCACCGCCGTGCCCGCGGTCCACCGCCGGCTCCTCGACCTCTGCCAGCCCCTCGACGGCACCCCGGGGACCGCCGTCATCCCGGCACAGCGCAAGGCCCGTCGCGAGTACGCAAACCGCGTCACCGCCTTCTGCGCCCCGACCTGACCAAGATCACCGGCTTAGCGTTAACCGCTGTACCGATGCCAGAAGCGCCGCCAATTGCATCAGATGCGAATTCGCGACGGTATGCGAATCGGCCTGAGCGGGGGCGTTAACCGCGCCATGATCCTGCGGAGTTGGGCACCATCGGTAAGGGTGACGATAGCGGTCGGTGGGGCCTTGCTGCCACTCGTCCGGGGGGCTGACCTGCGGGTTCTCTGGCGGCTCGCATAGGATGCGGTTTTCTCGCATCTGATGCGAGTCACAGAGAGTGGTGGATCAGTGGGGTTCAACGGTTCGATACCAGGGGCGGCGAGACTGCTCCTGGTGGACGGGGTCGCGCTGCTACGGCCGGAGGAACAGGTCTTCAAGGCGATGCTGACAGGGTTCGCCAATCAGCAGTTGGCGCGGAACCTGGCCCGCACGACCGTGGAGGGCCGGGAGAATACGGTGAAGGCGTTCACCGCGTACGTGAACACCTACCCGTGGAACTGGACGCCGGCGATGGTCGACGAGTGGCTCGGAGACCTGCGCTCCCTGCGCGACCTGAAGCGCTCGACGATCCGTTCGTACTCCGAGGCCGTCCGGTCCTTCTGCCACTTCGTGACCGACCCCCTCTATGAATGGACCGCGACCTGCGAGGAACGCTTCGGCACTCACCCGGTCCAGGTGGTGCACGAGTGGAACACAGCGGTGCACGTCCAGGACAACGAGTCCGACCCGAAGAAGCGCGCGTTCACCAAGGCTGAACTGCACGCCTTCTTCGCCCACTGCGACGACGAGGTCGCTCGCATCCGCTCGCTGGGCCGCAAGGGCTGGCTGCCCGCGTTCCGCGACGCCACGGTGTTCAAGACCGCCTACGCCTACGGAACCCGACGCAACGAGACACGGATGTTCGACGCTGCCGACTTCGGCCGGAACCCGCACGGCACAGAGTTCGGCGAGTACGGCCGGTGCCAGGTGCGGTTCGGCAAGGCGAAGAAGGGCTCGCCGCCCAAGCGCCGTGGAGTGCTGACCGTGTTCGACTGGACCCCTGACGTCCTGGACGAGTGGTTCACCGAGGTCCGGCCGCAGTTCGGGACCGACGGCAATCCGGCCGCCTGGCCGTCCGAGCGGGGCCTGCGGATCGGCTGCCAACGGATCAATTCGCGTTTCAAGGCATACCGCGAGGCCCTTGGCCTGGACGACGGACTGGACTTCCACTCGCTGCGAAGGTCCTACGTCACCCACCTGATCGAAGACGGCTGGGACCCCCGCTTCGTCCAGGAACAGGTCGGTCACGAGCACGCCAGCACCACCTCCATCTACACCTGCGTGTCCTCGGACTTCCGCACCCGCACCCTGCGCCGGCACCTGGACGACACCATCGCCGCGGCCCTCCAGGCCCAGAGCGGGAGGCAAGCATGAAGCGCAAAGTCGGCTACACCTGGCACCTGCGCGAGGTGATGGCCAAGCACCGGATCTTCACGGCCACCGAGCTGGTCCCGCTGCTGCGCGAGCGGGGCATCGACCTGTCCGCCTCCCAGGTCCACCGCCTGGTCTCCGGCACCCCGGAACGTCTGTCGTTGCAGGTCATGGCCGCGCTCTGCGACATCCTCTCCTGCACCCCGGCCGACCTGGTGGCCACCACCGCCGAAAACGCCGGAGTCCGCAAGACCGCCACCGGCGACCTCCCGGCTCTGTCCGCGAACGTCGCCAAGCTGCGGCCTCGCGCGGCCCGCATCCTGCCCGACGCATGAGCCGGACCTATGCCACCGACGAGCAGTACGAACGCTGGTTCCTGGCCGAGTGCTGCCGCTGCGGACGCCGCAAGCACAAGGCCGGCACCTGGCCGGACGGATACATCTGCCGGAACTGCTCGGACCGCGCGGTGCGAACACGGGGCACCTGCCCGGGATGCGGCCAGGACCGGGCCCTTCCCGGTCTCCGCCCCGTCGACGGCGCCGCGATCTGCACGACCTGCGCCGGCTTCTCCCAGACCTTCGACTGTTCACGCTGCGGCTTCGAAGGAAAGCTCCTGGGCGGACGGCTCTGCGAACGCTGCACGCTCGCCGACCGGCTCACCGCTCTCCTGGACGACGGCACCGGCCGCGTCCGACCCGAACTGACGCCACTGTTCGACCTGCTGGTGGCGATGGACAAGCCCAGCAGCGGGCTGGCCTGGCTGGCCCTGCGCCGCGATCAGCCAGGGAACGCCTCTGAGCGACTGCGGCAGCTCGGCCTCGGGGAGATCCCGCTGACCCACGACGCGTTCCACGAGCTCCAGCCCTGGCGGTCAGCCGCTCACCTGGAAGAACTCCTGATGGCAAGCGGAGTCCTGCCCGCAGTCGACAAGTACATCTGCTCTTTCCAGCGTTGGTTGCCCGGTCATCTGGCCGATATCGCCGATCCCGAACACGCGAAGACGATCAGACTCTTCGCGAGCTGGCGGGTCCTTCCCCGGCTGCGGGCGCGAGCCGACCGGGGCCACATCACACCCAGCATCCGCCGCTTCGCCGCCGAGCAGATCAAGTACGCGACCGCCTTCCTCAACTGGCTCGGCGAGCGGAACACCACCCTCGCCTCCTGCGGCCAGATCGACATCGACGCCTGGTGGGCCGAGAACAGCGAGCACGGCCGCAACTGCTTGAGAGCATTCCTCAACTGGGCCATGCAGAGCCGCCAATGCCGACGCTCGCTCTCCATGCCCGCGATGAAGGCCAGCCGACGAGCCGCGCTGAGCGAGGACGAGCGCCTGGACGCCCTCGGCCGGCTGCTGACCGACCCGGACATACCGAAGAACCTCCGCGTCGCCGGCGTCGTCGTGCTCCTCTACGCACAGCCCCTCACCCGAATCGTGCGGCTCACCGTCGACGACGTCGTGCACGACGGAGAGGCGGTACTTCTCCGTCTCGGGGAACCGGCCTCACCCGTCCCCGAGCCGGCCGCTTCCCTGCTGCTGCACTACATCGCCGACCGCGACAACATGAACACCGCCACCAACCAGGCATCCTCCTGGCTGTTTCCCGGCCGCCGGGCGGGCCAGCCCTTCCGCCCCGACCACCTGTCAGCACTCCTCAACGAGATCGGCGTCCCAGCGGCCGCCGCCCGCGGCGCCGCCATCCGACAACAACTCCTTGAGATGCCCCCTCCCGTCGTCGCCGACGCCCTCAGCTACCACGACAAGACCACCACTCGCCTGCTCAACGAGACCGGCGGAACGTGGAGCCGATACGCCGCTGGCGACCACACACGGTCACCAGCAGGCTGGGCTCCACGGGGACCTGGCGACAGCTGAATACGCGAGCACACCAGTAGAAGGCCATGCTCTAGCGGAGTCGGGCCAGCAAGTGGGCGTCGAGGAAGCCCCGCTCAGAGGCCGGGTCGTGGAGCAGCCGGGCGAACGTGACGAGCCCGGCCCGGTCCAGCAGCTCGGCGAACCGGTCCGCCGGCCAGCTATAGGCGGGCGTCACCTTGTGGTCGAAGCGGACCGGCTCGGGCCCGTCGGTCGCGAAGAACGAGACCAGGAGCAGGCCCCCTGGGGACAGGACACGCGCCTGCTCGGTGAGCAGCGCGGGTAGCTCCCCCGGCGGGGTGTGGATCATCGAGTAGTGGGCCAGCACGCCGCCGAGCGCACCGTCCTCGACTGGCAGGGTCTCCATCCGCGCCTCGTCGAACCGCAGCGCCGGATGGGCCCGCCGGGCGTGGTCGACCATGGCCGGGGAGAGGTCGAGCCCGAAGGCGTCCAGCCCCAGGTCATTCAGCATGGCCGTTAGATGTCCGGGCCCGCAGCCGACATCGGCTGCCCGCAGGTTCCCCGTCCCGCGCACCAGCTCGGCAAAGATGCCCATCATGTTCCGCGAGAACGGCTGCGTCTCCAGCCGATCAGCGAACATCGACGCATACAGCTCCACGACCCCGTCATAGGCCGCCCTGGTCTCATCCTGGTGCTCCACCACGGGAAGGAAGCTAACACCCGCCGTTCGCAGCTGTTCTCCCGCCCCGGTGCCGAATCCCGCTCCCGTCGCCGCGAACGCTCTCGGCTACCACGACAAGACCATCACCCGGCTCCGGAACGAGGCCGGTGGGACCTGGAGCCGATACGCCGATGGACATCACACACGGTCACCGGCAGGCTGGGTTCCACGGGGAACTGGTGACAGTTGAATACGAGCGCTCACCAGTATCAAGGTCGACCCTGGACAGCGCCCGCCGGGTCGCCCGACATCTTTCGGCCATGTCCATGACCCTCAAGGCAGCTCGTCGACTCCAACGCCGGAAACGGCGCGAAGGTCCGCTGGCGCCGGCCGTCATACCTCACCAGCCCCGTCCAGATGAAGCCGTGCACTCAAGGAACTGGAATGGTAATCCGAGGCCAGGGGCCCGAAGGGTTGCTGCTTAGCAGCGGCAAGTAGGGCGCCGCTCCTCAAACTTTCCCGTGATCCCCGGCCTCGGCAGATGCAGTTCCGGCGAGCGGGCGCCGCTCACCCGGATGTCACCGTGTCCGTGGACACGGGTGTGCCGTGATGCCTACTGGATGGCTTCATCCGGAGTCAATCGGGCGGTAACCGTGGAAGCTCCGCTTCCCCTCTAACGAGGTGGCGGCGTGGGGCGGCCGAGGGCCGTCGGTGGTCATCACTTGGGACAGTTCGGCCAGTTGTGGCTGGAGTCTATTGGTCAACCTCAAATCCCCCTCAACAGGTTCGGCGTGTAAGGATCTGCGCTTCCGCCGGAAGGGCGCCTTGATTCGTTCGGAATCCCAGGCGTCGCTATCTCATTCCTGTGGATGAGTGATGGATTGACCCATTCTTCCGTCATTGTCTGCATCAATCTGGGTCGGTAGAGAACCTGCCCACTGCTATAGCCGCCAGGAGGACAATCCCTTCCGCACTTCGGGGGCCGGCCCCGCAGACCTGCTCGGCGGGGCCGCCACGGCGCCGCCTCTCAGCACGCCGATCCCTACAGCCCGCCAACCATCCGAAGGACATCATGAGAATTGCAGCGAAAGCCACCACGGCAGGAGTGCTGGCCGCATTCGTATTCGCCGGACTGATCACCCCGCAGGCCGCCTCGGCTGACTCCCCGTCCTCGACCGGGGGCGGCACCTTATCCGCGCAGGAGGTCGGGGCGGCCAAGGCCGCCAACGACGACCGGAACGACAAGTCCAAGGACGGCTGGGGCGGCAGGAACGCCACTGCCGCCGAAGTCAAGGCGAAGGACGCGTACATGGCGGCCCACAGACCGATGGCCTTGACTTCCGCGACCACCAACATGCTCGCGAACACCCACCAGGGCCAGTGGTACAACAACTACTGCGGGCCCGCCACGCTGGTGATGGCCTTGGGCATGCGCGGTATCTGGAACCACGACCAGGGGACCTTCGCCAGCTGGATCGGCATTACGCCGAACAACGGCGGTACCGGCGTGGACCAGATGGACAAACAGCTGAACGACGAAGCGGGCGGGTTCCACTATCTCAGGGTCAACCTGCCCTACACCCCCAACAGCGAAAACGTCGCCGCGTTCAAGAACCACCTCATAGGCGACATCAACGCCGGCGCCTCCACGGTCGGCAACTCGATGGAGGTCTACAACGGCCCGCACCTCGTCGGCCACCCCAACAACAGCACGACGATCTACCACTGGTTCCCGTTCCAGGGCTACGACGGGGACTGGGCGGCATACCTGGACTCGGCAACCACCGTGTGGTCCAGCGTGCCTGCACGGAGCGGAATGCCCAACAGCACCCTTGTGACGATCATGGGCGGCCGTGGCTACCACTGGTAGAGGACTGCTGATCGCAGCGGTAGGCGTGGTGCTGGCGGGCACCTTCGGGTGCTCGCCGGCGCCACGCACTTCCGAGGCGACAGCAGGGTCTCCTACCCCGAGCAGCGCAGCACCCTCCCAGCCGTCCGTTTCCCTGCCCCCGTCCGATTCCGGCAAGCCATTCTGCAAGGTGGACACCCCGGCCGCCTGGAAGCAGGCCCAGACCGCCGGCATGCTCCAGGCGGCGCAGGGCGAGTCTTTGGACCCGATGGCCGTGGCGCCCGACGGTTCCTCGGTGATCGCCGCCAGCCGGCGCGATGGCCGTGTGACCTTGGTCTGGTTGCGTGACCAGGGTCGCGAGCGCACCACGATCTACACCGCCGCCAACTCCGGCCAGGGTGGCCTTGGCCTGGCTGACTTCGACGGCCGGTGGCTGGTCTTCAACATCCTTGCCTCGAACGATGTCGGCTCCAAGTGGGAGCTGTTCGCCTGGGACTCCCAGGCCGGCGGAGCCCCCAAGAGTATTGCCAAGACCCAGGTTGGCGCCGACGGGAACCCGGTGCCCGGGCCGTTCATGTACCCGTGGGTCAACAACGGCAAGGCGACCTGGGTCCAGGGAGTCAGCGACGGGACCAAGGACCAGAAACTCACCGACGTCCAGCGTCAGGTCCATCTCTACGACCTCGCCTCGTCGACCGACAAGATCGTGCACACCGGGCGCATGGCGCCCTCGTTCTTCGCCGGAGACACACTGGTCTGGCCTGAGGCCTTCGCCATCGACACCCCCACCAAGCTCACCGCGCAGGGCACGCCGACCAGCCTCCCCGCGGCGCTAGCCGCCGCTGACGGCTCACCGGCCTCGGCGAGCGACGGAACCACCTGGGCGTGGACCGGAGTGGGCAACAAGAATCTGTACGCCTGGAGGGCCGGATGGCCGGCGCCGGTCATGGTGGTCGAGGGGGCGCCCATCGACTGGGTCCATGTCGCCGGGGATGTGATCACCTGGACCGATTCCACTGCGACTTGGGCCGCCGACCTGCGCGGACGCGCCTACACGCAGATAACACCGCAATACGGCGGAACCAACAGCCACGGGACCGCCGTCGTCGTCTCCTATCCGGGACCAGACAAACGATCAGTCAGCTACGTGTTCACCAGTGCAGGCCTCGCCCCGCTTTCCTGCCCGCAATGAGGGCATCTGCCTCATAGGTACGTTCCAGCGTCGGGCCTCCGAGGGACCGCAACCCGAGCCAGGACTGTGGCACAGATCCCGCAGTCCTGGCTCGACTCCCCCGCAGTCGACGCGGTCCTCTGTCGCGGCACCGGGCCGGGTGGCAGCACGCGGGCAGAGGAGAGATCATCCCGTGGCGGGTTTCTGGCGTATCTGGGTCATGCCCCAAGTAGCGCTTTAACGTCGGCTATCGCGTCCCGGCTCACGGTGCAGGTCGCCACTCGCGGTCGCGTGCTGTCGCGTACTGGTGGATTCCATCGATCGTGATGGGAGTCCTGTGGGTGAGGAGAGTCCTCAGCGGCGGGGAGTTCCTCGGAAAGTTGCGCATCCTGTCGCCCGTGGTCTTCATGGGCCCTTGTACTTCCTGCAGGTGCGCATGGACCGGGGCGAGCGCCGTCAAGGCTCCGCTGTCAGTCCCCTTCAAGATCCGGTGGGCGATGGCGGTCGCCGCGACGTAGGCCCTGGCGCCGACAGACGGGCTGGCCAGCGCGTGGAAGTGGTGGAACTTGCCCGCTCCCCCTTTCAGGCGGTCCCTGCGCGCTTCCCTCGCCAGGGCATCTTGCTCAAGGATTTCGACGTGTTCGTCGCTGAGGGCGAGGTTCCGGGCTGCCGGCCAGGTCAGGGTGATCAGGCCGGCGACGGTGTGCAGGTCGATGAAGTACTGATTGATGTCGACCATCCACCCGACGCTGCCCACTTCTCGGGGGCCGTCGGGGCAAAGGAATCCGATCAGATCCTGCTGCAGTGCGAGTGCTGTCTCCAGGAAGTCCTCGCTGCAGTCAGGCGCCGGGGCTTGATCGTGACGGGCGCCGCAGATGGGGGCGTTGAGGCGCTCCGGTCGCCCTTCGACGACGACACGGCATTGGTTGGGGTGAAGATCCTCGTTCTTGATCCTGGGGATGAGCGAGAAGCCCTGAACCTCCATGCCGAGGTGACCGCACTTGGCACAGTTGTGGCGGAGAAGGCAGCGGTGGACGGGGCAGGCGAAGACCGGAGGGAGCCGCCAGAGGCGTTTCCAGTTGCCTCCGTGAGCGCGCTCGATGTCAGAGTCGCCGGCCAGGCAACTGGGGCAGAACCGTGACCAGCGCCGGAACACGTCATGGTTGCCGTGGAGGATCCGTCCCCGGGGCCGGTGTATCACCGTTGCTTCGAGCGGTCCGTAGCGGGCGCCGAACGGAGCGAGGAAGAGGTTGGCGACCTCGTCCTCACTGAGTCGGGTGGTGCGTGCGAACTCAGCTGACTGCTCCGGTGTTGAAAGATACTGCTGACTGATGGAGAGATGTTCGATCAGCCCGGTCCGATGGGTGCTCAGCCCGGTGTGACGGACGATCGTCCCGGGGCTGACGTTGTTGTGGTGGGCCAGGCGGAGAAGAAGGCCGACGAGGCTTTCATCCGGGAGCGGGGCGAGGCTGCGGGGCAAAGGCCGGAGCGGAGACATGGGGCAGCCGTCACTTTCCGGCGGCCTTGTTGTCGAAGACGGTGTTGCGGGGTTTCTGACGGCGCTTCGGAGCGGGCTTGGCAGGGACGACGGGGATCTCGCCAGCCTGCGGATCGCGGTCGAGAAGGTTGCCGAGGTTGATGGTGATCTCGTCAAGGAGCGGGATGGTCAGCTCCTCCTGGCCGGTCTCCATGGCGCGGGTGCAGCCGTCTTGGACGAGTCGCCGCAACAGACCGACGATGCCGCCGGTGCGACGGAAGAGGTACTCGGGCATGTCGCCGTCGGTGAGCATGCCGTCCCGGGCACCGAGGAGGCGGAGTTGTTCCTCGGTGCCGGCCAGGTGCTCGATCCAGGCGTTGATCTCCTTGGGGGTGTCGTAGGTGAACGGGTCGAGGTCGACCAGGTCGAAGCGGCGTTCGGTCTGGGTGGCGGCCTGATCGCTGCGGCCGCGCCGGGCGCCGGGCAGGGTCCACTGGCCGGTGCGGGAGTCGGGCCGTCCTTCGCGCAGGAGGCCCGAGCCGGGGATGTCGACGCCGATGAGGATGACGGTGGCGTTGAAGGACATCAGGTCGCGGATGAGGTCGAGGGTGTCCTGATCATCCTCACGGTGCATCTTCAACCGGGTGATGTCGTCCAGGATCAGCACGGTGGTGTTGTGGTCGTGCAAGGAGGCGCGGACGCCTCGGATCAGGCCGCGGAGGGTCTTGGCGTAGGGGGCGCCGTAGAAGTCGAGGATCGCCTCGCAGAGCCCTTTCGGGGTGGCCTTGACCGGGGTCTGGCAGTAAGCGACGGGGACGAACAGGTCCCGGGTCCCCTCAATCGCGCTGGGGTTGAGATGCTGGTGGAGGTCGCGCCAGAAGTCTTCGAAGGCCGCTGCGGCCTCGCAGGCCGTCTCGGTCTTGCCCTGGTAGCCGCCCCCGCTGATCATCAGGCCGTCGCGGGTGCCGGGGGTGAAGTTCAGAGCGTTGTTCTGGATGCGGGATCTCATCAGCGTGGTGACCCTACGGCTCATCGGGGTCTCCTGCAGACCGAGGTTGACGTGCGAGGCAGTGCGGTGCAGATCGTGCAGGGCCCGGCGGCGAGTCGGCATGGCTCGGTATTGGTCCGGGCTCAGCCTGGGAGCCGGGATGAACGCGCTGCGGGTCGTGCGCCAACGCTGCCATCCCTCGAAGCTGAGCCGGTCCGGCGGCGGTCCGGCCCGCAGGAACGAGACGATCCCCGCCTCACCGTCACCGCTCGTGGCCCGGTCGTCCATGGCTCACGCTCCCTCGTCCGGCGGGTCGGGCTGCGGGTGGTCGGTGTCGTCATCGGGCAGCAGGAACAGGTTGCCGGAGCGATAACTCGCTCCCAGTCGCGCGGGTTTGGTGGGACGTCTTGTCACCACCACCTCGCGGCGGTGCCGGCGCTCGGCATCAAGGCCGGCGACAGCCTGCTCGACGCGCTGCGGCATGGGGGTCACCGATGAGACGGCGGCCGGGGCAGCGGCCCGGTCCTCGGCGGCGGCCCGGGCCTGGGCCTCGTCCCGGGCGTGGTTGATGCGTTCGGAGCGGGTGGTGGCCGTCTTCCAGCTGCTGACCGGAACCCGGGCGGCGAGGATCTCCAGCAGCAGGGGCAGCAGTTCGGCATCCGTGCGGGGCCGCATATCTGCCTCACGTGCGGCGGCCAGTAGCTCGGAGACCCGTCGGTCGCCGAACGCGGGGACCGTGCCGACCGGGGGCAGTCCGGTCCAGCGCAATTCGTGCCAGTCGTGGGTGAGGGGGTCCTGGAAGAACACGGTACGGCGGTCGCGCGGTTCGCGGCGGACGCACCAGCGGCCCTTGAACCTCCCACCCCGGGCCGAGCGCTCGTTCAGGTAGGGCTCAAGCGCGTCGCCGTAATACCAAAGGCCCCTGATCTTCACTCCGCGCTCCCGCAGCACGGAGATGGGATGGGACGGCAGCAGCTCGTAGTAGAGGTCCGGCTGTGGCAGCCGCAGCCCCAGGCCGGTCTGCTCGAAGGATGCCGCGAACAGGGTGTTGGGGCTGTGGTTGCCGCCGACGTCCCAGGCCGGGGCGTACTCGCCCAGCTGCCTCCGCTGCCAGATGCCCACGATCCAGGTGGCGACGAGGTGTTCCATCTCCTCCAGTGTCAGCACCTCCTCGTCCTCGGGGGCGGCCCCGCGGTCGGCGGCGTCGACGCCGGTGTAGCCGGGCAGGTGCTCGAACAGCAGCGTCCTGATCGCGCCGAAGGCCCGCTCGACGGCGTGCTTGTCCGGAGGTCGCAGGGCCCGGGCCGGAAGGATGTTGCAGCCCAGCTTCCGCTCGACCTCCACCAGGTGGTGGTTGCGATAGACAGACCCGTGGTCGGTGGTGACTGTCTCCGGGCTGAAGAACGGCAGCCCGGCCACCGGATGGCCGGCGAACTCGGCCACCAGCGCGGACGGCAGCCCCGGATACGGCCACTCCATCTCCGGCCCCCACTCCGGTCGCATCGGAAGTGGCAGCATCACGTCCCGCAGCAGCATCGCCGCGTCCACCGCGGTGTCCGACACCAGCGTGAGCCTGAAAGCGCAGAGCGAGTGGGTGAACACATCCAGCGCGAGGGTCAGGTGGGCCCTGACCGGCTCGCCGAAGACACCTTCGCGGACCATCGCCGGCAGCACCGTGGTGTCCAGCGCGACCACCTGCCCGGGACGGTCGACCAGCACATGCCCGGACCGTACCGGCAGATCAGCCGCCCCCAGATTGCGAGGCCGTGACCCGCTGGGGCCAAACCACTCGTGCCAGACCTGCCGCAGCGTGTTGTAGGACGGGACGTGCAGGTCGGGCCCGTAGGTCTCGCGTACGTACTGATGGATCAGGCGGGTGCGGGTGGCCATCCCGACCCGGGACCGGCCCTGCAGTTCGGTGTGGACCGTGAAGATCGCCTCCCGGATCTCCGGGCCGATGCTCGGGCGGCGCCCGCCCGGCCGCAGCCACCGGTCATCGGCGCATCCGATCAGCCCGGACCGCTCACGGCCACGCTCCCAGCGGATCAGCGTGCGGTAACCGACCCGGTCCAGTCCCAGCAGCCGGGCCTCCTGCCGGTCCATCGCCGCCAGCTCGGCGACCTTGGCCCACCGCCGCTCGGTCAGCGTGGTGATGGCCGGGTCGTAACACGGCCTCGGTTCCCCCGGCCCGGGATCCTCCGGATTCCCACTGCGGAACCCGGTGCCCACCTCCACCAGGTGGGCCATCCGTAGCCGGACCAACTCCAGCCTCCCCGGCGGAAGATCAGCCACGGACGCGGGCTGCCGCCCGCGGTCCGGGCCGTCGGCCGCTGTGCGCGAGGACGGCCGACAAGCCGGATGGTTGACGAGGAACCGGAAGGTCAGCTGCTGGCGGGCTCCCGCCGGATCGAGTACCACGACCCGCCCCAGATGGGGTTCGTGCCGTTCGACAGTCCACTCCACCCCGTCCAGGACAAGCCCGGCCCCCGGAGCGAGATCAAGCACCAGCGGAGGACTCACAGGGCCCCACCTGCCGGCTCGACCAGCGAGCGGTCACTCAGCGGGACAGAAAGATCGATGCCGAGCGAACGGTGCCAGAGCTGGTGCAGCAGCTCCGCCCGAGCCAGCGCCGGAACCGTGGAAGCGGCCACGAGTTCCCCGAACGTCACCCGGGCCCGAGCCCGTTCCAAGAGATCCGCCCGCAGCCCGAGCGGATCGGGCAGCGGGCGGCGCTGGCAGGACAAAGCGTCCAGCCCGGTGAAGACGTGCCGCCTCCAGCCTGCGGCCACTACGTATTCCCAGCCGCAGGCCAGTGCCATCTCAAAGGCGGCGGCGAACGACTCGACGTCCTTCCCGCCCACACGGTCGAGCGGGCGGACATCGATCAGACACACCCCGGCCCGGGACAGCACCAGGAAGTCCGGAACATGGACACGTGGCCCGCCGCCGGTCCGGAACTGCAGCTTCAAGGGCTGCGGGACCACCTCCCGCACCTGGCCGGCGAAGTCCAGCGCGAGCAGGACCTTCGCTTCCTCCAGACTCTCGAAGCCGTGATGCCGCCCTGTGCTGACCATGTACTGAAGCCCGGGCCGGTGGCGCTGCCGCCGATGCCACGAGAACCAGCGAACCGGCCCGACCCCGGGAAGCTGAACCTGGGCAAGGTCCCGGACCGGCACGATCAGTTCGCTGCCTCCGAGATTCAGGGTGACCGCCCAGCGGCGAGTCCAGCCATTCGAGAGATCCAGATCCTGACGTCCAGAGGCAACCGACGCCCGTACGAGCAAGTCGTCCCAGCGGCAGCGGTGTGACCACACCGCCCCCGCCTCAGGGTCTGCCGCAGGCAGCAGTCCGTCCTCGTCGGCCATGTCTTCAAGCAAACGCCCGCCCACGGCGCCCGCACCAGCACGCTTCGAAATTGGTGACAACCCGATTGCGAACACGCACCTTGTGACAACTAGCCCGAGCAACTGGTGACAACTATCGCTGCGAACTCGACCGAGAGGACCAGGTCAGATCCCCCGCTCGGTGACAGTTATCGCTGCGAGTCACACGGCGCCGCCGCCGCTGATCCTCCCGGCGCCCCGGCCGGGCGGCGCAGTGAGCCGAATCGGGCGCGCACCACGTCGGCGAAACTGCTCCACAATTGACAGTTGGGGCCCGCCGGCGACCGGGTTCGCCGGATGATGAGCCCGACATGGCCGATGCCTCTGCTGGGACGCGCCCGTGTCCGCGGCCTTCGAGGTGGGGCGGACGGTGGCTGCGGGCTGCCGTGTTCACTCAGCTCAGCTGCACGCTGGCCGTCGTCGGCCATCACCTGGCCTCGGAGGAACCGGTGCCCTGGCAGCGGGTGGCCGCCGGTTCCGTGGTGGTCTTCGCGCTCTCCTGGCTCGCGGGCCGTCCATGCCGGCCCGGTTCGCACGTGGTCATCGCCACCGGACTCGCACAACTGCTGCTGCACCGGGCCCTGTCCGTACCGCGAGCGGCAGGCGCAGGCGCCCCGCACTCCCAAGCGCACGCAGGCGCGCTGGAGATCGAACGTACGGCGCACCACAGTTCGTGGACGATGACAGCGGTGCATTGCGTGGCCGCATGCGTGATGGCTCTGCTCATGCATCGCGCGGACCGGGCGTTGAGCCGGCTGCCTCAGACGGTGGGCCGGTGGCTGCAGACGGCCGTCGCGGCGGCCGTCGCGGCTCTCGGAGTCCGCTGCCGGCCAGGGCCCCACCGCGGCCCGCGGACCGTACGCATCACCCTCGACGGCCCGGCTCCGAGACCGACGGCGACAACGATGCTCTGCCACGCGGTGGTGCGGCGGGGGCCTCCTGACGGACGCGCAGGAGACGTTCCCCCTGATCCCGGCGGGCCCTTCGGCTACAGGTCGAGGCCCGTCCCGCGTACCGAGAGGGTTCTCCATCATGAACGGATCACACACGCGCCCCGGGCTCCGCAGGCTGGGTATCACGGCCGTCGGCGCCCTGGTGGCCGTGGGCGTGGCCGCCGGCCCGGCCGCCGCGCACGCCGAAGTCACGGCCTCCGACCCACGTGCGCTCGCCGAGAACGTGACGCTGTCGTTCACCTCCGAGGCCGAGTCGGAGACCGCGGGCATCTCGGAGTTGCGGGTGGTACTGCCGGAAGGCATCGCCCCGGACGCCGTGACGCTGAAGGACGCCCCGAAGGAGTGGAAACTGACGGCCACCGCGGACGGGTACGCGATCGGCGGCCCGGCCCTGGCGACCGGCACGGACGCCGAATACAGCGTCACCGTGCGCCAGCTGCCCGACCAGAAGTCCCTGGCCTTCAAGACCCTGGAGACCTACGGCGACGGGAAGGTCTCCCGCTGGATCGAGGTGCCCACCAGCGGCGAGAAGGTCGACAACCCGGCCCCCCTTCTCGAACTCAAGGCAGCGGCTCCCGGGGCCAAGCCGATCGCCCCCAGCCCCTCGCCGAGCGCGGCCGCGCCCTCTGCCCAGCCCTCGACGGCGGATCCGTCGGCTTCCGTCGCGCCCGCGAGCGCGCAGGCGGCGAGCGACAAGGACGCGGGCAGCAGCACCGAGGCCGTCGCCGGCGTGATCGCTTCCGTACTCCTGCTGGCCGCTGCCGGCGCCTTTTGGTGGGTACGCCGCAACGGCAGCCAGGCCTGACCAGTGCCCTGACATGAGCGCACGGGGCCGGCGCGGCGTGCGACATGCGCCGGCCCCCGACGTTCACCTCTTCTGGCGGAGCACGCAAGGCAACGCACAGGTCACTGTGTGGAATCCAGCGTGATTCCGTGACCGCCGTCGGGGCGACGAGCACGTCGCCGCGCCGGTTCCGGAACTCCGCGGCCCGGGCCTGAATCGGGGCGGCGACAACGCCTCCTCCCCGGAACTACTCAGGCAGAAGCGCCCTTCACCTCGGTACCGACGTGATGCGGACGGTGTCGCGCACGGTGACCTGGTCGATGTCGGTGGTGCGCACCGTGATGTTCAGCGTCCACTCGCCGGGCATGGGAAGCCGGAGGTCGTAGGCGGCCCAGTACCCCTTCTGGTTCTTGAGCTTGGCGTCGAGCGGACCGATTCCTAGCTCCTCCTGGGTGAGCGTGAGGCGGAGTTCCGGCACGGAGGCGAGGCCGCCGTCCCCGGTGAAGACGACGGCTTCGACCGTGTTCTCCCCGACGCGCCCCGGCGCCATGGTGATCTGCACCGTGCCCTGGTGATCGGCCGTGCCCATGTCGAAGGGCACCGTGATCACCTTCACCCCCGGATCCTCCGCCGAGGCCGCCGCGACCCTCTCGCCGGCGGCGCGGCTGGGCTGGGTACCGGTGAGCACGGTGGTGATCAGCAGGACCACGACACCCAGCACAGCTTCGGCGGTCACCATACGGCGCAGGCTCCGCCGGTACCTTTCGGCTTCGAGCACGGGCGGCTCGCTCTCGTCGCTCGGCCCGTCTCCGCCAGGTGCATCGGACGCGGCATCGAGGTCCTGCCCGGCGGAAGCCACGGGCGCGCCTACCGTCTGGGCCACCCGTACCCGCTCGGGTTCGGGCACCTCCGGCGTCTGCGCGGCCGACGACGCCTCGTCGACGAGGCGGGCAGTCCAGCGGCGGGAGAAGGAGGCCACCCACAGCACCAGGACCACGACGGCGACCTTCACGATCAGGGTCCTGCCGTACGACGTGGTGGACAGCGCTTCCCAGGAGCCGACCTGCCGCCAGGACTGGTACACCCCCGTGCCGACCAGAACCGCGACAGCTCTGAAGGCCAGACCGGAGAACCGAGCGATCGCGGACGCCGGCATGGCACGGCTGTCGGGTCCGCGGCGTCGGAGGAGGAGCAGCAGCAGCAGCGTGATCAGGCCGCCCAGCCAGACGCCCATGGCCAACAGGTGCAGCACGGCGACGGGCATGGCCAGTGCCACCTGGATGCCGGCGGCGGCATGTTCCACGAAGGCCCAGGTGACCGCCAGGGCCACGGCGAGCAGCACACCGACCTGCCGGACGCGGGCCCCGAGGTCCTGCGGCGGTGAGCCGTCCTCGGTACATTCGAGCCGTCGGGCCAGCCTCCTGAGCAACACCGCGGCGACCGCCAGGAGTACGAGCCGTGCGATCAGCGCACCACCGGGTCGCCCGGTGACGGTCCGGCCCAGCTGAGCCAGGTCGAACGCCGAAGTCACCTGGCCGGCCGACTCGTACGGGCCCCGCAGCAGCACCATGGCCACCGTGGACGCCGTCAGCGCCACCCACCCGAGTGCCAGCAGCCTGCGCACCGGACGCGTCGCGCCCGCCGCGGGCCAGCAGACGAGGACGAACGCGGCGGCGCCGACGAGGAGGGCCAGGCCGCTGTAGGCGACGTAGCGAAAGACGCCGTACAGGCGGCCGACCGCCGTATCGTCCGGCGAGCCGGTCGCCACCACGGCGGCGGTCTGCGACGGTTGCCCGATGGAGAAGACGAACGCGCCGGAGATGGGGTGGCCGTCGGCGGAGACGACGCGCCATGCCACCGTGTAGGTGCCCTCGGGCAACGTGCCGGACAGCTCAACCCGAGCGGTGTTCTCCTTGCCGTCCACATGCTGCGCGGGTCGCGGGTTCACCCGCTCGTTCTCCGGCGACAGCACGCGCAGCGAGTCGTCGGAGAAGCTGACCGACTCGGTGAAGGTGAGCGTGACGTACCGCGGCTCGGTCTTCAGGACGGCGCCGTCCGCAGGATCGGAGCCGCTCAGCCCGGCATGCGCGAAGGCCGCGCCCGCTCCGCCGAACAGCAGGGCGAACACGGCGGCGACCAGTACCAGGACGGTCAATGACCTCCTCGCGGGAGGCGATCCACTGGACATGAGCACAGTCTCCGAAGCGGCAGTCGGACGGCGTGTGTCACCTGCGGCGACAGGGGCGGACTCTGGCGGGCTGGCTGTGGACGATAGTGCCGCTGATCAGGCGACCAAGCTGTTTAAGCAACTTCGGCTAAAGACGGCGCCAAGGGCTCGCCCCGGCCCGCTTTCCCTGTACGGACGCCCGCGCAGGCCCTTCATGCACGCTGGTTCCGGCAGCGTCCGGGAGCACTCGTCGGACTCTGGCTTCGCGACCGGGCGGGCGCTGTGCGGTGCGGGAACGCGGCACGCGGTCCGGTGGCAGGGCTCATCCGGCCCCGGCGTCGTCCGCCTGCCGTTCCTCCCGCTCTGCCGTCGGCTGCTGCTTCAGCCACAGCGGGTGCTCCCGCTCCGCCCAGGGGCGGGCGACGGACCCCGTCCGCATGCCCCTGCGCGCCTCCGGGTCGGCGAGCGCCATCCTGATGTGTCCGGCCAGCACCACCCCTATGGCCAGGGCCAGCCAGTCGTGCACGAAGGTGGCACTGGTGCGCCACACCAGCGGTGTCAGGTGGGTGAACCACATCAGGAGACCGGTCGCCAGCATCACCAGGACAGCGCCCGCGATCCACGACGCGTAGATCTTCTGCCCGGCGTTGAACTTGCCCGCGGGCCTGGACCCGGACCGGTGGTCGCGTCGCCGTGCCGCGCGCAGCCACTTCTTGTCGTGCGGCCCGAAGCGGTTCAGCCTGCGCAGATCGGCGCGGAACGCGGGAGAGACGAGGCCCAGCAGGAAGGGGGCGGGCAGCAGGATGCCGGCCCATTCGTGCACGGTCACGACGAGGTACCTGCGGCCGACGAGTTCGGCGAGCTGCGGTACGTACAGAGCGGCCGCGGTCGCCACGCACAGCAGGAGCAGCGCGGCCGTCGTACGGTGGACCCAGCGCTCGGCGCGGCTGAACCTGCGTACGCGTGGCGCCGGTTCAGGTGGTGGGGGTGTCGGTGCGGCCGTTCGACCGGCCGACCCAGGCGTCGACGTCATAGCCCCGCTCCTCCCAATAGCCGGGACGGACGTCGGACGTCACGGTGATCCCGGAGAGCCATTTCGCCGACTTGTAGAAGTACATCGGCGCGACGTAGAGCCGGACCGGGCCACCGTGCGAGTGGCTGACCGGCTTGTCCTGCATCTGCAGGCAGACCAGCACATCGTCGCGTCGGGCCTGCGGCAGCGTGAGGCTCTCGCTGTACGCGCCGTCGAAGCAGGTGAAGCGGATGGCCCTGGCCTGCGGCCGTACGCCGGCGGCGTCCAGGAGCCGCGAGAGCGGAACGCCCGAGAAGGCGGTCTGCGGCACCCGCCAGCCGGTCACGCACTGGACGTCCCGTACGACACGCGTCTGCGGCAGCGCGCGCAGTGCGTCGACGCTGTACGTCATGGGGCGGTCGACCAGACCGTCCACGGTGAGCCGGTAGTCCTGCTCGTTCTTCCGCGGCACGGAAGAGGTCACGGAGTAGTAGCGGAAGCCGCCCCCGTTGGGGAGCAGCCCGGTGAGCCCGGTCGGGTCCTTGTCCGAGGCGGCCCCGAGGAAGGACTCGATCCCGCGCTGCACGTACGGGGCGGCGACGAGTCCCCCGGCCCCGAGCCCGAGCATGCCGAGCACCAGGCGGCGCCCGACGGGGGCACCCTCGGCGTCGGGGTGTTCTGTGGTCATGGCCTGATTCCAACACCCCTGGGTCCCGGATACCAGGGAGACCGCCACGCCGTCAGACTTCCGTCACAGATCCCCGCCCCGCCACAGACGCCCCGAGCGCGCGGTCAGCCCCCTCCCCCGTCCGGCTCCGCGACATACGCACCACCGGCGACGACCGTTTCCTCCTACCCCAGTCGCCGACGTCAGCCGACGGCGTCAAGGTGTCCCCCTGAAGAGCAACCATCGACGTGGACATGCGTTCCCTCGCTCCTCTGGGTGGCGAGCTGCCCGATGGGGTTCTGAGCAGCCCCCTTCCGGTGTCCGGTGGCGGCGGTGGGGAGCGGCGGGAAGTCGCGACGGTCAGGAGGCAGGGGCACTCCGGCCGAGCGGTGTGACCTGCTGTGGCGCCCTGCGCAGGGGGAACCGGACAGCGCGAGGAAGTGCTCAATCGAACGGGGAACGGAGTTGCCCCGTGGCTCCGCGTCGCTCTCGACCGTACGTACCGGGCGGTGCTCCCGGCCGGATCCCGCGCCGCGGACCTCCCCGGAGGGGAGCAGACCCTGGTGGTGCCCGTCCGCGAGGACGGGAAGACGCTCCGAATGATCATCATTACGGACGAGGCCCTCCCCTTCGTCGACGCCACCCGGGTCGACGACACCGAGAAGCGCGGGCTGCCCGACGGCGACGCCCTGGTCGCCGAAGCCTGCAAGGCCGACCCTGAGCCCCTCACCGCCCGGGCGCTCTCCGCGCTCCCCGCCGACGAGCGCAAGGCCGCCGCCGCATGGCCCTGCGACTGAGTCGGCGGCTACGCCTCCTGCGCTTCGCCCGCGGCACTGCCCTGCGTATGACCGCCGCGTTCACCGCCGCCGCACGGGCTTCGACGGCCGAGCTGCTCCCTGATCCGCTGGGCCAGCCCTTCGTCGTACGTCATGAGGCCATTCTCCCGCAGCGGCCTGTGACCTGCCGGAGAGAGCCGTTCGGTGGAATCGTCCGCCGCGGCCCGGCTCATCCCCTCGTTTGTGGCGATGCATGAAGGGTGACCGCCACGCGCGCGAATTGCGGCGGCCCATGTCGCTCGTAGGGAGCTTGTGTGAGCACCTCTGGTTCTGGTTCGGCCAGTACCGCTGAGGACTGGAACAACGGCCGCTACGCGGAGGCGATCGATGCCCGGCGGGGCGAACTGTCGCTGCGTGACGCGGACGGTTGGTGCTGTCCCCTGAACCTCGAGAGATGGTGCGCGCGAGCGGATGCCGGTGACCACGCAGTGCTGCGACGCCGCAAAGGGCGCGTACTGGACATCGGCTGCGGATCCGTGAGCCTGTCCACGGCCGGGGGCTGCTCATCGTGGAGACCGCTTACGGCGATGTGGACGAGCGACGTCGCGTCCGGATCCACGCAGGACCGCGGGCCGTGAGCGGCGCCTTCCCCTGGGCGGTCGCGGGTGCTGCGGCCCTGGGCCGACATGCCCAGGTGTCGGGCTGGAGGGTGATCGAGCGATGGACGGCCGGCGAGCGCCGTCACTTCTTGGCGCTGCGCGCCTGCCGCTGACGCCGTGCGGCTCGTCGTCGAGGTGCCGACGCACGCCGGCCGCGGATGAGGAGGGCCGCTGCTGCACGGTGCGGATGCCGGTGACGAAGAGCCCGTACGGCGAGGTGGGCCAGGAGAACATGCCGCACGTGGACGGCGACCGGTCATGTGACACGCCATGCGGCTGCGCCGGCCGGAAGGCGGGCGGAGGCGGCATTGGAGTTGCGCCCTAGCGGAAAGCATCGACATTGCGGGCGACCCAGTCGTTGAACGAGTGCGGGACACGCCCGAGGACTCGTTCCACGTCCGGACTGATCCGCAGTTCGGCCGGGTTCGGGGCGGAGATGATGTCCAGGGTGTCGTCGGCGAGTTCGATCGGTACGAACCGGGTCATCGCGACTTTGGCCTCGTCGCGGGTCAGTTCGTGGAACCGTACGGGCGAGCCGAGCGCGGCGGCGATCGCCTCCGCCTGCTGACGCGGCGCAATCACCTCCGGCCCGGTCAGCTCGTACACCCTGCCGGTGTGCTGACTGTCCAGCAGGCAGGCCGCCGCCACCTCGGCGATGTCCGCCGGATCGACGACCGGAACCCCCACATCGCCGAAGGGCGCGGCGACCGTCCTTTGCGTGCGGACGGACTCCGCCCACCCCAGGGCGTTGGAGGCGAACCCTCCCGGTCGCAGGACGGCCCAGTCCAGGCCCGAGTCCCGCAACGCGTCTTCCACTGCGCGCATCGCGACCCGCGACGGGCCGAGTGGCCTCGTCGCTACGCCCTGCGAGGACAGCAGGACGACCCGGCGGACTCCACTGGCCGCGGCCAGGCCGATGATGTCGGACGGCTTCGCTTCGGGAGCGTGCAGGTTACCGGACAGCAGAAGGAAGAGCGCCTTCGCCCCGGCCAACGCGGGTGTGAGGGCGCCGGGTTCGGCAAGGTCGGCAGCCACGTGCCGGACCCCTGCCGGCATGTCCGCCCGGTGCCGCGACACCGCCGTCACCTGCTCGCCCGCCTCTGCGAGGGCCTGCGTCAACGGTCGGCCCACATTCCCGGTAGCCCCGGTTACCACGATCATGTTCAGCTCCATATTCGATGTGCACTGCGGCAATTGACGCTAGAAGCTGAGCTCACTCTTCGTAAGGACATACCCAGAGGTAAGCTCCCGACATGCGGGAAGGTGCGCAGCTGAAACGGGTCGCGACGAGCCATGGACGTGAGGTGCTTCACACCGACTGCCCCGCGCGTGACGTGGTCGACCACGTGACCAGCAGGTGGGGTATCTGGGTTCTGATCTCCTTGCGGAGCAACGACCTTCGGTTCTACGAACTGCGCGACGGCATCCAGGGCGTCAGTGAGAAAATGCTCGCTCAGACCCTGCGCGCGTTGGTCCAGGACGGCCTGGTCCGGCGGGAGGTGGAGCCGACGACGCCGCCTCAGGTCACCTACGGGTTGACCGACTTCGGCCAGGACATCAGTGAGCCGCTGACGGACTTGTTCGACCGGATCACACAGCGGCTACCACCGAGCAGCCCGGGATAGTGCCGTATGGGTCGTCCTCGAGGGCGAGACGGTCGTGATGGACACGCGATCCGTCACGCGGGTGGCGTAGAGGAAGTACAGGGTGCCGTCGTGGGCGCGGACGATGCCGGTGGTCAGCGGGAAGCCCAGGGCCGGGGTGTGCACGCCGCCGTCGGCGGGCTCGGGCAGGGTGGCCAGGATCCGGACGGCGCCGCCGCGGGAGACCGCGGCGACCTGGCGGGCCTTGGCGAACGTGACGTACGCGGTGCCGTCCGGGGCCAGCGCGATGTTCTCCGGCGTCCGGCCCTTGGCCAGGTCGAAGTGTACGGCGGTACGTGCGTGGCCGAGCGGCGCGGAGACGGCGGATGCCGGGACCGGAGCGGCCATCGCGACTGCGGCAGCGGCCAGGACTGCGGCCGATACGGCGGTCCTGGAGGGCTTGGAGGGCTTGGAGAGTTTGGAGAACACGGGGTTCCTTCACTGTTTTCGGGCATGCGGCAGCGACACGCCGACGCACAGGGGTGGATGGATGCCGGGCGAAGGACTGCCGGTCAGCCGGTGCTGAGCCGGCTGTCCGTACGGGCTGGCGCGCCCGGGACGATGGCCTGGGCCAGGAGGTCGAGCGCGGCCCGTGAGGGTGAGCCGGGTTCCGTGGTGGCGACCACGACACTGGGACCCGGCCCGTGGCCGAGCGTCTGCTGGATCACGGTCAGCGAACCGACCAGCGGGTGGCGCATCTCGTAGTCGGCGACCGTGCAGGCCTTGACCCGGTGGTCGGCCCACATCGACGCGAAGTCCTCGCTCTTCGCGCTCAGCTCGCCCACCAGCGTGTGCAGCGCAGCGTCCTGCGGATACTGGCCGGTCACCAGGCGCAGATTGCCCACCACGGCCCGGGCCTTGCCCGCCCAGTCCGCGTACAGGTCGCGGGTGTGGGCGTCGAGGAACACGAGCCTGGCCATGTTGGGGCGCTCCGCCGGCACCTCCGGGGCACCGGGGTCGAGGTGCCCGGCGAACAACGCGTGCCCCAGCCGGTTCCACGCCAGGACGTCACTGCGTCGGCCGACCACGATCGCGGGGACGGATGCCAGCGCGTCCAGCAGCTGACCGGTCGCCTCCGTCACCCGCTCCGGCGCGGGGCGCCTGCGACCGCGGGGCGTGGCCGATCGGGCCAGGTCCCGCAGGTGCAGTCGCTCGGCCTCGTCCAGTCGCAGAGCCCGGGCGATCGCGTCGAGCACCTCCGGGGAGGCGTTCAGCGAGTGCCCTTGTTCCAGGCGGGCGTAGGAGGAGGCGCTCACCCCTGCGAGCAGCGCCAGCTCCTCGCGGCGCAGGCCCGGCACGCGCCGCCGCTCCCCGTAGGTGGGTACTCCGGCTTCGTCGGGCCGGAGTTGGGAGCGCCGTGTCCGCAGGAAGTCCCCGAGCTGTGATGTCCCGTTCATGGCTCCGAGTATCGGCCGGTCCGCAACGCACAGCCTCTCCCTGCCGGGGATAGGCACGAGCGGGTCTGGCTCCCCGGCAGGGCCGGCGATGAGATGGGCACCGCCACACCCCTGCACCCCCGCACTCGTCCAGGAGGACACTTTGAGCACCGACACCACCACCCGCGCACACGATCCTCTCGACACCCTGGACGCAGCGGATTTCGCCTTCACCAGGCGCGCGTGGGTCGACGCCTCCCCCACACGGGTCTACGACCTGGTCAGTGAGGTGTCCGCGATCCACCGATGGAGTCCCCATGCCACCGGTGTCACCTTCGACCAGGGCGCCGGCGCCCGGGCCGGCGCCTGGTTCAGCGGCCGCAACCGGAGGGGCGGCAAGCAGTGGACCACCCGCTCCCAGATCACGCGGGCCGACCCCGGCGCCGCCTTCACCTTCGTCGTCGGCGGCGCCGAGCACGGCATCGTGCGATGGAGCTGGACCTTCCTCCCCCAAGGACGCGGCACCGTCGTTCAGCAGTCCTGGCAACTCCTGCGCCTCGACCCCGTACTGGGCAGCACCCGCGGCGACCTCGACACACTGCGCGACTACATGGCGGACAGCGCGGAGACCACCCTGACCTCCCTCGCCCGATGGATCGCCGAGGAACTCCACCCCGACACCACCCGCCGGCAATGACCGGATCTCCCACCGATGGCTGTGCGACGAGCCGAGGGGCCGTACCGGGAAGCCACGAACCGGGCCTCCGAGCGCCCACCACCGTAAGCCGGTACGAGCGCAACAGGTGAAGCACCCGCTCGCGAAGCCATCGGCACTGCCTCGCCCGGGTGCCGCCACGGGCCCGGTACGGGCGGCAACCGGTCCGGGCCCAGGGCGATCCGGGGCGGCGGCTGCCTTCCCGGCCGCTCAGGGCGGCCAGAGGTCGACTTCCCGGCGGAGCGCAGCACCGCGAAAATGAGGAGAGGAGATTCTCCCAAGGGGGGCTGAGGCGTGTGACGGCGGAGTCAGAAGATGCCCTTACCATCCGCACGGTGACCGAGCGGCTCATCAAGGCGCACCCGCAGTGCGACGCCCACCTGGTACACAGCTCGGTACAGACTGCGTACGAGGAGCTCAGGTATGCACGTGTGCGTACCTACCTCCCCGTCCTGATGGAACGCAGAGCGCGGGACCTGCTGCTTTCCGACCAGCAGCCGGAGCACCCGATCTGACCCCCATGACTCCCCCGTGGGCACGACCGGCGGGGCTGCTTCTTGATGCCCCGGTCGAGGCGCTGCGCGGGGAGCGGCCGGCGGAGCCCGTGTGGCATGCGGTGGTCCGCAACCACCCCGACGACCCGGTCTTGTTCGACGGCCAGTGGGCGGAGGTCGCCGCCGCCATGGTCGCGGCTGTGGGGATCGCCGAGCGCGGTGAAGAGCACGCCTGCCGGTGGAGAAGCGCAAGGTGGCGGTGTGGGCGCGGACCACACCGCGAAGGGGCGCCGCCCACGCGGTTTCCCACGCAGGCGACGCCCCTCGCCCAGACCTGTTCGGATCAGCTCACCGCACGGTCTTCGAACCGAGTTCGCCGGGCTTCTTCGGCACCCACGGGTGCACGGCGGTTGCCTCCTCAGGGGCAGGCTCGTCCATGGTCACACGCCAGACGTCCTTGCCGTCCACACTGATGGCCCGGACCTGGATCTGCTTGATCTGGCCGGTCTCGTGCAGATAGAGCACGACCTCCTGCCGGAGCGAGCCCTCGTCGTAGAACTCCGCGGTCACCTTGCCCCGGGCTCCCGTGCCGAATGCCGCGATCCAGTTCTCGGCAGTCTTTTCGGGGACGCCCTTGGCCTCCTTGTCGGCCACCAGCGACGCCAGCTCGCCCACCTTGCCGTCGGCGATGCGCCACACCACCTGTTGGGTGATGCCCAAGGATCCCGTGGACGGGTATCCGACCACGGCGAGCGGCGGGTGGCTGCCGTAGTCACCGGCGTACGCCACGTCTTCGGCATCGTAGGCCGAGGAGCAGGCGGTCAACATGCCGACGGCCAACGCGGAGAGCGCCACGGCCCGCAGGGCTGGTCCTGGCCTCATCGAGATCTCGGCCGAAGCGCGCCGACCTCGACGATCGGGTTGGGGCCGGTCCGGTTCCGGGCCATGATCGCCCCGAGCGTGTCGTGGGCGTTGAAGCCGTGCTGGGCAACCCAGACGACGCCTTGGTTGTTGGCGGTCACGACCGCCGCGTGGTTGTACACACCGTTGTCCTTCTTCCAGCTGAAGAACAGGATGTCTCCAGGGCGAAGATTGTACGACCGGTTGACGTAGCCGGGCTGCCGGTAGTTGAACATGTGTACGAACAGGTTCTGGGCCGCTGACCAGGTATGGCTGTTCTTCTTCCACGACGTCCAGGAGGTGTTCCGCCACCAGGCACGGTCCTGCCAGTACGCCCAGTGGCGCATCTTCATGCCGCCGCCGTTGTAGAGGGCCTTGGACACGAAGTTGGTGCAGTCGTTGGTGCCGTAGTCCCTCTTGATCCGCCCGGCGTTGTTCCAGGCCCAGCTCGCGGTACCCGAACCGTTGACGTAGGAGGCGGTGAGGGCACCGGCCGGGGAGGTGTCCGGCACGGGGAACCCGTCTGCGCCCAGGAGGAGGGACTCCGCGTCACCGGTCGGGACGCCCGCGGTGTCGGCCGGTGTGGCAGCCACCTGGGTTCCCGCCGCGGCCGTGGGGGACAGCTTCTGCCCCGCCTCGCTGTCGTCGGATTCGCTCTCGAGCTTCACGGTCCCGCCCGAGACGTCGAATACGAACCGCTTGGCGCGTCGGTCCTCCGACACCTCGTCGACCCCGTTGACCCGCAGGGTCATCGTCTGGATCACCGTGGTCCGAACGACCACGCGGTCGGTTCCGCCATTGGCGACCATGGTGTCCGTCAGAGCCGAACTGGCTCCCACGTACGCCTGGCTTTGCGTTCCCAGCGCTACGAGGCTCCCGATGAGGGAGGCCTCCTGCACGTCGAGGACCGATCCGAAGACCGCACCGTGCGGGGACTCGGCCGCCGCCTCGGCGGTGGTGGCGCTGACCCCCGTGGTGACCTTGTTGCGAGCGCTCAAGTACGCCTGGACGTAGTCCGTGTACGGCGTGGTGCCACCGGCCACGGAGACGCCCTGGGCCAGTGCGGAACGGGTCACCGGGCCGCTGCCGACGGCATTCTTCGCCGTCACCGAGACCCGGTAGGAGGTCGCGTTGCTCAGCCCGGAGAAGACGGCGCGCAGCGCCGTGCCCTCCCAGGTGCCCACCACCGTGCCGTCGCTCTTCTCGGCCTTGGCCACGTACGTGACCTCGCCGGTCGACCCGCTGTCGAGCGGGGCGTTCCAGGTGGCAAGCAGGCCGGTGTCACCCGGAGTGGCGACGACGTCGCCGACCACGCCGGGAGCGGTCGGCGGAAGGTACTCGACCGTCAGCTTGGGACGCAGGGCGGGGTCCGTCGCCGCACCCGAGTGGTACGAGGCCGCGGCGACCGTGCCGGGGACCGTGAGGGCCAGTCCCTCGTTGCCGCCCCGGTCGAGCCAGGACTGCACCAGTATTCCGAAGTCGACCTCGGACAGCGCGAGGTCCGAGACGTAGCTGTCGCTGCCCGCGGCCGTCAGGAGGTCCTTGCCGCTCTGCGCAGCGGTCCACGGCGTGGACAGCTCGAACGCCTCCGGCTTCTGCGCCTCACACGGCGCGGGGCAGTTCGCGCGGATCAGCGACAGCTTGGCGGAGGTGACCCGCGCGCCCTTCGGCAGCGCGGCGAGGTCCGCCTTCAGATGAGTGGCCCACTGGTGGCCGTCGGCGGCGCCGATCCGGAGCTGACCGGCCGGCGGCGTGGCGCAGTTGGGCACGTCACAATCGGTGGCCGTCGTCACGCCCGCGAGAGCGGTGCCGTTGATGATCAGGGACTGCGTGGCGGGCATCGGCGGCATCGCCTGGAGCCGGACGGTCAGGTTCTGCTCCGCCGACCAGGGCGAGCATCCGACGCTGTCACAGGCCCGCACGGACCAGCGGTAGCTCGCGCCGTCCGCCAGTTTGCCGTCCGGGATCTCCAGGGCGGCCCGGCTGCCGCTCTCCACCCATACGGGAGGCAGCGGAAGACCAGGGACCGGATTCCCGGCCGCGTCCTTGAACGAGAACTCCGCGCTCACGCGGGTCTGCGCCGGGGTCGTGACGACCGCGGACAGGATCGGCGTCAGCGTCTGCTGCGCACCGGCCTGCACATCCTGCGGCGCGTCGGGCAGCGGACTGACGGTGAAGGCGGTCCAGTTGGACCACGGGGACCAGCTGTTGCTGTAGTGCGTTCCGTCGTAGGGGGAGGTACGGAACCGGTACGTGTGCCCGTGCTGGAGCACGCCTGCCGGAACGACGACCGAGGCGGGGGTGCCCGCAGGGACGTAGGGCGACACCAGCGTGTTTCCGACCTGCGCGTTCGTAGCGGCGTCGAAGATCTGGAAGGTGCCGTTGACCGTGTCGCCGTCCTTGTCCGCGAACGTGTCGCGCAGGGTCGGCGTCGTCGTGTCGACCCGCCAGGCCGGGGTCTTGTCCTGGACGAACGGAGGACCGGCCTCCTGCTTCGTGCCGGTCTGGGGACGGTAGTTGTAGGTCACCGTCAGCTTGGGCGGATTCGACGTGGCGTTCGCGGAGTTGACCCGCTTCCACTGCCCGACGACCGCCTCCGACGAGGCCTGCAGGCCCATGCTGGACAGCGGCGCCTTCGCGGACGCCCACGTCTGAACGAGGGTGGTCACGTCGGTGTTGATCCAGCCGTCCGGTGCCGAGCCGCAGCCGGGGTTGCCGCGGGTTTGGGTCGACGTGGCGTACTTGGTGCCCATGGCGGGCTGGTTCGTCCAGCGCGACGCGGTGCTCGGGGCGGCAGAGCTCCAGACCTCCCACGGCTGCGCGGTGCAGTCGGTGTTGCCGGAGTGGAAGTTCCACAGGCTCAGGCTCGCGCTGGAGACCAGCGCGTCCGCGATGGGCGCGGTGTTCCAGGTGATGAAGGAACGCGCGGTGCGGAAGGTGCCGTTCGCGTTCTTCGTCCCCGGGTTGCCGAGGTCGAGCTCGGTGTCGTTCGACCAGTCGACGGTCTCGCCCTGCTGGACGTAGGTGTCGAAGACATTGCCCAGCGAGGAGGTGGAGGGGTCCACGGTCACGGGGTACTTGGTGGCCGGGTCGGCGAGGAACTTTGCGTCCGGGGTGACGACGAGGTCGACCGTGCCCTTGCCCTGGACGACCTTCATCGCCACGGGCACCTTGCGGGTGTGCTCGCCGGAGACCGGATCGACCGTGGAGTCCCACATCACCGGAGCCGGCATGACGGCGGTCCGGCGGCTCTTGCGGTCGGTGAACTGCACGCTGCCGTCGGCCTGCTGCTCCACCTTCAGGCCCTTGGCCACCAGCGGCAGGGTGTACGCGTAGTTCTCGCCGAGGGGGCGCTGCTTCAGCTCGACGAACTGCTCGAAGCCGCTGCGCGTTGCCTCGATGACGACGTCACCGCCGGGGACGGCGTTGGTGTACTCGGCGCGGGCCCCGTCCAGCTTCGGGGACGGCAGGGCGCCCTTCCACTTGAGGGTGATCTGCTCGTCGCCCTCGCCCAGGGTGACCAGGTCGGTGCTGATGTAGTCGATGGACGGGGCGGCCCTGGGCGCGGACTTGGCCATGCGCGGGAGGCTGCCCGGGGCCAGCTTCAGGCCCTGCGGGTGGGCCTTCGACGCCACGGACCCGCCGGGGCCGTGGCCCAGGGTCACGTCGACGGCGCGCCAGCCGCGTGCCTGCTGGTCGTAGAAACGGATCGGCCCGGCGGCCACTTCGGTGGTCAGTGTGCCGTTCGGGTTCACCCACGTCGTGGCGGTCTCGGACCGCTCCGAGACCGCTTCCACGCGGTGGCCGGCCGTCCGCGCGGCCACCCGGGCCCGCGGGAGGTTGAGCTCTTCGGTCACGTTGCCGGACTTGGGCGCGGCGGTCGGCGCGGCGGCCGCATCCGCCGCGTTCGAGCTCTGGAGCAGAGTGGCGGTCACCATGAGTGCCGCCCCGCCCGCTATCCAGTGCGAGGTCCCCCAGGGCCCTCTTCCACGGCGTCTTGCCGCGGACAAACGAGTAGCCATACTTCCTCGGTCTTCCGATGCGTATCGAGTGATCTCGATACGGAGAGTTGCAAGGTAGCGCTCTGACCAGGCCGTTCGATCTCACAAACAGACAAGAGGGACACAACTCGCGGCCCGGTGATGCAATTCACGCCAAGGCTGGGTTTCGCTGTTCACTTCGGCTCGCGCCGAGCCCGTCGCCGATGAGGACATCAATCTGGCTCCGGCCTCGGCCACGGCGCCCGCGTCCGGTGCCCGGGTACCGGACGACGACCCATCGGCCGCGCCCACCGGACGGGCCCCCGGCCCCGCCCTGGCGCCGCTCCCGCCGCTTCCTCTTCCACCGCGCCCGCAGCCCCCCGCCGCCGCTGGGCCGCGGGTGCGGGAGGTCGCCGATCCGTGGGCCGCCCCTGCGCCTGCGCCTGCGAGTATCGGATGCGAAGCGGGCCTGGGGCCCGTTGACCGAAGGCCTGACGGTTTCCCGTGACCTCGACCTCGGCAACCGGTCGCTCGTCCTGAAGCAGCTGAGGGTGGAGCTGGCCGCGCATGTGCAGATGGTGTTGATGGTGCGGGAGGTGCTGCCGGAGCGGGAGGCGGGCCTGCTGGTCGGCTCACGTCAGTGGCCGCTGCTTGCCGCCCGCGTGCAGAACATCGGGGAGAGCGGCGGCAGCCAGACCGTCGCCCGGCACCTGAACCACCTGAGCGCCGACACCTCCTGGCAGGAAGTCACCGGCACGGCCCTGGTCGGCCGCCTCGTAGACGCAACTCTCACCTCCCTGACCACCCCGCCCGGCGCACCGGCCGCCTCCCGGCCCCGGGTCTCCCCGACGGCGGCCCGCTCCCGCTCCACCACCACACCCGCGGCCGTGGCCCCCCGGCACGCCAGCCCTGGCCCCGGCCGCCGCCGCGGTCCCGCTCACTGGCAACAAGCCGCGGCCAAGGCGGCTGGGCGCGCCCGGTAGACGCCCGGGGCTGGGCCAGGGGTGTCCCGCGCAAGACGCCCTTTCCCCCGGGCCTGTTACAGACGGTCAGTAGCCGTCTCGCGATCCGTCGTCTGGACGCGTCGGGGTTTCGGGCTCTGTCCATGCGGGATGATCACCTTCATGGACTGTGCACATGCACGAGCGCGCCCGAACCCGCTCGGGGGCACCTTCACGCAGTGAGGGCCCGCAGGATCAGCCAGCGGCGCGCCACGGGCCGTCGACGGGGGCGGCGTCTTCCGCAACCCGCTCCGCTTCGAGCGGCCGCGCATGGACGTGACATCCGAGGACGTCCACCGTTTCGGAGCGGCCTGGCGGTCGCCGCCGGCCGACCCCTGCGCGGGAGGGGCCGGGGCCCGGCCGGATCAGCCATGGCTACCGTGCCGCCGGGGTTCGGGCTCCCGACCATGTGCGCCCGGTCGACGACGTCGACTACGACCAGGCCGCCACCGAGCGCCTTCCGCCAGCGTCGAAGTCGGTAGCCCGCGAGGTCCTCGGGGAGCTCCGGCCTTCGGGGTGGGCGCTGGCTAAGACGTCATCTCATTTGGCCGTTTGGGTAGGCTGTCGTTCATGGTGGGGATCGTTGAACGGCTGGTACCGGATGAGTTGTGGGACATGTTCCAGCGGGTGGTGCCCGAGGCGCCGTCGCGGCCTCAGGGTGGCGGCCGGCGTCGGCACGGTGACCGGGAAGTGCTCGCGGCGATCGTGTTCGTCGCGACCTCGGGTTGCACGTGGCAGCAGCTGCCTTCGGCGTCGTTCGGACCCTCCGGCGCGACCGCCCATCGGCGCTTTTCCGAGTGGTCGAAGGCCAGGGTGTGGGCCAAGCTCCACCGCCTGGTCCTCGACGAGCTCGGCGCCCGCGGCGAGCTGGACTGGTCGCACTGTGCGATCGACTCGGTGAACATGAGGGCCTTGAAAAGGGGGACCTGACGGGTCCGAATCCTGTCGATCGGGGCAAGTTCGGATCGAAAATCCATTTGATCACCGAGCAGACCGGTCTGCCCCTCTCCGTCGGGATCTCCGGCGCGAACATGCACGACAGCCTCGGTCTTGAACCTCTCGTGCGGGGCATCCCGCCGATCCGGTCCCGGCGAGGCCCCCGTCGGCGGCGCCCCGGC
The DNA here is from genome assembly GCF_044761485.1 of Streptomyces sp. NPDC097617. Classification (NCBI taxonomy): domain Bacteria; kingdom Bacillati; phylum Actinomycetota; class Actinomycetes; order Kitasatosporales; family Streptomycetaceae; genus Streptomyces; species Streptomyces sp. NPDC097617. The sequence continues at coordinate 534,373 of NZ_JBIWCL010000002.1, forward strand.
AAACTCCACGCGGACAAAGGCTACGACTACGCCCACCTGCGCCGATGGTTACGCGGGCGCGGTATCACCCACCGCATCGCCCGCCGCGGCATCGAGTCCTCGCAGCGGCTGGGCCGCCACCGCTGGACCATCGAGCGCACCATGGCCTGGCTCGCCGGCTGCCGCCGTCTCCACCGCCACTACGAACGCAAAGCCGAGCACTTCCTCGCCTTCACCAGCATCGCCTGCACCCTCATCTGCTACCGCAGATTGGCCAAATGAGATGAGTCCTAAGACGTTCGCACCGCGCCAGCGCGGGCAGCCGTCGCGCACACCCGCCGCAGTAGGTAGTGCAGCTGTGCGCGCTCGCCCTTGGTGAGGCAGCCGAGCAGGACGTCCTGCACCGACTGCATGTCCTCATGCGCCGTATCCAGCACCGCGGTTCCGGCCGGGGTGAGCGTCACGACCTCGTGACGTCCACCGATGTTCACGACCGTCTCCTGTACCAGGCCCTGCTCCAGGAGATCACCGACCACGCGCGAGACGTCAGCCGCCGGCGCCTCCACCTGCGCGGCGAGATCGCGCCTGGCATGCGGCCCCAAATCCGCCAGCGTCCTGAGAACCGACCGGTGGAAAGCGCCCATGCCGCGCGTTCCCAGCCGCTCGGCCATCAACATGTCCACGGCCCGGTTCGCTGCCGCCAGGAGATGCACGGTTTGCTCGGAGGGATTCGAGAACCCGTTCCCCCTGTCGTACACGGCGCGTCCAATCACTGGGAGGGGAAGGTCACCTCCGCCCCGGGACACGCGGACCACTGTCGCCGACGGCACATTGCACGCAGGGTACGAGGCGCCCCCGGATCGGGACCCACGCAACGCTCGGACCTGGAGAGGTAGGTGAAATAAGCCTAGGCTCACCATACTTTCCCCAGACCATTCGGTCTACATCATTGTCGTCACTCGGGCGCTCATTCGGCAAGAAGGGCCCGCGCGGCGAACTCCACGTACTCGTGCAGTGCGTAGGCCAGCACCAGGCCCAGCAGGGCCGATACCGCCACCGCCGCCACCAGCCCCGCTGCGGCCGCCCGCGCCCTGCGGGCCTGCGGACGCACCGGCACCGGCCCCAACAGGGCTTCGACCCGCTGCGGAACCGGACCGGTACTCACCGACAGCAAGGAACCACGGCCTCCGCCCGCCTTCTCGGCGGACGCGGCGGCCAGCGCCGCGCGTGCGATCGCGGTCGCCGCCAGCCGCCGGTTTCCCACCGACGAGGCCGCCGACTCGTCCGCCCACCGCTCGAGGTGGAAGTCCAGGGCCGGGCGCAGGGGCCGCAGGGCGGGATGGACCGCGGCGGCCAGGTAGGCGGTGACGGACCACAGATGGTGGCGGCCCGTCAGGTGGGCCCGCTCGTGACCGAGCAGCACTTCACGCTCCGCCGGGCCCAAGGTCTTGAGCATGCCCGTCGTCACCACGACCCGGCCGCTGCGCTTGCGCCATCCCGGCAGTGCGAACGCCTGCGGCTCGGAATCCGGTACGACCAGAAGGTCGCCGTCGGACACCGCGTCGCCGGTGGACGCCCAGGCGCGGGCAAGCAGCGAGCGGCGCTCGTACCAGCGGCGGACCAGCAGCACCGCTTGGAGGACCAGAACCGCACCCGCCACAGCGGCGACCGGCACGGTAGCCGGCCATTCGGAAGCCGCCCGTGAGAGCGGGATCTGTTCCAGGGAGGCGAGGAAGGGCACGTGGAACAGACCGATGAGCGCCGCAACTGTGCCGCCCGCCAGCAACACGGCAGCCCCGGTCAGTGCCGCGCACGCTTCCCTCGGCGGCAGGAGCGCGGCCAGCCGGCGGGTGGCCGGCGCCGCGCCCCACGGAAGCACCAGGGTCAGCATGACCAGGGCCAAGACCAGGGTCATCAGCCCTCCCCGGACTCCAGGAGCAGGCGCCGCAGCGCCTCCTCGTCGTCCCCGGACAGCGAGGACACGAACCGCTTCAGCACGAGGTCCCGCTGGGGCTCCCGCTCCAGCTCGCGGTGCATGCGTCCGGCCGCCAGCCCGGCGGCGTCGTCCGCCGCGGCGTAGACGAAGCCCCTGCCGACGCGGGTCCGCACGACCGTCCCCTTCTCGTAGAGGCGGGTGAGGATCGTCGTCACCGTCGTCCTGGCCAGGTCCCGGCCGAGCGCGGCGTTGATCTGCTGCGGCGTCAACGGCTCATCGGCCGCCCACAGAACCGCCAGCACGTCCGCGACGAGTTCACCGTGCGGACGCCTTGCGTCCGCGCCGTCCTCCACCATCCCGCTACCGCCCTGCTGCCGCCCCGGGCTGATGCGCCCGGTCACCGATAAATAGGTTTGCCTTATCTAACTGTACGGGGGCACGCGCCGAGCTCCGCATGCCTGCCCCACTGCTCGGCCGCCGCGGAGGCCGGCGCCGTGGGAACCGGACGGCTCACTCCTCACCCGTCTCACCCTGAGCGATTTCGATGCCGGAGTGCAGATCGTCGGCGGCCTGGAGGGACGCGCCGGCCGACAGGACCAGGCAGGCCAACAGCGTCACGGCCGCCAGGCGGTGCGGGGCGCTACGGGTGCGGGCCCGGGCGGGCGCGTCGAGCAGGGCCGTGACCCGCCGGGGCACCGGGCCCGTCGTGGCGGCCAGCGCGAAGCCGGGCCGGCGCCAATCAGGCGACGTACCGGCAGCCAGAGCGGCCCGGGCGATGGCCCGGGCCGTGAGGCGGCGGTCACCCACCGCCCGCGCGGCGGATTCGTCGGCGCAGCGCTCCAGCGCGTAACGGAGGGGCTCGCGCACGGCGCGCAGCCCCGGATGGCAGTGGGCGGCCAGCTCGACCATCGCCACCAGGAGGTGGTGGCGCCCTTTCAGGTGGGCTCTCTCATGGGCGAGCAGGACCTCGCGTTCCTCCGCGGACAGTGCGCGCAGCATGCCCGAGGTGATCACGATACGGCCGGGTCGGCCCGGCAGCGCGTACGCGTCGGGGTGCTCCTCCTGCAGGACCACGAGTTCGCTCCGGCTGCCGGCGGCAAGCACGCGCGCCTGCCTCAGCTGCCGCCACCACCGGTACGCACCGTGCAGCAGCAGGGCGCCACGGACGGCAAGCAGCAAGCCCGCCACGACGGTGATCGCGATGGCCGTGCCCGGCGGACCGGATGTGAGGGGGGTGAGCAGGTCGCCGAGCGCCGCCACCGGCCGAAGGTGCGTGGCTCCGGGAACGATCAGCAGGGCGAGGGCCGCAGTGCTCCCCGCGGCGAGCCCGGCGGCCGAACCGGCCAACAGCCGGACGGCCTGCTGCGGCGGCAGGCTCGTCACCGCGCGGCACGCCGGGCCGGCCAGGAAGGGCAGGAGGAGCGGCAGCGACAACCACATCACGCGGCGCCTCCTGTGCCGTCCTCTTCCAGCAGGGCGCGCAGCAGGGCCTCGTCCTCGTTGCTGAGCTGGGAGACGAAGCGGCTCAGTACGGTCACGCGGTCCTCGGTCCTGGCCAGTTCCGCGTGCATGCGGCGTGCGGTCAGCCCCGACGAGTCCTCGGTCGGCTGGTAGGCGAACCCACGGCCGGACCGGGTGCGGGTGACCACGCCCTTCTCGTAGAGGCGGGACAGGACCGTCGTCACCGTCGTTCGGGCGTGGGAGGAACCGAGCGCCTCCTGGACCTGCCCGGGCGTCAACGGGGCGCCGGCCGCCCACAGCGCCGCCAGGACGCTCGCCCCCAGCTCACCGGCGGGCCGCCGTTCTGTATGCGCATCCCCCATGAGAATCTCCTCACCACCACGATCGTCTACAGTGACGTAGACCGTCTACAGAACTGTAGTCGATGATGTCGTTGCCGCCCGATCCACTCACCAGCAGGGGAGTCGCCCACCATGGCCGTATCCGCCCACACGGCAGTGCCACAGGCCGTGAACCTGCTCGACGCCGGATCACTGCTGTCCGCATTCGGCGCGCTCGGCATCGCCGTCGTCCTCTTCGCCGAGACCGGCCTCCTGGTCGGCTTCTTCCTGCCCGGCGACTCCCTCCTGTTCACCGCGGGCCTGCTCTGCGTCCCGGGCGGGGACCGCCCCGTCCACCTCTCACTGCCCCAGGTGCTGGCCTCCGCTGTGATCGGCGCGCTCCTGGGAGCGCAAGTGGGCTACCTCATCGGCCGGCGCGGGGGCCGAACCCTGCTCGCCCGGAGCCGCAGCCGAAAACTCCACGAGGGAGCCGAGCGTGCCGAGGAACTCCTCGACCGCTACGGCCACGCCAAAGCCATCGTGCTGGCCCGCTTCGTACCGGTCGTACGCACCGTGCTCAACCCCCTGGCCGGCGCCCTGGGCGTGCCCGCCCGCGTCTTCACGCTCTGGCAGGTCGTGGGCGGACTGTTGTGGACCGTCGGCCTCGTCCTCGCCGGCTACGCACTCGGCTCCTCCGTGCCCGACGTAGACCACTACCTCCTGCCGATCGTGGCCCTCGTCGCCCTCATCTCCCTCACCCCGCTGGCCCTCGAAATGATCCGTCGGCGGCGCCACCGCGCCCCGAGCGGAAACGGGCATTGAACCCGCGCGCCCCAGACGGGCCGTCCGTGAACGCACAGCGGCCTGTCGGGCGCCCACGGATCCCACCGTCTCCACTCACCGACCGATCCACACCGGCCCCTGAAACCTCTGGACGGGAGATGACCGAGCACCCCTGCCGCGCGCTGATCGTCAGGGCCGGGCTGCCGCTTGTCATGAGGCACGGCACCTCGGTCACCACCTCGATGGTCGCCCGGGCTGCGGGAGTCCCGGCAGCGGCGGTCTTCACCGCGTTCCCGGTCCAAGCCGCCCTGCTGGAAGCCTGCGCGGCCGAGGCCCTCAGGGCGGACGAAGCGGTAGCGGCCATAGCCGCGGTCGACCTGACCCAGCCACTCGCCCTCCGTCTGGCATCAGCCGCCCTACATCTCCGCAGCTATGCGGCCCGCGCACTCCTGCTTGCCGATGCCATGCCCACAAGCCGGCCCCGGCGCCCCGAGCCGGAGGAATCCGACGGGCGTGTCCGGCACGAAGAGGAACTCGCGTCGCTCCGATCCGCTCTGACGGCCCTCATCGAACCAGAGCGTGAGCGGCTCAGAATGCCCCCGGAGCACCTCGCCCGGGTGTTCCAGTCGATGGTCTTGGCCGACACGCCGACCGGCCCCGCGGAGACCCTGCCGGCCGAAGAGCTGGTGTCGCTGCTCCTGTGGGGTGCACTGGCCCCTCCCTGACCAAGACCGTGCCCCTGACGTGCCCTATGCCATCCGACCGTGCTGCCGTGGCGGTCCGTCCGGACAGGACGCCCTCCCCATGTTCCGTTTCCCCCCGGCCGTTCCCCGCGCCGCCGGCGTTCAGTGGTCGCCGGCCATACCGGTGTTCATGTGCTCGATGCTGCTGGCGGCACTGTTCGCGGCCACCCGCGCTGCGCACGGCTCACCCTTCGGAGTGGACGACGGCGTGCACGGCTGGGTGTTGGAACACCGCCCGCGCTGGGCGGTCGCAGCAGCCGTAGCCGTCACCGTGACGGGCAGCGGAGTGCCCGCCTACCTGCTCGCGGCGTTCGCCGGGGCGCTGGCCTTCAGAACCGATCGGTGGCGCGGGGCCCTGGGAGGGGCCCTGGCCCTGGTGTCAGTGCAACTGCCGCGCATCGCCCTGGCGTCATGGCTCGCCCGGCCCCGGCCGCCCGCCGACGACTGGGCGTGGACGGCAAACGGATACGCCATGCCCTCGGGGCACACCACGACCTCCGCGGCCGTGGCGGCGCTCCTCACCGCAGGGGTCTACCGCACGGTGCGCGGCCGGGCCCGAACGCCGCTCCTGATCGCACCCGCCCTCTGGGCCGCGACCGTGGGCCTCAGCCGCGTCTACCTCGGCATGCACTGGCCCACCGACGTCCTGGCGGGCTGGCTGCTGGCCTCCGCATGGGCCGGGCTGCTCGTGATGTCCCCGATTCTCCTCCGGCGCCGAAAGACCGGCGCCGTCCCCTCGAACGAAAGCGAAGGCACGTGAGCGCGATCAGTGTGGGACAGGCCGTGGTGCTGGGCATCGTGGAAGGGGTGACGGAGTTCCTGCCGGTCTCCTCCACCGGCCACCTCAAGATCACCGAAGGGATGATGGGCATCCCCGTCGACGACAAGTCCGTCGTCGCCTTCACCGCCGTCATCCAGGTCGGCGCGATCGCGGCCGTCCTCGTCTACTTCTTCAAGGACATCGTGCGCATCGTCTCCGCGTGGGGCCGCGGACTGGCCAACCGCGAGGAGCGCTACCACCACGACTACAAGTTCGCCTGGTGGGTCATCTACGCCACCATCCCGATCGTGGTCGTGGGGCTCGCGGCGAAGCCACTGATCGAGGGACCGCTGGCCTCTCTGTGGGTGGTCGCCGGATCGCTGATCGTCGGCAGCGGCCTGATGTGGGCGGCCGACCAGATGGGCCGCCACAAGCGCGGCGAGGACGACACCGACCTCAAGGACGCCATGCTGGTGGGCAGTTCCCAGATCCTCGCCCTGCTCTTCCCCGGCTTCTCCCGTTCCGGCGCCACCATGTCCACGGGTCTCATCCTCGACCTCGAACGGGTCGCCGCGACCCGCCTGTCCTTCTTCCTCGGCATCCCCGCCCTGACCGGCGCAGGCCTGTACGAGCTGAAGGACGCCGTAGGCGTCGGCATCGACACCCTCCCGCTGATCGTCGGCACCGCCGTGTCCTTCGCCGTCGCCTACGCCTCGATCGCCTGGCTGCTGAAGTACGTCGCCCAGCACTCCTTCAACGCCTTCGTCATCTACCGGATCGCCATCGCCGTACTCCTGTTCGGCCTGCTGGGCACGGGGGTCCTTAAATCCTGACCGATCACCCCGCCGGACGGACGATCGTCCGCAGGCCGGGCACTGGCCGACTCATGGAGTACTACCTCGCGCCCGCCGGTGAAGAGGTCCTGAGCACGGGCACGAGGTCCCCGATGAAGCCCTCGCCGCACGCGACTTCCTGGACGCCGTTTTGGCGCTCGACCCGCCAGGCACAGGAGTCGGCACCCTGCAGGCTCTCCCGCTTGCGCATTCGAACGACCACGAGAGGGATCGCACACGCTTCCGGGTATGGCGTGCGGCCAGGGGCAGGCGGCGGCGGGCAGAACCAGCCTGTTCAGAATGAGGGACGGGCACCGATGAGGTCACGGAAACGGCTCACCAACCATGAAAAGAGGCCCGCGGTACCCGATCCCGCCGCGCGTCGGGTTATTCAGAAGCCATCCGGGACCCTGGCGAGTTCGGCGCCGGCGCCCACGAGCTCGTCGCGAAGACCAGGGAGCAGCTCTTCGAATGCCTCGGCGCCCCGCAGCAGCAGTCCATAGACGTGATGCCCCCTCATGGCCGACCACACACCGGTTGGGTTCTCCGACCGCATGAACGCGGTCACCCGGTTCCTCAAAGAGGGCTTTCCACTGGAACGTCCTGTCACCTCGGAGCCGTAGGCCGCCCGCGCTCACACGGCGTTCCGTCACCTCCTTGCGGAGAAGACCGGACGAGCGAGGGGCTTGTGACTTGTGCACAAGACTCGCCGCGCACTCACCCGCACCCTTCATCTATGGATCGCACGCCCCGGCCAGATCCGCCGTCAGGGTTGTAGGAGCCGGCGGCGCAGCGACGGCCAACACCACTGCTCGCGACCAAGCAGCCTCGGTGCAACCAGCGACCAGATCTGACTATTAGTCAGTAGAGTCAGCAAAAGGTCAGCATTCGTCCGACCGAACTTGGTTACAGCCTGCGACAGATGAGGCTCGACCGTCGGCGCCGAAGGCTCTCGCGTCGCGTCGGGCGGCCCGCCCTGCGAGACCAAAATCGGAGGGCCGTCGTAGCCCTTTACCTCGCTGTAGCGGGACCCGTTCATCCAGTCTTCGCGGGCCTGCGCGATATCATCGTGTGACCGTCCGATCCAGTTCCAGAACCATGGGATCGCTCGATGTTTCCGCAGGTCAGGGCGTTACGAGTCCTTCAAAGTCAGCAAAAGCCAGCATCGGAGCGCTCCGACACGGCTAGAGCCACGAGGATTTGTTCCTCCCGGAACTGGATTTGCAGCCCGCTCGCCATACCTCCGCAGCTCTGGGGTCGCCGCCAAGCCGCCACCGACCCGCTCCTGACGGACGTCGGCGTCAGCCTGGCGGAATCAGGACGGCCCCACGGCGTCAGGCGAGTTCCCAGATGTCGAACGGCAGCCGCCAGGAGTTGCGGCGGTGGGCCGCTTCGTACGCGGCCTGGAGCGGGGACGGAGGTACGGTCAGCACGGGGCGCAGGCCGCGTGCGCGAGGACGTAGCGGGCCACCGAGGGGCGGAGGATGCGACGGAGCGGCCCTCGCGGGCCCGCGCCCACCACGAGCAGGTCGTCCGGGTCGCGCGCGACGTCGACGAGCGCGGCGCCCGCCGTGCCCCGCACCGTGAGGCCATCGCAGAGGTCTTCGACGCGCTCGACAAGCAGACGGTGGTGGTGCCCGGCACCGCCGCCGCCACGACGATCGTGCCCTCCCTCGCGAACCAGCTGGCCGCCGTCCTGGACCAGCGCCGCACGCTGGAAGGCCAGATCAGCGCCCTGCTGGAGGCCCACCCTCTTTCGAAGCTCCTGATGTCGCTGCCCGGCGTGGGCATCAGGACCGGCGCGACCCTGCTCGTCACCATCGGCGACGGCTCCGCCTTCGCCACCGCAGGGCACCTCGCCTCCTACGCCGGCCTCGCCCCGTCACCCGCTCCTCCGGCAGCTCCATCCGCGGCGAACACGCACCCCACCGAGGAAACCGCCGGCTCAAACGCGCCATGTTCCTCTCCGCGTTCGCCGCCCTGCACGATGACGCCTCCCGCGCCTACTACGACAAACAGCGGGTCAACGGCAAAACCCACACCCAGGCACTCCTCCGCCTCGCCCGCCAGCGCATCAACGTCATCCACGCCATGCTCCGCAACGGCACCTTCTACGAACCCCTCGAACCGAAGAACGTCGAACTCGCCGAGTGAACGCAACTGGGATGAACAGCCTCAAATCAGGCTGCTCGGGGTTGACGAAAGACATAGGGGCACCCCCCAGACCCCGCGAATACCGCGCGGTTCACATATCGCTTGCCGCCAGCTGGGGCGCGGAATTGGACGCCAGCCCGCCGGGAGGCGTACGCGAACGACCAGGGGTCCCCGGACACACTGACCGCTGTCTCGGCTGGCTCGAACCATTTCAAGGCGGACAAGGACCCGGCGGAGTGGCTGCCGTCCGACAGGTCCTACCACTGCACCTACGCCGCGACCTGAGTGGCAACCAAACTCCGCTGGGACCTGGCCGTCGACGAGAACGAGCGTCAAGCCCTCCTCGGGCTCGCCGAGGACTGCACGACGACCACCATCGTCTACGAGCCCGCCCCATGAGCGGCGGCAGCCGCACCGCGGAGGGGGGTTGCCATGACTCACATCGCAGGCCTGACGTCCACCGGCGACGGTGACGGCAGCCGGCTCGCGGGCGCACTGCGGGAGATGCGGCAGCGGCGGAGGACGGGCGGGAACTCGGCCTGTTGGCTTTGTTCACGAAAACGGTCTCGTGAACAAAGCCAACCTGACCTGGGACACCGAGACCGAGTTCTGCACGAGGATGCCGACCCGGTGCGCCGGCGCGACACTCGACCCCGCAATCGCAACTGTCCGTAAATGAACTGTTGCTCAGTGTGAGCATTCCGGGATGATCGCTGTTCGCGGCCCTGCCCGGTTCCGGGGGCCGTGCTCATCGAACCCCTAGGGAGCGTTGCTCATGCAGTCGATCGAGTTCGGGACTTCGCAGGCGGAACGGCTGGAGCGCCTGCGTGCTCAGCTGCAGGGGCGGCAGGCGGTCGCGGACTCCGCACCGCGCGCCCAGGCGTCGCAGGGGTCCGCCCTGCTGTTCGGGGTGATGCTGCACGCGGCGTCGCGTCTGGACGCCGGTCTGGAGCTGACGGAGGTGGAGGAACGTCTGGTGCGGCCGCTGCAGCTGCTGCTGGACGAGGAGGAGGTCAAGGCGTTCGGCCGGATGTACCGGGAGGAGACGGCTGCGGGCGCAACGGCTGCGGTGCTGCCCGGCTCACTGGCCGGACGGGAAGTCACGCAGGGCTACGCGACGGCGGATCTGCTGAAGGATCTGTCCCGGGTGCGGGACGAGGTGCTGGCACAGCCCAATGTGAGCATCGTCGACGTGAACAGTGCTCCCGCGGGGGTGGACGGCACGTTCGACAGCGAGGAGTTCAACGCCGGGCAGGCGGCCTACGGCTACGGCGCGACCGTGGTGACCTCGTCCGCGCCGCCGCCCGAGGACCCGGGCGCGCTGGCTTCGTTCATCGCCCGGGTGGACATGTTCTCGTTCCTGTGCGAGCGCGAGTCCGACGAGTGGAGCGCGTCCGACGAGATCTACTGGGGCATGTCCAGCGCCGGAGCCTTCGGGAACCGGCAGGAACGCCTCACCTACCGGGTCACGAACGTCGACAGGGGTGAATGGCACGACTTCCCCGCGAACACCACCCTGTACAACGGCCGGGTCGACGCCGCCCTGGTGTGCAACATCTCCTGCTGGGAGGAGGACGACGGCAGCGCGGAGTGGATGAACCAGCTGCGGAACAAGCTGGTTGCCATCGGCCAGGAGCTGATGACCTTCGTCGACCTCATGACGAACATCGCCATCATCATCCCCGAGTACGGCGACATGCTGGACTACGCCACCCTGGCCGCGGGCTTCGCCTACCTCATCGCCAAGCTGATCGACCTGTTCAGGAACCCCGACGACCTGGTCCAGCAGCGCTCCCTGGTCTTCGACCAGGCCGCCCTGCGACAGCTGGTGACCCACGGCGGAGCAGGCTCGACCGGATGGGTCTTCGACGGCGGCAACGAGGGACGCCACCGCCTCCAGCTCAAGTGGATCGGCAACCCGCCCCCCACCGACGCGCCCGGCGACATCAAGGTCCTCGCACCCGCCAACAGCCAGTGGGGCGCCACCACCCGCCTCACCGGCGCCACCGACTGCGAGCCCGCGCTGGCCGTCCTCGACGGGAAACCGCACCTCGCGGTGCGCGGCATGAGCGACGGCACCTACCACGCCCGGTTCAACGGCAGCGCCTGGAGCGGCTACACACAGGTCCCCAACCACGTCTCGCTGACCGCCCCGGCCCTGGCCGAACACCAAGGCCGCCTGTATCTGGGCACCTGCGGGACCAACGGCGACCTCTACGTCACCCCCTACGACGGCAACAGCTGGGGCCAGGCCGCCAAGCTCAAGGGGCGCAGCTCGGCTTCGCCGGCCCTGGCTGTGCGCAACGGAACACTGCACTGCGCCATCCGCGGGCGGGACGCGGACGACCAGGTGTATCTGGCCTGGCTCACGAATACCGGATGGACCGACTTCCAGACCGTCCCCGGCCTCAAGACCGCCAAGGCCCCTGCCCTGGCATCGCACCAGGGCAAGCTCTACCTCGCCGCGGCCGCCCTGGACGGAAAGATCCACGTCGCGGTCCACGACGGCAGCGGCTGGGCGACCTCGCCCATGCAACTCGGCGGCACCAGCGACAGCTCCCCGGCCCTGACCGTCCGCAACGGCATCCTCTACTGCGCGATGCGGACCCTGGACTCACGGATCGCCCTCAACTCCTACAACGGCAACACCTGGACCGGCTGGACCCAGCAGGTCCCGGACGCCGCCACGATGTCCGGCCCCGCCCTGGCCGGAGGCAGCGGAGACACCCTCCACATCGCCTACCGCACCGCCTGACCACCACACCCCACCACACCCCACCTGCGATCCGGACCCCGACCACCCACCGGCGTCCGGATCGCGACGCACCACCCCCGCGAATACCGGCACCCGGCCGGATCCTTGTCCGCCTTGGAGCGGTTGGAGGCGGCGAAGACCGCGATCAGCGTGTCCGGGGACCCCTGGTCAGAGACACGGCGCGATGCGGCGCCAAGTCTTCCCCCGCCGAGGCCGTCCCCGCGCGCCCCGCCAGCCGCAAGGCCTCTCGTTAGTTCCGCTCGCCCTCCGTGCGCCGAGCTCCTGAAATCCGACGCACCGAATCACTACCGAACGTTATCGATCCGCTCGCCTGGGTTACCTTGGGCTGTCGGCCGACCACCGGCATCCCTACGCCTTGCGACTCCTTCCGGATGCGGGTTCGGGCTCCGCGTCTCCACTCCACCGCGGATCCCGGCGGCCGGACACCGCGTCAGCACGGCATACAAGAGGAGAGACCCCGTTCATGACTGAGACCCTGTCAGCGACCCTGCGCACCACGCTCGGCGACATCGTCGTGCAGCTCTTCCCCGAGGCCGCACCCAAGACAGTGGCCAACTTCGTCGGGCTCGCCGAAGGAACCCGCGGATGGACCCACCCGGAAACCGGCCGGAAGAGCACCGACCCCCTGTACGACGGGACGATCTTCCACCGGGCCATCGACGGCTTCATGATCCAGGGCGGGGATCCCCTGGGCACCGGCAGAGGCGGACCCGGCTACAAGTTCGAGGACGAGTTCGCACCCGGCTTCGCCTTCGACCGGAAGTACCTCCTGGCCATGGCCAACGCGGGCCCGGGAACGAACGGCAGCCAGTTCTTCATCACGGTCGCCCCCACGCCCCACCTGAACCAGCGCCACACCATCTTCGGCGAGGTCACCGAAGGCCAGGAAACCGTCGACAAGATCGCCAAAGCCGACACCGGCCCCCGTGACGAGCCCCTCAACGACATCACCATCAAAACCATCACCATCACCAGGCAGGCCTGAACACCCCAGCCCCTCCCGCCAGCGCCCGGCACCAGAGCTTCCGTTCGGGGAGCGGTCACAGTGACCGCTCCCCGAACGCGTCTCGCAGTAGGTCTTCCTGGAACCGGTCCCCTACGCGCAGCAACGGACTCATTGACCGCGAGGCCCCACGGGTGTCCACGCCGACGCTGCAGCCTGCGGGAAGTGATGTCCGAACCGCGCGTCTTCGCGGGGGGGGGTGCCCCGGCCGTCGAAGCCTGGACAGACGGGGGCGCGGAGCGGCCGCCTGTCCGCTCCGGGGGTGTGGGCAGGCGGCTGCGGGTCAGAGGGTCACGGCGTGGCGGGTGGGTCGCCGCGTAGGGCGAGGGAGTGGTAGGCGCCTGCCGCGATGGACAGGACCTTGGTGTTGGCGGTGGCGGGGACGGCGCTCAGGGCGGTGGTGTGGGCCTTCCATTCGATGGCTCGTCCGTCGTCGCGGAGGGCCACGATGTGACCGTTCCCTGCGGCCACCGCGGTGACCTTGGACTGGGCGAGCGCGGGCACGTTCTGGTTCGCGATGCCTGTGCCCCAGGCGTAGGCGCGGCCGCCCACGACGGCGACGGAGAAGTCGCGGCCGGCGGCGATCGCGGTGGCGACGCCGTTGGTGACCGGGGCGGGGATGTCGGTCTGTTTCTTGCGGTTGTCGCCCCAGGCGAGGACCTTGCCCTCGTCGGTGAGGGCGAGGCCGTGGTAGGCGCCGGCGGCGATCGCGGTGATGCCGGAGTGGGTCTCGGTGGGGAGTTCGGTCTGCTGGTAGCGGTTGTCGCCCCAGGCGAGGACGGCGCCGTGCTTGAGGGCCAGGGAGAAGTACTGGCCTGCGGCGACGGCGGTGACGTCGGTCTTCGCGGCGGGTGGGACCGTCGTGGCGTCGTAGCGGTCGCTGCCCCAGGCGAGGACCGCCTCGTTCTTCAGGGCGAGGGAATGCAGGTAGCCGCCGGAGACGGCGGTGACGCCGGAGGAGAGCGTGGCGGGTACGTCGGTCTGCTGGTAGAGGTTGCTGCCCCAGGCGAGGACCTTGCCGTCCTTGACCGCCAGCGAGTGGAAGGCGCCCGCGGCGACAGCGCTCGCTCCCTTCTGTGCTGCGGTGGGGATGGCGGCCTGGCCGTAGGTGTCGTCACCCCAGGCCAGGGTCTCCCAGTCCGTCACCGCGGCCTGCCGGGGGGACGGCTGGGGCGCTGCGGTGGCCGGGGCTGTGGGGGCCAGGAACGCGCCCAGCGCGCCGAGCGCGGCCAGGGCGGTCATGGCGGGTCGCCCGGCGCGGCGGCGACGGTGCCGGGCGCGGCCGGTGGACACGGCCGACCCTGCGTTCGGCTGTGCGGGCGGGGGTGTGGGGGTGGTGTCAGTCACGGTCGGCTCCGGCTGCCGGGGAGCCGGCGTCGTTGGGGGTCTCGGCGGAGGGCCGGTTGGAGCGGCAGCGTGCCTGCTCGGCGGCGGTGAGGGGGCCGGTGCGCTGGTAGAAGCGGTCGGCGAGCTGCGGGGAGGGGTAGTCCAAAACCGTGTACAGGCGCCAGTCCTGGTGGGCGTCGGCCGGGGTGGGATCGGAGGTGAACCAGCCTTCGGTGCGCTGGCGCCCGGTCTGGGTCTCCATCCAGGAGACCTCACCGGGACTGATCCGCTCCTTGACGGTGCGTACGGCGGACGGGCTCCAGGCCGGGCTGCTGCCGGAGCCGGTGGTGAACTGGTTGTTCATGTTCGACGGTGTGGCCGCCGTGCTGGCCGGGGGCAGTCCCGCGGCGGCGGGCAGGTCGCCGATCGAGCGGGCGGAGAACTTCAGCGGGCGTTCGCGGTCGAGGGTGGCGCGGGTGCAGTTGATGTACCCCTCGCCGGTCTGCCGGGCCGGCTCGTAGTAGGCGAAGGAGTAGTCGGCCTCGGGGGTGAACGCACAGTGGGCGGCAGCCCTGTTGCACTCGGTTACGGCTTGGGCGACGGTGACCTTGTCGTTGCCCTTGAACGCGAGCGACGGCGGGAGCTCGTTGCTGCGGACCGTCTTGTCCAGCGGGGGCGGGACCTGGACCGCCTGGATGTCGGCGATCATCGCTCCGCAGTTGCCGTTGTTGGTGCCGGTGCCGTTGCCGGCTCCCCACCCTGTGGCGGGGACGGTGGAGGCGAAGGTCAGCAGGGGCTCGTACTGGTCGGCGGTGAAGGTGTAGGTCCGCCCCGTGCGCCAGACACCGGAGCCGAGGACGTTGTACTCCTTGTCCGGGTCGGGCTCGGTCAGCTCTTCCTGCACGGTGCCGCCCTCGCCCTGGACCGTGTAGGTCTGCCCCTGTTCGACGGTGCGCGCGGGGCAGTAGATGGAGACGGCGGGGCTGTCGTCGAAGGTGACGGTGACCCTCGCGCCGGGGCGCACTCCGCGCAACCGCTGCTTGAACTGGTGGGCGGCAGCGTTCTGGCGCAGCATCACCGCGACCTTCTTGTCCGGATGCCCTGAGGCCTCACCGGAGAAGCGGTACACGCCCGTGGCGGTTCCGGCACCGTTGGTCGAACCCACCGACCAGCCGCTGACGTTGGCATTGTTCAGGGCGGTTCCGGTGAACGCCGGCAGTGTCAGGTCGCCGTTGATGACTTCGACGGGCTCCGGTGTGGCGCGCTCGGCGAACGCGGGTCCTGCCGGGAGGGCGACCAGGCCGAGGCAGAGGGCGACGACGGCCGGGCGGCGCAGGGCGCGGGGGCGTCTTCTCACGGACGGGCCTTTCGGGGCGGGGTCGCGTACGGGCTGTGCGGCGTGGGCACGTGACGGCTCGTGGGCGGTCATGAGGGCTTCCCGTCGAGTTCGACGCGCTGCTTCAGGCGCGATCCCTTGGGCAGCTGTGTGGTGGCCGGTACGGCGGCGGCCCGGGTGGTGGGGGGTGTGGTGGTGGTGTCCTCCAGGCCGGTCTTGCCGGCGGGGCGCAGCTTGAGGCAGGTGTTGCCGGGGACGGTGAAGGTGTCGGCGACGAAGGTGGTCGTGTTGACGCTGGAGGGGCCGTCGACGAAGACGTTGCGCACGCCGAGTCCGCTGCCGGTGGAGACGCTTCCGGCGACCCGCTGCATCGCGGCGCTGGCGCCGAACATGAGGGCGTCACCGGGTTTGACGACGACCTCGTAGGAGGTGGACTCGGTCTGCTGGGTGTTCCAGGACTTGGAGTACGACAGCTTGAAGGCGCCCTCGAAGGCGGCGCGCAGGGTGACGGAGCCGCCGATGGTGCCGCTGCCGTTGGCGCCTCCCTTCGCGGTGGCCTCGGCGTTGGGGCCCTTCTCCTGGTCCGGGGTCTTGAAGGTGCCGCCGGCCTCGCCGCTCACCCCGGCAGTGACCGAGCCGGTGGCGTTCAGCTGGCCCTCTGCGGTGATCTGGCCGGTGATCTCCCCGCCGAGGTTGTCGGAGGCGGAGATCTGGAGGGAGACCTGCCGGGTGACCTTGATGTCCTCCTTGGTGCAGTTGACGACCGCGTTGCCCAACGATTTCACCGTCGTGTGGTACTCGCTGGACGCCACCCGGTCGACCTTGAAACGGCAGTCGCCGGCGTGCGCGGCGCAGTAGTCGCTCACCTCCTTCACCGACGTCAGCGGCTTGTCGCCGTTGAAGGCCTGCGCGGCGGAGGCGGTCCGGCCGGGGTCGGTGGCCGCGGCGGCGGAGGCGGTCGTCGCGGGAGCGGTGAGGGCGAGGACGACGGCGGCGGCGCCCAGAGCGCGCAGGGGGCGGTTCATGGTCGTCACGGGTTCATCAGCTCGCAGACGCGCGTCAGTTCGGCAGGGTCGGCAGCGGACGTCAGAGCGGCGGGCAGCTCGGCGGCGAAGGCCTCGCACGCACCGTCCATCACAGTGGCCGCGTTGTCCGCGGGCGCGGGGTGGACCGCGTCCAGCTGCTCCTGCGCCTTGGCCATGCCCTCCTTCTGCTCCTTGCCGTCGCCGGCGAGGTCGCTCATGCACTGCTTGGAGGTGGGCGCGCACTTCGTGGCCTGGTCCTTGGCGGCGGCGATGTCCTCCTTCGCCTTCGCCTCCTCCTTCTCCACCTGCTCCTTCTGGTCCTCGACCTCCTTCCGGTCCTCCGGGGAGGCCGCGCACGGCTTGGGCTCGCCGCCGGGGCACGGCTCCTCGGCGGGCGGCGGGTCGTCAAAGGCGCGCACGGCGGCGAAGGCCGGGGCGTCGGGGACTGCGACCGCGCAGGCGGCGGCAGCGGCGACGGCCACTGCGAGCGCGGCGATCGTGCGGGATACGGCGATACGTGTCATGCGAGGCACGAACCTTTCCGAACACAGAGCGAACACACATTCATGTATCGGGCAAATCGCCGCAAACATATGTAAAGGGTTCGTAAGATCCACTACCGCCGCGCCGCTCTCAAAGTGTGATCATGCGACTGAACACCTCTGGCCCATCGGTGCGTTCGGCCACGTGGCCGCCACGGCCACCGCCTCGGCGGCCCGCCCGGGCACATACGCGTCACGCGAAGCCGCAGCCAGCCAGTCACCTTTGCCACCGGGTTCGTCACCCCGGCCGCCATGCAGGGGCAGAATTCATCCTGCGGACTCCCTGCGCACGCGCCGCTCGGGCGGGAACCTCGCGGACCGCGACAGCCCGCCCACAGGAGCCTCGAGGGGGAACCGATGCCCCCGGGCCGACCCGTCGAGCGGGAGGCCGACGCCCCGTACGTTTCCGTGCGCGGTCCAGAGATCGCGGACCGCGACAGCCCGCCCACAGGAGCCTCGAGGGGGAACCGATACCCCCGGGCCGACCCGTCGAGCGGGAGGCCGACGCCCCGTACGTTTCCGTGCGCGGTCCAGAGAACGCGGGCAGAGAGGGCCGCCCCCGGGAAACAGCGCCACGAGCACACACGCGACCTCCCGAGGCCCTTTGGCGGAGGGTCGCACCAACAAGGGGCTGTCACTTGTACACAAGGTCGTCCGTGTACCCGCGGATGCACTTCAGCGACGGATCACACGCACCTCGGCCAGGTCAGCCGTCCAGATCGCAGGAGCCGACGGCGCAGCGACTGCCGTCACTGCGCCTTGCGGGCGAGGTGGCTCAACACAACCCGTCCAGATTTAACAGTAAAGTCAGCAAAAGGTCAGCATCCGTCCGACCAGAGTTGATTACAGGCTGCGACACATGAGACTCCGCCACCCGCTCCTGCTGCTGCTGCTGCACCGCGCACGCCACCCACTTCTCCGGCGCCAAAAGCGGAGGGCTGGGTGCGTGCACCGCACCCAGCCCGAGTCCACGCAAAATGGCAGTTCAGCGCACCCTCCCCCTGGGCTTCAGGTGAGCCGGGGGCAGTTGCGGGGCCGGAATCGGAGGGCCGTCGTAGCCCTTTACCTCGCCGTAGCGGGACCCATTCATCCAGTCTTCGCGGGCCTGCGCGATATCATCGTGTGACCGTCCGATCCAGTTCCAGAACATCACGATCTCCTCCTCGAACGGCTCGCCGCCCAGGAGCATCAGGCTCGTGTCCGAGGTTGCCCGCAGGGGGAGTTCGGTGCGGCCGCAGCCCAGGTAGAGCATCGAGCCCGGGAGGACCGGGACGCCGTCGACGTGGGCCTCGCCCGACATCGACAGGACCGCGTACTCGAAGTCCGGGTCCAGGGGGAGCCTGGTCTCGGTGCCCGCCGCCAGGGTCAGGTCCGCGCCCACGATCGGGGTGTACGCCGTGCCCGGGGAGGTCGCCGTGTCCAGGGTGCCCAGGATGACCGTCGCCGTCAGGCCCGGGGCCGTTACCCGCGGGAGGTCCGCGTGGTGCTGGAAGTGGGGTTCCACGTCGCGGTGGGCGTCCGGCAGGGCCACCCACAGCTGGGCGCCGTGCAGGAGGCGGGCGTGCGGGCGCGGGCTCTCCTCCGAGTGGCTGATGCCGTGGCCGGAAGTCATCAGGCCCAGTTCGCGGGGTCGGATCGTCTCGAGGCTGCCGACGCTGTCGCGGTGCAGCACCTCGCCCTCGTGGAGCCAGCTCACCGTCTGGAGGCCGGAGTGCGGGTGCGGAGCGACCTGCATGCCGGGCTCGTCGGCGATGTCGTCCGGGCCGTAGTGGTCCACGAAGCACCAGGCGCCCACCATGCGGCGGCCCAGGTTCGGCAGGAGTCGGCGGACCTCGGTGGACTCCCCGAGCTTGACCGTGCGCGGGCTGAGGAGCTCGCGCACCGGTTCGGCCACGACGAAGCCACGGCCGCCGCAGGCGGAGAGAGCGGGCTGGCGATCGAGATTGCTCATGTGGACAACCTAGCCCCGCGGCGGCGGCGCCGGAGAGCGGAATGTTCCACGGCCAGGGCGTGTTGGAGGCAGCGGACGGACCACCTGAACGGCGGAAGGGACGCGATGAACGCGCCGACGACGTACTTCGAGCACGGGACGACAGCCGAGCGCTGGGCGCGCGCCCAGCTCTTCTTCGACGCGAAGGAGTACGCGACGGCCGCCCGCATCCTGGACGGGCTGGCGGGCGAGACCCCCGAGCAGCTGGCCCCCCGGCTGCTGCTGGCCCGCGCCTACTACCACTCCGCGCAGCTCTCCCGCACCGAGCTCGAGCTGCGCGCCATCCTGGAGCGCTGGCCGGTGGAGGACTACGCGCAGCTGATGCTCGGTCGCACCCTTGAGCGCCTGGGCCGGGCCGCCGAGGCCCGTCCCCACCTGCGGATGGCGGCCGCGATGGCGGGCGAGTTCCCCGAGTAGTGCGCCGCCCGGCCCCGTGTGTGCGGGGTCGGGCCTCCGGCTCGGATAGCCTGGGGCCCATATGAACCGCCTCACCACACCCTTCGGCTCCTACGAGCTCACCCGCTTCCCCGAGGACCCGCGCGACCGGCTCCGTGCCTGGGACGCGGCCGACGAGTACCTGCTGCACCACCTCGACTCCGGTACCGGGGAGCGCGGTCCGGTGGATCTGGCCGCCGCCGGCCAGATCACGGTGCTCGGGGACCGCTGGGGGACGCTGACGACGGCGCTCGCCGCCTACCGCCCGACGCAGATCACCGACTCCGCCCTGACCCGCGCCGCCACGGCCGCGAACCTGGACCGGGCCGGCATCGGGACGTCCAAGTCGACGGTGACCCTGCTGACGACGCAGGACCCGCCGCCCGAGCGGATCGACGTCCTGCTGGTGCGCGTACCCAAGAGCCTGGCATTGCTGGAGGACCAGCTGTACCGGCTGGCGCCGCACGTGCACGCGGGCACGGTCGTCGTGGGCGCCGGCATGGTCAAGGAGATCCACACCTCCACGCTGCGCCTCTTCGAGAAGATCCTCGGTCCTACGAAGACCTCGCTCGCGGAGAAGAAGGCCCGGCTGATCTTCTGCACGCCCGGCACCCCCGGGGCGACCCGTCCCGCCTCCGCCGGGCCGTGGCCGCTGACGTACACGGTGGACGCGGACGCCGGCTCGGCCTCGGGCCTGTCCGTCGTCAACCATGCCGGGATCTTCTGCGCCGACCGGCTCGACGTCGGCACCCGCTTCTTCCTGCAGAACCTCCCGACCAACACCGACGGGGCCCGCGTCGTGGACCTGGGCTGCGGGAACGGCGTCGTGGGAACGGCCGTCCAGGTGCACGATCCGGACGCCGAGGTCGTGTTCACCGACGAGTCCTACCAGGCGCTCGCCTCGGCGCGCGAGACCTACCGGGCGAACGTCCGCGAGGGCCGGCGGACCGCCGAGTTCCACGTCGGTGACGGCGTCGCGATGCTCTCCCCCGCCTCCGTGGACCTGGTGCTGAGCAACCCCCCCTTCCACTCCCACCAGGCCACGACCGACGCGACGGCCCTGCGGATGTTCGCGCAGTCGCGCAAGGTACTGCGGCCGGGCGGCGAGCTGTGGATCGTCGCCAACCGGCACATGGGCTACCACACCCATCTGCGCCGGCTCTTCGGCAACAGCGAAGTCGTCGCGAGCGAACCGAAGTTCGTGGTCCTTCGCGCCGTCAAGCAGGATCGTCCGCGACCCATGTGACCTGCCCGTGCGCCCTGCCCGGGGGCACCTCCCGGTCGTAGCCGGGGCGTCCTACACTCTGGCGCGTGAGCAGCCAGGTGGAGGTCGGAAACGGTGACGGAAGCGGCGAGGGAAGCGACGGCGGAAACGGTGGCGGGCGCTACCGCCGGGAGGACGTGGCCCGGGCGGCCGGCGTCAAGGTGCGCAACCTGCGCTACTACCAGGAGCGCGGGCTGCTGCCGCCGCCCCGCCGGGAGGGCCGGATCGCCTGGTACTCGGACGACCACCTGACCCGGTTGCGCCTGATCAGCGATCTGCTGGGCCGCGGCTACACGGTCAACGGCATCTCCGAGCTGCTGCACGCGTGGGAGGAGGGCGGCGGCCTGTCCCGACTGCTTGGCCTGGAACGGGAGATGACCCGCGACTGGGTCCAGGAGGAGCCGGTGACGCTGTCCCGCCGCGAGCTGCGGGAGCTGTTCGGCCCGGAGGCGACCGCCGCGGACACCCGGCGGGCCGCCGAGCTCGGCTACGTGACGATCGACGGGGACCTGGTCACCTACCCGAACCGCCGCTTGCTGGAGGCGACGCTGACTCTGGTGCGGCAGGGGGTGCCGCTCGCCGAGATCCTGGATGCCGGGGAGTTCGTACAGGCGCAGGCCGCGGCGGTCGCGGACCGGTTCGTGGGGCTGTTCCGGCGCTACGTGATCGACGCGGCGGGCCTGGAGGACTTGGAGGGCCTGGAACAGCTTTCGGCCACACAGCTTCAGCACATCACGGCGGCGGTGGCGGCCCTGCGGCCGGTGGCCGGTGAGGTGGTGACCTCGGAGTTCGCGCGGGCGATGGCCTGGCGGGTGGATGCGGAAGTCGCCGAACTGCTGCGTACGGAGCAGTAGGAGTCGGCTCAAAGGGTGCACTCGCACAACCTTGCCAACCCCCATTGGCACTCTTACATTCAACTCGTCGGTAACAACGGTGCACAGCCGAAAATAAGGGACGTTCTCATGACCGGTTCTCCCCATTTATCCGACCCGTCCAACCCGCCCCACCCGCCCCACCCGTCCGACGATGCTTCCGGCCGCGTCCGCTGGCGCCGGTTCGCCGTCCTGACCATCCCCGCCGTCGCCGTGACCGCCGGCCTCGGCATCGCCCTCGCGCAGGGCGTGCTCGCCGCCTCGTTCGCCGTGTCGGGACAGCAGTTCAAGGTGTCGGCCAGCAGCTTGGAGGGCGAGGGCTTCGCCCAGTACGGCAGCGTCGACGTCAACGCCCGCAACGAGCTCATCCCGGTGGCCGTCACCGCCATCCGGGAGGCCAAGCTGCACAGCCTCTGCCAGTCCGTGGTCACCTCGCTCCCGATGATCGGGGATATCTCGCTCAACCTCACCGCCGGCAGCAAGTCCCCGGTCGAGGCGAGCAACCTCTTCGTCGACGCGACCCAGCTCTCGGGCGACGCCGTCTTCAGCAACATCGAGATCGGACGCGACGCCTCCACCCTCGACAAGGGTCCGGCCGAGGCCCAGGGGATGCAGGACCTCTTCGCCCAACAGGCCGACACGGTCACCATCACCGATCTCCAGCAGACGGCGTGGGCGACGAACGCCGGCACCTTCAAGCTCTCCGGGCTCAGCATGAGCGTCAGCAAGGGCAAGAAGGAATGCTTCTGAGCCTGCGGCGGCGCTGGCAGCGGTGGCGGCGCAGCAGACCCTTCTGGGGCGGACTGTTCGCGGTCCTGGCCGGGTCGTGGATCTGCGTCCTGCCGCTGGCACCGCTGAAGATCATGCTCCAGCAGGGCGTGGCGGGGATCCCGTCCGTCCTGATGGGGATCGTGATGATCGTGCTCGGGCTCACCGCCTGGTTCTCTCCCCCTCAGCGTTCTCTCGCGGGCGTCCTCACCACCCTGATCGCCACTGCCGCTCTGGTCCTGTCGAACCTCGGCGGGTTCCTGATCGGCACCCTGCTGGGCATCCTCGGCGGCGGCCTGATGTTCGCCTGGCAGCCGCACGCGGACCGACGCACGGGAAAGGCCGGAACTACCGGGACAGCGGAGTCCGCCAAGGCCTCACCCCCTCCCTCGCCCTCTCCCGTACCCCCTCCCCCCACCCCGCACCACGATCCCCAAGGAGCACAGCCATGAGCCGTACGCGCACCGCGCTCGCCCTCGGGACGGCCGTCGCCGGAGCCATCACGCTCGCCTCGGTCACCGCCTCCGCCGCGCCCTTACCGCTGGCCGGGTCGACCACCGTCACCCCGGCCGGGCACGCGTTCAAGGCCACCCTCAGCGGGAAGGCCACCTTCAAGGCCGGTTCGGTCACCGTGACCTGTACGGTCTCCGTCGCCACCGGCAGCGTGCCGGGGGCTCCCGGCAACAACAACCCGGCCGGGCCGGTGTCCTCGCCGATCTCGGCGCCCACGTACAGCTCGTGCACCTCGAGCATGTGGGGAGTGACGCCCACGGTCACCACCAGCGGCGCCTGGTCGGTGTCGATGCAGAACGGCGCCCCGATCACCGCCACCATGGGTCTGCCGGTCGGCGGCCTGGTGGTCCAGACGAGCGGGCTCGCCTCCTGTACGGTCACCGCCGCCCCCACGGCCCCGGCGAACGTCGGCGGCACCTGGGCCAACGGGTCTCCGGCGACCCTGACCTTCACGAACGTCTCCGTACCGGTCACGGTCACCGGCGGCTTCGGCTGCCCGACGAGCGCGACCGCGTCCATCTTCAACGCGGTCTACAAAGTGACCGACACGACCGACCCGGCGCAGCAGATCACCGTCGGTCCCTGACCCGCCCGATCGGCCCCCGGCCCGCCGGGTCCCGGAGAAGTCCGGGATCCGGCGGGCCGCTGTGCGCCCCGCTCCGTCAGCGGTGCGCGGCGAACTCCGTCACCTGCTGGTAGGTGGGCCGGTTCTGCCAGTTGATCTGCGGGTGGGCGAGCCCGCCGACCGGGCGCTGGACGATCGAGTCGGCGCACCACTGGTTGCCGGCCGCGCAGGTCCCGTCGGCCGGGTACACGGCCGAGGGAGTGGCGGCCGCCGCCTGCTTGAGCGTGGCGGCGACGGCGTCCCGGCATGCGGGGAGGGAGCCGCCCCCGCAGTAGACCTGGGACGGCGGATCGGCGACGGGCCGGCCGAGCACCATGCGCAGGTCCTCGTCGGCGTAGCCCCACCAGCCGTACTGGAAGGCAGATCCGGCGTGCGAACCGGTGGGGCCGTGGCCCGCGTTGGGCGCTTCGTCGACGCTCAGTGAGGCACGCAGGGCGTCGTAGAGGGGGGCCCCGAGACCGGGCTTGAACTCGGCCTCGATCAGCAGCGGCCACCAGGCGTCCATGATCCGGACGGCATCGGCGTGCGCGTAAGTCCTCGAACCCTGGGCGGTCTCCTTGCGCTGGGCGCCGCTCGCCTGCCAGGCGGCCAGCTTGTCGATGGCCGCGGTCAGCGCCGGATCGGTGACCGGTGCGCTGCGCAGTACGGCGAGCAGCTCGGGCAGCAGGTTCTCGGCGCGCAGGTCGGTGACCGCGGCTTCGGCCATGACCCGGGTCAGCTTCGCCCGGGTCACCCCGCCCGCCGTGACCAGCTGCTTGACGCGGCGGTCGAGGAGGTCACCGCGGTGGACGGCGCCCATCCCGAAGCCGGCCGCCCCGTAGTCCTTGGCCTGCTTGTTGTTCCAACTGATGTAGTAGTCCTGCCCGATGGACTGCGGGTGCTCGGCGGGCGGGGTGTAGGCCGCGGTGTTGGCGGCCGGGTCGAAGCCCTGCCACTCGTACTGCGGGCGGGCGTGCACGGGCAGCGAGGCGTCGACTCCGGCCGCCCTGACCGGGTTCGATCCGCTGTTGTAGTACGCCGCTTCGCGCGAGTCGGCGTAGAACCAGTTGAAGGCGTAGCCGATGTGCTGCGCGGCCTGCTGGAAGGTGCGGGCGTCCTTGACGTACGAGGGGTCGTTCAGCATCTGGAAGCCGATGATCGAGTCGGCCTCGTGGCGGTAGGTGGAGCGCAGCGCGGTGTAGGCGACGGGCTTGCCCGCGACGGTGGCCCGGTGGGTGACGATGCCGTAGTGCGTGCGCCACACCTGCATGCGGTAGGAGCCGTCGGGGGTCGGGTCGGCGACGGACTTCTTCCAGGCGTTGGTGCGCTCCAGCTTCTCCATGGGCGTGCATGTGCCTCGGAACAGGTAGTGCGCACTGGACCTGGTGGGGGTCTGCCCGCCCGGTTCGCACAGCTCCACGGCGAAGGTGTCGGTGATGTCCTGCCCGGCGGAGGTGGCGCTCCAGGCGTAGTCCTGGCCACGGCCGAGCTGGACGTACATGCTGACGCCCGCGAAGGAGGCGCCGCGGGCGCTGATGCCGGGGCCCTGGAGCTCCTGCAGCATGAGGAGCTGGGGTGCGAGATAGCCGGTCTGCGGACCGAACACGGCCACCGGATGGCCGCTCGCGGTGTGGGCGCCGGAGACGAGCAGGGCGTTGGACATGCTCTGCTTGACCGGCTTCGGCGGGTCGGCGGCCTCCTTGGCGGTCGCCGCGCCGCTGCGGTCGTACACGAGCTGTTCGGCCACAACCGATCCGCCGTCCGGGAGCGCGGCGCCCTGGGGGTTCGCGGGCTTCTGGGCGTACGGGAAGCTCGTGCCGTCGTGGACGGTGAGAACGGCCTCGGGGTCGTTGCGCTGGCGGAAGGACTCCCAGACCCGGGTGCCCTCCTCCAGGCCGTACTTCTGCTGGGCGGCCAGCAGGGACAGCGCGGCCTGGACCTCGCCGCCTCCCCCGCCGCCGAAGAGTCCGCCGACGACCGAGGCGAGGGCGATCAGGTCGGTGGTCTTGAAGGGCTTGATCTCACCGGCGTTGGTAATGGAGTCGATGTGCCCGGTCAGGACGTACTCGCCGGGGAAGTAGCGGCCGTTCTTGGACTGGGTGCGGTAGAGGTTGATCCCGTCGGCGTACGCCTGGGCGTCCTCCATGGCGAGCCGCCCGCGCTCGCCCTCGGTGGTGCGGATCCGGTCCACCTGGGCCTGGAGGTCGGCCTCGGCGTACGGGGCCTGCGGCCAGAACTGCTGCTCCAGGCCCTGGTTGGCGAGGGCGCCGCCCGCGAAGGGGGTCAGGTCGCCGCGGCCGACGTGCCGGAAGAGGTCCATCTGCCAGAGGCGGTCCTGGGCGGCGGCGTATCCCGCGCCGAAGGAAGTGCCGTAGCGCGTGGTGCCCTTGACGTGGGGAACGCCCGTCTTCTTGTCACGGGTGATGGTGACGTCGGGGCGCGGGCTCGTGGTGGACTCGACCTGGTCGGCGGGGACTCCGAAGGAGGCGTTGTTGAAGAAGTCGTTGACCTTGGCATCGGTGAGGCCGGGGTATCCGGCCACCAGCGAGTCGTAGCGCGCCAGTTGGTCGGAGGCGTGGGCGGGCATGGTGCCGAAGGCCTTGTGCAGGAGGATCTGGGCTAGGGTCGCGTTCCCGTTCTGGCCGGGCGGCAGGATGTCCGAGCACTGACCGCCGCAGTAGTCGGCGGTGGGGAGCGGCACGGGGTCGTCGGCGGCGGCCGCGGGGGCGAGGGGGGAGAGCAGGGCGGCGCCGAGGGCGATCAGCCCGGCGGCGACGGCGGTTCTCATGCGTGCGGTGGGACGTCGCATACGTGCTCCTCCGTGGGGGGCAGGAACCGGTCACGGGGAGGGTACTGACGCGACTACCGATCAGTAAGATGAACGACCGTCACTTTTTCGCCCGGCAAGGAAAATGCGTTGCCCCGCCGGAGTGGACGGACAAGGCTCGCGGACATGTCTGACAGCACGGATCACCACCAGCCTTCGCACGCACCCGCCCCGAGCCCGACGCGGCGCGACGTGTCGGACCTCTTCTCCGGCGGCCGCATCGTCGCGATCCCGCGCAGGACCGCCCGGCGCGAGCAGTTGCTCGTCCACCTCGCCGAGACCCTCTTCGCGGTCGACCGGGACTACACGGAACCCGAGGTGAACGACGCCCTGCGCACCGTGCACGAGGACTGCTCGGCGCTGCGGCGCTACCTCATCACCTCGGGACTGCTCACACGCACCCGTGACGGCCGCGCCTACCGGCGGTCGACGACCACCCGGTAGTGCGTGGTCAGCCGGCCGTCGTCACCGATCACATGGAGGGCCACGGCCGGCGGCTCGTCGAGGTGGACGTGCTCGGAGGACCCGGCCGGCGCCTCCCACGGCAGCCCGAGGGGGGAGACCACCCCGGGCGCGACCGGCACCGGCCGGCCCGCGAAGGTGGTGGCCGCGGCGGTGTGGGCGTGCCCGCACCGGAAGGCGGTCAGGGGGTGGCGCTCCCCGCCATCACGGACAACGGCTTCGTGTCGGACGAGTCTACGGGCGGAGGCGATACACCACTCGGCATGGCGTCAGCTCTGAGGCCATCCCCGCACACACGGGGATGACCGCCAGCTCAAGGAGCACTCGCCGGGCCTGGCCGCATCCTGCGTGTGCGGTGGTTGGCCGAGCTCCCGCAGGATGCGCTCCAGGGCGGCGCCGTGAACGAGTTCCTCGCCGGAGTCGTGGCGCCTACGTCGGCACGACCTCCATTCTGTCATTCCCCTGCCCGCTCACCGGGTCGGTCACCGGGTCGGTCACCGCCGGAACCGGGGCCGGGCCGAGGACCATTCGCCCGGTCCCGCAGCACGGCCTACAAGCAGCGGAACGCCGTTGAACAATGCATCAACCGGCTCAGCAGTGGGGAGGCCTGGCCATGCGTTGCGCCGCATATCGCACCGGGAGCTCCCTCAGCCCGCGAGCTCGCAGGGACGCACGCCACTGCGTTGGGAAAGCCAGAGGTCAGGCGATGGGGCGTTCATCGCCGTCGGAGAAGGGCTGCGCATCGTGTCCGGACCGCCTGGCGCCGCACATGCTCTTCCCCAACGAGTCACGCCGCCCTAACGTTGTGTCATGAACAGCGTGTGGATCGACCGTTCGGACCCCGCCGTGGTCGACGTGGTGCTATGCGAGGACGTCCGGCCGCTCATGTTCGCCGCCAAGCGCTGGCCCGGGGAGGCCTTCGGGTCGCTCGCAGCCGGCGCCCTCTACGGCACGCCGGTCTATGCGGTCATGGCCACGATCCTCGACCAGCGGCCCGGCCGGATCTGGGCTGCGGTCGGGATCGCCGCCGCCTTGGGACTCGTCGTCAACACGTTCGTGGTCTTGTACGGGGCCTTCCGGAACGTGACCCGGTTGCGGTTCTCGCCCGCGGGAGCCCCGGACACCATGACCCTCGTCCGGGGCTCCCGCACGGACCACCCGAGGCCACTCACCGACGTACAGCAGATCTGGATCGACCACTCTGTCATCGAGTCGCACGAGACCCACCGGAAGCCGGTGTCCGCCAAGAACACCCTGCACGTGCTCCTGAAGAACGGCCGCCTGATCCGGCCCATGCCGCACCTCCCGTGGACAACCGACACCACCCCCCTCTACGAGCAACTCCAGCAGACACTCGCCCCCTCCGCCGTCCAGGTGGGCCTGGTCGTCCAACGCCGCGTGGAGTCCCGGTGGTCGGGCATCGGCTACGGCGGCTCGACCGGCGGCGGGGGCTGACACGATCCTGCAGTTCCGCTGCCACACCTGGGTCCGCACGAGCTAGCGCGCTCCCCCCACCCGATGGTGCATAGAGTGGAGGCCCCAGGCAGAGCCAGCGACCGGGTTCTGGTGTTCCTGGTCGACGCCATCATCGCCGGTGCCCCGTTGCACGCCCGGTGCGGGGCCATCACACCTGCTGCCGGCCCGGGCCGTGGGCTGCTCGCACCCAGCACACCACCGTCATCACGGCCACGTTCAGAACCACGTCGAACGGCAACGGCACGGCCGCTCTTCGAGTTGGCGTCGGCCGCAACGGTCCGGCGACCCTGCGCCGGGTCGAGGCCCGTCGCGCTGACCGCGTTCCAGATCACCTCGTCCACGGAGCGTCTCGTCACCGCGGTCGACGAGCTGCTGAGCCAGCGTGGGCGTGGCGCAGCGCAGCCAGCGGGCCTCGGAGACGAAGCCCAGCAGCGACTGCATCACCGCGAGGATCACCGGTTCCGCGTCACTGAGCTTCGGTTCAAGGCCCACCCGAGGCCGCCGCGGCGCAAGATGCGGCGAGGCCTTCAAAGGGTCATCGACCTCCACGTACAGCGCAGTTGCGGGGGTGTCCATCTCGGTCGTCACACACTGACAGTGGGCGCCCTCGCGTCCGTGCAGCTACCCCTTGGAATCAATCATCCAGCCGGCTCCTGGGCAGGCCCCTCGCGTGGAAGGGCTCGCCCGGGGGTCCCTGAAGACTGGAATCAGAAGGAGGTCTCTGGAGCTCTGAGGTCACGGCACGTCAGTGCGTCGGCGCGTCCCGGGCCTATGAAGCTGGACTCTGGACCAGGCATCGACCTCGCACTGTCTGTCGGCATTGTTCCCTGCGGTCACGCCTGTGCCGTTGGCACGCAGGCCGAGGGCGTGCGTCGAACCGGCCGCCACGGCGACAATGCTGCGCCAACCGCCGACTTCGCACTGCCCGTACCTGTTGTCTCCCGCTGCGAGGACCCGCCCGGAGGCTGTGACCCCGACCGTGTGGTAGCTGCCCGCGCCGAGAGCCACCACGTCTTCCCACTCATCGACCTCGCACGCCCCGGTTGCCGGGTCGCCGGTCGCTACTGCCCGCCCGTCGACTCTGAGGCCGACGGTATGGAGATACCCGGCTGAGATGGCGGCCAGGTCACGCCACGCTTCAACGTCACACTGCCCTCGCCGGTTGCTCCCCGCGGCCAGTGCTGAACCGTCCGACCGGACGCCGACCGAATGCCAGTCACCACACGAGAGGACGACCGTCTCGCGCCAACACTGCACGTCGCACCGCCCTTCTGCACTCCGGCCAACCGCCGGCACGCGGCCATTCGCGAGTAGCCCGAGCGTGCGGCGCCAGCCTGCAGCCACGGCCGTGACGCCTCGCCATCCGGCGACATCACATTGCCCATCGCCATTCCACCCCGTTGCCAGCACCGTGCCGTCCGACCGGAGTCCCACCGTATGGGACCTGCCCGTGTTCGTCGCGGTATGGACGTTGCCGGCTGTCACCGCGATGACGTCTTTCCAACGCTCGACACGACACTCAGCGGCTGCGGTATTGCCCACGGCGAGAACGGTTCCATCCCAGCGCCGTCCGACCGAATGACGCCTTCCGGCCGCCAGCGCCCACGAGTTGGTGAGCATTCCGCCTCCCAGTGCTCGGCGCGAGTTCGCGACATGAGACGCCACCCTACGATGCAGTATTGAAGGTCCTGGCGTGACACCCGCAGGGAGACCTCCTGCGGAGCGGAGCGGTTCCCTTGGCGTCATCCGCCGGATCGAGCGCTCAGCCTCGAGAGCCGGCGTTCCCCAGCCAGGGCCCTGCGCACCCTCCCCGATGAGAGGGGGCGCCGCCGGCCGCTCTGCTGCTGATGGGATCCCGATCCTGCCCTTGGCCAGGAGCCAGACGATCCTGGAACGGCTGCGGCGTTCTGCTGAACCGGGCCCACTTCCGCAGCCGTGGCCGCAAGGGCCTGCCGTCGAAGCGATCTTGGTTTGTGGATCATGGAGTGGTGATACGCCGCCATGAACTGTCCGATGCCGAGTGGGAACTCGTGCAGCCGTTGCTGCCCCGGCCTGTGCTGGGGCGGCCACGACTGGATGAGCGGACGGTTCCGAACAGGATCGTGTGGAAGTTCAGGACCGGGATCGCCGGCTCCAGGCCGTGCAGGCCCAGGCCGATGCCGCAGGCGATATCGAGTGGCTGGTATCGGTCGACTCCAGCATCGTCCGTGCTCACCAGCAAATGCGGCCGGTGCCCGAAAAAAGGGGGGCTCCGCAGCCCGGCTCTCGGGCGGTCCCCGGGCGGGATGACCAGCAAGATCCACCTCGCTTGCGACGGAGAGGGCCGCCCATTCGCCTTCGTTCTGGCCGGCGGGAACACCAACTGCATTCAGTTCACCGCCGTGATAGCGGCGATACGGGTGCCCCGCATCGGACCCGGCCGGCCACGCAAGCGGCCCGACCACGTGATCGGCGACAAGGGTTACAGCTCGAGAGCCATCCGCACCTGGCTGCGGCGCCATGGCATCGCCCGCACCATTCCCGAGCGGTCCGACCAGGTTGCGAACCGGGGCCGGGGCGGCGGCCGAGGTGGCCGCCCACGAAGAAGAGGAGGACCCGGCCCGCATGCTGCTCGCCGCCGCCTGGTACCAGGTGATGGCCCGCAACCCCTGGATCAGGATCGCTCCGGATGCGGCGACGACCGTCAACGACCTGAACTACGAGGGCTTCTCCGACCCGCGGGGCTCTGCGGCCGGGGCGTGGTCGCGGCATCCCGGGCCGGGGGCGACGGACCTGATCCGCTTCAGCAAGACGCGTATGGACACCTACGCTCCAGCGACCCGCCGGATGGCCGCCGCCCACGAGCTCGGCCACGCCCTCGGGGTGGTATGCGGTTCTGGAGCCCGGCCGCCAGTCTCGGCGGCCCCCTCGTACTCGGCGGCCTCCCCGTGATCGGCTATGTCCCCGCTGACGAGCACGGCGTCCAGGTCGTGGGGCAGGGCGTCGAGGTACGCCATGACGGCGCGGGTGCGGTCGGCCGCGCGCCGGTCACCGTCGAGATGGACGTCGCTGAGGTGGGCGATCACGATCACGCGCGGTGTCTCCTGCGTCTCCGGTCAAGAGAGGGGCGGACACCCATGCAACCTGCCGAACCACCTCCTGCCTGCGCCGGGTTGTCTCCGGTCGTCAGCCGTCGCTACGCTGCCGCGCGCGGCGCTTCAGCGCCCATCCGGCTGCCGTGAGCACGAGGGCGCTCCCGGCGAGGGGGGCCACGGCGACCCCGGTGGAGGCGAGCGCACCGCCGGTGGCGGTGGCATTGGAACCGCCGCCGACCGTGGCTCCGGCCGAGCCGCCGCCGACGGTACCGGGGGTGCCCGCGGCGCCGCCCGTAGCGGCGGAAGCGCCGTCCGAGCCCGCCGTCGTACTCCCGGTGGAGCCGGTGGAGCCCGACCCGCCGGTACTGCCGCTGCCGCCCGTCGTGGCGGAGCCGGCGTCGCCGCCGCCACCCGTCGTGGTGTCCGCGATGGTGACGGTGAGGGCGGCGGGGGTGGTGTGGACCGTCCCCAAGTCGTTGGCGAACTCGGCCCGGTAGCGGCAACCGCTGTCGGAGAGCGCCGGAGTGAAGCCGTACGTCGGCGAGGTCGCGCCCTCCACGGCCCGCCAGGTCCGGCCCGCGTCCGCGCTGACCTGCCAGACGACCGTGGGCGGCGGCGTCCCCTCCGCCTCGGCCGTCAGCGAGACCCGGGTACCGGCCGTGACCGACTGGTCCGCAGGGTTCTTGGTGACCCGTGGGGACATCGCCCGCTCCAGCCGGGTGATCTTCCCGGCGACCGGGTCCGATACGAAGACGGCCGCGCCACCGGGCTCGACGGCCACGGCCGCGCTCCCCAACTGCACGTGGACGCCGGGAAGTACGACCGGCTTCACGACCTCCCGCAGATCGCGGGTGCGGTGCACGGTGAGCGAGCCGTTGTTGTCACTGCCGGGCTGCGAGGTGTCCCCCGCGTCCTGCCACACCACGAACGCCTCGTGCGTGGTGCGGTCGAAATCCGCCGCGCGGGGCATGTCGGCGCCGCCGTCGAGGACGCCCAGGCGCTTGCCCGTCGCGTCGTGGACGACGACAGAGGCGTCCAGGCCGACCCACACCGCGCCGGTCTCGGGATCGACCTCCGTGAACCCTGCGAAGCCCTCGCCGGCCGGGAGTTCGACGGTCGTGGTGACCGTGAAGGTGGTCGCGTCGATCCGGTACATGCGGCGGTTGCCGAAGTCCGTGAACCACACCGCGCCGCGCACCGCGTCGACCGCGAAGCCGTCGCCGCCCTTCAGCGCGACCGAGCGCCTGATGGCCGCTGTGGCGGTCTCCACCTCGGAGAGGACGGAGCCCTGCGCGACCAGCACCGTCGAAGGGGTGAGCCCCGCGGTGGCGTGGGTGACGGCCGCACCCGGCACCCACGCCCCCGCCGCGGCGGCGTCGCCGTCCTTGGCGGTGCCGATCCCGCGCAGCGGATAGAAGAAGACCGCCCCGTCACCGGGCAGCGGCGCGAGGAGTCGGCGCACCGCCCGCCGGCCGAGGGTGCCGGTGGGCCCGGGAGCCTGGCCGACGGTGCTGCGCACCTTGCCGTCGGCGGGATCCAGCACGTGCAGCCCGCTCTCGTTGACGTCGGCGGTCTCGGGCAGATCATCCGAACCGACGTACAGCTTCTTCGAGTCCGGATGCAGGAGCAGGTCGCGGGGCTTGCCGGCCGCGGCGAACTGCGCCACCGACCGGTACGCGACGGTGCCCGGCGCCGCGTCGGCCCCCTCACCCCCGGCTGCCGAAACGGGACTTCCGGTGGCGGCCGAGGCCAGCACGAGCGCCAGCGCGGCACAGGCGCCGCCCGCACGACCGGGGGTGAGGGGGTGTCGGGGTGTCATGGCTTCCTCGTCGACGGGTGGGTCGGGAGTCGGTCCCGGGCCGGGCCGGCCCGGGCCGGCCGCGGACGGACCGAACTAGTTGAAGGTGACCGGGACGTGGACGTCGTACTTGCGGTTGGAGGAGTTGAAGTGGTCGGCGCGCGTGACGATGGCGCACTCGACCGTCTCGCCGCAGATCTGGCCGCCGCCGAGGTCCGCCTTGACGTGGATGGTGACGCTGAAGCTGCCGCCCGGGCCGAACTTGGAGGTGTTCGCCAGCGTCCCGCCGAAGACGTTGTTGATCCAGTGCGAGGCTCCGGTGGTGCCCGACTGGTCCGAACCGCCCAGACACGGGGTGGGCTTGTTCGCACCCGGCGCGCCGCTCACGGCGCAGAGGCTCACGTATATCCCCTTGGCGCTGCTGTAGCCGCTGCCGGTGACCGTGACGTTCTGACCGGCCGCAGCGGCGGCGGAGGGCGCGGTGAGGCTGAGGTTGAAGGTGGTCGCGCCGTCGGTGACCGTACGCGTCGAGGTGGCTGCGGAGGCGGAGCCGGCCGCGCCGACGGCGAGCGCGACGGCGGCGGAGGTGGCGACGGCCGCGCGGACGGCGGTACGGGACAGGGAGGCAGCACGCATCACTGGAACACCTTTCAGGCACAGGAAGTCGTAAAAACTGAGGTAAGGCTAACCTAATATTGATCAAGGTTGTACGCCTACTTCTCGCCATCTCCACCGCTGTGACGGCCGGTCAACTTCCCTGCGGCGTACGCCGGTCAGGGTGTGGGCGCAAAGGCGCACGGCCCGGCCGCGCCGTGCGGCGCAGCCGGGCCGTGTTGTCGTTGCCGTGTTGCCGTGTTGCCGTTGCCGTGTTGCCGTGTTGCCGTGTTGCCCGTCCAGGACTCCCCCAACGGGGTCCCTCAGCCCCGGTAGGTCTCCAGCAGCCGCAGCCAGACCTCGCTGATGGTCGGGAAGGAGGGCACCGCATGCCACAGGCGCTGGATCGGGACCTCCCCCGCGACCGCGATCGTGGCCGCGTGGATCATCTCGGCGGCGCCCGGACCGACGAAGGTGACCCCGAGGAGGACCTCGCGATCGAGGTCGACGATCATCCGGGCCCGACCCCGGTAGCCGTCGGCGTACAGCCCGGCGCCGGAGACCTTGGCCATGTCGTAGTCGACCGCCCGCACCCGATGCCCGGCCCGTTCGGCCTCGGCCAGGGTCAGGCCCACGGCCGCGGCCTCCGGATCGGTGAAGACCGCCTGCGGGAGGGCGCGGACATCCGCGGTCGGGGTGTGCGCGCCCCACGGCTCGGTGTCCAGCGGAGCGCCGGCCGCGCGGGCGGCGATCGCGGCGCCGACGATCCGGGCCTGGTACTTGGCCTGGTGGGTGAGGAGCGCGCGGTGGTTGACGTCTCCGACGGCGTAGAGCCAGTCGTGCGCGGGCACCCGGCAGGTGTCGTCCACGTCGATCCACTTCCCGGCCGCGAGCCCGACGGTGTCCAGCCCGATGTCCTCGGTGCGCGGCGCGCGGCCCGTCGCCATCAGCAGCTCATCGCCCTCCAGTGTCCCGCCGCCTTCAAGGACCACGCTGACGGGCCCGGTCGGACCGTCCCGTTCGACCGCCTCGACGGACACCCCGATACGGACCTCCGCCCCGGCCTCGCGCAGCGCGTCGGCCACCAGTTCTCCCGCGAACGGCTCCATCCGCGGCAGCAGCCCGGACCCCCGCGCCAGCACGGTGACCTGCGAGCCGAGGGCCTGCCATGCGGTGGCCATCTCGACGGCCACCACCGAGCCGCCCACGATCAGCAGCCGCCCGGGGGCCTCCTTCGCGGAGGTCGCCTCGCGGCTGGTCCAGGGGCCGGCCCCGGCGATGCCGGGAAGGTCGGGGATCACGGCCCGAGTACCGGTGGCGATCACGACCGCGTGCCGGGCCGACAGGATGTGGTGCTCGCCCTGGGGGCTGGTGACGGCGACCTTGCGGACGCCGTAGAGCCGGCCGTGGCCCCGGTACAGGTCGGCGCCGGTCGAATCGATCCAGTCGACCTGGCCCTGGTCCTTCCAGTCACCGGTCCAGTAGTCGCGGTGCGCGAACACCGCCGCCGCGTCCAGGGGGCCCTCGACGGCCTCGGCCAGCCCCGGCACCCGGCGGGCGTCTGCCCGGGCCAGGGCCGGGCGCAGCAGCGCCTTGCTCGGGACGCAGGCCCAGTACGAGCACTCGCCGCCCACCAGCTCGCTCTCGACGAGCGCCGTACTCAGTCCCGCGGCACGGGTCCGGTCGACGATGTTCTCGCCGGCCGGGCCCCCGCCGAGGACCACTACGTCGTACTCCACCGCTTCAGTCATACGGATCAGTCTCTCCGCCGGCAGGGCCGCGCGGTGGACCCTCAGGCCTCCGGCGTGCCGGGTTCCTGCGCACCGGCGCCCTGAGCCCCCTTCTGCTCCGCCGCGATCTTGGCGCGGACCTCGTCCATATCGAGATCACGGGCCTGCCGGATGAGGTCCGTCAGGGCCGCCTCCGGCAGGGCGCCGGGCTGCGCGAAGATGGCCACCTGATCGCGGACGATCATCAGCGTCGGGATCGAGGTGATCTGGAAGGCCCCGGCCAGCTCCTGCTGCGCCTCGGTGTCCACCTTGGCGAAGACAAGGTCCGAGTGTGCCTCCGAAGCCCGCTCGTAGACCGGGGCGAACTGCAGGCACGGCCGGCACCAGCCCGCCCAGAAGTCGATCAGCACGAACGGGTTCTCGCTGACCGTCTGGTCGAAGTTTTCCTTGGTCAGCTCTACGGTTGTCATTCTGCGGGCCTCCGACGTGCGTAAATAGCGGAATCTTGGCTGATTCCCGAGACAGCACGGGAACACAACGGGAACACTATGGCGTC
This sequence comes from Streptomyces sp. NPDC097617, assembly GCF_044761485.1. Lineage (NCBI taxonomy): Bacteria > Bacillati > Actinomycetota > Actinomycetes > Kitasatosporales > Streptomycetaceae > Streptomyces > Streptomyces sp. NPDC097617. The sequence goes on from NZ_JBIWCL010000002.1 coordinate 570,313, forward strand.
ATGGCGAGCCTAACCCCGCGAACGAACAAGGATGGCTCCGTCACGAGCCATCAGGTCAAGTGGCGCATGGACGGTGAGTGGCAGACGGAGCGCTTTCTTCCGGAGGACGTGGAAGGAGCGAAGGTCTTCAAAGCCGCTGTCGAGGAAGCCGGCCACCGGTGGCCTCCAGGGTGGGTGAAGGGACGGGGATACGTCAGCTCTGAGCAGGTGGACGAGTCGGTCTACCAGTTCGAGGCATACGCCCGACGCTCCATCGCTAACCGCACCGCGGGCGACTACTACAAGCATGCGCAAGTCAGGGCGCTGGAGAACCACATCTTCCCGACTTTCGGCACCTGCGACGTCCGATCCGCGAAGCACTTCAGCAAGGCGACGGTCGGCGCCTGGGTGACCCTGATGGCGGGCACGAAGGTTCGGCATGGGCGAGGGGGAAAGCTCAAGGAGATGTCGCCCGGGACCCTTCGCGGTCTCCACGGTCTGCTGTCCTCGGTCCTGAACGAGGCCGTCGTCGCCGAACCGCCCCTACGTGACCGGAACCCGTGCGACCTGACCCGGCTCCCCGATGGCGGAGGCGAAGACGACGATGACGCGATGGAGTTCATGACTCCAGAAGAGGTCGCCGGCCTGATCACCTGCTTCCGCCGCCCCATGGACCGGATGCTCGTGCGCACCGCGTACGGCACGGGAATGCGCTGGGGTGAACTGAGTGCACTGGCAACGCGGCACGTCCGTAGCACCCAGCCCGGCAGGTACGAAGTACGGGTCACCCGAGCCTGGAAGCGACGCACGGCGACGTTGTTCTACCTTGGCCCACCGAAGACGAAGGCCGGGCGTCGGAGCGTGGAGGTCACGACCAGCCTGTGGCAGGAGCTCCAGGACTACGGTCTCGCCAAGCAGCACAAGGACGCACTGGTCTTCCACGACGGAGCGGGGCAACGGATCAAGTACGGGACGTTCTGGAAGCGCTGGAGGACGGCCGTCAGGAGGGCCAAGGCCAGAGGAATCCTGCCGGAGTGGAAGCAGCCGACGTTCCACGATCTCCGGCACTCTCACATCGCGGCGCTGATCTCCGACGGAAACAGCCTCACGTACATCCAGCGACGCGTCGGACACGAGTCGATCAAGACGACGAGCGACCGCTATGGCCATCTGCTGGAGACGGCCCACGTGGCCGCCCTTGAGACGCTCAACCGCGTCATGGGAGTCACCGCAACAACGGGGGCCTCGATCACAGCGACATTTCTGGGAGCCGCCGCGGTGTACGTCGCGACGCTTGGCGAGTACGCCGTCGCCTTCGAGGCCGAAGACGCCGCGGAGAAGATCGCGGAGCGTTGGGTGCGAGAACGCGGCGGCAAGGTGCGGGTCGAGAGGATGACCGGTGACGCATGGAGGGATACCGAGGAGTCCGGCCCTCTTCATCATGGGACAGTGCGCCGGGCCTGGGTCTGGGAGATGGGCCCGGCCTTCTACAACGCTGATGGCTCGATGACCCTTTCGGAGTCCGACGCTGGTGAGATTCGGGGCTCATGGCGGTGGGACTTCGAGGACTCGTACACCGAGGAGCCTGCTCTCCAGACGATCGGCGACGACGGAGTGAAGGGATCCCTCACCAGCGTCCGAGCATACGGGGCGGATGAGACGGCCGTGCGCGAGGCATTCGCGAAGGCCCAGGAAGAGGTGTTGCAGGACGCGAAGCGTCCGATGCGGGAACTAGCCGGTTCCGCCCGGTAGATCAGGGGCACGGTCGCTCGACGCAGAATGCCGTCCTTAGCCTCTCCGGGCTGCCGCCTCAGGGGCCGAGGACGGGGGCCCGCGCCCTTCGGCGACAGGCCCCCGCCTCACGGGCTGACCAGCTTGCGGAGCACGGCAGCCCGCACAGGTGCCGACGCACCCCGGCAGGGGTACGTCGGCACCCGACGCTTCCGGACAATGACCGGATTGCGCATGTCTATGATTACCTTCTGAAAGAACCTTTCGTAACCCCTGTGGCACAACGCGTCACTTGGGCTTACGCTCCTTACCCCTCCGGGGCCGGCGGGATCACTCGGTCCACGAGGTGCTGGAGCCGGTTCTCGAAGACCTTGGCCGCCGCTTCGGGGTTCACCGAGGCCAGCGCGACACTCGCGGTGACGATCACGTCGCACAGCTCCTTCTCCACGTCAGCCCAGGAGTGCGAGGCGCCCTTCCGTGGATTTCCGCCGAGCGCGCCGTGCACTGCCTCTGCGACCTCCCCCGCCTCCTCGTTGATCTTGAGAACGCGCAGCAGGATGCGCTCTCGCTCGCTCAGGTCACCCGCGTTCTTGTCCAGCCAGCCGCGAAGCTGCTCGATCTGCTGCCAGGTCTTCGGGTCCATCAGGTGGTTCTCCTTGCGAAAGCGGGCGATCAGAACAGAGAAGGGGCGGGGGCCTCAATCGGCCTCGGGTCGGTAACCGTCAGCGGGACCGCCGCGGTGACCGCCAGACCTACGGTCAGCGCCGAGTGATCCGTCAGGCGGCCAGTCATCGTGCGCGGCTCATGGAGGTACGAACAGCCGCGCAAGCCGTCGGTGAGCCGGCCGGACACGAAGGCGTGGTCATACCGGTAGCCGTCACCGGTCCGTCCGACCCAGGTGTATTCGAGGGCGTCCGGGTGCAGGGCCCGGAAAGCGTCCGAGTACCCGGCCATCCCGAACCAGCCGTAGAACTCGTACTCGAAGGGGAGGAAGAAGCGGTACTTGGGGACGTGCGCCGGCTCCAAGACGTTGAGGTCACCAATGACGACCCGCGCGGCGCTCTCCGCGAAGGGCAGGTTGCTCCGACAGGCCTGGAGGAACGTCCGCTTCCGTTCGGTCTTCTCCTCCGTAGCGTTCCTGGAGGGGACATAGAGGCCGATCACGTCCAGGGGCCCATCGTCCGTGTCGACCGTGACCCCGGCCGCGCGGTGCGGCAGGACGTCCACGCCGGTGTCCAGCTCCCGCGTAACGAGGCGGCTCACGATCATCACGCCCCGTTCGCCGGATGCCTTGGGCCTGGGGAACGTCACCGAGTACCCCGCCGCCAGGAACCGCTCCTCCAGGAAGCCGCACCCAGCACTGGAGGCCGTCTCAGTGAGGACGAGGACCTGCTCCGGCCGGGCCGCGAGGTAGGCGAGCTGTCGCTCGGCCCGCTCCCGGCTCGGGTTGTTCAGGTTGAACGTCAGCACGTCCAGCGCCGTCATGCGTTGCCCCTCGTGATCCATGGTTCCTTGATCGCCGCGACGATGGCCGCGGCGACCGCCTTCGGCTCGGTGGTGCTCGCGTCGAGCTGGAGGACGCGAACGCCGGCGGCCATCAGGAATCTAGCGGCCTCACGGAAGTGGCCGCATTCGCGCTCGCTGGATCCGGCCTCGCGTTCGTACCGGCTGTGCGCGCCGCGCTCCGTCAGGCGCTTCTCGACGATGTCCGCACGGGCGTTGATGATGACGGCCAGGTCCGGCATGTCCGCGTGTCTGTTCAGCTCCCACACGGCGTCGCGGCTGACGCCGTCGAGGACCTGGAGCACGAGGGAGGAGGCGATGTAGCGGTCACAGACCACCGTCTGGCCTTGGGCGATGGCTGGCCGGATCTCCTCTTCGACGTGCTGGTACCGGTCGGCGGCGATCAGGCACGCCATCGCCATGCCCTTGTAGAGGTCGGTCCCGGCACGTGCCAGGGTCCCCAGGGAGGTATCGGAGGGCTCCCGGGTGCGGTGCACGGCGGCGCCGTCCTCGCGTAGAAGGTCGACGACAAGCTGGGCGACGGTGGACTTCCCGACACCGCCGGGGCCGTCGATCGTGACGAAGAGGCCGGTCACAACACACTCACCAGGGGAAGGACGAGGGACTTCTTCGGGACGACCGGGCACAGCTCGGTGTCGACGGCGCCGATCCGCTCGCCGGCGGCGACGACGGCCGCGGGGCAGCCCTTGCCGCACGAAGGGGATAGCGAGCAGGAGCCGCACGTCGGGTTGCCGCCGAGGTCCCACCGGTCGCTGAACCGGCCGTAGTTATCGAGCCGGGCCGCAATGTCGTCGTCCTTCCACACGTTGCCGACGAGGAAGTCCGTGTCCGGGTGCTTTGAGGCCTTGGTCCGCGCGGCGAACACCAGGTAGGGGCAGATCGCGGTGGCGCCGTCCGTGAAGACGTAGATGATGTTCCCCGCCTCGCACCCGGCCAGCGGCTTCTCGTCGTTGGGGAACCTGATGTTGACCATCTCGAGCCCGTCCGCCTCGAACGGGGCGGTCATCGCGGCGATCTCCCGCATCTGGTCGTCCGGGGTTCGGAGCTTGCCCTGCGCCGACCGCGATGCGCCGCGGCCCATGCTCCCGAGGGGGTTCATCAGGACGTAGGTCGCGCCTTGCTCGCGGGCGAACTCGACGAGCTGGCGGTATTCCACGTCCTCGGCCAGGTTGTTCGGCGTGCACAGGAGGCCCTGGAGGATTCCGGCCGTCGCGAACCTTTTGATCGTGTCGATCGTCTCGGCGAAGCATCCGGGCAGGCCGCGGAAGATGCTGTGCGACTCCTCCGCGAAACCGTCCAAGCTGACGTTCATGTGCGCGTCCAGCTCGACCAGGGCGTCGATCTGCTCGTCCGAGCACATGGTGCCGTTGGTGCACACGCCGACGGACATACCGGCCGCGCGGAACAGGGCGACGATCTCGATCAGGTCCTCGTGCATGAACGGCTCACCGCCGGTCAGCGTCACCTTCGTGACCCGGGCCTCGATGAGCTGCGGGACCAGGCGGTCGCGGATGGCGTCCACGGGCATGTAGTTGCCGCGCTTCGTCGCCACCACGAAGCAGTGGCCGCAGAGGGCGTTGCACGGCTCGCAGATTTGGATGAGGGCCTTCCGATTGGGGGCGTCCACGGACGTTCGGAAGTAGCAGGATGCGGCCTGCCCTGTGCTGATGATGGCTCGTCCGGACATAGGTGGCCTCCAGAAGGTGTTCCGGGGTGGGGTGGAGCCCGCCCGTGGGCGTACGCCGATGCAGGACGTCCCGGGCGGGAAACTGGGTCAGCCGGGCTCGCGGGCGAGGCTGAAATGCGCGCGTATCAGAGCTTCGAGGCGCTGCATGCAGGGTTCGCAAGCGTAAAAACCCACGTGGCCGAGGTCGCGGCTCTGGACGTCCCCGATCCACATGACCGGCAGGCCGTTGGCGTCGCAGCGCCAGCAGGCGCCGACCACCCAGGTCGGATCAGACACCGGGGCCGTACCAGATGCCGTAGACGAGCATGCCGATCATGCCCAGCAGGAATCCGACGTAGACGAGCTGGCCGGGGCGGTCGTCATGCATCGGGTCGTTCCTTCACGACCGTCAGCTCGGCCCATACCCGCTTCCCCCAGGGCAGCGGGTCAGCCCCCCACTTGTCGTCGGTCAAGGCCGCGACGATGGCCAGACCGCGTCCGTGCTCAGAGTCGCCGGCTACCTCGCGCTGCTGCGGAAGCTCCCGCGAGAAGTCGACCACGGCCAGCCTGACCACGTGCTTGGCCTGCCGGGTGACTATCACCCGGATTGAGCCGGACCCCGCGTGCGTGATCGCGTTGGACACCAGCTCGCTCATCACGAGGAGAGCGGCGTCCTCCGCCTCCTCCAGCTCCCAGACGTGGAGCGCGGAAGCGACCAGACTGCGCGCGAACTGCGCGGAGGCGGGCTCCGGGTCCAAGGTCTGGGTGTAGGCGGGGTTTCCGATGGCAGCAGACTCGAACATCGACATGCGTGCGCCGATCCGGTTGGGCCGGCGGCCTACACCACCAGCCTCGTTCTCGGCCGGGCGGGACCTCGTGTCCTGCACAGGCCAGGTCAGAGCCTCAGTCACCGCAGCTCACCGTCCGATGGGATAAGACGACGGCGGCCAAGGCTGGCGAGGGAGGCTAGCAGGGCTGTCGAGCAGAGCTGCGCGGGTCCGTCGAGAGGGACGACCCACCACGGCCTGCCGTCCACCGGTGCACATCGATCAGGCGCCGGGACCAGGAGCAAGGCACGGGAGGGGTGCAGCGTCGTGCTCGGCACGGTCCAGAAGCGACTGGCGCTCACCGGCAGCAGGGCGGTGTATCCGCCTTCCTGCCGACAGGCGGCCGGGTCGAAGATGACCGGACCCTCCAGCGCGTCGCGGAGCCGCGGGGCGCAGCGCTGCGGGGTCGTTTCCCCCATCGCGGAGTGGACCACGGCAGCGGAGACCATGACCGCCGCGAAGAGCGCGCCCGGCCGCAGCCAAGTCTCTCCGTCGTCCTTCCACTGGGCGGTGGCGTCAGAGATCGACTCGGCCGCCGACAACAGCCAGTGGCCGGAGGCCATCCGCCGCTCGGTCGCGGTCGAAATCGCGGTAGGGACGAGGCCGAGGCCAGAGTCACCGTCATCTCTCGTGCGTGTGCTCGGCATTGCTCTGCACTCCCAGGCGGGTCGATGGCCAACCGACGGGCTGACGCCCTCACTACGAGCCAACTCCCGTTGAATCCGGACCGCCGGACCTTCGCGCGGACTTTCCAGCGGACTTTTCGCGGCAAGCGGTCTTTCCGATGTGACGAAAGTCGCTACCGTCGGGAAGGTTCAGATCACCGGAGGTGACCGGGTGGACGTACTGACGCCCTTTGAGCAGGCCTGTCTCCTGCACCGCTGGGAGAAGCCGGCGGACTTTCTGCACGCCTTCGAGGCGACTGCCGACGTCCTGGGCGAGGCAGTAACACTGACCGACCGTCAGTACCGGCGGTGGAAGACGCCGAAGCCTCCCATGCCGCGCGCACGCGCTTGGCGAGTGCTGCACGCCATGTTTGGTGTGTCACCCACGGATCTCGGGTTTCCCGGACCTCCGCCAGGTGCGAACGTTGGGGGTGCAGCACTCTCCGCAAAGAAGGGCAGCACCTCCGTGGACCGACGAGCATTCATGGCCGACGGTATCGGCGTCGTCACCGGGCTGGGCCTACCAGCCCACTCGCGACCGCTCAGCCCACCCGGCGAGACCGGTGCCGTCGGCACCACTCACCTCCTGGAGCTGCGGGCCGGCCTTCGCTCGTTGTTCCAGCTCGACGACGCGTACGGCGGCGGCGACGTCCGGTCTCTCGCGGTGCGGCACCTGACTCGCGTCCGTCGCATCATCGCCACAGGGACCTACCCCGACACGATCGGCCGTCAGCTCCGACTCCTTGCCGGGGAGATCGCCGAGCACTGCGGCTGGCTCTACTACGACGCGGACGAACAGGACAACGCCCGCCGGTACTTCGGCGAGGCGCTGACCACCGCGACGATGCTGCGCGACAGCAATCTGGAAATCCTGGTCTTCTCCAGCATGAGTCTCCAGGCGTGCTACGAAGGCCGCGCCCGCGACGGTCTCGACCTCGCCCGCGCCGCTCAGGAGCGCGCCACCCAGCTCGCTTCGCCGGTACTCCAGTCGCTCATCGCCGCCCGCGAGGCCCGCGCCCTGGCGCTGATGGATGACGGCTCCGGCGCGAAGACGCGGCTCTCCGCCGCCATGCAGCTCGTGGACCGCAATGGCCGGGGCCGCCCCTCCCCCGAGTGGACTCAGTTCCACGGGCCGGCCGAGCTGGACTACGCACAGGGCCTCCTCTACACCGAACTGGGCAACCACCGAGCAGCCACCCGGTTCCTCGGCGCCGCCCTCGCCCACCAGGAGACCACCTACGGCCGGAACCGGGCCCTGTACCGCATCACCCTGGCTCAGGCCCTCGTGGACGCCGGCGAAGCCGACGAGGCCGCCGCGCACGCCGTCGCCAGCCTGGAGGCGCTGGAGGAAGTTGAGTCTGGCCGCGTGATGAGGCGGCTCAGCACCGTGACGAAATCGCTCCGCGCGGTCGACGCCAGCTCCGCGCGGGACGCCGCCGACGAGCTGACCGAGTACGCCAGGACCAAGGAGGCCGCGTGATGTCCGCCGAGGTGACGTACGAGCGCTACGACGGGCCGGAAGCCGCGGCAGCAGCACTCGACGACTTCCTCCCGGCGTACGAGGAGGTGTATGCCGAGCCGCCGTACAGCGAAGGCCCCTCCGACGTGGCGCAGTTCATCGAGCACTACGTCCACCACGCGCAGCGAATCGGGATGCGCCTGATCATCGCCCGCGAAGCCGCAGAGGTCATCGGGTTCGCGTACGGGTACTACCTGCCTTCCGACACCGGGTGGTGGAGCAACGTCGACGAAGACCTGGCCGACGACTTCACCCACGAGACTGGTACCCGGACCTGGGTGATCCTGGAGCTGGCCGTCCGCAAGGCTTGGCGGCGGCGCGGTACCGCGAAGGCACTCCACAACGCACTTCTGGACGGCCTGCCGATAGAGCGGGTCACCCTCACCGTCCGGCCCGAACCCGAGGCCGCCCCGGCGCAGGCCGCGTACGCCTCGTGGGGCTACCGACCTGTCGGTACCTCGCACCCGTGGGAGGAAGCACCCTTCTACCGGGCCATGGTCCTCGACCTCAACAGCCGGCCAGCCACGCTCTGACACTGCACGCGGAGACGCCCCGCTCGAGAGCGGGGCGTCTCCGCGTCGCACAGCAGATGGACGGCTCGACGATACGACGGGCTCGCATGCAAGCCAGTCCCCGACACGAACGGAGCCCGACCGCGCTCGGGGGGGGTGGGCGCGGTCGGGCTCGCTTCACTCGGGCCGCAAGGGGGGATTGCGGCGCATCAAGCGGCTCCTGCTCAGTGCCGCTCGGCAGTGGCTCCAGTGTGCCGCACCAGCGGCTTGCATGCATGCCAAACGATGGAATGGAGCCGGCCCGGCACACCGGCGCGATCGTTCGGGGGTGGGGCTGGTGGAGGGACTTTCTCCGCTAGCCTTGCTGCCCGTCGCCTACTGGGGCTGGAACGAACCGGGAGAAAAACATCGTGACGACTGTCCTTATCGCCGGGGGAGCCGGTTACATCGGCAGTACGGTCGCCTCGGCCTGCCTGGACGCGGGCATCACGCCCGTGATCCTGGACAACCTCGTCCGGGGCCGCAGGGAGTTCACCGAGGGGCGCACCTTCTACGAGGGCGACATCGCGGACGGCGCCGTGGTCGACCGGATCTTCTCGGAGCACCCGGACATCTCCGCCGTGGTGCACTGCGCCGCCTTGATCGTGGTGCCGGAGTCCGTCGCGGACCCCATCGGCTACTACGAGGCGAACGTCAGCAAGTCCCTGTCCTTCCTGAAGCACCTGCACCGCAACCAGTGCGACCGCATCATCTTCAGCTCCTCGGCCTCTATCTACCAGGCGGAGGACGGCTCCCCCGTCTCCGAGGACTCGCCGCTCGCGCCGCAGAGCCCCTACGCGCGGACCAAGGCCGTGTGCGAGGAGATGTTCGCCGACATCGCCGCGGCCGGTCCGCGTGTGCTGTCCCTGAGGTACTTCAACCCAGTCGGCGCCGACCCCAAGCTGCGCACGGGGCTCCAGCTCAGGCGCCCCAGCCACGCCCTCGGCGTACTCATCCAGGCCCACCAGGAAGGGCGGCCCTTCCCGATCACCGGGACGAACTACCCGACGCGCGACGGCACCGGCATCCGAGACTACGTGCACGTGTGGGACCTGGCCGCCGCCCACGTCGCGGCGATCCAGCGCTTCGACTCCATCCTCACGGACACGACGCGCTCGACCGCGATCAACCTGGGCACGGGGAACGGCACCACCGTCCGCGAGCTGTGCGACGCCTTCAACGCCGTCGTCAGCACGCCACTGGCCACGGTAGACGCCGACCCGCGCCCGGGTGACGTGGCCGGCGGCTACACCAAGAGCGACCGCGCGGCCGAGCTGCTGGGGTGGACCCCCCGGCTGTCCCTGGAGGAGGGCATCCGGTCCGCCCTGGACTGGATCCCGATCCGCGACGAGCGGTTGAAGGACTGACCGTCCCGGCTCCCGGCTTCACCCCTCCCGGGCACCGGGGCCGGGGTGAAGCCGGGCTTCGAGGGCCAGCAAATGCCGCATCGCGGGGGCGAGCCACGCGGCGCTCCAACGGTGCTCGGACGGGGCGTCCCTGTAGGCGCGGTGCGGGATATCGAGACGCTGGAGAAGCTGACGGCCGGCCGTCCAGTCGGCTTCCAGGGTGCCGATGCCGCCGAGAGCGATACGGCGGGCGCCGCGCAAATGCCCGGCGTGACGGCGCAGGTTCGAGCGCACGTCGTACACGTCCAGCCGGGCGGCGTCCCCTGCGAGTTCAACGAGCTGCGGGTGAGGCGGCCGGTCGCTGAGGAGCGAGGGGTCCCAGACGCTGGCCGCCGCGAAGACGCCGGGGTGCCGCGCGATCAGGTTGAGGGCGGCGAATCCGCCCTTGCTGTACCCAAGCAGGTGTACGGGCGGGCGGGGCTGCTCGCTCTCGTACAGGGCCAGGAGGGTGGGTACGACCACCTTGGTGAGGTGGTCCTCCTGCTGCTGGTCGGCGCGGGATACGTGGTTGACCAGCCACGGTGATGCGCTGAACGTCGGCGCGGCGAAGAGCGTCCCGTCGAGCAGGGAAGCGGGAAGCCGGGCGATCTCCTCCAGGCTGCTGCCGTACTTGGTGCCGTCGTGCTTCTCGACGGGCAGGACGAGCACGACCCGGCGCACCGCCGAGCGGGGCCGGAGCAGGGTGACCGCGGTACCCGCTTCCTGGAACGGACTTTCCAGCGGGACCCGGACCGGTGGGAGCGGGGTGGCCTCGGCCGCCGCCCGGCCACGAGGGCCGGGCGGCGGGGGGCCTTCGTCAGGTGCGCAGGGTGGCAACGGCATCTTCGTAGGCCCTCCAGTGGTCGCAGTTGAAGCGCTTCTCCGTGGCCAGGAGTGGATGCGCCGTGACGGTGGCCCCGGCCTGGATCCAGCGCTGGATCGCGTCGATGAGGTAGAGCTCGCCGTTCGGGCGTCGGGGGCAGGCGCGCAGGGCCTCGAAGGCGAACGGGCCAAGGATCCAGCGCGCCGCACATGCGTGCACCCAGCGGGCGTCAGTCAGGTCGAGGTCGCCGCTGCCGATGGTGACGGCGTACGGGCCGATGCGCTGCGGGGGCGGGGCGGCCGAGGACAGGAGGGTTTCGTGCGGCGGGATCTCGTCCGCCGGAAGCAGGCGGGTGAGGACGGCGCAGCGGTCCGCCTCGTTTCGCACGAGGCGCCGCAAGGGCGCCTCGCCGTCGGGGGTCGGACAGATGATGTTGTCGCCGAAGGCGAGAACGAAGGGCTGCCCCTGCGTCCACGTCTCGGCGGCGAGGATGGGCGCCCCAGGGCCGGCGCCGTCGTCCTGGACGCGGTAGGAGAAGTCCATCCCGTACTCCGTACCGCTGCCGAAGTAGGCCGGGATCTGCGGCTTGTGCGAGGAGATCACGAAGAGGACGCTGTCGATCCCGGCGTCTCGCAGTTCGAGGACGAGGTGTTCCAGGATCGGCTTCCGTCCGGCGGGGAGCATCTCCTTGGGGAGGATGCGGGTGATCGGGCTCATCTTCGACCCGGCCCCGCCGGCGGCCACGACAGCCCTGGTGATCGTGCGCGTCATGACGGTCTCCTCCGTGGTCAGTTGCCCGGTTGGGCGGGGTCGGTTAGCCAGTGGAGCCAGGTGCCGTAGACGTCGCAGTGGGCCACGACGTCAGAGCGGCTCACGCCGCCGTCGTGGGTGGCCATGATCATGCGCGGGATCTCCTGGCCGAAGTGCCCGATGGAGATCTCGTGGATGGGGCGGCGCTGGCTCAGGTGGGCAACGGTGTCGACGAGGCGTTCCCGGCCGCCGGGCGAGCCGAAGATCTGGTAGATCGACCACGAGAAGACGAACACCAGGTGCTGGTCGTCCGGGGTCTCGGCGACGATGTCGGCGAGGTGGTCTGCGGCGGCGCCGGCCAGGATCGTCGGCGGATTCCTTGAGGCCAGCGCCAGAGCGGAGTTCAGGGTGCGCATCCGGGTGGTCTGCTCGGGCCAGGTGAGGCTGACCAGCCACTCGGTGGCCTCGGTGTCGGTGACGTCCACCGGGTCGAGTTCGATGCCGACCGGGCGGACGAAGCGGGCCGGGTCGAGGGTCAAGGGCGGGGTCCCGCCCCGGATGTCACAGGTCAGGACGGTGTCCAAGTCGCTGTCCGACAGGGTGATGCGGCGGCCGCCGTAGTCGTAGGTGTAGCGGGGCCAGAGGAGGTTCAGTCCGGCGCTGGCGCCGACGTCCACGACCCGGATCGGGCCTTCGAGCTGCTGCTGGAGGGCGGCGAAGGCCGGGAGAAGGACGGAGCAGCGGCCTACCTCGTTGGTCTGGACGGACCGGGTCGAGATGATCCGCTCGATCTGCGCCCGGTGGCGGCGGCAGAAGTCGGCGAGCAGGGCGTCCGCGTCGTCGGCGGCCAGGTCCTCGTGGCCGGTGAAGTAGTTGGCCAGCGGGTGCTGGACACCTCGGCGAAGGATGTGGTGGATCGCGCCGAGCAGCATGTTGGGCGCGGGCTGGCCCGGCCGGGTGCCGGCCGCGAGGTCCAGGAGGTCGGCGCTCCGCGCGACCGCGTGGGACAGGGTGGCGTACAGCGGGGACAGCCCGGCGCACTGCTGGTCCGCGAAGCGCCGGAAGGTCTCGGCGAGCTGAGAGCGGTCGGTCACGCCGATGCCCCTTCAATGATCGTGTAGCCGGCCGCGGTGAGCTGCTCGACGGCGCCGAGGCTCTGGCCGCGACGGGCCGCCCACTTCTCGGCCTCGGCCTCGATGGCGGCCCTCACGGTGGCGATGACGTCCGCGACCTGGGCGCGGGGGACGACGACGGTCCCGTCCTCGTCGCCGACCAGGACATCGCCGGGCGCGATGGTGATGCCGTCGATGGCCACGGGGACGTTGACCGCGCCGTCCTCCTGGCCCTCGGGGTAGGTGTGGTTGAGCGGGGTGGTGCCCCGGGCGACGGTCGGGAAGCCGAGGCGGCGCAGCTCGGCGACGTCGCGGACCATGCCGTCGACGAGGACGCCGGTGATGCCGCGGCTCTGCATGTGCTCGGCGGTCGCGCCGCCGAAGCAGGACTTCTCCTTGCCGCCGCCGGCCGCGACCACGACGATGTCGCCGGGCTGCGCGAGGTCGATCGCGGCGCGTCGGACGGTGACGTCCGGGCCGAGGGCCGTGACGGCGCTGCCGCACAGCACAAGGCCGGGGGTGAGCAGGCGCAGGCAGTACGACAGGGCGCCCTTCTTGCCCAGGGCGTCCACGATCGAGGCGACGGGGAGCTGGGACAGGGCGGCGATCTCGCCGGCGGTGGGCCGGTCGAAGTCGGTGCGGATCTCGCGTGTGGACACAGGTGTGCCTTTCGTCAGGAGGGGCGGGTGTCGGACAGTTCGCGCAGCGGCGCGAGGTCTTGGGCCATGAGGTCAGCGACAGAGGAGCGGGTTCCACCGGCGGAGAGCGCGGCACGGCTAGTCCGGCACACCAGGTGGGCGACGGACTGGACGAGGGCCGAGAGCGCGAAGTCGTCCGCCTGCGGGAGCTGGAGCCGCTCGGTGTGCGGCTGGGTCGGGCCGCTGCGGTGGAGGAGGAGCAGGCGGGCGCCTGCCTGCTCGGCCGCGTGGATCGCCTCTTGGGTGGTCCTGCTCGCGGCGTCGTACGTCAGGAGGAACACCACGTCGCCCGGGGCTGCCGAGCGCAGCTGGTAGACGACGCCGTGCGCCGGGTTCGGGTGGTCGTTGTAGATCGCGCTCATGTCGGCCAGCGACGGGTCGGAGACGACCACGGGCGGCTGGACGCCCTCGACGCCGAGGGGCGCGTCCCAGTGGAGGTTGTGGGCGAAGTGCTCGCCGGCCAGGGCGAGCGGCCCGCCGTCGGGGCACAGCACGTAGATCGGGCGCCGGGTGCGGATGGCGGCCGTCACCGCCTCGGTCGCCTCCGCCAGGAACGCCCCCAGCCGGACGGTGTCGACGGCGGCAACAGCGTGCAGGTGCTTGTCGACTCGGGTCGCGAGCGGCGCCGTGGCGGGGCCCAGAGCGGTTGCGGCGGCCAGGGTCAGCGCGGTCAGCATGGCGTCTTCGCTGATCTGCTGGTCGGCGGTCCCGGTCGCCCACACCATGCCGCGGGTGGGTTCGACCTGGGCGCCATCGCCGCCGACCAGAGCCAGCACGGGGACGTCGTGCTCCCTGCACGAGCTGAGCGCCTCGCGAATGTTCGCCGACCGGCCGCTGACGCTGGCGACGACGACCAGGTCCAGGCTGCGGATGTCGGCAGCGAGCGACCTCGCGAAGACCTCGCTGTAGATGCCCCGCTGCGCGGTGTAGGCCATGGCGGCCGGGCTCATCATCGAGTCCGACACCGGGCGGCCGGTGTGGGCCTGGAGCTGGAGGAGGGCCGAGCGGACGATCGCGGAGGAACCACCGTTGCCGAAGGCACGGATGCGGCCTCCGCCGACAGCCGCCCGGTGGAGCAGATCGACGGCGTCTTGGCCGCGGGTCAACATGCGGCCGGCCGCGGCACCGACCTCGGTCAGGTAGGCGTGTGCGAAATCCTGGTACACGGTCGTGTCCTTCTGGTCAGGTCGATGCAGGACGGTTGGCGTGCAGCCAGGGCGCGACCACGTGCGGGAGGTCGGCGCGGAAGTCGCGGCGCACGGGCCAGCCCAGGGCGGCAGGGAGGTCGTCACAGTCCAGGCGGCAGTCGACGGGCCGGCCGCCCGCCGCCGCATCCGCCGCCCCGGCCCGGAGGCGACCGATGGGCAGACCGAACGCCCTGGTGATCAGCACGGCCAACTGGTACTTGGTGAAGGCCTCCTGCGCGCCCCAGTGGTTCACGGAGCCCAGACGCTGGCCTTCCAGCAGCACCCCCGCGAGTCGGCGGCAGACCTCGGCGGCCTCCTGCGCATGGGTCGGGTACCGCAGGCACACGTCGTCCAGCTCTACGTCTGCACCCGTCGCCACTGCGGCGGCGATCTGGGTCAGGTTCGTCTCGGCCGCGTACTCGGCGAGCCCGTAGAGCACGGGCAGCCGCAGGATCGCGGTGTCCGGGCAAGCCGCCCTCACCGCCACCTCGGCTTCCAGCTTCCACCGGCCGTACGGGGTCGACGGGTTCGGGATATCGCTGGGCTTGTACGGCGCATCTGTCCCGTCGAACACGTAGTCGCTGCTGATGTGGATCAGCCGGGCGCCCCGGGCGGCGGCGCCGAGCGCGATGAGGCGGGCCGCGTCCACGTTCCGGCCACGCGCCCGCTCCGGTTCCGCCGCCCACGCCTCGGGCCGGCGCTCCCCCACGCAGTTCACGACGACGTGCGGCCTCATCCGGTCGAAGAGCCGGTCGACGTCGTCGGCCGACGTCGCGTCAAGCGGAACCAGACCCGCCCCGGCCCGGCTGTGTCCCGTCCCGGTCACGGCCGTATCCGCGAACGCCGTCATCATGCTGCGTCCCAGCAGTCCAGACGCTCCGAAGATCACTGCTCGCACCGCTTCACCTCACCGAATAGCCCTGTGGGGAAGCCAGACAAGCGGAGCGGAACGGTGATCGGGAGAGGTTGCGGAGGTCAACCAGGTGCACCCACCAAGTCGGTTTAGACACACCGGATTTGGCACCTGGTGTACGTACACCAAGTCCTTTTCGTCCCACCCCATTCAGTGCGCTCGGCGGTGGTACCGTCCGGCTCAGGACCCCTCCGGACTTGGAGTGCCCATGCAGCCAGCAGAGGTCAGCTCGTCGCCGACCACGGTGCTCGCCGCCCTCCTCCAGCAGCTGGAAGTGCGGCCGGAGCAACTTGTCGCGCGGATCAACGAGCGGCGCGCGCGCCGTGGCAGCACCCCGCTGAGCTTGAAGGCGGCCTACCCGTGGCTACGGGGAGCGCATCCCCAGCCGGACAACGCGACCGACGCGCTGGCCGTTCTCACGGTCAAGGCCGGGCGGTGCATCACCGCAGCGGACGTCGGGTGGGACCTGCCTCGCCAGCGGACACGCAATCGGCACATCGACGCACCCGGCGACGCCCCCCTGGAGGCCTTGCTTCACGAGATCAGCCAAGGAGACATCATGGACCGCCGCAACCTGCTCATGCTCACCGGCGCCGCCGCCACCGCCCCCGCCCTCGCGCTGCTCCTCGGCCCGATAGCGGAAGCGGCGTCCGCCCCGGCGGGCGCGCGGCTCTCCGAAGGCCTGGTCACCACCATCGAGAGCGCGGTTCGTGATCTCCGGGACATGGACGACTCGGCCGGAAGCTCAGCGGGTGACCTGACCTGGGGCACCGGGATCTGGCAGAGCACGTCCCGGGTGGTGGCGCAGACCCGAGGTCGAGGCCCCCTCGTAGACCGGCTCCAGACCGCCTACGTGGAGCTCAGCGAGCAGGTGGGGTGGATGCTCTTCGACGCCCGCCAGCACCCCCATGCACAGCGCGTCTACCACACGGGGATGCGGCTGGCCCGTGAGAGCACGACGTCTCTGGCCACCCAGCACGCCGCCGCCAACCTGGTCGCGTCAACGGCGTACCAGGCCGCCTGGCTCGGACACCACAACGACGCCGCCCAGCTCCTCGACATCGCCTCCCGGGCCCCAGACCTGCCTACCGCTGTCACCGCCGTGATCGCCGATCGGCGGGTGTACGCGGCCGGGCGCCGGCAGGATCCGGAGGCGGTCCTCCGCTTCCGTGACGAAGCGCTCGCGCAGGTTGGGAATCCAGACGGGCGTACGCCGTGGTGGGCAACCTGGCTGACGACGGAGTCCGTGGACGCCGCCACGGGCCGCGCCTGGCTCGCCTGCCACCAGCCGTCTCGGGCCGTGCCCTTCCTGACTCGGCGCGTCGAGGCGGTCTCTGCCGTCGACTACCCGCGTGACCGCGTGCTCGCCGTCCTCGACCTGGCCGACACGGTCCACAAGGGCGGCGATACCGAACACGCCCGCGACCTCCTTGGCCAAGCCGAAGACCTCCTCAGCCGGGTCTCCTCGCAGCGTGTGGTTCACCGGTACGAGAGCCTGTCGGCGGCCGTAGCCGCGTGAGAGCGGGGCCCCGGCCCGCAACTCGCCCCGGGGCCCGGTGCGGGCCTCGGGGTGCTACGGCCGGTCGGTGCCGTCTGCGGCGTATCGGCCGGTCCAGATCGTGCGGCTCTCGTACGTTCCCCGCTCCTCCGCCCGGCTGCGGCGAAGCTCCTGCAACGCCTCAGGACTGAGTCCGAGGTCTGCGGCGACCGCGTGCAGCACCTCCAGGACCTCAGCCAGTTGTTCCCCGACCGCCACCGCGGCAGGGTCCTCGCCGAGGAGCGCCGTCACCTCCGCCCGCAGGGTTTCCCGTAGCCGCGACCGGTACTCCTCGGGGGCCGCCGCGTACACCTCGGGCTGTAGCCCCTCGGTCTCGAAGAGCCGGGCGGGAACCCGGTCTCGGACCAATCGAGGCTGCTCCCCCAGCACGTGGCCGATCGCGTCGACAACGTCGGACGCGATGTGGGTCGGCCAGTACCCTGCCTCGGTCCAGGGCCGGCCGCCGGAGACCCAGATGCTGTGAATGCCCAGGTCGACCGCACCTCGTACGTCGGTGTGCGCGGCGTCTCCGATCATCCAGGTCGTGTCTCGCTCAAGGGCGGGCAAGCCGACTGCCTCGGCGGCGGCGTGGAAAATCTCGGGCGACGGCTTCCGGTATCCGACCGAGCCGGAGATCACCCAGCCGTCGACAAGGCTGTCCAATCCGGCGTTGCGGATCTTCTCTTCCTGCTGGTCTCCCAGGCCGTTGGTGACGATCACGCAGGGCACTCCGGCGGCCCGAACGGCGAGGAGCGATCGGCGGACTGCGTCGTCCAACATCACGTAGGCCGCCGGCCCACGGCGCAGGAAGGCCAGGATCGTGTGCTCGGAGATGCCGTCCCATCGCTGCGCAAGAGCAGCGGCGACTCCTGGCCGGGGTGCGTGGCCGCCCTGGTCCAGCTCCATGATCGCGTCTTCGTCGCTCTCTGGGAGCCCGTTCTCAACGAGGAAGGCACGGACGGCGCGCCTGAAGGCGGCATTGCGGTCGATCAGCGTGTTGTCGAGGTCAAGGGCGAGGAGGGAGGCCCGGGGAACGAGGGCGCGCGGCGTCGGCATGAGAGGCAGTATGGAGGCCGTCGCTCGTGGACGGTGCCCGGAACTACTTTGGCGTGCAACGCCAGTCGTCGGCCACCAGTCGGCCGAAATCGGCCGCGTCGGGGGAAGCACGCCGCGCCGCCGGGGCTCGATCTCTACGCTCCTCACCATGACGATTGTGGAAGCGAAGAGGCCGCCCAAGGGTCCTGTGACGCCGAAGCCCGGCGGGCGCCCGCCGGGGCCCATAACTCCGGACAAGAACCCGCCGTTCCCGCCCAACCCGCCCAAGCCCGGGAAATGACATGACTCCAGGGCGCATTCGCTGGGCTCAGCTCCCCGAACCGGTGGTGACCGCCGTCGAGAAGCTGCTCGGTGCACCCTTCACCGTCGCCGAGGTCGAGCATTCGGCGGCGGCAGGCGTCGCGTCGCTGCTGACCCTGAAATCGTCGGGGGCGCTGGTCTTCGTCAAGGGGCAGCGCGAGCGCGCCCCCCTCACGGAGGCCGAGGACGAGGACGACGACTCGTGGTGGGGGCCCGGCTGGTCGCCCGTGGACGAGCTGAATCTCGAAGAGGCGGTGAACCCCTTCCTTCCGCCCAGCGCGCCGCGCGTCCTGTGGCGGGTGGACGGCCAAGGCTGGCACCTTCTCGCGTTCGAGGGGTTGTCCGGCCGGGATGCCGACTTCACGCCCGGCTCGCCGGATCTCCCGCCGGTCGCCGCGGCCTTGGCCGAGCTGGCGCCGCTGCCCGCGCCGCCCGACGTACGGCTGCCCTCCGCCTGGGACCGGTGGGGCTACTACTGCGCCGACAGCGACCGGGAACTGCTCGCCGGAACCCGCTTGCTGCACACCGACCCCGCCTCAACGAACATCCTCGTGGACGGCGGCCGGGCCCGGCTGGTCGACTGGTCGTGGGCTTCGGCCGGCCCGGCCTGGATCGACGCGGCGCTGTGGGGTATGCGGCTGGTCTCCACCGGCGGGCACTCCCCCGAGCAGGCGTGGCAGTGGGCCGCCCGGGTACCGCACTGGAGCACGGCCGACCCGAAGGCTTTGGCAGTCTTCACTCGGGCCGAGGCCCGGCGCTGGCACGACCTCGCCGCCGAGCAGGTGGCCACGGCCGACTCGATCGCCGAGTCCGCCGACGCGTGGGCCGACTTCATCGCCTCCCGCAGTAGGACCTGACCCCTCCGGTCGATGGACCAGCGGTCACTGCCCGGCGGACGCCTGCGGAGGAGGGCACCCCCCCTCGTCCGGGGCATCCGGGCATAGCCGGGCCAGCCGCTCGTTCGCGAGGTCAACGGCATCCCGAAGACTGCCGCCGCTGTTCGGGTACAGCTCGTGCTCCACCCTCCGCAGTCGGTCTTCGATCACCTTGACGCGGTGCATCATTCCGGGCCGTTCTTCCACCCCGGGGCGGCTGACTTCGCCGTACCAATCGTCCATGAACTCGTTCATCCGGGTGCCGGTCCGTATTGACGCCCGCACGAACCTCCACGTCGCGCCGCCGACGCCGACAACGAGGGTGATGACGCCACCCCACGCCATCAGCGTGTTCAACGCCGGTCCATCGAGCCAGGCCATGGCAGTACTCCTCTCACGCGGCCTTGACGAACGCGTCCTGGGCCCGGCCGGCGACCCCGGTGGGCTTCCACAGGCCGAAGTGCGCGGCCACGGCCATGACGAAGGACACGACGGTGAGCACGAGAGCGCTCCTCGCGTCCCAGCCCGGCCCGCTGGCCGCCAGCTCGACGATGAAGCTCTCCGTCGCCGCGAGGGCCAGGAGCACGACGGCCTTGGTCGCGGCATGGGTCACGCGGGTGGTGACCAAGCCGACGAGGACGGGCAGCACGAAGGAGATGAGCAGCCCGTACCAGTAGGCCGCGTCGAGATGGGTCGGGTTCATGAGGGGTGCCCTTTCTAGGCGACGATGTCGAACGAGTGCTTCTTGGCGAGCCGGGCCAGGGTGGCCAGGCCCGGGATGCCGTCGGCCGGTTGTCCCGGGAGGCGGCCGCGGTAGCCGAGGGACTCCTGCCACGCGCTGTACGCCGTGCGGGTCGACCAGCCGTAGTGCCCGTCCAGGTAGCCCTTCTGCAACAGGCCTTCGTCCACGAGCGCGACCTCGACGATTCGGACCCCGGGGTACGAGACCGGCGTGCCCACCTGGTCCGGATCGTGCTGGGCCGCGCGGATGAGCAGGGACAGGTCTACGACCGGCTTCGTAGGTGTCGGTGGGGTCGGCGGCACCGGGATGTGGAGCCGTCCGGCGACCCGCGCCCGCATCCCGTCCATGGAGAAGCCGAGCGGGTCCGGCTTCCCGGGCTGCCACTCCAGGTGGCCGATGACCGACCCCGCGCCCCAGCCGTGCGCCCGGCACAACGCGGCGGAGACCCGCTCGATGGCCTCCAACTGAACGGAGGGCCACGGGTCCTCGCCGTCGCCGAGGTTCTCGCACTCGAAGCCCCAGAACGCGCGGTTCCCGTCGACGGTCGCTTCGTCATCGCGCGGCAGCGGCGTCTCCGCGATCACCGCGCGCAGAACGTCAGGGTCCCCCAGGCCCGCGTGGTTGGCTCGGCCGTAGCCGACGAGGTGGACGCGTCCGTCCTTGGCGATGACGCCGTGGCACAGCGGCCCTGGGAGGCCCTCATACCCGGAGCGGCAGATCTCCACGGTTCGGGCCGTGCCGGACGTCACGGTGTGATGGATCATCACACCGTGGAGCGCACCCCAGGGGCCCTTGGCGTTCCGGTTCCAGGTCCGCCAGCCGGGCACCTCCACGACGGTCAGGCCCTCCGCGCACAGTACCGAAAGGAAGACCTCGGCTCCCAGCGGGCCGGCCATCACGCACGCTCCGGCCAGTGCCACGAACCGGGCACCTGGGAGCGGGATTCGATGAGGACGGAGCCACCGCTCGACAGCGGGTGGAAGAACTGCCCCGTGGGGTTGAGCACAGCCAGGCCGACCCGGCCGGGGTCGGTCGGGTCGACCTCGGTGACGACGGCCGCGCGGCAGGCCGGCGGGAACGCCTGGCTGCCGTCGGACCGCAGCGGGGTGCCGTGCGAGACGTAGTGGACGATCCGACCAGCGGTCGGGGGCGGCTCGGACATCGCTCCTCCAAGAGGGCTCGGACACTGTCCGGACACCGTCCGGACACGGGACTCGGCTGTATCCGGACGGTGTCCGGACATCCGAAACTCAGGGCCGTGACCTGGACAGACACTGTCCGGACATGGCGCGGACACGGGGTGTCCAAGGTGGGGCGCGGCGGCTTCGCGGGGGCCGGTCATCCGTAGAGCTCGACGATCACGATGCCGTCGCCGCCCGCGCGGCCAGCCTGGCTCGCGCCGTTCGCGGAGACGGACCCGCCGCCCCCTGCGCCGTAGCCGCGCGGCTGGTTGCCCACTCCGGCAGTGGCTCGTGCGGCGCCGCCCTGGCCGAGGGGTGCGTCGCCACCCGAGCCACCGATACCGGCGCTTCCCGTCAGGCGGATGGAGCCTCCCGAGGAGCCGCCGCCCAGGTTGAGGTAGCCACCGGTGCCCGGCCCCGGGCCTACGGTGCCGCTCGCGGTGGTGGCGGTCGCGCCGGTGGCCATGGTCGTGGCTCCGGCAGGGCCGCCGAGGGTGGTCAGGAGCGCGCCGAAGGAGGAGTTCGCCCCGTTTCCGGCCGCCCCGTTCGCGGCAGCGCCAGCAGTGCCACCCGCGCCGACGGTGATGGTCTCCGAGGCCGCGAGCGACCCGACGTCGATCAGCCGCTCGCCGTAGCTGCCGCCCGCGCCGCCGGCCCGCCAGATCGACTCGCTCGCGGCGGCCGCGGCTCCTGCCGACCCGCCGCCGCCGGCCTGCGCGCGGACCTTGATCCTTGACAGCCAGGGGTACGTGGCCTTCGTGAAGGTAGCGGTGCCCGGGGTGGCGAACGTGAGGATCTGCCGCAGCGACATGGAGCCGGGGATCAGGCAGAGCTTGCCCTCGCCGTCGGTCTGGAAGTAGGTGGAGCACACGGCGAGAGGGCCGCCGCTGCCCGAGTAGACGTAGAAGCCGTTGTCCGACCCGAAGCCGGCCGCGTTCCCGGGGTCTGCGGACACGTGGACGCTGACCGTCCCGGTCCCCGGGTCGTAGGTGATCCCCGCTCCGGCCGTGATCAGCGCGGCCCGGTTGACGCCCACCGTGAACGGGGCGACCGCACTGCCGTTGCCCGTGACTGTGACGGGGCTCGTGCCCACCACAGCGCAGGCACACCCGCCCTGGCATCCGCACCTGGCCATCAGCTACTCCTGCCTCTCCGGTGTCTGGGTCCCGCCGTCGGCGGAGATCTTCTCGGCGGCCGGGCAGGTGCACGCGCCGACACAGCCGCACGCCAGCACCTCCCGCACCTGCTCGCCGGGCGGCGCCGCGAGGTCGATTTGGACCTGGCGGCCATCGATGAAGCCGACGCCGACCGGGCCGGTCATCGCCCCCGCAGAGGCCTGTACGGCGCGGCCGACGACGCGCTGAGCGGCCGTCATCGCGCGCAGCGGTCGCTGAGCCGCGCGCTGTCCTGGAACTGGGCTCACGTGGACCTCCTGGTCACGGTGGGGGTGAGGTGAAGGGGTAGCCGATCGGTACGAGGGAGATCCCGACGTTCTCGCCGGTGGAGCTCCACTCGACCTCGACGTCGGACAGGCGGTACGGCTGGGTGACGGCCATGCACATGTCGGGGGCGGCGACGTCGATCCGGACGCCTGCGACGAGTTGCCGCATGGTGACCGGCGCCGTCACCGCCAGCCGCGCCCCGTCCGGGACCCGTAGCGATGTCGGCACCGGGTTCCGGCCCGGGTAGCTGCCCCGCGCGATCTGCCACAGGTCGTAGGCGGTCAGGCCCTCGGCCTGGGTGCGGATCAGGGTGTCCAGGCGGCCGTAGGCGGCCGACACGACTCCGGACACCCCGTACTGGGTGTTCGCGATCTCCTGGTCGTTCTGGTTCGTGACCCACACCAGCGACGCGGCGGCAGAACCGTCCCGGACGATCTCGATGTCTCCGGTGAAGGAGTCGAGGTCGAGCCGGGCCTGGACCGGGTCGGCGGTCGTCTGCGGGCGGCCGAGGAGCAGGGCGCGGCCGATGGTGGTGTATTCCAGGCCGCGGGGCACGAGTTCGTCGTCCAGGATCTGGAGGATCGGCACGATCCACGTGTTGATGTCCGCAGACCCGTCCTTCTCGAACCGGGCCACCACGCTGTCGTCCTGGCGGACGATGTAGTCGAGCATCCTCGGCCAGTCCGGCGAGGACGCGAACAGACCGCCGGCCAGGTTCGCCCGGATGATCGCCTCCGCGATCTCCTGGATGGGGCCCTGGTGCATCGGGTCCGCGGGGTTCGTCGACACGTAGCGCAGCAGCGTCGTGTTGTTCGTCCGGCCCAGCCACTCGACCACGTCGCGGGCTTCCACGACAAAGGCGGTCCGCTTCTCCGTGACCCGCAGCACGGGTCCTTGCCACACCAGCTCGGAGTCCCGGTAGATCGTCAGCTCGTGGACGTACGGCTCGATCTGACCCAGCTTGCCGCAGCAGTCCGCGCCCGCCGTGCCCTTGGCGATCGTGATCGTCGCCTCGGACACATCGTTGATCGTGCGCGTCCACCGCACAGACGTCAGCGACGCACCGGACGGCGACGTGAAGGGCAGCGACCCGCCCCGCCAGTGGATGACCGCCCGGTACTCCTGGGCACACCCGAGCTGTGCCATCAGCCCACATCCGATCGGGGAACGAGGAGAACCCGCGCGCGGGCGTTGGCGGCCGTCGTCGCGGACGTCGACAGGATCTCGATGCACACGCCGGTGGGGCACGAGAAGATCGGCCACTCGAACGAGCCGCCCTGGGGGCCGTACAGCACCGGCGTGCTCGTCGCGGCGTCCAGGGTCCCGGAGTTGCACTCGACCTCGGCGACCTTGGTCCGGCCATCCACGGTGAGCTTCGCGCCGGGGGGCAGGTACGGGATCTGGATGTCGGTGCAGGCACCGCAGGGGTCCGCGACCTCCATGCAGGCTGTGCCCAGGGGGTTGGCCCAGAAGCGGACGATGAGCCGTCGCAGTGCCGTGGAGCCGGTGTCCAGCTCCAGGACGGGCACGGTCTCCAGCCACTCCGGCTGGTCGACCGGGGCCAGCGCGACCACGGACCGCCGGAACTGGGCCGAGCCCGTCGGGTAGCAGGCATCCACGGGAACCGGCGCCCGGACCGGCAACGGGGGCGTCGGGCACAGCGGATCCTCCAGGCAGCCCGCCGCCTCGGCACAGTCCTCGTAGATCTCGTCCGGGTCGAGGGTCACCAGGGCGCCGCCGGCGAGGTTCACCCAGTTCGTGAGGGTCTGGAGCGGCTCCCGGTAGATCCACGGGATGGCCGCGGCAAGGGTGAACGTGGCTTCGGCGATGATCCCTTCCGGCAGGTGCCGGACGGAGGTGAGCTGGGGGCCGTTCATCAGGCCGACGCCGTAGAGGTGGCGCAGTTCGCCGGTCCCGTCGCCGGTCGGGCATGACGCGAAGGTGCCCAGCTCCGCGCCCTGGCACCCGCCCCCGCAGGCGGCGCCTTGGAGGGCTGCGGCCAGCCACTCCTGGGCGTAGGAGAGGGCGGCGTCGTCCAGGACCAGGAGGAGGACGGTGTACGTGACCTCGCGGTGGGCGCGCCGGCCGACGCCGAGCGCGGCGCCGTCGCCGACAAGCTGCACAGGGTCGCGGGACAGCGTCGACCTGGAGAATCCCGCGACGTCGAGGCCCATCACGCCGAGGAAGCGGCCGCTCTCCGGGACGGCCGGGTCGTACCAGGGAGCCTCATCGGTGATGGGGTCCGTGTACGGCGGGTCGTTGACGGCTGCAGGGATCCCCGCACAGGGCGCGCAGTCCGAGAGCAGACACGCGTTCTGGGCGTAAACGGCTGCCCTGGCGGAGTTGATAATCTCCGTGCACCCGAAGTCGACGTAGTCGCTGATCACGTCATACCCCCGCTGCACGGGCCAGTTGGCCGTACAGATGCTCGGCGAGGACGCGGGGGTCCTGCGCGTTGGTGACGATGTTCCAGTTGTGGGTGACCTGCCGCGTCCCGCCCGCGTCGGCGCCTCGGGCTGCGGAGGGGATCGCGCCCCGCTTGGCCAGGAGGTCCAGCAGGCCGGACTTCTGTGCCAGCTCGACCGTCCGGGCGGGCCTCGTAAGCGGCAGGACGACTTCCTTGCCCGCCTCGCCGATCAAGGCGGCCGTCGGGCCCGTGACAATGCCGCCGTTGGCGAAGGGCAGCAGGGCCCGCACCGAGGACGGCAACCCGCTCTTGATCTTCGAGACGATGCGCCCGCCGATGTCCCCGAGCGTCGCCACGATCCGGCCGGGCAGCGTGGAGAACAGGCTGACGACGGAGGAGATGAGCGAGGAGACCGCGCTCCGCGCGCTACCGACCGCATTCCGGAAGGCGGCCCCGACCCGGGACCCGACCGAGGACAGGGCCGATCCGATCCGGCCGGGCAGGCCGGAGAAGAAGCTGACGACGGACGACCCGGCGGACTGCGCGGCGGCCAAGGCCGAGGAGCCGGCCGAGATGAACATCGACCGCACGCGGCCAGGGAGCGCGGCGAGCGCCGTCCCGACGCGGCCAGGCAGCTGCGAGAAGAACGTCCCCGTCTGGGTGAGGAACGAGGTCGTCGCGGTGCGCGCCGAGTTGAACGCGCTGGTGAAGGCGGCCATGATCCGCGCGCCCAGGGAGAGCAGCGCGTTGTAGACCCGGCCGGGCAGCACCGTGAAGACGTAGATGATGGCCGCGAGGGCCGTGAGCAGGGCGATTCCGACGGCCGCGACCGCGTTGACGAAGGCGCTGACCAGGAGGCCGGGGAGCGCCGCGAGTCCGGCCAGGATCATCCCGGGGAGCCGGGTGAAGAACCCGACCACGGACTGGAATCCGCTAGTCAGAGCGGATCCGATGGTCGTGAACAGGCCGGTGAAGAAGCCGACGACGGTCGACGTCAGCGAGGTGAGCGCGCCGACGATCATGCGCGGTAGCCCGGTCACGAACGTGACTGCGGTCGCCAGCCCGGAGACCAGGCCGGCCACCACGCCGACCACGGCCCGGATGACCGGCACCACCGCCGTGATAACGAGCCAGGACGTGAACCCGGCCGCGATGGCCAGGAGCGGAGCCAGCAGACGAACGGTGAGCAACGCCAGCGGGGCCAGCGCAACAGCCAGTTGGGCGATCGGCGGGAGCAGCGGCAGCAGCGCCTGGACGACGGCGTCGAACGCCGCGACCAGCGGCGGAAGTACCTGGACCAGGGCTTCGTTGAAGGCCGCCGAGACCGGCGCGAAGGCGGTGGCGACCTGGGCCAGGGTGCCCGCGACGCTGGCCAGCAGCGGGGCCAAGGAGCGGACCAGCTGGGCGACTCCCTGGCCGACTCCCGCGAAGAGGGGAGTCATCGCCTGGACGAGCGTGATGAACGCGGCGGCGATCGGCGGCAGGACCGGCAGCAGCGCGCCGACCAGGGCGCTGATGATCGGCTGGAAGAGGCCGGCCAGGTTCGCCAGGACCGGGGCCAGCATCTGGGCCAGGACGCCGACGATCTCACCCGCGAGCGGCAGCAGCGGAGCCAGCGCGGCGACGATGGACCCGAGAGCAGCCCCAAGAGGCCCCAAACTGGGGCCAATAGCCGCAAAAGCACCGCCTAGGGCGCTCGCGACGGTCTGGAGGCTCGGTGCCAGTGCCGCCAGCCCCGGGCCGAGCGAGGTGATCAGCCCGACGATCGCGGGCCCCAGGATCGAGAAAACCGGGGCCAAGGCCGGGGCGATGGCCCCGACCTGCGCGACCAGGGCGGTGAGGATCGGCCCGAGCTGCGCCGCGATGGTGGCCAGCGTCCGGAAGACGTTCCCGATGGCCTCCTGGCCCCGAGCGCTGTTGACGAACCCGGCGAACGCCCCCGTGATCTGCTGGATGTTGCCGAGCAGCCCGCCGCCGGAGACCTCGGCCGCGCGGAAGACGCCGGACAGGACGTTCCCGACGTTCCCGACGATGTCGCCGAGCCGCGCGAAGACGTTGAGCGCCTGGTCGACCCAGCGCACCGCAGCCCCGCCCGAGGCGGCGCGCTGGAGGAACAGCCCGAGCCGCTCCCCGAGCCCGGAGATCCCGGACCCCAGCTCGGCGCCGAAGCGGTCGCTGACGACGGCCGCGACCTGGAGAAGGCCGGCGGTCAGCTTGTTCGTCGTCAGGGCGAGCCCGCCGACGGCTGCGTTCGCCCCGCCCAGGATGCTCTGGACGTTGCTGACGCCCTTGGTTCCCTGGAGGTAGCCCGTGACCCCGGCCGCGGCCCGCCCCCAGCCGTCGGCGATGCTCGTCAGCCCGGACTGGAGCGGGCCCCGCAGCGCCGAGGCGACGGCGGTGATCTCCCCCTTGAGCCGGGCGAAGAAGGCGTCCTGTACCGACGTGCGCAGCGCCTCGAAGGCCGGCTTGAGCGCCCGGACCTCGCGCGCGGCGGCCTGCGCCACCGGCGACAGGCCTTCGAGGCTCTTCTGAAACTCCTTGGAGCTGCCGGTGAGCGCCGCTCCGAACGCCTCGGAGACGCCTGTCAGTGCCAGGCGCAGGGCGCCGAGGGCCGCTTGGGCGCCCAGGACGACCGCCGGAGCGGCGGCGATGATGCCGACAGCGGGCGCGAGCGCGGCGACGAGCCCGGTGACCGCGGTTGCCGCGCCGGCTGCGGCGATGCCGATCGCGCCGAGCTTCAGCAGGCCGCCCAGCGCGCCGACGACCCGCCCGGCGATGCCTCCGAGGCCGGAAAGGGCGCGGCGCAGGCGGTCGTTGTCGACGTCGACGTTGACCGAGACGTCGGGGGCGCGGTGCGCGCGGACCCGGGAGTCAAAGCCGTCCAGGTCCGGGACGACCCGGACCGACGCCTCCTCGCCGGCGAGGAGTGCCCGGATCCGCTCCAGGAACCCCGTCAGGTCGGGGGCAACCGGAAGGTTGATCGACTCCAGCGACCGGAGACCGGTCAGGAGCGCCGCGTCGAACCGGCGAAGGTCCGGCAGGACCGTGACGCTGACGCTCGTGCGGTTCAGGCCCCGCTGGATGTTGTCGCGGATCGCCTCGCCGACGCGGCGGGTGCTGCGGTCCAGGGCCCGCTGAATGCGGAGGCCAAGATCACGAGCGTCCGCTACCGCTTCGGCGTCGTCGAGGACGATGCGAATGCGGCCTACGCCGTAGTCTTCGTCCTCGGCCAAGGCGGAACCTCACGCGTGTGCGTAGATTCGCCTGGCCCAAAACCAACAGCGGTGCCCCAAGACTAGCCGCTACGGCAGCTCAGGGCCCGTGTCTCCTTCCCCTCCGTTCACCCGCCGAGCCGCGCGTCCTCGGCCGTGAGGCGCGCCAGGAGGGCGTTCGCCTCGCCGTGGCCCATCGCCGTTGCGGCGGACCTTGCCCGCCGTCCTGACGGGCCAGCTCCTCGCGGCGGCGCGTACAGCTTGGTCCGGTTCCGAGCCCGCTCGGCATCGTCCTCGGCTGCGGCGTCGATGGACGCCTCGGCAGCGCTGAGCAGGACCCTCAGCGGCCACGCGTGGACGTCGACCCCCTGGAGCGCGAGCCCGCCCTCCCAGGCGTCCCAGGACTCGATGACGCTGGCGCAGAGGCGCTGGACGACGTAGGAGGGCGCTGGCCGCCTCCGTACAGCTCGACAACCCACTCCAGCAGCTCGACCAACACGCGGTCGGGGAGGCGGAGGCCGTTGTCCACGACGGTGACCTTCGCCTTGCCGTCGGCGGCCTCGTGGGCTTCTTCCGGAGTCCTGTGGGAGCTGAGGACTTTACCGGCGGCCGACAGCACGTCCCAGCTCACAAACGTGGCGGCCGACTCCGGGAGCATGAGCCTGGCGAGGAAGACGCGGAGCGCCTGGGTCGTCTCGCGGACCTGCTCCAGGTCCACGCTGGTCAGGTCGGTCAAGTCGACGTTCAGCCGCTGCATGGTGTCCTGGAGCCGACTGTAGGTGTCCAGGAACGTGTCGCCCATGACCTCGGGCTGGAACTGGAGCGTCACGTCGCCGATCTCGGCCTCGTGCGGCTTTGTGTTGAGCGCGAACTTCTTCGTGGCCACGGATAGCCCTTCGTGCGGCGCATACGTCCGGCCCAGAACCAGCGACGTGCCGCCGAAGGGTAGGCCACCTTGATGTCCGCACGAAACCGCGTGCCCAGACCCCTATCTACCGCTCGTGTCCCTGCGGTGCCTGGCCTCCAGCTCCTTCACGACTGCGCTGTCGTCGCCCAGTAGCTCTCGGGCATCGTAGAGGGCCCTCGCCCATACGCCCTTCCCGCGCCGGAACTCCTCAGCCCGCTCAGCCTTTTCGATTGCGTCCGCAAGCGCGAAGTACTCGGTGCCCGTCGTGCGCAGGTCTCCAACCATTGACCCGCGGGACTCCGGATGGACGACCTCACGGAACAGCCTGCGCGCGCGGCCCTGCACCCTCAGGACGTGGTCTGGCGACGCGCCAGACGGGAAGCCGGTAAGTAGCACGTCCACCAGCTCGATCAAAGCCGACCCATCCGGCACTGCCGACGTCGTGAACATCGCGTGGACGGCCGAAGTAGAGCGGCTTGAACGGTACTTGCCTTCCTTCGCCCCTGCATCCCAGTGTCGGGCGATTCGCGTCGCCGAGGGCTGGAGCGCCTCGCGGTGGATGGAGTGCAGGTAGTCGTTCAGCTCCTTGAGTGGCCCTACTGCGAGATCCGGCTTCTTGAACTGCCCCACCGCTTCCCCCGCATCCGATTTCATCCAGACCTGTCCAGAATCATAGGCGCGAAGTCCAGATTTACCCATGATCCAACGAGTTCACGCAGCGTGCCCAGGAAGGTGGCGAAGCGTGAGGCGCGTCGGGAATCCTGGTCCCTGCCGCGGGCGCCAGCGACCGGCGGCGACGATCCGGGGCGGCCCGTCCCGAGACGCCAGGCATGCAAAAAGGGCCCCATGTCGGCAAGTTGGTTGGTCGCCCGCTGCCGGAGGCCCTTTGTGCTGCCCTCATCCGCACACCGAGTAGGAGAACGATGAAGAACCCGTTCAGGATGACGCCCCCGCCTGCTGGGAGCAAGATGCGCCCCGTCACCCAGGCGCTGCTTTACCTCACGTTCTGCGCGGCCGGCGGCTTCCTCTACCAGGCTGGCCAGTGGACCTGGGACTGGGCGATGACGCTGTAGCCCGCGTGTCACGGTCCTCGGGGCGGGGCCCTGCCACGACGCAGGGCCCTGCTCGCCTCCCGGTCATCGGCCTTCGCGCAGGGCACGGCCAAGGAAATCGTTCGGCCGGGTTCCAGGGTGACGCACGTAGGCGGCGAAGACCTCACGGCCTCTGATCTCGAACCGCAGCACCTTCGCCCTGCGCGGGCGGATGATGTGGGGGCGCGTGCCGTCGAGAACGAACCGGGTTGCCGGGTGGTCGCAGACGATCACCCCTTGCAGCCCCTGGGGCCCGTTCTCGATCTTCCACGAGATGTACCGACCCATCGAGCCGGGCGCCTCCCGCTCGGCGATCCGGGCCGTGCGCTGCGTCCGCTCGGCGAGCCGCCGCGCCACAACGCCGTTCCTGAGCCGGAGCGTCCGAGCGATCCGCCCCGGGTCGATCCGTACTTCTACGGGCATGGCGCTCCTCTACGGGCGCAGGAGGACGTAGGTCTCGCCCTCGCGGGATTCGGTCTGCGGCGTCTCGATCAGGGTGGGCCGGCTGCTGGAGTAGTCGTACCCCCGTACCTCCAGGTCTCCGTGCTCCTCCCAGAGCCGGTGAAGGGCCGGGATCAAGTCGCTGACCTTCACGGGGACTCCTCGCCGTCGGGGCACCGGTCGCACCCGGGCAGCGCGACCGTGACGCGCTGCTCCAGGCCGACGCATCCGCCGTCCGGGCCGATGGTCTTCTGCTGGCCCATCACGAACCGCCGCCCTCGTCGTCGCTGCTCGGTGCCGGGCAAGCAGCACTGGAGCGCGGAGTACACCGTGGCCATGTCGACGTGGAGGATCTGGGCGGCCCCGGCCAGGTCGGTGCACGAGGGCGGGCACCCGTCCTCGGTGAAGGTCGGCGCGCACCGCAGCAGGGTGACCACCAGCTCCAGCGCGGTAATCGGAGGCGGCGTGCAGCCACGTACTCCCTGCACGACGCGCGACTCGCTCGGGAAGTCGGCCTCGGACGAGGGGTAGATCCGTGCGACGGAGACGGTGAGCTGCCCTCCCGACACCTCCGCACTGCACGGGTCGTCGCAGGAGTCCCAGGCGGGCTGTCCGGGTACGACGCAGGCCCTGCACGCAGGGCAACCGGGCTGCCCGGCCAGCTGCTCCGCGGTACGGTCCAGGGCCACGCACACGCAGCCGAGGACGGCCACCGTCAGGTCGTGAATCGCGAGTGCGGTCAGGGCCATTGCTGCACCCTTGGCCTTGCGAAGTCGGGCGAGTAGACGCGGCTGGGGCTGGTCAGCCGGTAGGGGTTCACCATGGCCAGCCACATGTCCGCCAGGGGGAGGCCCGTACGGCCCTCGCTGTAGATGAGCGTGGGATCCGGCATCTCCATCTCCATGCCCTGGCGGCTGATCCTGGTCACGTTCCGGTTCGACTTGCAGCCGCAGGACCCGCCCGGCGCGCACCCCTTGAGCAGGTGGCACGTCAGCTCCGAGACCGCTGCGACGGCCGCGGCGTCAAGCGCGAGACCCCACCGGTACTTCACCGTGAACGTGCCGGGCGACCCGGGAGGGGCGGCGAGGTCCTGGCAGGTCGGCCAGCACTCGCCGTCCACGCGCGTCAGCTTGCCGGGAGCGTCGACCCGGTACTGTTCCGGGAGCAGCACCTCCCCGTTCACGTTCACCTCGGCGACGTCGTACACCGGGCCCGGCAGGTACACCTCGCACAGCTCGCCGCACGAGCAGTCGGACTTGCAGCCGCAGACCGACGCGTTCCGCCACGCCCCGCCGACATCGACGTACGGGATCCACGGGCCCGTGCCGACGCCGGCCTGGAAGCTCGGGGAGAAGGACTCCAGGCACGACCGGCGGCACGGTCGCACCGTGACGGGGCAGGGGCCCCAGCGGCGACCTGAAAGGCCCCACAGGACGTTCGACGCCACGAGCGTCCACCGCTCCACCTCCTCCGGCGCCATGCCCTCGGGGACGGTGCAGCACAGCTCGGTGGGCCACGCCGCGCACGGTCCGATCTGGAGAGGCATCAAGCCCTCCTGGTCTCGTAGGGGCCGGGCTCGGCGAAGGTGCGCCGGATGTGGGCTCCGACATGGCCGGCCGCGAAACAATCCGGCATGGTCGACAGGAAGACGTCGTCCTCGCTGAACCCGCCCGGCGACCGGCGCATGATCTTCACGTCCCGGATCTCGGCGCCGCCGAGCTGGGCCAGGTTCCCGTACAGGGTGCGCTTGTGGACGGCGTCCAGGTGCCGGGCGGCGTCGAGCGCGTCGAGCATCCCGGCCTTGTCGACCGGCATCGGTACGTGCAGCTCGTACGACAGCGGGTCACGGTGCCCCAGCTCGGCGAGGAGGTCCCTGGTCTCCCTCATCCCGCGCAGGTAGTCCCCCGCCGCGCGCGCCGCGTAGTACGTCTCGACGTTCCGCACCGGGCCGCGGTGCAGCACCGGCATCTCGTCCACCGGCCGCATGACGAACATGTCGTCGTTGGCCAGCAGGAAGCGCGACGACACGTCAGGGTGCTGGCAGGCCGCGCGCACCGCGAGGGTGGTGTTCTCGTGCTTCGTGCCCCGCTGCCGGGTCGGGAGGTGCTGGACACCGACGGCCCACGCCGGCCGGTACCCGACCACCCAGACCTGGCCGTGCGGGAGGTGGGCCGCCCACGAGCGAAGCGCGTACCGCAGTTGCTCGTTGACGGCCCCCTCCCGGACGGGGACGACGATGTCCAGTGCCACCGTCAGGACGCCAGGCAGAGGCCGCCGGTGACCGAGGTGTAGTCAGCACTCGGCAGCGGCGGGGCGATAGTCGTGACGATGGTCCGGCGGTGGCAGGCCGGACCGAGCGGGGTGAGGAGCGGCCCGGCCAGGCCCGCCAGGTTCTTCGGCATGACGTTGTACGGGCCGAGGCCCCAGCCGCCGCCGGCCCGGGTCGCCCCCGTGAGGGACAGGGACGCCGCCTCGCTGCCGATCTCCAGGTCGCCGAGCAGCCCGTTCGTCACCCACGGCAGCAGGAAGTAGAGCCAGGAGCCGTCGCCCGTACCTTCGGGGGCGCAGGTGTCGTCGCCGAGGACCTCCACCCACAGCTCCAGGGCGAAGCCCGAGGAGCACTGCACCGCGCAGTCGTCGTAACCGATCGGCTTGTTGTCGAAGCCGAAGACGACGGGGTTGCCCGTCATGATTTCGATCAACTGCGGGCTGACCTCGTGGAAGTTGAGCTCGACGTCGAAGCCCCGGAAGACCGGGCACCCCTTGCGATACCCGCAGACGCGGCCGTTCGCGGCCTTGTACTCGATGTCGTCGCCGTCGTCGGAGTTCGGGTTCATGGCGAGCGTCGCGAAGCAGTCGAAGACGAACCCGTTGTCCTCGCCACAGACGGGACGGCCACAGCCGTCCACCCTGGTGACCCGGATGACGTCGGCATTGGCGATCAGTGGCACTGCGGCCTCCAACAGTGAGTTGGTCGGCCCGGCCCACAACCAGCAGCGTCAGCAATCAGCATAGCCGCGCGGGCGCGGCCTACCCGGGGCGCGGCAGCGCGCTGCCGTCGGCCCGCGCCACCAGGCGGACCGGCAGGTCACCCTGTCGAGGCCGGGACCGCGCTCGGGCTCACCCATCGACGTGCTTACGCCGATGATGGGTGTCCCGGCCGCGCTCGGTGCTGAACTCCTTGCCGCAGCCGGAGCAGGGGAAGGCACCGTCCGGCTGTCCGGTGGCCTCGTCGGGCGTCTCCGGGCCGGGCAGGGGGCTGGCCTCGGGCGCGTACGCCTCGTCGGGCAGCTCGGGCAGCGGCTCCCCCGGCGTTGCCTCGTGCTCCGGCAGCGGCTCCGGGGCGAGCCCTGCGGCCGTCGCCACACCGAGAAGCTCGGCACCGGGGGCCGGCTTGCCCTCGGCCTGATCCTCCTCGGGCGAGATGTAGCGGTGTCCGTCGACGAACGAGCCGATGAGGATGCCCTCCGGCATCTCGGGGAGGAGACGGACGGGCACGGTGAAGGTGTCGGGGCCCGAGGTACGGATCTTCGGGTCCTGGGCGACAGCCCAACGGGCGAAGGCGACCCGACGGTCGGCGGTCGGGCGGATGCGGACGAAGTCGCTCACGAGGACACCTCGATCTGGACGGCGCAAACGGTGCACGTCGTGCCGACCACGTAGGTCCGCTCGGCGAGGACCTTGCGGTCGTTGGTACGGATGCTGACGGACGGACCGGCCCGGTCCGGGATGACGTCGAGAGGCCCACGCCGGATATCGAGCGGACCCGTGATGTAGAGCCAGGCGGTGCCCGGCTCGGCGGGGATGTTGCCGGGGCCCGTGCCCACCGCGGAGTACCCGGAGCCGATCACCGCGCAGTTCCCGGCAAGGGTGCGCAGCGCACCGGTCTCCGCGTCCTCACGGACGAGGTTGCAGCAGCCCAGAAGGGCCGCTGCACCAACGGGCACGTGGAGCGTGCCGACGCCCGCGTACTGCTGCGCGAGGCAGCCCTCCAGGGCGGCGATGCCTTGGGCGATGGGCACGGGGCCCGCCGCCGGGGTGACGTCGACGGCGAGCATGGCGAGCGTGTTCCGCCAGAAGGCCGTCTCGAGCGCGTGCTGCTCCCCGAGGGCCATCGTGGCCTCGACGTGGGCGCGGGCCTCCGCGTACGTCCAGCCCATGGCCGAGCACTCCGTGCCGGCGTAGAGGGTGATCGGGGCCGCGTGCTCGGTGGCGGGTCGGCAGAACTCCTTCTGCGGGGGCGGGCCCGGGGACTCGTCGCCCGGGGACTCGTCCTCGCACGGGTCGGGCCAGTCGTGCACCGGGCAGCAGCCGACGGCCTTCCATTCCACGCCGTTCAGCTCGTGGATGTCGTCCTCGGCGATGTCGCGGACGCTCGTGCACGGGGCGCCGAGGATGCCGTGGGGCAAGGGCCTGCCCGGGATCGCTTCTACGTAGACGCGCAGCCCTTCCGGCATCGCGCACCTCCAAGGGGTATCTGGGACCGTGCCGGGCCCGGTTCAGGTACTCGGGCCCGGCACGGTGGTCGGGGAGGTGGCGGTCAGGCGATCGGGCAGGTGAGCGCGGTCTGTGCGCCGGTCGCTCCGGTCGGGCAGATCGGCACGGTGACAACGCGGGTGTCCACCGACCGGTTCACGAGGGCGACGCATTCCTCCGCGAAGATCGCCGTGTAGTCGTTGGTCGTGAACTTCGTGCTGTCGTGCACGACACCGAGGTTGACCTCCTCGCCGCGGCCGATCTGGAGGCCGCCGGCCGGGTAGATGAGGAACTTGACCTGCGCGGGCCAGTCGAGGGCCGCGACGGCGCCGCCGATGTCCGTCGGGACCGCCGGGGTCAGGCCGCGGGCCCACTGGATACGGACACCCAGGGGCGTGAACAGGTCCTGGATCTGCGCGGTGGTCACCTCGTCGAGGCTGACGCCGTTGCGGCGGGCCAGGTCGGCGAGGAAGGCGTTCCGCGACCACCAGGGGAAGACAACTTCGAGGGCCGTCGTCTCACAGAGGGAGTGCCGCTCGATCATGTCGGCGGCCTGGAGCGCGACGGCCGCGTACACGGCAGACAGGGCGCCCATCGTCGCCGGGATGACGACCGGGGTTGCTCCGGCCAGGGCCTGCTGGAAGAGGACCGTCCTGATGCGGATCTCGTGGGCCACCATGCTGTTGCGCAGGTACCAGGCGACCAGCTCGGGGAAATGGCGCTGGGTGAGGATGCCCGCTTCCAGGCAGACGCCGACGGCGTCGCAGCGGACCTCGACCGGGGCCGGGCAGGGCACCTTGAAGCAGGGCTTCTCGGCGCCGCTGATGTCGTCGGCCTCGGTGTGCACCCACGTCATCGCCGCGACGTCGAGGGACAGCGGCTTGTAGTAGCGGAGGCCGCCGCGCGCGAGCTGGATCTCCGGCGCGTCCCACAGCATGTCGGGGCACGACGTGTCGGTCAGCTCGTAGACGGTCTCGGACGGGGCGCACCAGCCGCCGGACGCGACCAACTCCTTCTGCGGGAGCCGCTGCTGGCTCGACGCGCGGAGCGCCACGGTCGTGCCCTCGGGTGCCGAGGAGGAGTCGGTGACGATCAGCTCCTCCGGGTACGGGTGCCGGTAGCTGATCACCTGACCCACGCCGCCACCGGCCGTCTTCAGCGCGTTGGCCCGGCTGATGATGCCCGAGGTGATGTCGCCGAAGTCGAGCGGAGATCCGGGCGCGTAGCCGGGCACGTCGACCGCCGCGGTGATGGTGGTGCCCGGGGACGGCGGCTCCGGCAGTACACGGGGCTGGCGGCGGCGGACGCCCGAGAGGTTCAGCGCCGGGCGCTGCACGACGACGGCAGCCGTCACGGTCGGGGCGGGATCCGGCTCGGGCTCCGGCTCGGCGGCGGCAGCCTCGACCTCGCCGGGCGCGTCCTCGGCCGGCTCGTTGGTTCCGCCGCGCACCTGCGCGGCGAGAGCGTCGATCTCAGCGGCGGCCTGTTCGGCGGCCGCTCGGCGCGATGCCTGCTCGGTGCGGATCGAGTCCACGCACGTGGCGAGGGACCGCAGGGACTCCAGGTCCCCCGTGGTGACGCTGCTGGACTGGGACATGGCGTCGAACGCCTCGACAGCCCCGGCAAGGGTGTCGTTCAGCTGGTCGTCGCTGAGGGCGGAGACGTCCTCGGGGATCTCGAAGTCGGTCACGGTGGGCCTCTCCAAAGGAAGTGGAGTGTGGCCCGGCCCAAAACCAGCAGCGCTGACGCCTAGCATAGCCAGACGTCAGCGCTGCCATCCGTGCTCGCTGTCCTACTTCGCTCCGGTGGCCGCCGCGGGTTCCGGCTTCGGCTTCTCGCGGACGATGCTGTTCTCGTACCTCTTCGAGACGGCCTGCGCGGTCGGCTCGCTGCCGGAGGTGAACAAGACCTTCCCGCTCCCGCCGTCCGCGACGACTTCGAACTGCTTCCTCGTGCTGTTGCAGGCGCAGGCCATCAGTTGGTTCCTTCCGTGCTGCTGGCGGCGCCGACGGCGGCGATCTCCGCTCGGGCTGGGGCGATGACCGACGCGGCAAGCCGCGCGGCTTCCTTCTTGGCTTCCTCGCGCTGCTCCTGGTGCCGGTCGAGGGCGGTCACGAGCACGTCAAGGAAGGGGACGCTGGCCAGGAGCGCGGCGGCCAGGTCGTCAACGTCGGCATCTGCCGGGAGCCGCCGTCCGGACATGTCCGGACGGGTGTCCGGACGCTGTCCGGGCAGGTCAGGGAGTTGTTCCAGGTTGTCCCGAACAACTCCCGAGCTGGC
Source organism: Streptomyces sp. NPDC097617 (assembly GCF_044761485.1). NCBI lineage: Bacteria > Bacillati > Actinomycetota > Actinomycetes > Kitasatosporales > Streptomycetaceae > Streptomyces > Streptomyces sp. NPDC097617. The sequence continues at coordinate 607,590 of NZ_JBIWCL010000002.1, forward strand.
GTCCGGGAGTTGTCCGGACACGTCCGTCTGGTCGAGGACGGCGCCGGCCGCCGATGCGGCGAGTGCGAGGTTCGACCGCTCGGCGACCGCGGTGGCGAGGAGCGGCGAGGAGTGTCCGGGAACCGGCACGGACAGGACCGCCCGGAGCTGCCAACGCCCGTCGGGACCAGACTTCATGTGGTAGCTGGGCTGGCAGGCCGCGAAGACGGACCGGTCCCAATCCGACAGCCAGGGGCCGGCCGCGCCGGAGAACCAGAGACCGCCGTTGCTCATGCCGACCGTGATGATCCCGGCCACGGTGCGGGTGTCATCGAACTGGCAGACGGCGCTCTCGCACTCGGCGCCGTCGCGGTGGTGCGGGGCGTTCATCGTGAACGCGCCCGCCTTGATCAGGGTGCCGTCGTCGAGCCGGAACCGGGCCCGAAGGAAGTGGGTCAGGTCCAGCGCGCCCAGGGATTCGATCGTCAGCTTCTTGCCCGGGTAGCCAGCGTGGGGTTCACCTGCCTGGGCGACCCATCCGTAGATTCGGCCGTTCGCGTAGTGCACTCCCCCAGACCCGGGCGGCAGCTCGGCGGCGGTGGGCTCGCGGAACCACTCGGCGGGCATCGGGTCGGTGTCGCGCATCGCGCTCCAGGCGGACGCCTCAAGCTCGTCGTCCTCGTCAGCGCCCTCGTGCCACGGGGCGCGGATCGAGTCATCGCCGAAGGCCTCGGCCAGGCGGCCGTAGAGAGCCCCGGCCCGGGTCATGACCGCGTCGCGGTCCTCCTCGGGGATGCCGGTACCCTCCCCGCCGTCGTCCTGCAGAACGCCGCCGATCTCGTAGACGGCGTTCGCGATGATCTGGAGCTGGCCGTCCACGACGTCCGCGAAGGGCAGTTTGTGCGCCGCCGCGGTGGCCGGGTCGGCGTCGTCGTCCCGCCACAGGTACGCGGCGGCAAGCACGTCGGCATCGATCGAGCCCTCGTCGGAGGTGGCGAGCGCGAGAACGCGCGAGGACGCGGCGTCGCCGTCCCACGCCATGTCGGGATCGTCGTGGACCGGGAGTTCGACGTCGCCGGAAGCGGAGGCGCCGAGGCCTGCTCCTTCGTTGGCCGGGCCGACGTACAGGCCCGCGCCGAGGCGGACGATCCGCCCGGCCTTGGCCGCCCGCGTCAGATGGCCGCGTACGGTCCCCATCTTCATTCCGAGGGCCTTCGCGACCTCGCGGGCGCCAACGGCCACCGGGGCGGCCTTCACGTAGTTCACGACCCGCATGTGTGCCGGGGACGGACCTGCGGCGGCCCACTCCTCCTCGCCGACATAGTCGACCGGGGACGACTGTTCTTCGAGGACGATCCGGGCCCGGTCGTACGCGGGCATCGCGACGAGGGTCGCACCCCGGAGGCGGGCCCGGGTCACCCGCATCAGCAGGTCGCCGGACGACTCCCGGTGGACGACGAGTCCGCTGTCGCTGTCGCGGTCGCCCGCCGCCGCGGTGAGCGCGCCCGTGCCCTCCAGGGCGGCGCGCACGGCGGCGGCCGTCACGACACCGTCCGGACCGGTGATGAGCTGCGTGCCGGCCGCCGTCCGAGACAGGGCGACCCCGGAGGCGGTCCACTCCCCCAGGCGGTTCGCGCTGAGGGACCAGGAGCCGTCACCGAGGCGCATCAGGGACGCCGACGGCAACGACGCGAGCAGGATGACCCCGCCCTCCTCGTCGCCGCCCACCGCGGTACGGTCCACGAACTCCACGGACACGTCATCGAGGTCGACGGAGACGCCCAGCGGAGCGTCCTCCTCCAGCAGTGTCAGGGCGTCGGCACCGGCTGGGCGGCCGGGGTAGATGACGCCGCTGCCGGTGATCCGGCCGCCCTCGCGGCCGATGGTCTGGATGGCGCCCGCGAGTTCGGCGCCTTGGTGGCCCATCAGCATCTCGTCGGCGTACTGGAGCGGCCATGGCCCGGCGCCAGACCAGTACAGCGATCCGGGGCGGAACACGCGGCCGTCGCCGGTCTCCTCGTTCTCGAAGGCCAGGCCGGTGTCGCCGGGGGTGGACCAGGCGCGCCCGGCGGGCGGGCCCGCGGTCACGCACTCGGTTTCGTCCACGGTGGTTTCCTCCTGTTCTGGGCCGAGCGGGATGTCGGTGTACTGGCCGGCGAAGGCGACCCTCAGCCGGTCGAACCGCACGGGCCCGAGGCGCTGGTTCATCGCGGTCAGCAGGGACGGGCTGCGGGTGTAGGCGGCGCACACGTGCGGCTGCCAGGGGGTGTGCTGCGTCGGCAGTGCGGGCTTGCGGGGCATATCCTCCAGCGCGTACGTCGCCGCCCAGTGGGCCGTCTCCATCCTCGGAGCGTCCACGGGGCGGTCGCGGTCGTCGCCGACGGACCACACCCAGCACGGGTCGTTGCCGTCGGCGTTCCACTGGTTCGCGCCGAACGCCCGGCCCGCGATCGGCTCGCCGATGTCCGGGGCGCGGGCGCGGAGCCGGGCGATCAGGTCTGTGCGGTGCTCCTCATCCCAGTCGGCGCCTTCGCCGAGGTAGGCCAAAGTCAGGTGCAGCTCGCCGGCTGGTTCCGAGCCGACGGCGTTGAGGACCAGGCGCTCGGCGTCCTCTTCCGTCGGCACCAGGGCGATCATCGCGCCCGTGTGGCCGCTGGCAGCGGTCACGGATCGAGGTTCCACAGCGATCTCCTCAGATTCCAAGACGTCGACCCGCACCGGGTCCTTCACTTCGAAGGCGGCTGCCTGTAGTTGGGGTGCGACCGCGAGGCGGCAGCGGCAGTTGATGACGAGGCCGGCCGGGGCGGAAGGGTCGCCGGGGGTCTGCATGGCGACGCCGTCGACGCTGAACGGCTCGGCCAGAAGCCGGATCTGGCCGTCCGCCTGTGCGTGTGCGGTGCGGACCGTCCGGTCGTGGCGGGTGATCCACTGCTTCACCACGGGCCGTTCGGGGCCGGATGCGGCCTGGGCGGCGGCCAGGGTGGACGTGTTCCACGCCCGGGACGCCTCGGTCTGGGCGATGCGCTGCTCCCGTTCGGGCCCGAGTTGGGCACCTTCGCGGGTGAACGCGGCGCGCAGCCGCGCTCGGAGCTGGTCGACGTCTTCCCCTGCGTCGACGCCCGCCGCGAGTTCGGCGCGCGCGGCCTCGGCCAGGCGGTCGCCGACGGCGCGCAGCAGGTGCTCGGTCGTCTCGACGTACTGGCCCAGGCCCTCGGGAAGGGTGCCGTCGTCGTACCGGCCGGGAAGGTCGTCCCAGCCGTCAGGCAGGGGTTCCCCGATGTCTTCGGCCGCCGCGGTGGCCGCCGTCTCGGCGGTGCCGAGGAGGCGGCGTACGAGGCCGCGGGTCCGGTTGCCCCACATGCGGGTGATCCGGCCGACGGAGAACCGGGCGGCGACGAGTTCCGTCGCGGCCTGGACTGCGTCGGCAAACTCGTCGGCCGTCTCGGTGAGGGCGGCTGCGACCGCCTCGGTGAACTCGGCCTCGGCCTGGTCGAGCTGGGCTTCGCGGTCAGGCATCGGGCTTCTCCATCACCGGATGGGGGCAGGCCCCGCACGCCTCGCACCAGGCCCACCCACCGATGACCCGGTCTTCGGTACCGGCGCGCATGGTGACGGCGATGACGTGAACGGATGTCTGTCCGCAGGCCCGGCACCGGCGGTCGGGCTCGACGGAGACGGTGATGTCCGGGCTCACGAACGGCTCGTCGTCCTGCGGCACGGGAAGTGACTGGTCGTGATCAGGCACGGTCGATCCTCCTGTTCGGGAGAGAACTGACGGGGTCGTCGCAGATCTCGCACCACTCCCACGTGCCGACGGTCGACAGGCCATGAGGCGAAAGGAGCAGCAGGTCCGCCGTGATGTGCGTCCACGCCTTGCACACCGGGCACCAGCCGGACCGAAGGCTTCCGGGGTGGAGGACGACATCGGTGGACGCGGACTGCCGCGCGTGCCGGGGCGTCACGCCGCCGCCCCAAAGCACGAGGTCAGGACTGACGGCACGAGCCGGTATTCATGCTCCACGCCAGCGGCGATCAGCTCCCGGGTGTAGCCGTCGAGGGACGCGGTCAGGCAGTCGGCGTCGAGGCCGTAGCGCGCAGCGATCTCCCCGGCCCTCGACCAGGCGCCATCGAGGAGCCGCCACTGCTCGACTTGTGCGACGTCGACCGGGAGAAGCGTGTGCAGGCGCGCCGACTCGACGTCGCGGGCCCTGGCCCGTTCGCTGCGCGGGCACGCCGGGGTCTTGAGCAGCTTCTCCCCCGCCGCGGTGAGCGCGCCCCAGATCAGGCCGTCTGCGGCGGCGAGGAGACCGTCACCGGGGCCGGCTGACGCGGCGAGGGTTTCCGGCGGTGCCTCGGACTCGTCCACGGGCAGGTTCGGAGCGGTCGGGGTCTCCTCCTCCGGGGTGGGCTTCTCGTCGCCGGGGGGAATCGCTGCCGGGGGCGGGTTACGGCGGGCGACCTCTTCCGCGTCCGGGGCGTCGGACTCATCGAACCCGGTCTCGCGGCGGAGGGCCTCGTCCGAGATGACGCCCCGGTCGTGGGCCTGGAGGGCGGTCTCCGAGCGGTTGGTGCGCACCCGCAGCGGGCTGGTGTCGTACCAGACCATCCACCGGTGCCAGTCCTCGACGCTTTCCGATTCGAGGATGGGCCGTAGCCACTGCTGGGTGAGGGCGTACGAGACGGTGGCCAGCTTCGGTTCGATGCCGAGGCGGATCGCCTCCGAGGTCAGTGCCCAAGCCCCCCAGTGGTTCACGTCGCCGAGGCCGAGCAGGATCTCGGCGGGGATCTCCAGTCCGGTCGCGAAGCGGCGTACGGCCTCTTCCCGCAGCTTGATGGCGAGTTCGTCGAAGTCCGACTCGAACTTGATCAGCTTGAACTCGGCGATCGTGTCCGCGGGGACTTCCAGGACGATCGGGACCGTCGCGGCGGCCGACTCGGGGTCGCGGATCGCGGTCTCGGCGATCGTCATGAACAGCTCGATCAGGTCGTCCTCGGCGCCGCCCTGGGCGTTGGACGTCGGGAAGCGAGTGCCCTTGGGGATGAGGAGCAGGCCACGGCCGGTGATCCGGCTTCGGGCGATGGCCTTCACGGCGGCGTTGAGGAGCAGCAGCTCCTCCAGGAGCTCCAGGCTGGAGCGGACGGGGCTGTCGGCCTCGATGGCGCGCTCGGGGTCCGGTTCCCACACGCGGATCGCCACGGGCCCGTCGGGGTCCATGCTCTCGGGGTCGCCTTCGGGGATCGGGACGTCTTCGCCGTCGATCTCGGCCATCAGCTTGCCGGACTGCTGCTTGACCTCCTTCACCGACAGGACCCGCCAGTCGTGGCCGTCCTCCGGGCTGTAGGGGGACAGGACTTCGTCGTTGGGGCGCACGACGATCCAGCCCTCGCCGGGGACGGTTAGGTGCCGGCCGAACGCGCCGAGCATCTTCGACTGGCCGTCGGGGCCGCCCGCGATCTGGGCGACGATCTCGTTTGCTCGGTGGCCGTCGGGGGCGGGTTCGATCGTGCCGTCGTCGGCTCGGCGGCCCGCGTAGAGCCTCGCGCCGGACATGGCGTTGCCGATCCATGAGGCGGCGAACCGTACTTCGGGGACCTGGTGGTACATGTCGTAGGCGCGGCCCTGCCAGGACTGGTCTCCGGCGCCCCGGCCTCGGATCTTGCGGGAGGTGTACCGGGAGGCGGACGCCGTGAGTTCACGGCGTGCCATCAGTGGGCGTCCTTGCGGGAGTCGTCCCAGCGGTTGAGGAGGGCGGCGCCGGCGGCGACGGCCAGCCACTCGATGCCGTGGACCAGGAGCGGGGTCCCGTGCCAGGAGTCGGTGACGAGGAGCCAGGCCGCCAGGAGCGCGCCGGACACCCACCAGCCGGTGCAGTACACGCAGCTGATCAGGGTGACGATCGCTTCCCGGAACCCGGACGTCGGGCGCTTCTGCTGCCAGGCGTCGACGCGGGCGCGCACCGGATCGAGGATCGAGTCATGGACGACGAGCTGCGTGCCGCGGTATCCGGCGAGCGCAAGGAAGGCGAGCACTGCAAGACTGATCATTTCCGTACCCCGATGGATCATCCGGCCGAGTCAGGCGGGGATGATAGGCCATCCGAAGGGGACGGGCCCGCCGGGATCTGTGCAGGTCAGACCCCGTTTTCAGATCAAAAACTCACGGGGTGTCGGCGGGCTCGGGCGGTACGTCGGGGGCGACGACCTCCGGGTAGATCTCCCGGTAGTCCGCGAGACGTTCCGTGTAGTGGGCGCGCCCGGTGTCGGTGAGGCGGTACCGGCGCCGCTCGCGGTTGATGTAGCGCGGCGGCTCGCCCGGGTAGGCCCGGTTCACCTTCTCCCAGGTCACGACGACGCACAGGTACGGCCGGTTGCCGCGCGCGAGTTCGCCGTCGACCAGGTAGCCGTGGGCGCTGTGCCACATCTGATCCGTCTGTAGGCCGTCCTCACCGGCTGCCACGACCTTGGTGAACTCGCGCCACAGCCACTCGGACAGGGCCCATCTGGGCTTCACCCAGCGGGGGCCGTAGCCGAGGCCGGCGCGGGCGGCGGCACGACCGGCCGGGGTGATCCGCACGCACACGATGTCGGAGAGGATGCCGGGCACGTGGTCGACCTCGGCCAGGCCGCGGGTACACAGCGCGCTGAGGGTGGACCCGGCGCCCGGGTCGTGGACGCCTTTCGACCGCAGCCGTGAGGCGAGGGAGGAGCCCGCGCTGTTCAGCGGGATACGCCGCCAGACGCGGGCGGGCGTGCTGGACCAGGTGCGCGCGGAGTCGGCGTGGTGGGCCTCCTCGCGCGCTTGGTCCTCGTGGAAGATCGCGTCGAGGTAGGTCCGCTGACGGTCGTTCAGTCCGTCCCACGCGGTGTGTGCCTTCGAGGTGGTCATGGGCTTAGAACAGGGCCATCGCGTCGGCGGGCTCGGGCTGGGGCTCGGGTTCGCTGATGGGGATCTCCATCTGCCCGTAGGGCAGGTCCACGATCTCCAGCGATCCGGCGCACGACAGAAGGTGCCCGGTGGTGTCGCGGCGGGTGTCGGGGGCGTCGTGGCGCCAGATCCGGCCCTTGCTGAGGCGACCGGCGACCATCCCGGCCGCGATCGACCGTGTGCAGCTCGGGCATTCCACGCGGGGAAGCTTCATCACCCGGTCAGTGTGACGGGGTCGGCCGCGCCACCGCCAACGGTTCAGGTAAGCGGTCTACCGGCCGACGGGTACGTGGACCGCGCCGCCCGTCATGAGGTCCTGCACGGCGCGGGCGCGGTCGCGTACCCGGGCATTCGCCTCATCGGTGCCGAGGCAGTCGGCGACGAGGCGCGCCGCGATGCGCTGCCGGACCTCGCCGGACATGTCTTCGGCGGCCAGGGCGGCGTCCAGGTGGCCCAGGACCGCGCGGAGCCGGTGGACTTCAGCCGCGTACTGCGGGTCCTGGAGGGCCGCGCGCTGGGCTTCCGGGTTGCGCTCCAGGTGCTCGCGGAGCGCCGCCCCGCCGTTAAGGGTGTCCATGGGCGCAGTGTCCCACGGGCGGCCGACGGGGCGGGGCCGATCACTTCCCGATCCTCCGCCCGTACAGGCCGGCCGAGGGCGGGGGCTGACGGACCGTCGAGGGCGTCGGAGCCGTCGGCAGCGGGGCGTGGACGATGGCGCCCTTGTTCACCTCGGGGATCAGGCCGTACACGAGGATGCACGAGGCGTCGATCCGGCCGGGGCTGTCGGGGTCCGACGGCATCCACGTAGCCCACTCCCGTTCCAGGTCGGTGAACACGCCGCGCAGCCGTACCCGGTCCTGAACCATCTGTTGGGCGATCGGCTCGGCCCTGAGCAGCTTCCCTTGCTTCGCGCGCACCGGGGCGATCTGCGGCATGAGGACTTCGGGCGGGATGCGGCCCTCCCGCTGGAGGGTGTCCCACGACGTCTGGAGCGCCAGGACGGCCATGTCCCGGCCGAAGTTCCATTCCACGAAGATGATCGCCGCGTTCGTCTCGTGGGCGAGGAGACAGGCCGCGGTGGACCAGTCGGCCGACGACATGACGGCCGACCGGTCGTGGGTGATCCACACCCGCTTGTCGTCGCCGAGGAAGCCGCCGACGACGCCGGCGACGTCACGGCCGCCGCCGGACGGGTCGATCGCCACGGCGATCTTCTGCGGCTCAACCTTGGTGGTCGTGTCCCGCAGCATCCGCAGCAGCTCGTCCGAGACCAGTGCGCCCTCGGCGGGCTGCGGGTCACCCTGGGCGAGGCTGTGCCAGTCCCGCACGATCGACGTCTTCTTCATGTCCGCCCACCACGCCTTGAGCAGCCGCCGGTCCCGCGTCGGGATCTTCGGGTGCGGCAGCGGGTCGCCGGGGGCGCGGCCGAGCGGGTCCGGGCCGAACTTCGGGTCGGCGACCGCGGGGAGGTGGATCACCCGCCACCGGCCGCCCTCCTCGATCCGGCCCTCATCGGCGAGGCGTCGGCCGGCCCAGTCGTCCGGGTGCCAGCGCGTCTGGATGCCGACCACCGCGTTCCGGTCGGGCTGGAGACGCTTGAGGGCGGTGGACGAGTACCAGTCGTGCAGCGCCCGCCGGGAGGCTTCCGACTCCGCGTCGGCGCGGTCCTTGTGCGGGTCGTCCACGATCAGCAGGTTCACCGGGTGGCCTGTGAGGCCCTTGCCGACCGACACCGAGCGGACACCGCCGCCCTCGGTGAGAGACCAGTCCTGCATCGCCCCCGAGCCGGGCTGGATGAACATGTCCCACTCGGCCCCGTACTCGGTGACGTAGCCACGGATGGTCTTGCCTCGGCGAAGCGCCAGGTCGTCGCCGTACGACGTGACCGCCACCCGGTCCATCGGGTAGAGGGCCAGCCACCAGAACGGAAACCACTCGGCGACCGTGGTGGACTTCCCCACCTGCGGCGGTGTGAAAATCATCAGCCGGGGGCACAGGCCGCGTCCGACGTCGGCCAGGGCCTCCCCGATCACCCTCAGGTGCGGGCGCATCCGGTAGGTGCTGTCCAGGCCCCGGGCGAACGTGACCGGGTCTCGCAGCAGGTCTTGGCCCATCGAGTTCTTCGCGGCTTCGAGCTGCTGGAGCACCGCTGCGTCGTCAAGGTGGTCCAGCTCGCCGGGGGCCTGGCGCGTGTTCACTCCTGACCGCTGCTCTCGTCGTTGGGGACAGGCTCCCCGTCGTCATCGTCGTCGCTGCCGTCGACCGCCCGGAGCCGCTGGTTCACCGAGGCGGCGAGATCGGCGAGGCGAACGCGGCGTTGCGCCTTGGGCATCGCGGCGAACTCGGCGAGCTGGACCGCGAGCGGGTTCCCGCCCTGGCCGGTGACGGCGATCGTCTCCGTCGGGTCGCCGAACAGGACGCGCCGGTGCCGCATCGCGACGTCCATCAGCCGGATGAAGTCGCCCGGGGACAGCTCCTCGGCGCGCAGGGTGCCAAGGCGCTGCGCCAGCTTGCCGATCGCCGCGCCCAGGATCTTCGCGTCCGACTCGGCGGCCTTGCGGCGTTCCTCCAGCCACGTCGCCTCGTACAGCCGGTCCAGGTGCCTGTCCCACGCCTCGACCCGCTCTCGCCACCGGTTCTCGGCCGCCGTGTTCCTCACGTGCCCGTGAGCGAGGGTCAGGCTCTCCGCAGCTTTCGCCAGGGTGCGGGCACGCCCGAGATCCCGGTACGTGACGAACTGTCCGTGTTTGCGGGCTGACTCGTTGGGCTGGCGCTCCCAGAGGTCCAGTGCGGGGTCGAAGACGAGCGTGGTGGTCACGGCTGACCGTCCCCGTGGGCGCTGTCCCAGTTGGGGCCGGACAGGTACTCCCCCGCGAGGCGTTCGAGGAGCTTCCACCCGTGCCCCTGCTCGATCTCGCCGCGTCCCTCTGCTGCTGCGATGGCCTTGTTGATGGTGACGGCCGCGGGTGCCGGGAGAGTGCGGGCGCCGAGGACCGTCTCCAGGCCGACGTGCCCCGAGTGCGCCGCGGTGCCGTCTGGGGCGGTGTAGCCGGCCTGGAGGTCGGTCAGGTGGGTCTCGGTGATGGTGAGGATGGCGTGGAGGGCGGTCGCAACGTTGCCGACCTTGTGGGCGGCATGGGTCGAGGCGAGCGTGTCCAAGGTCTGTTCGTAGTCCGCGCGGGCGGCGAGCCAGCTTTCGTTCTGACCGAGGCGGGCCTCCTCGAACGCGGTGCGGGCGGCTTCCAGCTCGGCAGGGAGGAAGATCAGCGACACGGTGGCGAAGTCCAGGTTCGCTTCGCTGAGCCCTTCGGGGCTGACTTCGGCGAGCAGCTTGAGCTGGTCGTCATCCAGGCCGGAGTAGGCGCGCCAGTCGACGTCGTCCAGTTCCTCGTACAGCTGCTTGAGGGTCGCCGGGTCGTCCTCGCCCGAGATGGCGTTGTGGGACAGCTGGATCGCGACGAGCTGCTGCCGGGTCAGCGCCTCCTCGATGAGCATGCAGTCGATCTCGTCCAGGCCCGCGTCGATCGACGCCATGGTCCGGTGGTTCCCGGAGAGGACGAGCTCGCGTTCCTCGTCGTACTCGCCGCCCGCGTAGATCAGCGGGGTGGAGGTGAGGCAGCCGTCGCGGCGGACGTTCTCCACCAGACGGTCGTACTCCTCCTTCCGCATGAACCGGGCGTTCACCTCCAGGCGGGTGAGGAGCCGCGGGTCACGGCGGACGAGGCGGGGCCGGAACAAGGGGGTGACGGTGTCGCTCATCGCAGGTGATCCTTACCGTGCTTGGTCTTCCAGATGTCCAGGGCGCCGGCGAGGTCGTAGGCGCCGATGGGGCCGCCGTACTGGAGCTGGTAGCGGTGAATCCCGTCGCCCGGGTCCTTGGGGGTGGCCTCGGTGCGCTTCTGGAGGCGTACGCCGGGGATGCCGCGCCCGTACTTCGCGCTGTTGGGCCGGTCGGTGAACGCGGTGGTGGCCCAGCCGGTGATCCGCTTCGACAGGCTGCGCTGGATGAGGAGCTGTGCCTCCTTCGTGGAGGCGGCCATCACGATCAGCTTGGCCAGGCGCCGGTACTTCGTCCACGACACGGGGAAGTCCGACATGAGGTAGGCGGTGTTCGGGTCGAACTTCGGCGGCAGGTACGCGAAGGCTCCGATCAGCTTTCCGTCGACGGCGACCCCGCACGCGATCAGCGGCGACCCCGGCTTGATCGTCTTCGACATGAACTGGGAACGGATCGCTGCGAACTGGCCACCCGTCAGGATGTGCAGGCTCATCCGGTCGCCGAGGACGTCGTCCTTCCCGATCTTCGGCATGGGGATCGCCTCGGTGGGCTGCCGGGGGCGGACGATGCGGCGGGGTCCTGCGGCGGCGTACACGTAGATCGGCAGGCCGCGGTTCGCGGTCTGGACGACGCCGGCGAGTCGGTTACGCAGTTCCGGGCGCTCGATGTGGAGGCCAAGGACCCAGTTCGGCCGGTCCTGGACCTGCTCGATGATCCGTTCCTTGCCCGCCTCGTCCAGCTCGCCGAACGTCGGCTCGGGCCAGTCGAAGGCGGCGTCGATCGGCGCGAACTGGCTGGTGTAGTCCCCGGAGTAGAAGGGCGGGAAGAGGACCACGGGGGCGTCGGCCGGGGCCTGGTCGAGGTAGTCACGGACGTCGCCGGCGTAGAAGGAGCCGAGGCGGGTTTCCAGGCCGCGCAGCTTCGTGGCGGTCTTCTCGTGCATCCTCGGCCACTGCTCTTGGGTCGCGGCGAGCATCCGCCGGTAGTAGACGCCGTCCTTGCCGACGTACTGGAGGAACCGCGTCCCGAGCATGAGCGTGGCCATCAGGTCCGCGCGGTCCTCCAGGTACGGGTGGAGCCAGCCCAGTTCCTCCTCGTGGTCCTCGCGGAGGGTGAACTCCAGCGGGTCTCCCGCGAGGTACCAGCCGAGGGCGCACGAGTACGCCTGGATGTCATTGCCGTGCACTGGCCTTGAGCTGCCGAATTTCTCGTGCAGCACCCGTTCGATCGTCATGTTCCCGGAGCAGCCGACGTAGATGTCGGACTCGGGCCACGTTCCGGCGTGCTCGTAGATGATCGACCGGAGGGGCGCGGGAATCGAGCCGTGGAACATGGGCCGCTCCTTGGGGGACCTGCCGAGGTGGGCGGCGATGGTAGCCGACCCGGCAGCCCGGCCCCGGGGCATCGGCGCAGGCCAGGGGGTACGACGAAGCCCCCGGCCGGGCGGGTGCCGGTCGGGGGCTTCGGGGTGGAGCGCCGGCCTGGATTTGAACCAGGACCTCCCACCCGGAAGGTGGGCGTGCTGCTGTTGCACTACCGGCGCGTGGGTCGACTGCGCCGCTGCTCAGAACAGCCGACCACGGAACGCGATGATACAGGGACCCTAAGTGGCCGATCCGACGGTGAAGGGGGCGCCGAATCCGTTCACTGGCAGCCCTTGGTGGGGCTGTGACCGACTCGTTGCCGCCACGTGGAGGGTAGGGAGCTGGGGGCCGTGAGCGGCTAAGACGGGCGTGGGCGGTCCTGGCCGGGATGACCGCAGGGCGCCGGAACGCCCGTGGGGCCACGACCGGTTACCGGTCGTGGCCCCACGGGGCGGGCGGAGGCTACTGGGCGTCGGGCGCCTGGTCCTCGTCGTCCTCGGTCTGCTGGTCCTCGGCGGCCGGGGCGCCGGGCGATGCCGGGCAGACCTCCCAGACGGCCAGTTCCTCGCGGACGTGGGCCGTGGCGTCGGCCTCGTTCTCGAACGTGGCGGCCGGGTTGATGTCGCAGCCGCACCGGATGTGCAGCACGCCGACCTCCAGGGTGCGCAGTTCGACCCCGCCACTGGCTTCGATCACGTACGCCTCTCCGCTGCGCGGGGCGGTCACCTGGTACCGGGCCGGGTGACCGAACTCGGTCGCCTCGATCCTCACGAGGTGGGCGACGAACCAGGAGGTGAGGACGAACGTCACGCTGTCGGTGATCTCCACCGCGTACGGGGGGACGGTCTCAAGGCCGCACAAGGCGCGCGCGTTGCCGATGTCGGCCGCGCGGTAACGGCGCTTGCGGGCGATCCCCTGGAACGCCAGGCCGGCCGCGACTCGGCGAGATGAGGCAACGGCCCAGACCTTCCGGTCGCCGTGGACGTCCCGGACCTCCCACTCTCCGTGCTTGCGGTAGACCGCCATCTCCCAGTCGGTGACGTTGGTGTGCGCGGGGGTGTCCTCCGGGAAGGTCCCGGGGATGGTGAACAGGTAGCCGCGCTGAGCGAACGGCAGGTGCTCGGCGAAACGCTCCGGGCCGTACGCGGTGAACTGGATCTGATCAGCGTTGATGTCCATGGTGGTGGTGCCCTTCCTTGCAATGCGGGTGGTGGTGGAGGAGGGGAGGTGCCGGGCGGGCCAGTGCGGGGCCCGCCCGGCGCTCGCCGCTCAGAACGGGGCGACGTCCTCGCAGACCGGGCACCGGCCGTCGGGGGTGCAGGGCTGGTGCGGTTCGGCGTCCGTGTCGGGGGTGCAGTGGGCGCAGCCCTCCGGGTGGTGCCAGTGGCCGGCCAGGACCGCCAAGGCCTCGTCCAGAGAGCCGACTCCGATCACCCGGACGCCCGCGGTGGCCACGTCGTCCATGGCCTGGACGGGGACGAGGATGGTCGTCGCACCGTCGTCCGCGATCGTGCGGACCGTGTTGGTCAGGTCGTAGGGGACGCGGATCGCGCCGTCGAGGCCGAGTTCGCCGACCATCGCTGCTCCGGCCAGGCAATCGGCGGGGAGTTGGCCGGAGGCGGCCAGGATGGTGCACGCGATCGCGAGGTCCAGGCCGCTGGTCCCGACGCTGCTTCCGTCCTTGGTGATCGGGGTGAGGCGGACGAGCACGTTCGTCATCGGCCAGTCCAGGCCGCTGTTGATGACGCCCGCGCGCACACGGTCCCTGGTCTCGATCGGGGAGCGGACGGGCAGCCCATCGACGTTGAACACGGGGACGCCGGGCGTGCTGCTCGCCTCGATGCGGTATCCGCTGTCCCGGGTGGCCGACCGGGTGTGCGCGCGGCCGAACGGCTCGGGCTCGTCGGCGGCCGGCTGGGCGGGGGCGTCCGCCTGGTAGTTGTCGAGCTTGCTGTCGGGGCTCAACGCGTAGGAGTCGAGGCCGGACCGCTCCTTGAGTGCCGCGAGGAGGTGGTCGACAGCCGCGCGGGCGCTGGCGGCGTGCTCCAGGTGGACCGAGCCGAAGGCGTCGTACGCGTCGATGTTCAGTTCCTCGAGCACGATGGCGCGCTTCGTGGTGTCGGTCGGGGCGGGCGCCACGTCCCACAGGGTGTAGCTCACGCCGGTGTCCTGGCCGACGATGATGAACTCGCGGGTCTCGGTGGTGTTGTTGGTGCTCACGCGTTCCTCCGCTGATCTAAATGGGCGGTACGGTGGGCCTCACGCGCCTGGTTGGGTTGTGAGGCCCTTCGGTGCTGGGCTGCGTGTGGCGGCCGGTGGGATTCCCTCGCTTACGCGCCCCGCCGGCCGCCGACAGCTAGCAGACCTTCGAGTAGGTGCAGCTCCCGTCGGCCTGCCGCGTGGTGATCTCGGTCGGGCCCTTCTGCTCGACCTCGCTGCTGCCGTCAGCCAGGGCCGCGGTGATGGCCGCGCGGACCTGGAAGCCGGACAGGATGTCCTCGCCGATCGCGTCGGGCTTGCCGGGTTCCTGGACGATCCGCAGCAGGTAGTACGTGGCCTTGTCCTCGATGACCAGCTCAGATGCCGTGGTGGTCGTGACGCGCATGGCCGCTCCTTGTAGGGGTGGTGAGTGGGTCTACTTCTATCCTTTCCGTAATCGATTTAGGTAAACCGATTGCGGAAAATGGATCGAGGAAATTTCCTCGCGGGTTAGAAGCTCACCTGCGGCTGCTCGTCCTGCCGGATGGCGAGCACGTACCGCTCCGCGTGGCGGGCGCTGCGGAAGTCGCCGCGCAGCCAGCGGTTGAGCATCAACTGCTGGTTCGACTCGCTCAGCTCGGCGACGCACCCGGCCAGGTCGACCGGCAGGAGCCCTTCGGTCACGGCACCCTTGCCCGCGTCGATGAGACCGGCGAGCGCCAGGCGCAGCTCGATCCGGTCCCACTGGGCGCCGGTGAAGCCGGCGATCTCCCGGGCGCTGTACCCGGCGTGGACCAGGACGCCGAGCACCTGGCTCTGCCACAGCGGGCGCGACGCGCACTTCGCCGCCTCCTGGGCGATGGCCGCGGCGAGGTGGGCGGGGATGAGCTTGGCGGACATGGCAGCCTCCGTGATGGTGGTTAGTGGGTAGACACTATGACTAACGCGGGGAGACCCCTGGGGTACCGGTTGATACCCCAGGGATCGGGGGAAATCGCAGGTCAGGCGGCCATGGTGAGCGAGAGCGGGCCGCGCCCCTCTGCGAACCGGGACATCTCCTCGCCCGTGATCGCCTCGACCAGCGCGCAGTACAGGTTCTCCGCGACGCCCGGGGTCACCGCGTTGCCGAGCTGGCGCACCTGGTGCCGCTTCGAGCCCATGATCTTGTAGCCCTTCCGGAAGGCCATCGCCCGTGCGATCTCGTGGGGCTGGAGCATCCGGAACAGGACGTCGTCGATGTTGAAGTCGCCCTTGACCAGGGCGTACCGGTCGCGGGTCGGCAGGGCGCCGATCGGCTCGCTCAGCTCCCGGGCCCGGCCGTTGCCGTAGTACGGGACGAGCAGGTGGTCCGGTGCGGTCACCAGTCCATGGTGGTTGCCGCCGGCCGAGACGGTGTGGAGCGGGGCGCTGATGTGCCGGGCCTTCTCCTTGTCGCCGCCTCCCCGCATCGGGATCACGAACGGCGGGAGGTACGCGAGGGCGGTCTCCAGACGGGCCGTCTGGGTGCGCAGCGGGTCGTCCACGCTCATCGGCTTCTTGCCGTCGCGGCCCTCGCAGGGGACGAGGATGGGCGGGATCACGATCCCGTCGGTCTCGACCGTCGTGCGGGTCGACATCGGCCGGTTCAGGGTGACGGCCTTGTCCCTCCACGTGCCGCCGGTCGGGACGAGGAGCGGGCCGGGGGTGACCTCCGGGGTGTCAGCGAGGCCGCCGAACAGCGCGTCCTGGCCATCGTCGGCGGCCGGTGCGCCCCAGCCCCAGTACTGGGCGAAGCCCGCCCTGGTACGGGCGATCGTGGCGGGGGCCAGGCCTTCCGGGCACTCCGGGGTCTTCTGCCGGTCACCGATCGGCGTGCCGGGGAGTGACCAGTCGATCGCGGCAGCCGCGGGGAGCGCCATGGGCTCCACGATCGCGCGGCACGTCTTGCGCGGGCACCGGTAGTCGTAGCTCTGGCGGTACCGGCCCATGTCCTTGCCTGCCTTGCGGAAGACCTGGACGGCCTCCACCTTCTCGTCGCAGTCGAAGCAGAACGCTTCGGGGCGCAGGATCCACTTGTCCCACTGGGGGGTGCGGCCCAGGCTCCGGTGCCAGTAGGCGACGTACAGCCGGTCACGGCTCTGGGGGATGTGGTCGAGGCTGCGGGGGTCGACGTGCATCGAGTTGATCGCGCAGACCTTGGTGTCGTAGCCCATCTTGTCGAACTCGCCCATCCACCGGTCCCAGTCGTCCCAGTCGCGGCAGTCGATCACGTTCTCGACTACGCCCGCCTTGACCAGGCCGCCTCGGGCGATCACGCCTCGGAGGTACATCGGGACTTCTTCCATCAGGGCGCGCGAGCGCTCTTCGGCGGCCCGGCGCTCCTTGTCGCTCTTGAACTCGGGCTCGTCGAAGTCGATCTGGCCCTGGAGGGTCTTGTCGAAGTCCCGCTTCACGCCCCGGGCCGCCGACCACTTCGGGCACTCGGGCGACGCCCAGAAGATGTCGCACACCGGCCACTTCTCGACCGGGGCCCGACGGATGTCGCCCTTCCAGACCTCGCAGAGCGGGTTGTTCCAGGCGTGCGTGGCGAGGGCCACGTCCCAGTGGTTCGCGGCCCGGGTGACGCGGACGTTGGGGACCGCGTCGGCGCCCTGGGTGTCGCCGCCCGCGCCGCAGAACCAGCTCATGACGGTCAGCTCGTTGCCGTCGTGCTTGTATGCGGACGCCGAGCCGCCTGAGGCCCAGGCGGTGGTGGTGGAGTCGATGTAGGCCAAGACGGTCTCCTCGTGAGGTCATGGGTGCTGGCCAGGCGAGCGGAGATTCCCGCCTCCGCCCACCTGGCCGGTGTGGTGCTTAGTGGGTAGACACTATGACTAACGCCGGACTCTCCGTGAAGTACCGGGTTGACCCCCGGGGATTTCGGAGAAAAGAGCAGGTCAGACGGCCCCCTGCTGGGGAAAGGGCGGCAGCGGCTCCCGCTTCACCTGGGGCGGGATGACCGGGTTCAGCTGCTCGTCCAGCTGGTACCAGCACCATTCGAAGCCGCCGATCGCGTACCGGCCAGCCTCGTTGGGCTGGCAGACCTCCACCGCCTCCTGGTGCTTCTCGCCGCCGAGGTACATCCAGCAGATGTTCAGCACGACCGCGTGCTCCGTGCCGTCGACCTTGCCGGTGAGGACGTGCACCGTGTCCACCGAGCCGTGGCTGAACCGGTCCGCGTCCTCCTGGGTGTCGGCTGCGATCCGCTGGACGGTGGCCAGGTCGAACCAGGGCTTCACGTACCCGTCGCGGTGGTCGTCGGGGTCGATCAGGGCCGGGTACCGCTGGGTGTCGTTGCACGAGACGAGGACTTCGATCATGGCGTTCTCCGTGAGGTTGTTTCGGTCGGTGCACATGCGGCGGCCCCGGGGTGGGCGGGATTCCCGCCCTCGCCCGCCCCGGGGCCAGGTGGCTTGTGGTCAGTCGAGCGGCAGGGCCGCCGCCTTGGCCAGGTCGAGTCGGTAGGCCGGCTGGCCGTTGCGTGCGGGCAGCTCGGTGACGAGCGGCTTCCAGACGTCCCTGTTCCCGTGGTCGAGGTACGGCGTCCACTCGTTCATCCCGTAGACGCCCATCGCGGCCTCGTGCTCGCCGACGGCTTCGGTGAACGAGGTCTCGGTGCCGTCCGCCGTCCAGTACCGGCCGGTTCCGTACAGGGCGCCGTCGGCCGCCTCGACCAGCTCGGTGTGGGCAGCGTCGAACGGGGCTTCGTGGTCGTGGTCGGTCAGGATGTCCCGCACGGCCGCCGCAGTGACGACGGCCATCACGCGGCCGAGCCGGGCGCCCGCCTGGAAGTGGGCGGCCAGGGCCTCGTGGGCGGCCATGCTGATCGCGCGGCCGTCGGGCAAGGGGTAAGCCGGCTTCTGGGGGGCCTGGTTGGTCATGAGACGTCCTCGTTCGCTCGGGATGGAGTGGGAGAGGCGGGCCCGGGACGAGCGCTTAGAGGGCCTCGTCCCGGGCCGGGCCGCTACGGGCGGACGGCGGGGAAGGTGATCCGGTAGAGCTGGTCGGACTTCTCGTCCGAGACGAGCTGCCATCCGGCCGCGTCCGGGGCGCCGATGCCCTCTTCGTCGAGGACCGCGCGCAGGATCGCGTCGGCCTCGCCGAGGGTTTCGCAGTCGAACGGACCGGTGTCGTCGCAGGTGTCGATCTCGGTGTCGCCGGCGAACACGGAGATGATCCGGGCGAAGTCGTCGTGGAGGTCGACCAGGGCCGACGTCGCCTCGGGGGCCAGGCGCCGCAGTGTGGCCCCGGCCGCCCAGGTGGCAACTCCCAGCGGGGTCTTCGGGTTCGCGTCGCGGGTCATGCCGCACTGGCAGTCGGTGTCGTGCCAGTCCATGCCCTCACCGCACACGCACCACCAGGAGGCGAAGTGCCACGTCCACTCCCAGCCACCGATGGGGTACAGGCCGTCGGCGTCGGGGCGGACGATGTTGGCGGCCGTGCCGACGCCCTCTTCCAGGTACATCCAGCGGATGTGGACCACGACCGCGCGGGCCGCACCCCGGCCGGTGGCCTTGCTCTTGCGGGCCGCCTTGCGGGCGGCCGGGGTGAGGTCGGTGATCGTGGCCGTCTTGCCCCGGTCCAGGGAGCGCCAGGGGATCCGCACGGCGATCGCCAGGGGCGCGTGGTCGCCGTCGTCGTTGACCTCGTACGTCTTGCCGCTGTCGATGATGTGGACCGTGTCCGCGCTGTCCGCGCGGCCCTCGATCACGTGGATCGTGTCGACGCAGTCGTGCCCGTAGTCCTCGGCCATCTGGAGCGTCTGGGCGGACAGCTGCCGGGTGGCGTCGAGGGAGAAGTGGGGGCTCAGCCAGCCGTTCCACCGGTTGCGGGGGTCGAGTTGGCAGTCGAACGGGCCGAGCGTGTCGTCAATGCACACCCGGGTCTGGATCGGCTCGTACGTGCGGGCCATGGTGACTTCCTTGCTGTGAGGTGATTTCGGTTGGGGCCTCTGGCGGGCGGGGATTCCCGCCCCCGCCCGCCAGAGGTGGAGGATCAGAAGTCGAAGAGGGTGGGCGGGGGCGGCGTGCGCCAGGCGCCCAGCTCGGGGACCTCTGTGTCGGTCTGCTCGGTCCACCACTTCGCGAAGTGGAGGCGGTGGCACCAGTCGTCGGGCGGGGTCAGCCGGTCCAGGCGGTCGAAGCACAGGAGGACCAGCGGGCTGTCCAGGTCGTTGGCGCCCGCGATGGCCATGAGTTCGCGGCGGATGTTCTCGAGTCCGTTGCCGTTCAGGAGCCGGCGGTAGCCCCACTCGTAGGCGTCCTGCGCGTTGATCTTGAGCAGGTCGCGGGTGGGGGTGATGAGCCGGGCGTGGCCGCCGAGCTGGTAGGGGAGGGAGAACCGCGGGGCACCGACCGTGGTGCGGACCGAGGTGCCCATGTGCGGGGCGAACTCCTGGTAGGTGCAGGTCGCGAGTCGCAGATCACTCATCCTGAGATGTCCTCTCGGTTGAGGTGGAGCCGGGGGGGGCCGGGGGGCCGGCCGGGGGGGGGGGGGGCCGGGTCCGGTGCCGGTGTGCCCCGGTTTGGGGGGGGGGCCGGGGAACACCGTGGGCGGGCGCCGGGACGACGTGTGGGGCGG